>JACKHN010000040.1 GCA_020638975.1 Planctomycetaceae bacterium
CCATCGCGATATCTCATGCAGCATTGAGCTAGTGATGGAAGCAGTAACCGACTTTGAGCTAGTCCTGGACAACGCCGAGACATTGATCCCAGATAAGGATCTGCGATTTAGTTACTTGGTGAGAGACATTGTTTGGATGGACAGGTTTCTACGGATGCCCGAGTTTCACACAGTTGTCTGCGAAATTTCCGACGCACTGCTGGAACACGGCATATTGAACGGCGATCGGGTCAGGGAGATTTATGACGAGGCAATGAAGTCCGATTTAGATGCTCCGACGAGTCGTCGTTGCAAAAGGGACTACGCGTCGATGCCAGAAAGGCCTGATGCTTTGACAATTGACTGGTGCGCTGAAGTGTAGATGGAACCGGAGAAGTGGCTGTGAAACCTTGTGGAAACTTTGTGAAAGACAGGCCCAAAAAACCAATTGTCCACCAGGAATTGCCGTGAATTCCAGTGAACTCCAATGAATTCACAAGTCAAGCAACCCCAACTGGTTACCTCCGAATTCGTTGCTGTGCAATGACTTACGAAAAGGCGGGATTCGTTTCCTGTCCTCTCCGCTGATTACTTTGACGCCCGTCGCAAGTTGTTGCTGAGCAACTGTTTGTGACGGGCGTCTTTCGTTTGTCCCAGTCACTGAGACAATCACTGAGACAAACGACGCCAAAACCTAACCCTGCGGACGGGTTTTCACCGCCCTGCGTGGTCAAGTTGTTTTGCGTCGCGTTTGTCCCGATCGGCTGCATCATTCTCATCCTATTGGCCGCCAGCATTGCGGACGCCAAAGTTAAGGGAACGTGTGTTAAACAAATACTGTGCGACGAAACTTTAGCACCCTTCCTCGTCGTCGCTGCCGAGGAAGTTGATTTGCTCCATTCGACGGTGGCTGTCTTCACGGCGAAGATGCCGATAAAGCTTCATGATTTCCGAGTCACGGTGTCCGAGCCACTCCAGCAGCTCGGCATCCTTGGCACCGTTACGATACGCCTCGGAGCAGAAGTAGTGTCGAAGTCCATGAACGGCCCCGGCACTAAAGCCAGTTTCGCCGTCCGTTGTTGGAAACAACTCAGTTGGTGTAACCGTTGTTTCTGTAGATGTTCAGAGTCGGTCCAGCTTATTGTAGCTGGGCTGGGCGCTGGGAAGTTGGCTTGATGAGTGGGCCACATTTGGTCTCTTGTTCGCGTCATCACACGTGAATGGAATCCAACGTGAACCACCAACTGCAATCTAACAATCTTGATCAACTCGTCCAACTACTCGCGCAAGAAGGCTTCGACAGCATGGCCGAGGCGATCACCGTCCTAATGAACGAAGCCATGAAGCTCGAATGGGCCGAAGTCCTCCAGGATAGGTCCTACGAGCGGACCGAACAGCGAACAGGCTATGCCAACGGCTTCACGCACAAGACCGTGAACAGCCGCATCGGCAATGAGCCCCCTCTGGTCTGCGTGAACGCAATAAGCAAACCGGCGAAGCCGAGTCAAATCCAAAACTAACGTGACAACAACAAGAAACGCCCGCAAACCAAAAAACTATTTGCAGAATAACGGTTGCTCAATCGAACAACTTTGCGCCTGCAAATTGGAAATGCTTCCAGCAACACACAGTAAACAGATCATTCTGGGCAAGATGCACATCCTTTCCAAGCAAGGAGGATCTTCAAACACTGCACAGGGATCACAATTCTGCTAATTCGCACAAGCCGCCAATTCTTTTATTTCGTGTTCGGTCAGAGCACGATCAAAGACCGCGACGCCGCCAATCCAGCCGGTAAATCCAACGCTGCGACTGCTATGAATGACTCGACCGATCGTAAAAGGTCCTCCGCTTGTTGGATCGGGTGGACTATAAATTCCGTGCGGATACCACCAGGGATTCAGACGAAGTGCGACCAGGTCTCGACTCGTCTCCGCGAATTCTCCATCCGGCATCTTGGCCAGAGTGACCTGAACTTTGGTGTATCGATAACGACGATGCTCGATGCGTTGATCGCCCTGTTCGCGGATCACTTTCACCTCGAGAGGTTCGTCTTCCGGCGGATTGTAGAACTGGGCCGTGGGAAAATCTTCATCCTCACCTTGTTGGATTCCGGGCGTTCGACGGTAGTGCCCCTGCATGTACGCGTTGTAGGCGTACGAAATGAGACCATCGGATTTCGGATTGTCGAGCCATCGTTCCCCAGACACACCATTGAGCCAGCCGGTGATTTCATTCATTGAGTCGTCAAATGTCATGGCAAAGCACTGCCAAGATTCGGCGAGTTTGTCGGCGGGGGAATCGGCGGAAACGCTTGGCGACTGCTGCAACGAGTTGCACTTGTGCAGCGCGTACTTGTTCAGAAATGAACTGGCACCGTTTTCCGAGACATGACCGCAGGCACTTCCCGCCTTGTTCAACCCAGCGAACAAAGCGTACTGGCGCTGACCACGCTCCACCTTCTTGATGCGATCGGTCGTCGATTGTTTCAAATCTGTGCCCTCGTGCCAGATCCCTGCGAGTGCGTGATTACCGCCTTCACGAATCGCCCACACGACAACGGTGACCGATTTGCCCGGGCCATTGATATCCAGTGGCGTATCATGCAAACGAGACCGTGGTACATACAGAAAAGGTCGAAAGTCCGGATCAGACTCTGCTCGTATTCGGATGGCTTGTCCAAACGGTCCGTCACCTAACAACGGGAAGTCTGCATACGTTGCTGGCCGCCCATCGCCCCAGAATTCACGAACATAGTTAGCTGCGTCTAACGGGTACACATTCGTTGCGGTGGGTGGGACGTGTGCAGTGAATCGATGTTCTCCTTTCGGTTCACGTTTCACGAAGTCCCAGAACGCAACTAGTCCAGGTGTCTCCAGGACAACTTTCCGATTGGATTCTGAATCGGTCGCCAGAACTGGCGACAAGGGAACGCATAGTAACAAGAACAGACTTGCAAATGACAATTGTCGGTACATTCATCGTCGCCTTTGTTTTTCAGTTACTGTTGTTTCGCCTGGGAGCGTTTCCGTTTTGTAGGTGGCTACTTTCAAGCCAGCTCGCTGGATTATCCAGCATAGCCGGTATTAGGCCCGTGCTTTTGCACGGGTTTGCATTTAACCAACACATCTCTCGCGTCCCAACCTGCTGCCGCGAAGCGGCAGCAGGTTGGGACGCGAGAGAGAACGGGCGAGTCGTCCACATCACCCGACGTGAACGTCGGGCCTAGTAGCGGCTACGCCACGAAAGGACCATAAACGGCCCCGTCCTTGTCCCTCCAAAATGGAAACGCTCCCTTTCGCCCCGATTCGCAGAAGATCCAGAACGTTAACCTACTCTGCCTTAATCTTCTCTAGCGAAAGTCCTCCTACCAAAGCGGAATACAACTGAACTCCACTTTTTTCGGGAAAGCGAACTTCAATCTGATGCTTTCCGGCGTCAAGGATCTGTTCTTCAGGAAGCGAAAACCATTTCCAAGTGCTGCTGTCGACATCGAGTTTGATAGGTTTGCTTCCATCGATGATGACTTGCAATGGTAGAGCCGAGCCGGCTTCGTCGGAGGCGTTGTCGGGATTTCTTGCGCGCAAACGGACAGGATACGAGGCTGAGTCGGGCACCGTGACGATGAACGTGGCAGTGCCTGCTGCTGCTTTGTCGGTGGCGAGGATTTTCCAACCGTCGAGCAGATCTTCGTCGATGAGTTCCACGGCACCATGGCGTTTGGCGTCTTGGGCTTTGACCAGCGACCAGAGATAGGTATCGCGTTGCCGCGCCGCATCAGTGGGTACGAGATTGACATCGTCTACATAAAGTGTGGCTTCGACGGGTTCCTTAGTACGGGTGGCGACGGCGATGTAAGCGGCATCAGTCCCTTCGGGAACGGTGAACTCGGTCTGCAGCAGTTGCCACTCGCCAAGACGCTGAAGGTCGTACGGGGCGGTGCTGAAAGATTGCCGAGTCCGGCCTTTGCTGCGTGTGGCAAGGTGTGCGGTGGGGGCGGGCGCACCTTCACTGATTCGGTCGATACGCAGCCACAGTAGCAGCCGCATTTGTTTACCCGGCTTCAGCGTGAGGATTTCCCACGGTGGCCCGGTTTCGTAGCGAGTTACGATGTATTCGTTCTGCCGGTTACTGCGACCTGAGATCTTCGCGGCTCCGATCCCGCTGTGGCGAATTTCAGTGTTGTGGGTTAATTTCAAACCGGGACGCGCAACCCAGCCGTCTGCGTTCTGTTCGAAATCAGGATTAGGCACGACACTGGGGAGATCTCCCCGTGCAGAATCCCGTGCGGCAGCGGCATTGCGCTCGTAATCTTCCGCGAGCGCAGGCCCAGGGAAACGCCCCATCTCGTCGAGCGCCAAGAGTGCCGAGCAGGTGGTGTAGGCGAGCGACTTGCCGCGAGCGTTTGAGGCGGAAGCGATCAGGCCCCGGAGAAAGGTCTCCTGCGTTACCCGCATCAGATTTCTGTCTCCGGATATGTTGGCCGCAAAGGCCAGGCCATTGGCCATAATCAGCGGACTGGTCGATGCGATATTTGTCTCGGGGCAAGAGGTGTAGCGAAAATTACCGGACTTGGGTTCGTAGAGATTGTCCGCCAGCCAATGGGCGATATTAACGATGCGTTGTGCGATTTCCTCATCACCGGTGGCGAGATAGTAGTACTTGAGAGAAGTCATCAAGACACCCGCCATAAATCCCGCTTCGCCGTAATGGGGTTCATCGCAGTTGCAGTGGCCGGGACTGAGTTTATGCACCCAAAGCCCCGCTTGGGGATCGGCTTGTTCCTGAACTTCTTCATAGATCAAGTGCATCGCGTTGAGGTAGTAAGGATCCTGGGTCGCGAAGTAGGATGACATCGCGATGATGCCCATCCAGCCTGGAACGCGGGCGTTGCCATAGCGGAAGTTGATGGTGTTCGGTCCGGCGAGCCAGTCTCCCAATTGTAAAGCAGAACGGTGGACCTGCTCATCGCCGGTCAGCAGCCAGTAGGCGAGATTTCCCTGGTTCCACATGTGCCCTTCGTTTTCAGCGTAGCCCTGGGCATAGATCGACATACCCATGTAATCGTAGGGGTAGTAGCCGCCCGTGTGTCCCATGGCGTGAACCCAGGCCTGCCCGACCCGCCGGGCCTTGCCAGGACCGGCGCTTTGCCCCGCAGCGAAGTGGACGACATCAACATCGGCATTGTGGCGGGCGGCGTCCTCGGCGATCTCGAAAAAGCGTTTGTCGCCGGTGCGAAAGTACTGAGTCAGCATCGCGTTTTGCAGATCGTATTCGATGTTCCCCCAGTTGTTGCCACGCTCGCCCCACCAGTCGCCGAAGTTCATCAATCCATACCAGTTGTTTTCTCGGCGCAGCGCGAGGTAGCCATCGGCATCGTCGCGCAGCATCTCGTTGTAGGCAGGAAAATCGGGCGCGATGTGTGCGGTGAGTCCCGGCAACGCACCCGATCCTGGATACCAATCGGGTGCAGCCGTTACCAGGAGTGGTTCGTTAGTGCGTCCCTGAATCTCCTCCCAGTGGCTCCCGGCACTCGAGGGACCGATCAAGAGTTCGTGACGCTTTTCAAATCCGGAGCGGAACGTGTAGTTTCCGTCACGCAAATAGTAGTAAAGAATGTGCTCGTCAGGCCGGTTCGCGTAGCGGTCGTCCGGGGTAATGACGGGGTAGAGCCCCACCGCCACAGCCCCTTTTTCGGCGGTGATGGCTTTGGGCCATTGCTGCCAGAAATCTCGCACGGCCACCGTCAGCCTCCCGGAAGCTGCCACTCCGGGCGCGTGAGTTCCTTTGCCGCCCGATGGCAAGGAGAAGGCATCGCTTTCGTGTTGAAAAAGACGTTCACCTGGCGCGAGCGAGTGCTTCCTTTTTTCATCGAGAGCGACATTGGCTCCGTCAGTTCCGGTCGAGAAAACGAGATCAAGCGCGCGAAAGGATTTCATCTCGTCTCCATACTTCATATCCGCGGATACGATGTCGTGTTGGAGAATGTGATCAACGCGGATAAAGGGATCGCCAGCGTGAAGAAAATATCGTAACTCGAAGCCAAACAGAGGCTCACCGGCTTTATCGAGATGATGCCCACGGGCCAGAATCACCACCCTTTGCGATCCGCTTTCCTCCACCGTGACGCTCTCGACGTGGCCATTGAAAACGTGCCCGTCGGTGCTGGTGAGACGAGATTGAGGTAGTTTGGAGACCAGCCCAGCGGCGGTCTCGATGGTGCCGGTCCCGGTTTTGCGGTCGAGAACAAAACGGGTTTTCCCCGTGTCAACCGAGAGCGAGTTGCCGCTTTCCCGGAGCAAAGAATCAGCAGAATCTTTTTGCGGTTTGATGTCACCGCCGAAGGCGAGCGTGAGGTTCTTGATCTGCTTCGGTTTCAGTTCGACCCGCCCGCTGACGAGTAGCCATTTCACGGTACGATCGGGCCAGCGGACAAGCGCGCGGTTCTGTGCGGGGATTGCTTTTTCTCCATCGAGAAATGCAATGGCATCCGGATGGCCGAGGGCACCTTGCGGAATTGGCAAACCGAAAGTGACCGGCTCGTTGCGAGCTACGTCTGCCGTTTCGTGGACGGTTAGCGGAATCTCAGTTCGCTGTTCAGACCCCGTGGGAAATGGTTTTGGCGATGCGATTTCAATGACGTCCGACGAAAATGCCTGCATACCGGTCGTGACGTGGACCTGAAGAAAATGGGCTTGTCCGGGAGTGGCTGCGACGTCGAATCGATGATTGCGCAGGGCTTCGATTTCGGGGCCGCCAGCTTTCAGAGTAGCGGCAGAGGGGCCGCTCGTAACGTGGCAGATGGCCGGTGCGGAAGTCGTGAAACGCACCCGAACGTACCACCGGGAGCCATCTTCGGCGAGCACCGCGTCTGTGCTGAGGTGCTCGATCGCAGGTGCTTGCTCGGATTCCTCGGCGCGAACAGACCTGACAGGATCAGGGACTCCCAAAAGCGATAGTAACAAGGCAACCGTGACGATGCCTGAATTGGCCGGACAGAGTTTGTTCAACGCACCATCCCATTCCAGTAAGATATCATTGGGTTGCACCCCTCCCACTTCGCGGACGACGTGTTGTAAGTCGCCGCGGCAACTTTACGTATAATCCGCCCGACCTCGAAAGCGAAGGAATGATACTCGATATTAATTGCAGGAGTTCAAACAGCAGCGTGCCGTTGTCTCTCGATTCGGTTCCATTATGTTATCTCGCGCCCCCCTTAACTTCGCAAGCAACTATTGAGTTGGACAGCAAGGTCGGCAACCGACGCTTGACACCTCTCTCCGGCGAGCCGAAGATCAAGCAGGAATGAGGAACAACATCCCCGTCCACCAGTACTACTTCCAAGAGTGACAGCAATGAGAAACTTTTTTGTAGCGGCGTTGGTGATCGGGCTTCTGGTGCCCTATGGTCTGACCGCGTCGGCGGCAGATGTCGAGGATGGATTCACTTCTCTGTTCAACGGCGTTGACTTGGCCGGTTGGGTTAATCGCGGTGGGTCAGCGGAGTACGAAGTCGAGAATGGCTCGATCGTTGGGAAGTGTATTCCGAATACGCCAGGCAATACGTTCCTGTGTGCGGAAAAGGAATTTGGCAACTTCATTCTGAAGCTGCAATACAAATTCCTTGAAGCCGGGAATTCGGGCGTCCAGTTCCGCTCCGCCGCCCGTCTGGAAGGCGAGGGCGAGCGAGTCTACGGCTATCAGTACGAAATCCGCCCCGGCGGCGACTCGACCGGTCGCATCTATGACGAAGGGCGTCGCGGTCACAAATTCGGCATCATTTGGCTCGACGCCTACACCCCGCAGGATCGTCTCGACGCCGCTCAGGCAGGCTGCCAGGAAGGTGAGTGGAACGACGTGGAAATCCAGTGCGTCGGACCGTCCATCAAGACCTGGCTGAACGGCAATCTGGTCGTCGATATGTTCGACAGCTACTCGATGAAGGGCTTTTTCGGACTGCAGATTCACGCAGGAGAGTCCGGCTCGGTCGCTTGGAGGAATATCCGCGTCAAGGATCTGGGCGAGAGCAAGTGGGAGCCGTTCTTCGTCAAAGGCGACGACGGCAAGTACAAGCTGGTTGATGCCAAGTTTGTTCTCCCGGAGGAATGGTCCTTCACCGAGGATGGCGTTCTGTGCGGCGTTCACTCCAAGAGCGAAGGCAAGGACGGGCTTGTCATTTCCACCAGGGACTACGACAACTTCATCACTCGCGTCACGTATCGCATGCACGGAGGCAACAGCGCCTTGTATTTCCGCGCCGAGGAAACGAGCGCACCGTGGGTACTGCGCGGATTCCAGAACGAAATCGCCAACAACGGCAAGGACTCCGCCCTCTGGCACACCGCCGGCATTCTTGACGGCAAGACGATTCCCGGTCGTGGCTGGGTCGTCACGAACGACGAGTTCGTCGAAAAGGTTCGCAACAAGGACGACCAGTGGAACACGACCTGCACCGCCGCGTATGGCGACCGCCTGGTCCAGACGCTCAACGGATTCTGCACGTCGGATATTGTCGATGAAGCGTGCGAGAAGACGGGCAAGCTCGGCCTGCAAATGCACGGTGGCGCCGACTGCGAAATGTTCTTCAAGGACTTCGAAGTCATGCCCATCACCGCAGGCATGATGGAGCTAATCGAGCGGAAGTGAGCAGAAGAAGTTGCGCGAGCCCGGCACTTGATTTCTGGTTACGCGAGCTATCGGCAATCAATGGACGTCATGACTTGGACAACGAGCGGGACTTCCGCATTGGATTGTTTTTCACGGGGGCATTGCTTGTCACTGGGTCGGTGTAATTCACGAGGCAACGCAAAGCGAATTTCGATCGGCTCGTCGGTAACATTGGCCCATGAGATCACGAGTCGGTCGTCCGCAGGTAGTCGCCAAACGCTGGACATGACTCCCGGTGTCGTAACCGACCGCTGATCCTGCCACTGCCAACCAACGAAGGACTTGAGGTAAGGATCGGTGTTACACTCCGTGGGTAACTTCTGGCCGTAGGCATCTCTTGTCGAATCCGTCGCAACATCCCGCAGTACGACTGAGTCTACCAGTGACCACCGCCAAAATCACGGTCGAAACAGAGTTTCGGCTTGGTGACGGCGATTTAATCAAGGTAGACGCCGCGAACTTCGTATTGATTTATCAGCGTCGAATGTGGCGACTTGGTATTGATGCGATTGTATGGCGAATTATTTCCTTGGCGTGAACAAAACCTCAGGTCATTATTGTCCGCGAGAATTGGATTCAGGAGCCAGTGGTTCACGCAACCGCGTTGTCCGCGTGAGATCAGTCGCAAGCAAGATGTCTCGACGGTTCATGTCGTCGAGCGAGCGCTTATGCGCGGCGCGTTCTCGATACGTCAGAAGTAACTTCGGCATTTTAGGAGTAGGGTCCGCTGTGCGGTCCAGGAATCCCTGAGGTCCGCACAGCGGACCCTATGCACAAGAAGAAGTTATTGTTGAGCCGGTCCTAAGTACCTGCCCTTCCCTTGCAATCAGCAATTGGTGCTCACCGCATCGCTCTTGCAACCCGCATTTCAGCCATCTCTGGAGACCAGCCTATGTTTCACACCGTCGCCAGCTTCTCTTTCGCATTGCTTGTCGCGACCGCCTCACTAGTTCGCGAGGTGAAGTTTCGACGCAGTTTACGCATTCTTGTTTTCTGAAGAACCAATTCAGATGAAGTGCATGATCTGTTTGTTCGCGATCATCTTGGTGATCGCGTTCGCATGTGACTCGCCCGACGAATGCCTGTTTACCAACTCGCCGATACCAGCCGTGAAGTCGTGCAACGGAATCAAGAGATCGACAAGAAGCAGCATGAAACGCCGAAGCGTCCAAGCAACTGGTAAACATCGTCGCCGAATCACGACACGAATACAACGAGCTGCAACGAAATGTTCAAACTCAGCGAGACAATCTTGAACTAGAACGAAAGGCAACGGTAGCCGAGCGTCGCTTTGAATCGCTGCTTATTCCCGTGATCGAAACTGCCGGCGTCGTGCTGATCGCCGCTCTGCCGCTATTGTTGTGTCGGTACTTGCTGCACGGACTACGCGGCCAAGACGAAGAAGTCAGCGAAGTGTTGATCAGTCAGCTTGTAAGCCAGACAGACAGAAAGATTGTTTGAGACAATGACTTTTGGCTTGACCTTTCAACGAAGAACGACGCGTGTTGCACTACCTACAAGCGACCCAAGAGGGTGACGGACACTGGCCACGAAACGTGTGGCTCGACGGTCGCCCCTATGGGAGCGGCGTCCAGATGGACGAGGCGGCCTTGCCGATCTTGCTTGTCGATCTGGCTTATGTCGGCGCTTCACGAAGTGCTGTGGATTGTGCTGATATGAATGTTCCCATTTCTGGGCGTACTCTTTTACTATTAGATCGGCAGGAGTATACGGGACTGTTGATCACTTTATACTTGGGTTCTCTAGTCGTCCTGTGAAGTGTAAATGGAGAACGATCGATGCACGTTGAGATTCGACATATCTGCGTTCCCACGGACTTTAGTGACGCAGCAGATCATGCCGTTCATTATGGTGCCGCACTGGCACATCATCATCGCGCTGACTTGCATTTGCTGCACATTCTCGAGCACGCCGACGTGCTGGTGCATCATCCGGATTTCTCCGCTCATGGCGAAGTAGGTCGCGCGTATTTCCGCAGCTTAGAGGAAAACGGAGCGGAGGGGTTGCTGCCGAAGGCAGCCGCAGATTCCGAGCAAGCGACTCATCAGTTTCTGAAAACGCTGGAGACTGGAGCGACTCAACAACTCGGCGCGGTAGGACGGGATTGGTGGACAGAGTTGCAAGTGCGCCGCGCTGTTCGATTTGGCCATCCCGTCGAGGAAATCTGTCACTATGCGAATAAAAACGGCATGGACATGATCGTGATGGGGACGCATGGTCGGAGTGCGCTGTCGAGTCTTCTGGTGGGAAGCGTCACCGAACGCGTCTTACGCATCAGCCCCTGCCCCGTCGTAGTGGTCAGGCACCCGGACCACGAGTACACGCTTGTCGATTAATGGCTCGCTTGACCAATCTAGTTCTACGATGCCCCTTCACGCTATTGATGCTCGCCGTGCTGATCGCTGCTGGAATCTCTGGTCAATCGCATATCGGTTCATTGAACGTCGACATACATCGACAGCTTGGTCATTCACCTCCGCTGATGTTTGAAGGGCACCTGCATCGCCCGGTGACTTCACTCTACTTTACCGCTGGCGGTTGGAGCTTCTATAAGTCTCTGCTTATGTTCGCTGCATCGGTGGGCTGGGCCGAACATGACCATGGCACGCGTCGCGCCGCGCTGGCTTTCTTCGGTATTCACTTGGCGACATTGCTGATCATGGCGATCGCCATTGCCTTGTCGCTCTCGATGCTGGCGACGCTGCGCGGCGAACTGCTCTTCAATGTTCGAGACGTCGAACCGTCTGGCGGGAATTACGGCTGCCTGGGAGTGATGATTGCTGGTCTCTGTTGCTGGAAACGCAATGCCGCAGCTTCTATTATTACGCTGGTCTTGCTCGTGCGTCTGACTTCGTCCACGATGCACCTCCCGGAAGCAGGCCGAATGATGTCCGCTGACCTCGCTCATCTGATCGCGTTTCCCTTGGGGGCTCCTCTGTCACCGCATTTCACAAGAGGAATCAGCGTCGTGACGAAGCAAGAGATCCAAGAGATTCAGATGGAATTGAGGCAAGTGTCGCGGAACAACCATTCGTAGTTGTGGCGCGAGACTTGCATGCAGAAGATGGGTAATGGTTCCCAATCGAACTGTATTTGATAGTGGATCGCGAGCAGTGTCACATCAGCCCGTAGCGAGCACGACGCGAATGTGCGGACGAGTCACAGCGGTGCGAGGGACGGTCGTGGACGTCTGGTTCGAGGACGGTCTACCGCCTCTCGGTGCGGCTTTGGATTGCAATATTGACGACGATGGAACGGTAACCGCCGTCGTCCAGTCGCATCTGGGCAAGTCGTCCGTGCGCGCGATTGCCACCGACAGTACGCGCGGCATGCGGCGAGGAGCGACCGTAAGTTCACGCGGCCTGCCGTTGCGGATTCCCGTCGGCAATCAACTAATTGGCCGCGTGATCGACTTGCGCGGGCGACCACTCGACGGCGGTGCGGAGTTGTCCTGGGACGAGTCGTTGCCTCTTTACCGCTCGCCGCCTTCCCCATCTGTCTGTCGTGGATGGGGCGATGTTTATCCGACCGGAATCAAAGTGATTGACCTGTTCTGTCCCTTTACACATGGCGGTCGCGTCGCCGTGTTCGGTGGTGCTGGTGTGGGCAAGACCGTCGTGCTCACCGAATTCATTCACAACGCCGTCGCGAATTTAGAGGGCATCGCGGTGTTTGCAGGAATCGGCGAGCGGTCGCGCGAGGGGCTTGAGCTATGGCAGGAGTTGCGTGATCGTGGCTTCATGGATCGCACGACGATGGTCTTTGGCCAGATGAAGGAACCGCCTGGCGCGAGGTTCCTCGTTGGACTAGCGGCTTTGTCGGTGGCGGAACATTTTCGAGACGTAGAAAAGAAGAACGTGCTGTTTCTCGTGGACAATGTCTATCGACACGTCCAGGCCGGGATGGAAGTCTCTGGGCTGCTGGGACGATTGCCGTCGCGCGTCGGTTACCAGCCAACGCTGGCCGCCGACATCGCCGCTCTTGAAGAACGCATCACAGCCACCCACCATGGCGACATGGTGTCGGTCCAAGCGATTTATGTCCCGGCGGACGATTATTCCGATCCAGCCATCACACATGCGTTCTGGTTCATGGACAGTTCGCTGGTTCTCTCGCGCGACGTGGCGGCGGAAGGTTTGTACCCGGCCGTCGACCCCTTGGCCTCGTCCTCGAAGGCACTCGACCCATCCATCGTCGGCCAACGTCACTACGATGTGGCACAAGAAGCAAGGCGAGCGATGGGACGCTACGAGGAGTTGAAAGACCTGATCTCGATGCTGGGCATCGATGAACTCTCGGTCGAAGATCGGCAATTGGTCGGTCGCGCTCGGCGACTGCGGAATTTCCTCACACAACCGTTCTTCGTCGCGGAGACGTTTACCGGCATGAAGGGCCGCAACGTGCCGATCGCCTTGACGGTCGAAGGTGTCGAGTCGATTCTCGACGGTCGTTGCGATGCGATTCCCGAAGAGCGGCTCTTCATGATCGGATCACTCGACGAACTTCAAATCACTGTCCAACAGAAGGCAAAGTCGTGAAGACGAGGCAGACACTGCACGTGACAATCCGCACACCTCGCGAGATCGTGGTTGATCAGGAGTTTCTGGCGATGCGCGTGCCGACGCGATCGGGACATGTGGGACTTCGTCCGCGCGGCGAGCCGACCGTGCTGGCGGTCGAAGCGGGACTGATCGTACTCAGGCTCGGTGCTGGCATGCGATATGCAGGTACGGCTGGAGGTCTGTTGCACTCCGGGAGAGATACCGCGAGCTTGCTGACGCCGTTGGCCGTCGTGGGCGACGACGTCGAGTCGGTCTCGCGGCAACTCGATGAGTTACTTTCCGCGCCGAGTGAAGAGATGGAAGTTCGCCGCACGCTGGAACGTTTGGAGACACACATCTTGCAAGAACTGCGTCAGGGAGAGGAACCGGCGGGAATTTCTAAGGCGAAACCCTAATGCAACCTGCCGACAAAACAATCCGCACCGATCCCCGCGCGGCAGTCCACCGTGATGGCTCTCGATTGCGTCGCCGCGAGAAAGGGCATCGCAGCTTCTGGCGGTCGCTCGGTGTGCTGGGGATGGTCGGCTGGCCGATCGCACTCGGTTCCGTAGGAGGGTCATTCATTGGACGCTATCTCGACGCTCGGTTCGATTCCGGGATTCGTTACACGCTGATGCTGATGACGGTCGGCGTCATGATCGGTTGCTTCGCGGCTTGGAAAACGGTGGCACAGAATCATGATTGACACCACCACGATTGCCTGGGTTGCAGTGGGTTGGGCAATTGGCTGGCTGCATGTCACGCTGTTGTGTCGCTCGACGCATCGGCCTACGGCTTGGACACCGGTGCTGGGAGTGCTGCGATTGGGTGCGGTCACCGCGGTGTTGGTCGTAGCGGCGTTGGCGGGTGCAATTCTCGCCGCCGCTTGCGGCTGGGCTGTGGCGTTCGTTTTCGGAAGCATCGGGTTTGCGACGCGTCGAACCGACCGGATGCGTACTGCTCGTCTTGCTTCTCCCAGCGATCAAAGGAACGTGCCGCATGCACCTTAGGATTTTCGGCGATCCGGTTCTATTTCACATCGGCACAGTTCCCGTGACCGAGACGATGGTCACGTCGACCGTGGTCACGCTCCTCTTGATTGCGACGGCGGTATTGCTCGCGTACCTGGCAACTTTACGTCCCCAACACTGGCTGTCGTTGGTGGCGTTCATGATCGTCGAGAGCTTCGACAATCTGGTGACCGAGATCATCGGTCGCCGTCACACGATTGTGTCCACGCTGGCCGGCAGCTTGTTCCTGTTCATCGCCAGCTGTAACATCGCGGGGCAACTGCCGGGTGTGCATCCCGCGACCGGCAGTCTGGCCACGACATCGGCGCTCGCAGTGGTGGTCTTTCTGAGCGTTCCGATCGCCGGCATTCGCAGCAATGGGGTGTGGGGATACATCAAGCATTACTTTCGACCCAACCCGCTGCTCATGCCACTGCACGTAATCTCCGAGTTGTCTCGGACGCTGGCGTTGGCGGTTCGCCTGTTCGGCAACATTATGTCTGGGCATCTGGTAGTCGGGTTGCTGGTTGCGTTAGCTGGCTTCCTCGTGCCGACGCCGATCATGGCGCTCGACCTGCTGATCGGACTGCTGCAAGCGTATATCTTTGCCATCCTATCTACCGTCTACATCGGCGCGGCCATCAGCGCCGGGGAGGAATAGCTCACAATGAATGACCAAACGATCATCGCAGTCGTCGCGATGGCCGGCGCCGGCCTCACGATGGGGCTTGGCGCGATCGGCGCGGCCATTGGCGAAAGCCGCATCGGTGCCGCGGCCATGGACGCGCTAGCCCGCCAACCCGATGAGGCTTCGTCAATCACACGCACGCTATTTGTCAGCCTGGCGATGGTGGAATCGACGGCCATCTTCTGTCTCGTCGTGGCATTGATCCTGTTGTTTGCGAATCCCTTTACCGGCGCAGCGGGCGGATAGCCGTGTCTCCGACTCTCACGACATTTCTGTTTGAAGCGGTGAACTTTATCGTCCTGACTGCCGTGCTGGGCTGGTTATTCTTCAAGCCAGTGCGCCAAGCCTTGAGCGAACGCCGTGCGAAGTTCGAGGCGGAAACGCAGCAAGCCGCGCAGAAATTGGCAGAGGCCGAAAGGATGCAGCGAGACATCGATGCCACGCGTGCGAATCTACAGGCGGAGTTAAACGAACTCCGTTCCCGCGAGCTTGAATCGGTGCGGCGGCAGGCCGAGCAGATTTTGACCGAAGCACGCATAGCCGCCGAGCGACAGCGCGAGATCAGCCGTCGTCAGGCGGCTCAGATGTCGGAGACTCAACGAGACACGCTGGCCGAAGTTGCGGCTACCGCCGCCGCCGAAACGGTAGGACGCTTGTTCGAGCAGATTGGCGGCCCGGAACTTCAGTCGGCCCTGATTGAATCCGCTTGCCAGCAGCTTCGCTCACTCCCTCAGCGCACGATCGCGCCGGTCAAGATCGAGTCAGCCCTGCCGCTTTCTCCTGAACAACTCGCGGCCCTGAACGACGCACTCGGGCCAGCTGCCAGCGGCGCTGACTTCAGAACGGTCGATGGCTTGGGAGCCGGAGTTCGCATCGCGACCGGTCAGGGCTTGATTGACGCGTCGGTCAGTGGCTTGACTCAATTCGCTCGTCAATCACTGGTCCAGGAAATGAAACGCCTCGCGAACAACCACAATCCCTTGCAAAGCGTCAACGATGCGTGAGCGATCAACATCCGTTGCAAGTGACCTGACGGCAGCTGCTCGTGCGGTGCGGCTCGCGGACGGATTGAAGCCGCGCGGAGTTGTTCTTCGCGTTGGTGACGGTGTCGCAACAGTCGCAGGCTTGGAAGATGTGCGTTACGAGGAATTATTGGCTTTTGATTCAGGAGCGTTCGGCATCGCCTTCGACCTGCGGGCCGGCGAACTGGGCGCGGTGCTGTTGGCTGGCGCTTCACGCGTCCGCGAGGGCGATGGTGTCGTTGGCTTGCGGAAGCTGCCGGAGTTGCCAGTCGGTCCGGAGGCGTTGGGCCGTGTTCTCGATCCGCTCGGCAATCCATTGGATGAGGGGCCTGCTCTTTCCTCCGAATGGCGATTACCTCTATTTCGCCCCGCGCCCGAAATCATCCAGCGGCAAAGTGTCGAACGGACGTTGTGGACGGGCGTAATGGCGATCGACGCCGCGATCCCGATCGGTCGTGGTCAGCGCGAGCTGATCATTGGCGATCGCAACGTCGGCAAGACCGCTTTGGCGATCGACTTTGTCGCGGCACAAAACGCGGGCGATGTGGCTTGTGTATATGTGATGATCGGCCAGCCCATGTCGCGGGTTCGAGCGCTTCGCGACACGCTGGAACGAGCCGGTTGTTTGAGCAATACCGCGATCATCGCGGCGTATGCTTCCGACAGTCCGGGGCTGCAATACTTGGCGCCGCTCGCCGGCGCGTCGCTGGCCGAATCGTTTCGCGACGCCAACGGTCATGCGATCGTCGTGTATGACGACCTCACCAAGCATGCGGATGCCTACCGCGAGTTGGCACTCTTGCTCGATCGGCCTCCTGGGCGTGAAGCCTATCCCGGCGACATCTTCTATTTGCACTCCGAGTTGTTGGAACGGGCTGCCGCGCTCAGCAGCGACTTGGGCGGCGGATCGGTGACTGCGTTCCCGCTCGTAGAAACGGCAGACGGCGACATTTCCGCATACATTCCCACGAACTTGATTTCGATCACCGACGGCCAGATCTACCTCGACACGGGCCGTTTTGAACGGGATTTGCGTCCGGCGATTGACATTGGCCGCAGCGTGTCGCGCATCGGCACCGTGGCTCAGCCTCCACCCATGCGTAAAGCGGCGAAAAACCTGAAGATCCAATTGTCACGATTCGAGTCGTTGGAAAAGCTGTCGCGCGTCGGACTGGATATCGATGTCGCTACGCAATCGACGTTACAGGAGGGGAACATCTTACGAGCCCTGCTGCGTCAGAAACGCCTGTCACCGAGAAGCATTGCACACCAAGTCCTCGCCTTGTCCGCCGTCAGCGAACACTGGCTGAAAGAGCTGAAGCCTTGGCAAGCTGTAGTTGCGATTGAAGCACTCGTCGCGATTGCTCGACAGCAGGTTCCCGACATTGTGGCGACGTTGGATCGCGGCGAGACCCCGCCCGAGGAGTGGAAGCAAGCCGTCGAAAAACTGATCTCCCAAGCACGAAGCCGGATTCCAAAGGAGGAGCCCTAGTGCGACTTGATTCATGAAGCGCCTGCAATATCTCCGGCACCGACTACAAACCTTATCCGCATTGCGGGACGCGGTGGGAGCAATGCGTTCGCTCTCCGCACACCATTTTCGCCGTGCTCGTCAAGCTTTGCCGACCGCTCGCCAGTACCGCGAGGAGATGAACACCGTTATCGCTGAAATCGGCATCCATCAGCCGCTTCACGTTGGGATCCCTGCGGGGCTTCTCGTGATTACTTCTGATTTGGGACTGTGCGGCGATTACAACTCGCGGCTATCTCAACTGGCGGTGGCCGAGGCGAAAAGTCAGGCGGCTCAAACGATCTATTCGGTTGGGCACCGCGCACGTGCAGCACTCGCAAAGAGTTCGCTGGTTCCCTTTCGGTCGTACGAAGCACCGGCCAGCTTAGAAGGACTCACGCAACTCTTGCTCGGGCTTGCCCAGGACCTATTGGAAGATTATCTGGCAATGAGAATTGGCCGCCTGCACGTCGTCTCCGCGGGCTTCGAAGGTGTCGGGCATTTCGCGCCGCTCTCGGTGCGCGTGCTGCCGATCGAGCCCGTGGTAGGTACCAGCCCACTACGCCGCTCGCCCTATATCGACTCCGCTCACTTGACGACGACCGCCGTACGCGAGTTTCTCTACATCACGCTGTACGAGATCCTGCTCGACGCCCTGGCCGCCGAACACGGCATGCGACTGATGGCCGCCGAATCCGCGCTCGAATGGCTCGATAACACCGCCACCACGACTTCTCGGCGGTTGGCCAGCGCTCGTGGCGAGGCTTCGACTCAGGAACTACTCGACATTGTCTCTGGCGGGCGGCAGCGTTTGCGCCGATAATACGACGATGAATATCGACGCGGGGAAGTCAAATGGCAGTGGCCCGATGCAGGAACTGACTTCAGCGCAAGCCCCACTATCCCACAAACGCTGGCCAGTAACGTGCAGCACAACCACGTACTCCACAAACCCGTGGCGTTGCTGTCGATCGTCACCGAGGAGATCCCCTGGGTGGGTCTCGAAGCCCGCATCGAAGTGACTCATCTTGGCGAAGGCATCTATCGCGTGATCGCTCATTGCGGCTTCAAGCAACGACCGCACGTTGTGAACCTCATGCAGCAATCGCTTCAACACGAAGTCGATTTTACCAGCGAAGACACCACGTTCTTTCTTGGACGGCTTCTGCCTCACCATCATGCGCCGCTCGAGGCGTCGACGCCGTCGAGGAGCAAGGTTTAATCCGAATGAAGAAGTAGCTTCCATCACTGGCGGGGCCGGTGTTCATCCTGCTAATGTTTTTTGGCTCCTTGTGGCTGCTGCATCGTGAGTTGAGGCAGTCTCATTTGCATGACATCGTCGACGCATTTGCCAAGATTCCTGCGAAGACGTTTGGCTTGGCAGTCGGTTTGACCGTATTGAACTTTATCATTCTGGTTGGCTATGACTGGCTGGCGATCCGCTAGTTTCGTCATCCGATGAAATTGGAACGGTTCGCACTGGCTTCGTTTTTTGGTTACGCCGTGGGCAACAACCGAAGTGGACCGCTTGCGCTGGGCGCAAAACGGGGTTTTAGCATTGGCCAAACAATTACTGTCGCAAAACTTTTGTGGGATAGGCTTCCAGCCTGTCAATTCAGTCATGACAGGCTAGCAGCCTATCCCACTTATTGTTTGGGCGGTGCTTAGTGAGAGTCGCACGGACGTGTAGCGGCTGTGCCGGTCTAGTTCCCAGGGAATCTTGCACGAAACAACGCTACACTTACCCGAAGATCGCTCTATAGCGAGTAGTGCTCTGGTCGATTGGGCAAGCATGCCCGCAAAGGCAATTCGTCAGCGCATGCGATGTGAATGAATGCCTGAACGAATGCACTTTCCCTTCGAGCTCCAACCGCTTCAGGATTCGCCTCAGGTGTCCGAGCACGCGGCGTTCGGATAGGGTGCATAACGATGTCACCCGTGTGTCGGTCACTCGTTTCGTTTGACATTTCTCCACGCTTCCCAAACGTCGAGCGACCGACGCGGCTTGCCTATCTCATCATACAATCCCGTATCCTGAACCAGCCTCCACAAAGGGTCAGCAAATTCGTTCTGCCCATTTGCTAGTGTGTCAAACAGTTCGTCCATATCGCGAACCGTCCACAAGTTAACGAACTCCATGTCGAGCCGATTGGCGGATTCGAGCAACGTCTTGATGTAGAGTGCCTGGGACTTGGGGCCACCGGGAATCAGCAACCGTTTCGATTCTCCCTGAATGCGGATGCCGAGTGTTGGGTGCATGGAGGGTTCCGCCGGGAATGCCGTTTCGAGAATGGCAATCGGTTTGTCGCCAGAGATCTCTTTCGCGAGATCAAACCACTCGTCGGTGACCTTCGCGCCGTTGCCACCGATGGAATCGTAGCTGGCTGGGTAAACGCTCAACGCAAATAGGTCCGTCCACGGCAACATCGCCTCGATAACATCGCGCCGCTTGTCCATGTATGCTTCATCGCCGAGATTGAACTCGGCAAAGACCTTTATGTCCGGATGTTCCGTTTTCAAAGTCGAATATACAACCTGCGACATTGCCAGCACCTTCTTGAAATCCGGATCATTCACGTCCGTCATCGCGCTGTCAACTTCCGCCAGATAACAGAGGCCTCGCGGCTGAAACCGTTCGATCATGTCACGGCAGTAGTTGAGGAATGCTTTATTGACTTCGGGATGATTGAAGTCGCGAGTCGCCCAGTCACCGCTGCGATTCTCTGTGCCGCTCGGTCCCAGGTTCTGCGACAGATGTCTGCGGTCAGAGCCGAGGAAACTCACGACGAACCCAGTATCGCTAAATCGCTTGGTCACGGCTAACTCTCGCTCGATCTGTTTTTCCAAATCAGCAGGATAGGGGTTTCCGGTGAGCGCTTCTTCCCAAGGAATGCCAACATCGTGGAAGATTGTGATGTGATCACCGTGCTTAAAAATCAAGTCGGCTGTTTCGGTAAACGCAGCATCGTTCCAAGCATACGGTTGATAAACGAACCCCATGCTGAACGATCGCTGATCCGGCAAGTCACCCGGCTCAGTCGCTGCGTCCGAAATCACAGCATCAACGTCGAACATCGAGAGCGGAAAATGAAGCAGGCGGGGCACAAGGATAATTGCAGCGATCACTAATCCCACAATCGCCAGCACTATCATTGTCATGGTGCTTCTTTTGGTCATGGTGAGTCCTTGGGGCGACTGCTCCGTCTGCAAAGGCGAACCTTGTCTTCGGTACGTCCGATCAAGCAGTGGTCACCGTTTCAGCCACAAATTGCGACGGATTACTCTGCTGGAACCGCAGCTTGGGATGGCCGAATGACGCCATCCTCCATTTCGTAGATTGTATCGAAAACGTCCAACGCTCGTTGGTCGTGGGTCACGACGATGACGCCAGCGCCGTTTTCGTGGGCGACCTTGGCGAACAGTTCCATCACTTGGCGACCGCGGTGGCTGTCCAGGGCGGCGGTTGGCTCGTCGGCCAGAATCACACTTGGCTGGTTCGCTAGCGCACGGGCGACAGCAACGCGTTGTTGTTGTCCACCGGAAAGCATCGACGGATAGTTGCGAGCTCGATCAGCAACCCCCAGATAGTCGAGCAGTTCCATCGCGCGACGGCGGGCGACGCTGCGTGTTCGACCGTTCAGCTGCAAGGCAATTTGGACGTTCTCACAAGCATTGAGGAACGGGATGAGATTTGACTTCTGGAAGATGAAGCCCATGTGCTGGCGTCGGAACTTACTCAAATTGGTTCGTGCGTGCGGACCATCCAGCACCAATCGACCGCCGATGACGACTTGACCCGATGTTGGTGGATTGATTAGCCCCACGGCGGTCAGGAATGTTGATTTGCCGGAACCACTCGGTCCGAGCAGCGCCACAACCTCGCCACGCCGGACGCGCATCGAAGCTTCTCGCATGGCGACGACCTCGGTGTTGCCACTGCCGTACACCTTGGTCAGCTTTACCGTCTCGATGGCAAAATCGTTGTTCATTGGAGTTATGCAATCGCTTCGTTGGGACTCACACGCAACGCCTTCCAAATGCCCAACAGGCTGGACAACACGGATATCACGAGCACGATCACGGCAAGTTGCAGCAGATCGTCCTGTGTCAGAATCACGCGACGGGGAAACTGGGGGAAGAGTCGCTGGCCGAGCGCGTACGCGATGCCGTAACCCAAAACTCCCAGCATCAACGCTTGTTGCAGAATCATCCCGGCAATCACGGTGTTGGGTGCTCCGATCAACTTCAGCAGCGCGATGGAATGAAGCTTGTCGAGCGTCAGTGTGTAGAGAATTAGTGCCATGATGATTGCCGCAATGACCGTCAAGAGAACTCGAAACAGCCCAATCTGACGACGCGCCTTGTCGACGGACCCTTCGAGCAGCAACGCGCACTGGTCGTCTCGGCTGTGGACCGTAACGTCGCCCCATGCCGCGATGGTTGCAGCAACCTGCTCAGCATCATGTCCTGGCGCAACGGCAACCAGTACGGCACTCATTTGAGCCGGTGCAATCGGTGGGAGTTCAGCGGACGGCTTCTGAGATTGTTCCAGCAGCGCCGGCTGCTGGCTAGTGATATCGTATCGCTCACCGCGAGCGCGGCGCGCTTCCCGTTCCAGTCGCACTGCCTCGCCGGCGACGTCGAATTGTATAGCGACTGCGTCCGATGTTGTCACACAAGCAATACCGTCGCCTCCCGAACTAATCATGTTCGCGGTTAACCCAACCACCGTGTAGGTTTCTTTGCCGAGCTTGATGCGTTCGCCCAACTGCAACTTCAGGGATCGGTCGGCGATCAACTCAAAGTGGTTTTGTCGCAGCGCCCGGCCCGCAACCAGTGGCAACCATTCGCCCTTGTCGGTCGGCCAACTCAGTCCCAGCATCGAGATCCTAATCGGCTGGCCCTCGTGCTCGCGTTGGATAGTGTGATAGACAAACTCGCGCGACGTGGCGACACCGGGAACTGCGGCGACCCGGTAGACGAGATTGGACGGGACGCGCGACACCTCAGCCAATGGACCTCGCGTGTCACGCTGGACTACCCACAGATCCGCGCCGATGCGGTCGATCAACAGCGTTGCGTCTTCGATAATGCCTCGATAGATTCCGCCCATTCCCATGACGATCATCAACAGCATTCCCACCCCAATCGTCGTCAATGCGAATCGACCAAGATTGTGTCGGATGTCTTTGGCGGCGAGATTCATTGTACCGTCACCCTTTGTCCGTCGCTGAGCACGGACTTTTCAGCGGCAGGAATAATCAGCCGATCATCCACCGACAAACCTTCAATGACTTGAACAGCGTCTCGCCCGCGCAGACCGAGCTTGAGCGTCTGCCAACGCGACTGCTCTGCGTCGTTAAGAAAGACGCCCGGCGTTTTGGTGACGCCACCGGTCGCGGCACGCTCTTCACGCCATATGATGAATGCGGGCGGAACGACGATGGCCGAGTTTTCGCGAGCAGTCTCAATAAAGACGTCAGCGCGTTGCCCGACCGCCCAATTGCCTGGCAGTTCCAGCACCGAAACGTCTACGATGAACTCGCGAGTTTCTCGATCTGTCTCGCGACCCAGTCGAATCACGCTTGCTGGGTACGACTTATCAGGTTCGGAGCGAAAGACAACGCGAGCTGGCTGATCCGGTGCAAGTTTTGCCATTTCGGTTTCGTCGACCCAGGCACTCACCCAAAGCTGATCCGTCGAAATTAATGTCAGGATCGAACCTCCCGGCACAATGACGTCACCCGGATCTCGCTGTCTCGCGACAATCAGGCCATCAAATGGTGTGGTGATTTGGGTGTCCGCCAATCTCGCTTGGTGATACTGCAGCGTCTTGTCGGCCGTAACCAATTCCTTTTGTGCTTCGGCGATCGCAGCTTCCGAGTTGGCAAGCCCGGCCTGAGCAACTGCGAAGCCTTCACGTGCTTTGTCAAGATCTTCATCCGAAACGGAGTTTGACTGGCGCAGCTGCGAGGTGCGTTCGTAGTGTTGTTCGGCCTGCGTGAGAATCGCGATCGTGCGTAGCTTGTCTGTCTTCAATCGTTCGATGGCCGCTTCCGTCGCTGCCTGATTCGCGCGGGCGATCTCCACTTGCTGAGTAAGCTCCTCGTCATCGAGTCGCACGAGCAGTTGTCCGGCAGTGACGCGGTCCCCTTGATCGACGTGGATCTCTCGAATTCGCCCGCTGATCTTTGGGCTGATGACAGTTTTTACACGCGCCTCCAGCGTACCGGTGCCCATGACTTCGGCGACGATTGAGCCTTCTACAACGCGATGCTCGATGACCAGGATTGGCGTCCAGCGTAGCCAGTACACTAACGCACCGACAACACCGACCGCAAGTCCAAGCTTTGCGATTCGCAAACCCCAGGTTCGAATCAATATCCCTCGATCAGTCATAATGACACCTGCTGTATCGAAACGGGGTCGAGCCTTGTCGTTCGTCCGCCAAGGTTTCCTATCCCGATATGTCGCAATTCGTATGCCGTTGCCGCAAACGGCGGTTCACGGGTGCAAAATCCTCTGTAGCGATGAACCAAAAACAATGACGTTCGAGCGCCGACGAAGTGTTAAGCCGTTCGCGTTAAGCGTTAAGCTAACATGTTAACGGTTTTGCTTTACAACGAACGTCCCAAACGCGAGGCCTCAGTTGAATCCAACCATAAAAGTGGCTCACGTCGTACTGCTTTCCCGTCATATTTCCCGCCCGCTCAGTTCGATTAGATCACAAAGCTTGATCTCGATGCGGCAAGAAGAAACACTTGCCCAAGATGCCTATCTGACGCTAGGCGAACAATGGAACCTGCCAATCTTTGCGTACATCGCCAATGCAGAATTGCGGCACATGGCCGCTATCGGCGGACGCCTGGGTCGATACAATCTTATTGATCTAGTCGCGCATGACGTTCGCGGCCAGTTTGCCGACCAGAAAGTTACGAAGTGGTATGAGGATGTGGTCAAGTCCGGTTCGCAATCGGTCGCCGATGAACTTCGCGTTGGAGTTCAAGTCGAGGAGCTCGACATTGCTGACTTACAAGCTGACTTAAGCACAGCGAGGCAACAAGATATCCGTAGCGTGTACCAGGATCGCTTGAAGGGCTCGCAGCAACACTTTCGTGCGTTTTCGGTACAACTGAAGTGATGGGTGATGGGTGATGGGTGGCTGCTGGTCATCGGTGATCATACGAAAGCGATATGACACTTCTCTACTACGCGCCAGTGTTCCTCGATCATGAAACGGGAGACCATCCCGAATGCGCCGCGCGGATCTTGCCTACCATTCGGCATTTGAATCAAGTGGCGATGCACGCGAAATGCACTCGCCCGTCATGGACCGAAGTGACCGACGACCGCCTGCAACGTGTACACGCGGCGGAATACATCGAGTCCGTTAAGATGTTCGCGGAACAGGGCGGTGGGTTCATCGAGCAGGATACGGTGGTATGTCCGCAGTCTTATCGTGTGGCCCGCATGGCGGTTGGTGCTGTGTGTGATGCGGTGCAGCGCGTCTTGCGCGGTGACGAGGAGCAGGCGTTCTGCCTGATTCGACCGCCGGGTCATCACGCATTGACCAGTTCCGCAATGGGCTTCTGTCTCTTCAACAACGTGGCTGTCGGCGCGCGTCAGGCAATTTTAGAACTGAAACTTGAGCGTGTGCTAATCGTGGACTGGGACGTTCATCACGGCAACGGAACTCAAGAGATTTTTTGGGAAGACGCCCAAGTCGGCTACTTCTCGATTCATCGCTTTCCATTCTATCCCGGTACGGGAGCTGCCGATGAAGTTGGAGCCGGCGCGGGGTACGGAACGACTCTCAATGTTCCGGTTAAGTTTGGCACGCCACGGGACCAGTACTTGGCGATGTTTACTTCGGCCTTGGAACGATTTGCGGACCTAATCAGACCTCAGCTCGTTCTCATCAGTGCTGGCTTCGACAGTCATTACAACGATCCATTGGGCTCGTTGGGGTTGGAGAGCGAAGACTTCGGCACACTCACTCGCATTGTCTTGGACGTGGCCGCGAAGTACGCCAATGGCCGGGTGGTCAGCGTCCTCGAAGGCGGTTACAGTCCAGCAGCACTGGCCGAAAGCGTTGAATATCATCTGCATGAACTGCTCTCAGTCTGACCAAGCGACGCCGGCTGGGAACCGCTTCCGAAAGAAAGGCAAACCGACGTGCCGGTTCAAAACCTCGACAAGATATTCCATCCGAAGAGCGTTGCGGTTGTAGGTGCTAGCCAACGATCGACGAGTGTGGGGCACTTCGTCTTGCGCAACTTGATCGACGGCGGATTCAAGGGCGAGATCTATCCGGTCAATCCCAAGTACAAAGCCATCGGCGACACGTCCTGCTTCGCCAGCGTCGCCGAACTGCCGACGCCGGCAGATCTCGCCGTGATCTGCACGCCGGCGCGAACCGTTCCGGAGATCGTCCGCCAATGCGGAGAGGCCGGCATTATGGGGCTTGTGATCCTGTCCGCCGGTTTTCGCGAAACGGGCCAAGATGGCGCCGAACTGGAGCAGGCGATTCGGCGTGAGGCCAAAGCATTTCCAGGCATGCGTATCGTCGGGCCGAATTGCTTGGGAGTGATTGCTCCACACATCGCACTGAATGCGAGCTTTGCCACGGACATGCCATCGCCGGGACGGGTTGCTTTTATCTCCCAGTCCGGCGCGCTTTGCACCTCGGTGCTCGATTGGTCGCTGCAAGAGCACATCGGATTCTCCCAGTTCGTTTCGGCAGGCAACATGCTCGATGTGGGGGTTGCTGACTTGATCGATTACTTCGCCATGGATCGGTGGACCGATTCAATCGTTCTCTACGTCGAATCTATTACGGAAGCGCGACAGTTTATGTCAGCAGCCCGCGCATTCACAAAGAACAAACCGATCATCGCATTCAAGGCCGGACGATTTGCCGCATCGGCACACGCGGCCGCATCGCACACCGGCGCGATGGCGGGAGTGGATGCCGTGTATGAGGCTGCCTTTGCGCGAGCCGGCGTCGTGCGCGTCTATGAAATCGATGATCTATTCGACTGCGCCGAGCTACTCGCTCGGCAGAATTCACCGCAGGGCGCTCGACTGGCAATCGTCACCAACGCCGGCGGACCTGGAGTGATCGCGACAGACGCTCTGGTGGAACGCTTGGGAGTCCCGGCAAAGCTGTCCGAAGACTCTCTTGCCAAGCTCAACAAAAAACTGCCCACCGCCTGGTCGCACGGCAACCCCGTCGATGTGTTAGGCGACGCATCGCCGGAGCGGATTGGCAAGGCAGTTGAGATTGTCTTGGCGGACGACGAAGTCGACGGAGTCCTCGTGATTCTTTCACCGCAGGCAATGACGGATCCGACTGGTGCGGCCGATGCCGTCATCAAAGCTGCGGCGCATTCGCCGAAGCCGATTCTCACGGCGTGGATGGGTGGCGGCAAGATGCGAGAAGGCATCGAACGCTTCAACAAGGCGGGCGTTCCAACTTATTCCTCGCCTGAGCAGGCCGTCCGAGCTTTCATGTATCTGGTTTCTTACGCCAGGAATCGGGAACTGCTGTACGAAACACCGCGCGAACTGCCCGTCGAGTTTCCGCTGGATCGCGCCAAGTTGCGAGCGGTCTTCGACACGATCCTCAGCGCGGGCCACGACGTGCTGACCGAAAGTACCTCCAAAGCGTTGCTCGAAGCTTACGAAATTCCGGTCGCCAGAACGTACGTCGCCCGATCGGCAAACGATGCCGTGGAGTTGTCGCAACGCATTGGATATCCCGTGGCACTCAAGGTGTTCTCGGCACAGATTACACACAAGACGGATGTCGGAGGCGTCGCGCTGAACGTCGCCAACGAACAGGAAGTCCGCACGGCTTTCGATCGCATCGTGACCGATGCAAAAGCGAATCGCCCCGACGCGATCATCGAAGGCATCACGGTCCAACGCATGGTTTCCGCACCCAACGGTTACGAGTTTATCGTCGGAGCGAAACGCGACCCGGTCTTCGGCGTTGTGCTGCTGGTCGGAGCCGGCGGCGTCACCGCTGAATTGTATCAGGATCGCGCCTTGGAGTTGCCGCCGTTAAACGAACGGCTGGCGAGACGAGCCTTGGAGTCGCTGCGCTCGTGGCCGTTACTGTGCGGTTACCGCGGACATGCTGCCGTGAACATCGACCGGCTGATCGAAGTATTGATCCGACTGTCATACCTCGTGGCAGACTATCCCGAGATCGTCGAACTGGACGTCAATCCATTGCTCGTCACTCCTGACGACGTGATTGCCCTGGATGCTCGCATCGTGCTGGACCATGGCACCGTGCTGCATCCCGTCCGTCCCTACGCGCACTTGGCCATCCGGCCCTATCCCGAGGAGTTCACCAAGCAATCAAAACTCAAGGACGGTACACCGATCGTCTTGCGGGCCATCAAGCCTGAAGACGAGCCAATGTGGCACGAACTTGTGGCGAGTTGCTCGCCGGAATCACTCCATCTTCGCTTTCGCTATATGTTCAAAGCGACGACGCACGAAATGGCGACGCGTTTTTGCTTCCTCGACTACGATCGCGAGATTGCCATCGTGGCCGAGATTGAAGAAGACGAACAACGCAAGCTAATCGGTGTCGGTCGGTTAGTCGCCGACGCTGATCACCGCGAAGCCGAGTTCGCGATTCTCGTCGGCGACGCCTGGCAAGGGCTTGGCCTCGGTTCGATGCTCACGGACTACTGCCTCGAAGTCTGCCATCGTTGGGGCGTGCAACGAGTCACCGCAGAAACCGCTCCCGAGAACCGCCGCATGCTCGATATCTTTCGCCACCGCGGTTTCACGCTCGACGCGTTATCTCATTCCGACACCGTGCTTGTGGCGAAAGCTCTGAGTAGTACCGGCTCTCGCTGACGCTGGCAAGGCGATACTTAAAGCGAATGGTCGCTCTTGGCAACAAATACGCAACGACGCGTGAAGCCGACACCAACGCTGGGTCGGTCGATGTGGCCGCCGCCACTAACATGGCGAACCGTAGAAGATGGAGTCACGATGCAGTAATTCTACGATGTGGCAGGAACACGTTGGCGAATGTGATGGGCGTGTATCTGACGCTGAATTGTCCTTAGAGCGGTCTGTGGGGAGGTGTAGCGTTGTTTCGTCAAGACTCCCGGGGAATTAGGCCGCCACAGCCGCTACCCGTGCGTGCGACTCGCACTAATCTGCTGCAAGACGATTTGTTACCTCAAGTCGTCGTGACGTTGGTATTACTTGATACTTCCGTTCGCCGTGAAAGTTACCATCGCTTGATGGCGACTTCCGCGAGTCGGTCCGCACGGATCTTTTTGGCTTTTGGGTACTCCGATTCATCCCGTCAAGCGTGGACTTCGTGCACCGTCGTCGTTGAGGTCGAACCAATCAAGGTCGCCACGACCTCGTGGCTCTCGAAAGGAACGTCTTGCCAGTTGCGAGTGATGTGACACAACAGCCGGTCTTCGATCTTGTTCCACTTGCTGCTGCCCGGTGGGTCTTGGCACAACTCGGTCTTCAAGCCAGACTCACTTGCAGATCGCTGAAGTGTCCAACGCCATAATCGGGTACGGTGATTGTTGCTTCCACCGCAGTCGGCTGTGATCAGAAGTCATTTCACGCGACCTTATCGTTTTCGGCTCATGCGTTTCCACCAGCGTCGGATCAATGCGACCGCAAGTTCTGCCGTATCGTGGCGGATGTCCGGCGAGACGCCGGCTTCATCGTGGGGCAGGTTGTACACTCCTTACGGCACGACTTTCCAGTGTCATTCCCTTCCCTTGCGGGCTGTAGCCACGAGAGCCAAGCGATTCACCGACCTTTGTGCTGCTGATTCGATAGCTTTGTTCCGAAAGTTGTGCCGGGAGAATATGGGTGCTTTTGCGAGTTCAACGAAGAGGCGACATTGGATCGCCTCGCGTGTCTCCATCCATCAAAGCAATATACTTTTCTCGAATCCCATTAGCGACCCTGGCATCCGGCATGGCCGGAAGGGAGCAGCAACTCTTCGGAACGAATCAAGTTCAATTCGGCAACTACTTGTCTTGCAAACGCTAAGGATTGCGGTTGCATCTATTGAACTGACGACTCCCTTGGTCTGGATGATGGGGACGCAATCCTGGCAATGAACATTGCCAGCGTGAGAGTCGCAAGCAAAGAGACCAGCCCGTACGCGGCGACTGCGGTGACGACCGCAGTGCCTGCGAACAAACCGGTGGCGATCACCAAAGGATCGGATGTCGTACGAGCGAGCATCGAACATGACGACTTTCAATCGGCCGGTATCATCGTAACCTACAGCCGAATCGAGCCGCTGCAGTTCGGCAATCAACCGATCAAATCTACCTTGATCCAAGCCCTCTATCGCGGATAACTTGGCGAGGAGGTCTTTCAGTCTTTCCTGATCATTCATCGGTGTTTGCTCTTACCAGCGTGGTTGTGACGTCGCTTCCAGAACGGCGCGCCACAAGTCGCCCGTTACTTCCATCTGTTTGGCGATTTTCGACGTCGCGGGGATGGGAACGTGAATGTAGTGATGATGCTCGAAGCCAATCATGGCGTCCGTCTTTCCAGCCATCGCGGCGTGCACGGCATGTCGTGCCATTTGATCGCACAGGTACCGGTCGTAAACATTTGCTGGCACACTGCGAATGTGGTAGCTGGGGTCGATGTACTTGATCGAGACGGGTAACTCCCGCTCGGCGAAATGTTCGGCTATCCGCTGCCGCAGAAAGTGCCCTATGTCCTCATGCAACAGGTTCCCTGAGTGATCGCGACGCTGTTCGGTCGATTGGAAGAGGTGCTGACCCGCGCCTTCCGCAACCACGATGACGGCGTGACCGCGATCACGCATCCGTCGTTCCAGCGAATGAAGCAGGCCTCCATCGCCCTCTAGCGGAAACGGCACTTCCGGCACCAACGTGAAATCAACTTCCTGGCTGACGACGGAGGCACCAGCGGCGATGAAGCCCGCATGCCGTCCCATCAGCTTCACCACACTGATTCCGTTGATCGCGTCGCGGGCTTCCACATGCGCACCGCGAATGACCTCTGCTGCCTTTTCCAGTGCCGTCGTGAAACCGAACGAAAGTCTGACAAAAGGAACATCGTTATCAATTGTTTTTGGAATTCCAATGACCGCGATCGGGGCATTTCGGCGTAGCAGTTCTTCCGACAACTTGTGTGCGCCTCTCTGAGTCCCGTCCCCGCCCAGACAGAACAGCATGTTGATGTTGTGCGACTGCAAGAAGTCAGCCATCACCGCCGGATCCTGAGGGCCGCGCGAACTACCCAGGACGGTCCCGCCGATCTTGTCGATAGGCTCGACAAACTCACGAGTGATTTCGATCGGCGCCAACCCGGACTGCGGATTCAACCCCAGGTAGCCGTTGCGAATTCCCAGCACACGCTTGATGCCGTAATTCTCCGACGCCTCGTGGAAAATAGAACGGACCACGTTGTTCAAGCCGGGCGACAAGCCGCCACAGGTCACGATTGCCGCCGTCGACTGAGCCGGATCAAAGTAGACCTTCTTCCTCGGCCCGGCTTCCTCAAAGGAAAGTGAATCGGCGTCGTCTGCGCCTGTCCGAAATCGCACGGTCATCCGCACGCGATCATCTTCACAACGGAAGTAACTCTCTTCCGAGTGAGCTGCTGATGCGAAATTCAACGGTGACGCGAAGAGGCATTCACCGAGCGACTCGACACGAAGATCATCTTGATTGATCATGAATTCATCCTGCTATCCGATTAGTGACGTTCCGCCCCGAGCCTCTTTGACGATCATCTGAATAAAGTGCATCTTGCGAAGCACGGGGCGCGACATAACGAACGGATAAAAGTCGTGCTGTCCCATGCTCCGAGCCATTTCGTTGACAACGGTGGTCAATTGAACCCACGAGTTAACTAGAAGAATGACGCGTTGGGCATCCGAAACATGCGGATCGTACAGGTCTTCGACCGTAAAGGGCTCGACCGCCTGCTCGACGTCTTCGCCCCGGAGGCCGAACCGCAGCGCGGTGTCCAGACTATCAACGACGTGCAAGTAGTGAGCCCAGCTCTCGGCCCAATCTTCCCAGGGATGGACTGAGGCGTACGAACTGATGTGACGGTCGGCCCAATCCTTCGGAGGACCTTGCTCGTAGTTCCGCTTGAGTGCCGCGCCGTAGTCCTCCCGTTCGTCGCCGAACAGATCGCGGAACTTGTCCAACCACGGCGTACCTGCAACCAGCCGGTCCCAGTAGTAGTGGCCGATTTCATGACGGAAGTGACCTAGCAGAGTGCGATACGGCTCGCGCATCTGATGTCTGGTTTTTTCCCGGATCGAGTCATCCGCTTCTTCGACATTCAGCGTGATCAAGCCATTGGCATGACCTGTGAGAACGCGCGGGCCTTTCTCCGGGGAACGCAGAAAGTCGAACATGACGCCACGCTCAGGGTCCTCGCTCACTTTCGATACGACCGGCAGCCCAAGGTTCAGCAACTGAGCAACAAGGCGGCGTTTGGCGTTTTCGATCTGTCGCCACCAGTGACAATTATCAGGATCGTCCAAGGTCGGGATCGTGTTATTCAGGCGACAAGAAACGCAGAGCGTCTCACTTTCATCGGCCGGCACCAGCCAGTTGCAACCGGCCGGGGAATCGAAGTTTTCACAGCGCTTCCATAGTCTCGCATCGTCGGCTTGCTCGTCGAGTTGCCACGTATCTGGTTGCGATCCGACCGCCAACGCGCGAACCTGTTGCGTTTCTGGTTCGTATCCCAGCGGCGACTTACATCCCAAGCACTGGCTATTGTAAAAAAAGACAGGCCTTCCACAGCGACACCGAAATGAACTTCTGCGTCCAGACGGCTCGTCCGACTTCCAGGCTTCCACCAGGCGCTTTGTGATCGACTCGAAGATATTCAACATAGATTGTCCTTTGCAATGCCGACCAGATTCTCTCCATCCAACACATCATGGACAATCTGCTCAATCACGACGGGTGATGTCCTAGTATCGTTCCGGCACGAAGCGTCTGCCCTCGAGTGATGCCGAATCGTCGTATTCCTCCTTCTTCGATCGCTTGGGAAGCTTGACTTCCTCGCGCGGAACGTCCTTGTACGGAATCAGCTTGAGTAGGTTTGCGATGCAATTCAATCGTGCGCGGCGTTTGTCGTCCGACGGCAGGATATACCAAGGTGCGTGTTCGGTATCGGTTGCTTCGAGCATCATGTCACGGGCCTTCGAGTACTCGTACCACTTGCTCCGTGACGGCAGATCCATGGGGCTAAGCTTCCATTGACGTAGCGGATCATTGATGCGGGCCTCGAAACGTCGTTTCTGCTCGTCGTCGCTGACTTCGAGCCAAAATTTGATGAGTCGGATGCCGCCATCGACCACATACTGTTCGACGTCCGGACAAAGCTCCAAAAATCGCTCATGCTCTTTGCCGGTACAAAAGCCCATCACATGTTCGACACCCGCTCGGTTGTACCAACTGCGGTCAAAGATCACGATCTCGCCAGCCGCGGGAAAGTGTTGCATGTAGCGTTGAAAATACATTTGCGTCTTTTCGCGATCCGACGGGGCGGGCAGCGCGGCCACACGGAACACGCGCGGGCTGACGCGTTCAGTGATCGCGCGGATCGTGCCTCCCTTGCCGGCAGCGTCGCGACCCTCGAAGACAACGATGACGCGCAGTCCCTTGTGCTTGACCCACTCCTGCAACTTGCAAAGCTCCGCCTGCAGCTTGCACAGTTCCTTTTCGTAGACTTTCCGCTTCATTTTCTTCGGCGGGTCATCAGGTCGTGACTTCGACATGCGTTTCACCTTTGTTTGTGTGGATGCTGCTTTTCTCAAGTTGCCCCCGTAGCGCGTAAACGGTCGTTTGCCACGGTCTCATATCCAGGAACAGGCCATCCGATTGCAACTCGCTGCCGTGGCGCTCATAGACGTCGGCGCTAAGTTGATCCTCAAGACACCAATCGCTATTTGCCAAATCTGTGAACGGCAAACGCAGTCGGCACTGGCTTTGGGATGGCGAGTAGTTCACCACGACGATGAGTCGCTCGTCCACAGATCGTTCCCACGTAAATGCCACGAAACTGTCGTGCGTCCAGTTTCCGTCCCAGGCTGGAGCACTCTCTAGCACGCGCCACGCTCCTTCGCGAACTACCGGCTCCTGAAGAATCGTAAGGAGACGGTAGTAAAACGCTCCCAGTTCCTTGTTCGGCGGCTCCTTGGGACCGCGGACGAGATGTGGCGAGATCCGTTTCAGACGTCCCTCGAACTGGCCTTGATGAAAGAACCGCAACCCGGGCGAGAGAAACGTGATGACCGCGGCGGCTTCATGCACCGCCGGCGAAAACGTCGCGGCAGCTCGCGGCTCATCGTGATTCTCCAAAAAACGAGCCAGCTTGTCCTGGTAATCTAATCCCGCCCAAAAATGTTCCCGCACCGGCCGGGCGTGACCTTCGCGAAGACGGTCGTAAAGCCGCTTGTCGTACGCGTAGTCAAAGCCTTGCTGTTGGAGCGTCCATTCCATATCCCAATAGACTTCGGCCATGAAGGTGAACCCCGGAACCTTTTCCCGCACGCGGCGCGTCGCCTCAGGCCAAAACAGCGGCGCACGCTGACCCCACGTGCGTTCGAATACCTCTGGCAATACCAACATTGCCATGTCGCAACGCACTCCATCGCACTGTCCGGCGATCCTCAGCAATTCGTGAGTCATCGCTTCCTGTGTCGCCGGGTTGGCATAGTTCAATTGCAGCGTATCGGGCCAACCGGAGAAATACGGATCGCGGCCGTACGCCAGCACCGTATCCTGCCCCTGGCTTTTGACCCTCGTGTAGTTTTGCGGAGCGCGGGCGAGGTCGTCTTCCGTACCTCCGATGAAATGCTCCGGGTGGTTCTGCACCCAAGGATGATCGATCGCCATGTGATTGGGGACAAAGTCGAGCATCAACCGCAGGCCTCGCTTTCGAAGCCGCTCGCGCAGCCGAGCCAGCGCTACGTCGCCGCCGAGATTCTCGTGTACCGTGTATCCGGTGATGGCGAAACCGGAGCCTGCGATATCTTCCTCACGCAGGTCCGGCAGTGTTTCCTGAAACTCGCGCCGCCACTCCGGATTGTCGCGCGAGACCTGCTGCGCGCCCAATCCGGTTTGCCAGACACTGAGCAACCAAACCCAATCGAACCCCAATTCGCTGAGGCGGTCCAACTCTGCATCGGGAATGTCGTCCAGCGTGGCGCTGCGACCTAGCTTTTGCGACAACTCCGTGAGCCAGACTCGCGTGTTTATTTGATATAGGCTGGGATAGCGTGGTGTGGGCATATTAGCGTCCTCCTCCATGCGTGGCGAAAGCTGCCGCCGTGGCTATCGGCCCTTGCGTGTTGGACGCCGCTGGTCGCGCTGCCGCGGAACCGTCGCCAAACCCAGCCTTCTTGCCTGCCGCCAGTGCCTTCTCGGGATCTAGAATCCCGTAAAGCTGAATGAGTTTGGCCACGAGCCCCGTCCAGCCGGTCTGATGACTAGCGCCGAGTCCCGCTCCGTTATCGCCGTGGAAATACTCGTAGAACAGGATGTGGTCGCGCCAGTGCGGGTCGGTTTGAAACTTCTCCGCGCCGCCGTACACGGGGCGCTCGCCATGTTCATTGCGCAGGAAGATCCGCGTCAGCCGGTCGGAGATTTCTTTCGAGACCTCGAACAAATTCATCATATTGCCCGAGCCGGTTGGGCATTCGATCTTGAAGTTGTCGCCATAGTACAAGTAGTAGTTCAGCAGCGCGCGGATGATCATAATGTTCACTGGCATCCAGACCGGTCCTCGCCAGTTGGAGTTGCCGCCGAACATGCCCGTATTCGACTCCGCGGGGAGGTAGTCCACGCGGTACTCCTGTCCATTCACATAGAATACGAACGGGTTTTTCTCGTGGAATTTCGACAGTGCTCGGATGCCGTAGGGCCCCAGGAATTCATCCTCATCGAGCAGCTTCGAGAGTATCCGCCGCAAACGTTCGGGGCTGACTAAAGCCAATAGGCCACGCTCTTCCACGCCATAGTGCCCTTCGCCCGTGGGATGGATTGCCCGGAACAACTCGGGGATGCGGCGCATGCGTTCGTTTATCGCCGCCATCGTCATCGGCAGTCTTTCGCGCTGTTCTTTTTCGATGACCGTGGTGGCGCACAGAGGAAGCAGCCCCACCATCGAGCGCACCTTAAGCCGCGTGCTGCTGCCATCCGGCAACAGCAACAGGTCGTAGTAGAAGCCGTCCTCCTCGTCCCACATCCCATCCTGTCCTGGCCGGTTCATACCGGCGGCGATGAAGTAGAAGTGCTCCGCGAACTTGAGCACCATCTCTTCGTAGGTGCGGTCGTGAACGGCCAGTTCGATGGCCATTTCGAGCATGTTCTGGCTGAACAAGGCCATCCACGCCGTGCCGTCGGCCTGCTCAAGATAGCCGCCCGTAGGCAGCGGGGCACTGCGGTCGAAGACACCGATGTTATCCAGGCCAAGAAAGCCCCCTTCGAAAACATTCTTCCCGAAGCGATCCTTGCGGTTGACCCACCAGGTGAAGTTCAACACCAGCTTGCTGAACGTCGACTTGAGGAACTCAAGGTCCATGTCGCCGCGCAGTGCCAACTCTGTGCGATGCAGAAACAGCGTCGCGAACGCATGCACGGGCGGGTTCACGTCGCTGAAGTTCCACTCGTAGGCCGGCATTTGCCCGCTGGGGTGCAGGTAGACGCTGCGCAGCATTAGTTCCATTTGCTTCTTGGCGAAGTCCGGGTCGACGATCGCGATCGGAAGCGTGTGGAAAGCCAGGTCCCAAGCCGCATACCAGGGATACTCCCACTTATCGGGCATCGAGATGACGTCCCGGTTCAGCATGTGGAACCACTCCCAGTTTCGCGACTTACGATGTCCGCGATGGAGTGGGTTGGAGTTGTGTTCATCCAGCCAGTTATCGCCATCGAAGAAGAAGAACTGTTTGCTCCACAGCATGCCCGCGATCGCCTGACGCATCACGCTGGCTGCATCGGGCGAAACCGAGGACGGTGTCACCGAGCGATAGAATTCGTCCGCCTCCTGGAGACGCTTGGTGAAGGTTCGATCAAACTCCTGACCGAGGCCGGGCGGTGAAGCTTTGCTCTGTGCGTTGGAGGCGGCATCGGTCCGTCCAGTCAGGCGCAGCCGAACGGTCGTCGACTCGCCCGGTGCAAGCTGCATCCGGTAGTGCGCGGCGACCTTGGTTCCTTGCTTGGCGGGGTTCACAACATCCTGATTGCCATGCACCACGAAGTCGTTGATCCCGTCCTTCACGTAAGGGCTGTCGTTTTGTTGGCCGGGGAAGAGTCTCTCGTGGTTGGTTTCGTTCTCCGTAAACAGCAGCGGCACGTCGCCTTCACAGGCGAAGGTGAATTCGCCCAACGACGAGTGTCTGGCCACGGCGGCGCTCGACCCTGCTGCTGCCTTGACCTGGGTGATATCTGGTTTCTCGGTCGCTCGATTGGAGTTGGCAATCCACGACGCCCAATTGTTGCGAAACCAGAGTGTCGGCAGCAGATGCAGTTCCGCCGCCTCCGGTCCCCGGTTGATGGCGGTAATCTTTACCAGGATGTCCTCGGCATCCGCTTTGGCATATTCCACGAAGACATCGAAGTAGCGGTTCTCGTGAAAGATACCGGTGTCGAGCAGCTCGTACTCCATTTCTTCCCGCGAACGACGACGGTTGGTATCCACCAGATCCGAATAAGGGAACGCTCGCTGCGGATACTTGTACAGGTACTTCATGTAGGAATGGGTTGGCGTACTGTCCAGGTAGAAATAGTACTCCTTAACATCCTCCCCGTGATTGCCCTCGCTGTTGGTGAGTCCGAAGAGCCGCTCTTTCAGAATCCCGTCCTTGCCATTCCACAGTGCCAGCGCAAAGCAGAGATACTGCTGGTCATCCGAGATGCCGGCGATGCCGTCCTCACCCCAACGGTACGCGCGCGAGCGTGCTTGATCGTGGGTAAAGAAATTCCAAGCGTCGCCTTCTTCGCTATAGTCCTCGCGCACGGTTCCCCACTGCCGCTCGCTCAAGTAAGGCCCCCACTTCTTCCACGGTTCTTGCGACACGCGGGCCTCTTCCAATCGATGCTTTTCTGCGTTCATTGCAGCCTCCTCAGTTGTTGTTTTCGTAATCAATACTGCAACCCAAACACCTATGTCTTTGCGGGCCGGCACTCGTTCAGTCGGTGCCGCGGATCGCCTTTGCTTTGTCGCGGAGCAATTGGAACAGAGTTAGCCCGGCGCGGATCTGTGCAATTTGTTTCTGGAACATCGGCGCGTCGAGGTATCGCGGCCTCAGTGGAGGCGGCGCAATAATCCCTCGCGCTTGAAGCTCCTGAATGAGTGGCACGTGCTCGACCGCGATTTTCCCCACCAACAGCGGCTCCAGTTCGCCACCGTCTCGCAGGTAGTCCAAGAGTTGGCCGATGCCATGGACGTAAACTGCATCCTTCGTCAGTCCGCCGCCGCGATAGATTCGCAGCGTGATGGTGAATGCCGTGCGGGCGGGGAACTTCCATGTGTCGTGCAGTTCGCGAAACGCGTCGACGAACGTAGCGCCGTCGATCATCAACCGCGCCGCGACCACTCGGCCAAGCAACAATCGCTTGCGCGGCCGGCTTAATCCGCCGACGAACGCTTCCGACAACACAGCGATTCCTTCCTGCAGCGGGTCATAACCGGCGAGCCCCGAATAAAGCTGGCGAAATGGCTGTGCCCGACCGTTCCAGTACGTCAGCACGTGCGTGCCGACTTCGTGTTGGATAAGTGCGTCGGCGCGCGATGCCGGAATCGTCGTGTCGGCACCGATCAACAGGGAACCATGTGAGACCATCAGCCCCGTATGGATGTCGTCGCGCAGCTCAACTCGAGCCTCAAACTTGATCTTGTCCGTTGGCCACTGCTTACGAAAGAACTCGAATTCGGCTTCGGCTCGCTGCGCGAAGGCTCTTGCGTCCAGCTCTGGCTCGCTCGATTTCTCGCGCTCTGTCGGCGGCATTTTGGAAAGCATCTCGCGGGCTACGCCGTACAATTCATCGTCAACGCCGCCGAACAGTTGTATGCTCCCGTGGGCAAATCGCGGCGTGTTCATGTCCAACAGCAACGTGATCTGGCGATCCAGTTCATCCTGCTTCTCGCGGAACAACTGGTACAGTGCCGGATCGTCGACCTTCTCGATCGGCACTGTGAAAAGCGAACGCTTCAGCAATGTCGGTTCGACAGGCACGGGGCGGTACTGCAAAACCGGCGTCTGTTGAAATTTCGACGCCTTGAACTCCTGCCATGCCTCGGCGGCGTTAACCGGCGTGACGAGCAACAGAAAATCGAAACTGTCTGCCACCGTCGCAAGCTCGCGGTCCACCTGCCAAACCGTGCGCGAGATCTTTCTCGGGCCGATGGCGTTGTAGCTTTGCGGGCGAAGCGTCGTCCAGCGACATAGATACTGGTACACCCAACGTCTCAGCGCCGTCGTCAACTCGCGGCGCAAATTGCGAAGAATTTGCGGCCAGGCTTCGCCCGTCGCTGGGTCACGATAAACGGGCGGCACCTCCAAGCCAAACCGAATGCACTTTGCGGCGAGTGCGTCGCGCTCGCTCAACAGCGGTTCCAAACCGTGCGGCGCAGGTGGCAAACCGCGCTGTATGACGACTTCGACCGATCGTCCGTCAAATTGGATGCGACAAAGTTCGAGTTGCAGCGACTCAACAAGCGGGATCAGCGCGGAACGTTTCGGGCCGTATACCACAAACTGCGGTTGCGCGCCGGCAGTGGGCTGAGCGCCGGCCCAAACCTCTAGCAAGAGGAAGCTGCCGAACGTTTCGGTGCCCAGTTGAATGATCGTTTCTACAAGCTCAGAAATGTCCTCCTGTTCACCAACAACGAGCGAGCTTGACGCATGGGCCAGCAGCTTATCGGTTGCCTGATCGGCGACGTCGCCACGCCGCCGATAAGCGACGAGAAATGGCTGAGGTCGGTCTTGTTGCAAGAGTCCTCCGTCAGGAAGTCGCCGCCGCAATCCCTCCCCCGCGCGCGAGCTCCGTTTGACGGCTTCGATAATCTTGTCCATCGCTCGCTTTTCCATTTCAGATCACCCACCGACCTTGCGATTGTTCTCTCAACTTGACCTTTAGGTAGCCGGAACCCCGGCAATCAGCATCACGACCGAGCGTGCTTCGGCAGGATACACGTCGGTTGTCACCGTCGGCGCGGTTTCCCACGGCACAATGTCGTTGGGCGAGTCGAGTCCCGTATCGATCCAGCGTCGCCACGGGCCGACTTCCAACGGAGGTAGTTCAAACCCCAACGGCTCCCAATATGCGTTGAGGATGAGATGGAGAAATATCCCCTCGTTGCGAAGCCGTGCGTGCAGCGCCAAGCAGTGCGAACCATCGCTCCAATCCGGCTGATTGAGTTTCACTCCGTGCCACGACTCATTCGCCTCGGTCAGTAGCTGAATCAAGCTGATACGACGGCGTTCATGTTCCGTCGTCCGCAGCACGCGGCGGGCACACAACAGACTGACAAAGCGATGGACGTCGGCATGCCTTACCAAATCCGTCCAATCAAACCAGCTGGTTTCGTTGTTCTGGCAGTAGGCGTTGTTGTTGCCACGCTGCGTGCGGCGGACTTCGTCTCCCATCGTGATCATCGGCACGCCCAGCGAGAGCATGGTGACGGTGAGGAAGTTCTTTACTTGCCGATTGCGGAGTCGTTCGATCGCCGGATCGTCGGTGGGGCCTTCGACGCCGCAATTCCAGCTCGCGTTGTCGTTGCCACCGTCGCGGTTACCCTCGCCGTTGGCTTCGTTGTGCTTGTCGTTGTAAGACACTAGGTCATTGAGCGTGAAGCCGTCGTGGCAAGTGACAAAGTTGATGCTTTGTTCGACCTCGCGCCCTTTGTGGCCGTAGATCTCTGGGCTGCCGACGATCCGGTCGGCGACCCGTCTCACCGAGCCCGGTTGACCGCGGAAAAAATCACGGACGTCGTCGCGGAATCGACCGTTCCACTCCCGCCAAGCGTCGCCGACAAAGCTGCCCACCTGGTACAAGCCGGCGGCGTCCCAGGCTTCCGCCAGCAGTTTGGTTCCCGCGAGCACGGGATCGGATTCAATGTCCCAGAGCACTGGCGGGTTTGGCAGGGGATATCCGTTCGAATCACGCGACAAGATCGAAGCCAGATCAAAGCGGAAACCATCGACGTGCATCTCCTGAACCCAGTAGCGCAGGCTGTCGACAATCATGCGTCGGACGATCGGGTGATTGGCGTTCAGCGTGTTGCCGCAACCGGTGTAGTTGGCATACCACTCGCCGCGTTCGAGCATGTAGTAGGTGGGATTGTCGATGCCACGAAAGCAAAGCGTCGGGCCGCGTTCGTTGCCTTCCGCGGTGTGATTGAACACGACATCGAGAATCACTTCGATACCCGCACGATGCAGCGCCTTGACCATGTCGCGAAACTCGTCCACCGGGCCGAGCGGCTCAGGCCGCGAGCTGAAAGCCTGGTGCGGCGCGAAGAACGAAATCGGTGCATAGCCCCAGTAATTCATCTTGCCGTATGGGGCATCGAACGGATCGAACTGAAACACTGGCAGCAGTTCGACCGCAGTGATGCCAAGCCGCTGGAGATAAGGGATCTTTTCGATCAGACCGGCGTAGGTGCCACGCGTCGATTCGCCGACGCCGGAACTTGGGTGACATGTGAAACCTCGGACGTGCATCTCATAGATAATCGTCTGCGCTGCCGTTCGATGCAGTGGCTGGTCGCCTTCCCAATCATACGTGCTTGGATCGACGACCACGCTCTTCATCGCGGATGCGGCGTTGTCGCCCGGTTCACCGGCGGCTACGCGCGAGTAGTTTTGGGGCACGACCACCCCGCGCCCGTACGGGTCGAGTAGCACCTTCGTCGGATCGAACCGCAGTCCGCGAGCCGGTTCAGAAGGTCCATGCACGCGGTAGCCGTATAGCTGCCCTGCTTGCACGCCCGGAAGGAACACATGCCAATAGTGGTAAGTGCGATTCGTCGCCGAATCGATCGGCACGACGCGAGACGGCTGGGGGTCGTTCTCGCGATCGAACAACAGCAACTCAACACTCGTCGCGTGCCGCGCAAACAAACTGAAGTTGACTCCCTCGTCCTCGACACTAGCGCCAAGGGGGAAACCTCTGCCGTGAGTCCCGATCACATTCATCGTCGAGTTCCCTTGTTGGATTTGCGAGTGGCCTTCTTTGCGATCGATTTACCACCTTGACTCTTCAGCCACCGGGCATGGTGTTTTCGGATCAGCACGATCGCTTCATCCGCGTTGGAAACACATTGCGGGATCTCCATGTCCTCGGCATTGGCTAATGGCGAATCCGCATCCAGCATGGAGGTCTTTGCCCAGTTCACTAGTCCCGGCCACATTTGGCCGACGAGGATCAGCGGCATGTCCTGTAAGTGATGCACCTGGAGCAACTGCCAGATCATGAGCGTCTCCAGCACGGTGCCAATGCCGCCGGGCGCGACCACGAAGGCGTCGGATTGCAGCACGAATTGGTGCAACCTCGTGAAGAACGTACGATGCTCGAACGCTTGCCCGACGAACGAGTTCACTTCCTGCTCAAACGGCAAGTCAACGCGGATGCCGATCGACTTCGACCGTTCGGGAGCACTCGCGGCGCCTTCGTTGGCGGCTTGCATCAGGCCGGGGCCGCCACCTGTGATGATGTCGCAACCGAGATCCGCGAGTGCGGCGGCGCAGCGCTTCGTCTCTTCGTAGCCGAACGTGCCGGGCTTGAGGCGGGCCGAGCCAAACAGCGTGACGCGATAGCGGTCGCTTCGCGATGGTTTCAGGCGAGTGATGTTATTCACGACGTCCCATAGACCAAGTACTGCTTCGGCCAGGACTTCCTTGACTTGCTGCTCGTCAGCGAGGCTCACCGAAGTCTGCTTCGACGTAGTGGTGGGTTTAGTGCGTTTCATGGTTACTCGAATCGTTGTCGAACGCTAATGAAAAGTGGTGCTGTCCAATTAATCTGTCGTTGGTGAAATCCATTGGTTTCCCCAGCCGGTGTATAGATCGTGTAAAAACGCTTTCCAGTCCTCGGCGGTTCGGCTGGCGGGATAGGGCTCGGGACGAATTGGCTCGTCAGCGCTCCAGACAATGCGAAACTGGCCATCGTTCTGAATCTGGCCGACGCGAGGGGTCTTGAAACAATGCTGAGTATCCGGATCGATGCGGAGATCGCCATCCGGCGCGGCGAGGCGCTGATTGAGCATCGCCCGGCGAATCTTTTTCGGTTCAATGCTCTGGGCTTCTCGCACAGCCTGCGCCCACAACTGCACTCCCACGTAGGCGTCCTCCATCGGATCGGAAACAACACGCTGCGGGTATTTGTCCGTGAAACGCTCAACGAAGGCCTTATTCACCGCCGTATCCAGTGATTGAAAATACGTTGAGGCGGCGTAGTCACCCTCCACTTCTGCAATGTCAAAGCTGCGGAGTTCCTGCTCGCCAATGGTAAGCGACAGGCAAGGGATATCACTCGACCCAATGCCGGCTTCGCGCAGAGAATGGAAGAAGCCAATGTTGGAGTCACCAGCGACGGCGTTGAGAATCATGTCCGGCTTGGCCTGCAATATCGCCTGAGCAACGGGATCAAATTCTGGACTGCCCAACGGCACGAACATTTCGCCGACGAGTTCGGCATCCATCTTCTGCAACTGGTCCTTGATGACTTCGCTCGCAGCGCGGGGGAAAACGTAATCGGACCCCACCAGGAAGAACCGCTTCTTTCCCAAATTCTCGTTGGCCCACTGAACGGCGGGAATGATCTGCTGGTTGGGAGCGGCGCCCATGTAAATAATGTTGGGAGAAGTTTCCATTCCTTCGTATTGAAGAGGATAGACCAGCAAGTGATCGTGCTCTTCAAAGATGGGTCGAACGGTCTTGCGAGTCGCGGACGTCCAGCAACCAAAGACCGTACAGACGTGTTCTTCTGCAATCAGCCGTTCGGCCTCGCGCGCGTAAGTCTCCGTATCCGATCGACCGTCGGCCACAACCACCTCCACAGGCCGGCCCAGCAAGCCTCCCGATTCGTTGATTTCCTCGATCGCCAGCAGGGTTGCATCAATCACGCTGGACCCGCTGGTGGACATGGTTCCGCTCAGAGATTGCAACACGCCCACCTTAATCGGTTCACCCTGAGGAACGACGGGCACCTGTGGAGAAGCCGTGGAGTCTTGAGTGCTTGCAGGATATCCGGTCCAGAAACTCCGAACCGCAAACGCCGCGAGTGCCAGTGTCAGAACCAATCCGATGCCGCCAGCAACCAGCCGGCGTCGGACGACGGCCTGTTGTGGTGGCATCGTGGACACAACCACAGTGCGAGCCGCCTCCGCTTGGCTGGGAAGATCGATTCTGACTTCACCCGATAGCGTAGCGGCCACGGCTTGCAAATCAGCCAACATCGCTTTCGCTGACTGATACCGCTGCACTGGGTCCTTCGCCATCGCCCGCGCGACAATGGCCGCACAGGCAGGAGGAGCGGTCGGATTGACGGTACGAGGATCTGGAATGTCTTCGCCGCAGTGGGCACGCATGATCTGGATCACGCCGCCTGAATCTTCGAAAGGTTGTCGCCCGGTCAGCAGGCAGTAGTAGGTTGCACCGAGTGCATAAATGTCGCTGCGAGCGTCGACCGTTTGGCCCTGCCACTGCTCGGGACTCATGAAATAGGGAGTGCCGATGACCATTCCTGTTTGTGTCAACTGCGTCGCTGCCGTTGCTTCTGCAGCCGAAAGCTTAGCCAGTCCAAAGTCGGTCACTTTGACCGAGCGGTCTGCTGCTCTCACTAGATTCGCCGGTTTGATGTCTCGGTGGATGAGTCCCGCTGCGTGAGCGGCCGCGATGCCGTTACAGGTGTCGATCATGATGCGTGTTGCTTCAAGCGGCGTGTAGGCGCCGCGCTGTTGCAACTCGTCGACGACGCTGCCGCCCGTTAGAAGTTCCATCACCAGATAGTAGTCCGGCCCCTCCTGTCCAATTTCATAAATCGATGCGACGTTGGCATGGCTCAGTTTTCCCGCCGCCTTGGCTTCCGACCGAAAACGGCTTAAGGAGGTCAGGTCCGTTGCCGAGTGTGACGCCAACATCTTGATGGCCACATCGCGTTCAATGCTCGAATCATGCGCCCGCAGAACGAAGCCCATGCCTCCCGAGCCGATAAAATCGGTCACTTGATACTTGCCCAGCCGTTTACCAATCCACTGGCGTGCCGCAGCACCGGGAGATTCGACGGTGTCTCCGCCCATCGCCTCGCCGCGCCGCGTCTCGCCCGAAGTTGCACTCTCGGGAGACAACGGCAAGTCGTCCGGCTTATTGGGGTGAGTATGATCAGATGCCATCGCGGCCTTTGCAAGTTACGTCGAATGTTCCAGTCATTCTGCACCCAGAATTCTCAACGGTCCTCTCAGCTCGACTCGCCAATCGACCGTTGGACCGACTGTTTGAGTGCTTGGACATACTTTTGATAGTCGGGCGATCCAGGCGGGCTGTAGTTCCAGTTCTTATAGAGCCCGATCACATTCGTGAAAAACTCTCGCGCCTCGTCGCGATTCTTGAAGCCATAGTCGCGATCGACCAGGCTCTTGAGCAGCCGCAGGCTTTCAAGCTGTCGCTCGCGCGGCATACACGCATCGACCTCGTCGAAGGCGTCCTGTTGCAGATAGGCCATGTCAACCAAGACTGATTTCTGCCAGGTGACGTAATCATCCAGCGTGATACCTTCCTCGCCTGTGACCTGCATCATCTGGTTGATGGAATCGCCTTGTACGAGCAGTTCGCGCAGCTGCTTGACGTCGCGAGTCCAGTTGGGGTCGAGGTTCTTGCTCAGCCACGGGGCGAGTTGGTCCAAGTAACGTGACCAGGAAATCAGCGGATCAATGGCCGGATAGAATCGCTTGTAGGCGCGGTCGTAGGAGAGCCCCAGAAACGTCTTGACCGTGCCGAGCGTTGACTGCGTAACTGGCTCCTCAAAATTGCCGCCGGCGGGCGACACGGTGCCAATCATCGTGAGACTGCCTTGCGACCCGTCGGGACAGCGAATTGTGCCGGCTCGTTCGTACACGCTCTTGATCGATGAATCGAGGTACGCAGGAAATGCTTCCTCGCCAGGAATCTCTTCCATGCGACCGGAAGTCTCGCGCATGGCTTGAGCCCAGCGAGAAGTCGAATCGGCGATCAGCAGCACGTTCAATCCCATCTGGCGGTAGTACTCGGCCAGCGTGACGCCCATGTAGATCGAAGCCTCGCGGGCCGCGACCGGCATCGACGAGGTGTTGCAGATGATGATCGTGCGGTCCATCAAGGTACCGCCGGTGCGCGGGTCTTTCGTTTCGGGGTACATGGTGATCGTCTCGACCACTTCACCGGCGCGTTCGCCGCAGGCGACAACTACTACGATGTCTACCGTCGAATAGCGCGCGAGCGTGCTCTGCAGAACTGTCTTCCCCGCACCGAACGGGCCCGGAATACAACCTGTCCCGCCAGTCGCAATGGGAAAAAACGAGTCGATGATCCGCGTCCCCGTGGTCAATGGTTCCTCAGCATAAAGCCGCTCCGCATACCGGCGACGCAGCAACCGTTCGGGGATCGGGCGGCGAACCGGCCAGCGTTGAACCATCGTGATATCGCGTTCGACGCCACCCACTTCAACGCGCGCGACCGGATCGTTCAGCGTGAAGTTCCCCTCGCCGATCCACGTCACGGTTACCGGTTCCGGCTCGCCAAACGGAACGAGGATCTTATGAGTGAACGGCCCTTCCGGAACGGTACCGAGGACGCCGCCTGGTGAAACTCGCGCGCCGACCGTGGCGACGGGTGTGAACTCCCATTTGCGCTGCATGTCCAAAGGCGAGGCGGAAACGCCGCGTGGCAGGAAGAAGCCGTGTTGTTTAGCGACTTCGTGCAGCGGGCTCTGCAAACCATCGAAGACGCGGCCCAGCAGACCGGGGCCCAGCGTGGCCGAAAGCATCTCGTCCGTCATCTCGACACGGTCGCCGACTCGGACACCGGTGGTATCCTCGAACACTTGCATGTCGACCGTGCGACCGCGGATGCGGAGCACTTCCGCCTTCAGCCGCTCGTCGCCGACGCAGACATAGCCCACCTCGTTCTTCTTCACCGACGCCTGCTCGTCAATCTGAATGAGCACCAGGCTCTCGCGCACCTGCACCACAGTTGCAGTTCTGCCAGCGCCGTTTCCACTATGCGTTTGCGACATGCGTCACCTTGTCGATCAATTCAGTAAAGCGGATTTTCGCCCGCTCGGGATCACATGCGAGCCACGCTTGAAGCATGTCCCACTTGAAAACAAATGCCATGACCGCTTCGAAACCAAACATCGATGGCTCGGCGCAGCGGGTTAGCCAGCGCCAATTGAGGTCGATCAGCAGCCGCTCTAAACCGATCGCATCGCCTGACGCTAATTGCTCGCTTGCCCGCGGCAACCACGGATACAGATGCTCCAGTCCAAAGTGCGGCGCATCCCAGTGCTTTCGGATGTGATGCACGCGAGGACCGACGCCCCACGAGTTTGGACCTTCCGGCAATTCCAATCGGTCCCGCTTTCGCCGCAGTGCTGCCAGGAGCGTTTGCTGCGTCATGCGAAAGGCAATGTAGTCGCGTAGCGGTGCGTCGAGTTGCGAGTCCATCAATTTTGAGAACGCTGCGCTCAGCGAACTGTCGGTGTGCGCCGTCAGACGTTCCGTTCGCCAACGGACCAGCGGCCTTGCGCGGTTCAACTGGTCCGCGTGTTCGGGCCGCAGTCGGCTCAGCCGCTGCCCCAACCTCAGCGGAGTAATAGGCAACCGCTCGGCACGCTCGAAGTACGGCAGTTGCGGCAAGCTGGCAATTAAGTCGTAGTACATGTCACTCCGCGCCTTCCAAAATCCCCTTGAAACGCGGGACCATCCGCTGCGCAATCAGACGCGCGACGGCTCGGTCGGACAGGTCGACTTCCAGTTTGTCCTGCACGAGCCGGACGCGGGCCCCGCCTTCCACTTCGTGAGCCGGCATCAATTCAATCCCCTCGCGCAACATGTCGCTCGACAGGGCCAGGATGGCCTGCTTGCCTTCCTCCCTCAGCGTCGCTTCTCCCAACAGCGCTTTGGAAATTCGCACTTCGATCTCTTTGTCCTGGATGAACTCTTCGGCAGCGCGGCCGGCCAGCACCAGCACGATATTGCGGACCAATTGCTCGTCGCGCGTGGCCGAGACGACCAGCCGCTTGACGAACTCCTCGAACCGAGCGACGACGCGGGCCTTCAGGTCGAGCACCGTGTCGCGGGCTGCCAGTTGCAGCGCGTCGAGCGACGCCGTGCGATGCGCTTCGATCTCCGCGTTGGTCTTGGCTCGCTGGGCATCGGCTTCGGCCTTGGCCTGGGCGACGATGTCAGCGGCCTGCTTCTTCGCGTCGCTGAGCAAGCGGTCGGCCTCGCTTTGAGCGGCTTGCACTCCCTGATCACGAATCCGTTCAATCAAGTTCTGCACGCCAGTGGATGTCTTCGTGGTTTCTTGCATGGTTGTGCCTCACGTAGTGGCGTAAGCTTCCAGCTCGCGATTATCTAAACAAAAACATTTGGCAAGCAGGATGCTTACCCCACTCACTCATGTCGGTAATCGTCCCGCCAACACCAGGGCAAAGACAAATGCGAATACGGCAAAACCTTCAATCAACGCCGCTGGCGCGAGCGAAATGCCGAACACCTCGGGTTTGCTTTTCGAAGCGTTGATTGCCGCCGCACAGGCCGCGCCTTGGGCCAACGCGCTAAACATCAATGCTACTCCTGATAACGCGCCGAGCGCAAACATGCCGGGCGAGTTGCCCGCCGTGATTTCACCCGGCAACGCCATCGTGACCACGATGCCGTAGATCGTTTGCGACGAAGGCATTGCCGCCACACCGACGAAGCGGCCATAGCCACTTTCGACTTCCAGCATCGCACCGCACGCCGCCATGCCGCCGCGCAAGCAGCCGATCATGCTGCCAACCGCCCCCAATGCCAGCGGGGCGTAGAGTCCGATCCACCCCAACGTGATTAATGCTAATTCCATATAGAACCTTCCTTTCGCCGAAAGGGCGTGAAACGCCGACCTTCGTCTTTCAATCCCCAGTTGAAGAACTCGATGACATTCAGCCGCAACCCGTGAATCACGCCGCTCGAAACTCCCAGCAGCAGGTTGAGGGCGTGTCCGAACAACAGCACCAGTAGAGCGAACAGCAATCCGATCCGCGGCAAGCCGCCTCGTATGTCAGCCGCCATATCGTTGAACGCCGTCGCCAATGACGCCGACGCGAGGCCCAGAGCGAACAACCGCAAGTAACTCAAGATGTCACCGAAAGCCGCAGAGATTTTTGTCAGGCCGAGCAAGCCGCCGATGAGCCTGCCCAGCGGCTTTTCACGCGCCGCGGTGTAACCAATGACCAACAACAATCCGACCACAGCCACGATGCCTCCAACTCCCTTCAGAATTGCGGCAGTCGGGATCGCCGCACCGGCAGCTGCCAGCAAGCCACCGCCAACCGCCGCGGCCCAGCCCAGCGAAGCAAGACCGTCGCGCCAGTCGGCATGTCGGCGGGCATCCATCACGTTGGCCAGGATCACGTGCAAGGCGCCGACCACGACAGAGATCCCCATCATCAGTTGCGAGTTGTTCATGTCCAGCACGTGCAAGCGGCCAAGTAACGAACTCGCAGGAGGTGCAAGGCCAAAATAGCTGCCAACCAGGACGCCGTAGACCAGCGAAAACAACACGATCAGCAACAGCATCGGTCGAAACCGTTGTCCCGCCGTGCGCTGCGGGACCGGCTCGCCCTGCTGGATGTCGGCGGCACTTGTCAACAGAGCGTCGCCGGTCGTCGGGCGGCCCAGCTTTCGCCAGATCACGAGCAGCCCGACTCCGAGTACCGCCGCATAGCCCGCGTCCGCCAGAATCATCGCAAAGAAGATGGCGAACGAGACAAACACAATCGCCGACGGGTCCCAAGTCCAATATCCGGGAGTCATGTAAAAGTTAACGAGATCCTCGCCCGCTTCGACGCGCGGTGCGTTGTGCATCAGCGTGGGCGGGTCTTCGTCGGGTGTCGGCGACCGGTGCTCGAATACAAAGCCTCTTTGCTGCG
>JACKHN010000041.1 GCA_020638975.1 Planctomycetaceae bacterium
AAGGTCCTTAAGCAACCTTCGTAGCGTGTGTTATTATGAAGGCTCCTGTAGGTTTCTGCCAAACGATCGACCCTCAGCGGTGCACGGAATGAAGCTCTTTACGATTCGACTTGCGTTGCTGACGCTCATTGCTCTTTGCAACCCTATCGGTAACGCGGCCGAGCAGGACTTCGCACGCGTCTTGAAACCGTTCTTTACCAAATACTGTTGGGACTGCCATGGCGACGGAACAGCCGAAGGCGGGCTTGATCTTTCCGCGATCGGCGAGGATCTCGCCGACGAGAAGACGATCGCCGCCTGGATCCGAGTCTATGACCGCGTTCGCGTCGGCGAGATGCCGCCGAAGGATGCGACCCAGCCTTCGGAGCAACATCGCGACACCTTCACGCGACTGCTCGGTGATCCGCTAACCAAAGCGCATGCCGCATCGAAAGGCACCGTTCTGCGTCGGCTGAATCGGCGCGAGTATCAAAACACCATGAACGACATGTTCGGCACGCATCTCGATTTGGTAGGAATGCTGCCGGAAGATGGCCGTTCGCACGAGTTCGATAACGTCGGCGAAGCGCTCAGTATCTCGTTGGTGCAAATGCAGCGATATCTCGACGCGGCGGATCGAGTACTCGATGCAGCAATCGTGAACACGGTTGCCAAACCGCAGAGCAAGGTCGTCCGTGCAAGTTATGCCGATACGCGAGGCGCGGAGCAATGGCTGGGAAGCAAGTGGCTGAAGCGCGATGACGGTGCTGTCGTCTTCTTCACGGAATCAGGTTACCCGAGCGGAATGCTGCGCGAGGCAAACGTCAATGAATCCGGTTTCTACAAAGTCCGCGTGACCGGTTATGCGCATCAAAGCGACCAGCCGGTCACGTTCTCCATCGGCGCGACGACTTTCGCGCGCGGTGCCGAGCAGCCGACTTTCGGATACTATTCGATGCCACCCGGCGAACCGACCACGATCGAAGTTCAAGCTTGGATCGAATCACGATACATGATTCAAGTCGAGCCGTATGGCCTGACCGACCGCTACGAGATCAAGAACAACGGAATCGAGAACTACAATGGGCCGGGGCTCGCGATTCTTCACGTCGAAGTCGAAGGGCCTATCATCGAGGAGTATCCGAGTCGAGGGCATCGATTGCTGTTCGACGGGATCACTCGCCAAGAGATCGAACCTCGCAATCCCAACGACAAAACGAAGTCCTGGTATAAACCAAAATACGCGATCGAATCGGAGGATGCTGTCGCTGACGTGAAGCTTGTACTGCAACGAGTCGCGACACGAGCGTTCCGGCGACCGGTGAACTCGGATAAGTTGACCGCCTATGTCGACTTGTTCAAGGCACAGGTCGAGGACGGTGCGACAATCGAGGAAGGCCTGCGAACAGCCATCTCGGCGTTGCTCTGTTCGCCGGACTTCATCTACCTTTCCGAGTTGCCCGGCAAGTTGGACGACTACGCACTCGCATCACGACTCTCGTACTTTCTGACGCGCACGTTGCCCGATGAAGAGCTCCTGGCCGTTGCTCAGACGGGCAAGTTGTCGAATGATCCGGCCACTCTCCGGGAACAAACCGAACGGCTGTTAAATCACGAACATGCTGCGCGCTTCATCACGGACTTTGCCGATGCTTGGCTCGATCTGCGAAACATCGACTTTACTAGCCCCGATCGTGTCCTGTTTCCTGAGTTCGAGCCGTTCTTGCAATACTCCATCGTCGAAGAGACACGAGCATTCCTTCGCGAGTTGCTCGACGAAAATTTGCCCGTGAAGAACATCGTCAAATCCGACTTCGCGATGCTGAACAACCGTTTGGCCGAGCATTACGAAATCGAAGGCGTCGTTGGCCCCGAGATACGACGCGTTGCCTTGCCTCCCAATAGTCCTCGCGGCGGAATTCTCAGTCAGGCTAGTATTTTGAAAGTCTCGGCGAACGGAACAAACACGTCGCCGGTCGTGCGTGGCGTGTGGGTGATGGAGCGAATCCTTGGCCAAGCTCCGCCACCACCTCCCGCGGGAGTTGGCGGAGTCGAACCAGATATTCGCGGTGCAAAAACGCTTCGCGAGTTACTCGACAAGCATCGCGACTTGGACACATGCCGCAGCTGCCACCAAATGATCGATCCGCCGGGATTTGCGTTGGAGAGCTTCAATCCTGTCGGCGGTTGGCGAGATCGCTTTCGTAGCACGGGCGAAGGCGAGCGGATCAACCTTGAAGTTCGTGGCAACAAGGTCCGGTATAAGCTTGGATTGGAAGTCGATGCCAGCGGCGAGTTGCCCGATGGCCGAGAGTTTTCGGGTTTCCTGGCGTTTCGAGAATTGCTGGCCGAACAGGAAGATCTACTTGCGAAAGCTCTGGCGACGAAACTGCTGATTTTTGCGACGGGGCGCGAGATGGGGTTTTCGGATCGAGCGGAGATCGAACGAATTGTCCGCGAGTCAGCGGCGAAGGGGCACGGTGTGCGTGAGTTGATTCATTTGGTGGTGATGAGTGAGGCGTTTCGGTTTAAGTAGGATATTAAACGCGGAGCTCGCGGAGGCGCGGAGGGCCGCAGAGAGGGGGAGAAAGTTGTGACGGAGAATGAACTCTCGGGGAAGGTGATTGGTTGTGCGATCGAAGTGCATCGGCAACTTGGGCCTGGGTTGCTGGAGTCCGTTTATGAAGAAGCGTTGTGTTATGAGTTGGCGCAGGCCGGGCTTCGGTTTTTGCGTCAGCAGAGCGTTCCAATCAAATATAAGAAGGTGTTGCTGGCGACTCCACTTCGACTTGATCTAATCGTCGAAGAAAAGGTCATCGTAGATAACAAGGCGAAAACTGAAATTACCCCAATCGACAAACAGCAGCTATTAACCTACCTAAGACTACGCGACGTCCGCCTAGGTCTACTAATCAATTTCAACGTTCCAAAACTAGTAGACGGAGTCCACCGAATCGCCAACAACCTGCAAGAACAATGACACACACACACACACATACACACTCTCTCTCTCTGCGGCCCTCCGCGCCTCCGCGACCTCTGCGTTTAGTATTTCCCGTGTCCACAAAGAGAATCAAAAGTGCTAATCCCTCGACAACCGCTCAACCGTCGCCACTTCCTCCGCGGAACAGGCGCAACCATGCTCAGCCTGCCCGCGCTCGACGCAATGAGTCCGCTGATCGCGGCGACATCCTCGCCATCACCTAAGCGTTTCGTCGCGATGTGCGCTGGTCTCGGATTTCACGGCCCGTATCTGTTTCCCGAGACGACTGGCCGCGATTACGAACTGACACCATACCTGAGCAAGCTGAAGAATCATCGCGATGACTTCACGGTGTTATCCGGCCTGTCGCACCCTGAGCAACAGGGCAACAACGGACACGCGTCTGAGTTGACGTGGCTGACATCGGCCAAGCGACCAGGACTGGCTGGATTTAAGAACACGATTTCACTGGATCAGTTGATCGCCGATCAGATCGGCATCGAGACGCGGTATCCGTTTCTGGCTCTCTCGACCAGCGGGCGGTCCATGTCTTGGACAGCAACGGGCGTTGAGATCCCAGGCGAAACGTCGCCTGCCAGGTTGTTCAAAGCCTTGTTCATCGAAGGCAATGACCAGGAAGTTGCCGCCGAAGTCCGACAGCTTCAACGCGGTCGCAGCATCCTGGACACGGTGCTGGGCGAGGCAAACAAACTCGAACGCGATCTAGGACCGCGCGATCGCGAGAAACTGGAAGAATACCTCGCGGCCGTTCGCAACTTGGAATCGCGATTGCAACAGTCGCAAGGCTGGACCAAGAAACCGAAGCCGCGCGTCGATGCGAAACCTCCCACGGACGTGGCGGATCGCAATGAAGCCATCGAGCAACAGCGACTGATGTACGACATGATGGTGCTAGCCTTACAAACCGATTCGACTCGTACGATCACCTTCCAGTTGAGCGGACTCAACGCGGTTCCCGTGATCCCGGGTGTCAAGACCGACTGGCATAACCTCTCGCATCACGGCAAGGATCCAGCGAAGATCGACGAGTTGAAACTGATCGAAGAGGCGGAGTTCGCGGCGTTCAACGAATTTCTAACAAAGCTCAAAGCCATCGAAGAGAACGGCAAGTCGCTGCTGGATCACACGGCGGTCTTGTTCGGCTCGAATCTCGGCAACGCCAGCAGCCACGATTGGCATAACGTTCCGGTCCTGCTCGCTGGCGGCGGCTACAAGCATGCTGGCCACATCGCGAGAGACACGCAGAACAACACGCCACTGGCCAACCTGTTCGTGTCATTGGCCCAGCGAATGGGAGTCGAGACCGATCGATTCGGCAGCAGCACTGCCGAGAGCATTACCGGGTTGGAGTTGTCCTAGCCTAGTCACTACTTACTACACCGAACGTTACTACACCGAACGAGCCACGAGACTTCGGTTCACATTCGGCAAGCTTGGTAAATGGCGTTTCCTTCAGGAGCGGGGCTGCATATAATGTACTCCAAAGCAGCCGGCGAACGTACCTAGGGATAAGTCAGAAATAACTTCGGCATTTCAAGAGTAGGTTCCGCTGAGCGGACCAGGAATCCCTGAGGTCCTACGCAAAAGAAGAAGTTATTGTTAAGCCGGTCCCTAGTCGATGACGGATGCGACGGGCAGCTTCAGAACCCCGCCTTGTTCGCCAGCTACGAAGTTTGCTGGTCCTGCCTTACGAGCGAGAGTCCGCCATGCAGCCGAAGGTCTGTTTTTCGATCGTGATCGCACTCGTCCTAAGCCTCTGGGGCGAAGCTCTACCTGTGTCTGCCGCCGATTCGTTACCGGACGAAGCTCGCTTGGTTCTCAAGACGCATTGTTACGACTGTCATCAGGGAGCTGATGCGGAAGCGGGGCTCGACTTGGCCTCTCTTAGTACAGATTTGGAGGACGCCGCAGCAGCGACGAAATGGGTTCGCGTGTTCGATCGCGTTCACGGCGGCGAGATGCCTCCGGCTGACGCCGAACCGATCGATGCAAAGATAAGATCGCAATTCTTAACGACGACCGAATCGTGGATTAAAGACTCGCAACAAGCGATGTACGCAGCTACGGGTCGAGTTCGCGCACGACGGCTGACCAACCTGCAACTCGAACGATCGTTGCATGATTTGTTGGGCATCGATATTCCGTTGGCAGCGAGAATGCCGGAGGAGCAACGCGCCGACGGATTCACTACCGTTGCCGATGGGCAAGCGATGTCGCACTTCCAGCTCGAGCAACACGTTTCGGTGGTCGACACGGCGTTAGACGAAGCGTTTCGCCGTGCGTTGTCCGAACCAGATGAACAAGAGCGGCACCTTCCCGCCGAGTCGATTGTCAGAACACGCCCACGATCACGAACTCGCGAACCTGAACTGATCGATGGACGCGCGGTTACCTGGGCATCGCGTTTGATTTTTTACGGTCGTTTGCCGGCAACGACGGTCAAAGAAGACGGCTGGTATCGATTCACCATCCGTGCCACCGCGTTGAAGGCTCCAAAGGATCATGGTGTTTGGTGTACGGTTCGAACGGGGCAATGCGTGTCGAGCGCCCCGATGTATGCCTGGGTTGGCGCCTTCGAGGCGACGTACGAGCCTAAAGAAATGACATACGACGCGTGGATGACGAAGGGCGACATGCTGGAAGTTCGGCCCGGCGACGACACACTGAAGATGGCTAGATTCAACGGCGGACAAGTCGGCACTGGTGAAGGTGGCCCGCAGAACGTTCCTGGCGTGGCCATCGAGTGGATCAAGATGGCAAGGATTCACCAAGGACCCGACAACGAAAGCGTGCGGCGTCTCCTGTTCAATGATTTGAAAGTGCAAGCTGGGTCGAAACGGGAACCAGCGAAAGTTATCGTTGAGCAACCGAAGCGTGAGGTCGTTCGCTTGATGCGAGCGTTTGCAAGTCGAGCGTTTCGTCGCCCCATCGAAGATGAGATCCTCAAACCGTACGCCCTTCTGGCAATCGAGTCGCTCGACAACGGCAACGATTTCGTGACCGCGATCCGAGCGGGTTATCGCGCGCTGTTGTGCTCTCCACGCTTCCTGTACTTCTATGAGCAACCGGGGAAGCTCGACGATTATGCAATCGCATCGCGGTTGAGCTATCTGCTCTGGAATCGCACGCCGGACCAGACGCTGATTGATTTGGCGAAGGATGAGAAGCTGAGCGAGCCAGCGACGATAAAGGCCCAAGTCGCAAGAATGCTCGCCGATCCAAAAGGCGAACACTTCGTCGAGGACTTCGCCGCTCAGTGGCTGGACCTCAGTTTGATCGACTTCACGGAACCGGATCGAAAACTGTATCCCGGCTTCGACGTGATCGTGCAACAATCGATGCTCGACGAGACACACACCTATCTGCAGACGATGCTGGCTGACGATTTGAGTGTCAGCCACTTGATCGATTCAGACTTCACATTCCTGAATAGCCGTCTAGCGCGGTTCTACGGCATTGATCGCGTTGACGGCGACACGTTGCAAAAGATCATCCTCCGGCCCGAAGACCATCGTGGCGGCGTCTTGACTCAGGGTGCGATCTTGAAGGTGACTGCCAACGGCACGACAACGTCACCCGTGCTGCGCGGCGTATGGGTCTCGGAGCGGTTGCTCGGCACGGAGATTCCACCGCCGCCCCAAGGTGTGCCAGCGATCGAACCGGACATTCGCGGAGCAAAGACGATTCGCGAGATGCTTGCGAAGCACAAGGCCGACGCTGCCTGTGCGGTCTGCCACGTGAAAATCGACCCACCGGGATTTGCACTAGAGAATTATGATCCTGCCGGTCGATGGCGCGATAAGTACTTTCAAGGTAAGGCGGGGAAATCCAAATCGGCCCCGCTGATCGATGCCAGCTTCGACATGCCCGACGGGAGACCGTTCAAAGATGTTCGCGAGTTTCAATCGTTGGTGGTGGCGGATAAACGGGCGCTAGCTCGGAACGTCGCCGAGAAGATAGTCACCTACGGTACGGGAGCGCCCGTTAACTTTGCCGATCGCCAAGCGATCCATGCGATCGTCAATGAAACGGCACCTTCCGATTTTGGATTTCGTTCGCTGTTGAATGCCGTGACCACAAGTGCCGTTTTCCTGAACAAGTAGCAGAAATAACGAGGTTTACTGTGACACACTCCGTTCATTTCAACTTTCGTCAAAAGATCAATCGCCGCACACTGCTCCGGGGAGCAGGAGTCGCGATGGGGATTCCGTGGCTGAGTGCAATGGACGCGGCATTCGCGGCGCCCGACGAATCGGCGTCACCGAAGCGATTCGTAGCGATGACCCTTGGACTGGGCTTACACGCCGAGAACCTTAATCCTCAGGAGACGGGTCGCGGTTACAAGCCGAGTCGCTACTTGCAGCCGATCGATGATCTCCGTGAGCAATTGACGGTGATCTCGGGAACATCTCACCCGGGAGTCTCGGGCGGCCATACGGCAGAAGCGTGCATCTTGACTGCCAGTCCGGGCGGCAGTTCCGGTCGTGCAAAGAACAGCATCTCGCTCGATCAACACATGGCCAAGCACTTGGGGAATCACACACGTTTTCCTTCGTTAGTGCTGAGCAGTTCCGGTAGCAGCAGTCCGTCTTACACCGAGAACGGCTCGATGATTCCGGCTCAGTCATCGCCATCGAGATTGTTCACTCAGCTGTTTATTGACGACTCGCCAGCGGAGCGCGCACAGCAGGCCGAGCGCGTGCGTCAAGGACGCAGCATTATGGATTTGGTCGGCGAAGACGCTCGAAGGCTTGAGCGCGAACTGGGTACTGGTGACCGCCAGCGATTGGATGCCTATTTTACCAGCGTTCGCGATCTCGAAAAGCGGATGTCCGAGTCGCAAGCTTGGGCGAGTCGACCAAAGCCAAAAGTCAATGTTCCAAAGCCGATCGATATCGGAAACGCTAACGACTTCATTGGCCGGCAGAAGCTGATGTCCGATATGATTCGATTGGCGCTGCAAACGGATTCCACACGATTCATCGTTTATCATCTGGGCGGATCGGGCGGCGTCGTTCCATTACCTGGTGTCGACGAGGGTTATCACTCGCTGAGCCATCACGGGCTGGACGAAGAGAAGCTCGAGCAATTGGCCGTTGTAGAAACCGCGATCATCAGCGCGTGGGGAGATTTCCTGCGCAGCTTGGCACAAGCAGACGATCACGGCACGACGCTGCTCGACAATACGTCGGTGTTGCTGACCAGCAACCTTGGCAATGCATCGAATCACAGCAACCAAAACATGCCCGTCGTGTTGGCCGGCGGCGGCTTCCGTCACGGACAGCATCTTGGTTTCGATCAGAAGAAGAACTATCCCTTGCCAAACCTCTTCGTCAGCCTGATGCAACGCGTTGGCCTGGAAGACGATCGCTTTGCTACGGGAACGAGCACGATGTCTGGGCTGGAGATGGTGTAGGCTCGGTGAGCTTCTTAGAAATGTCGTGAGCCGACTGCGCTAGCCGCGGGCTCTGCGCAAGAACACCGGCGACAACGAAGCCCGACGCTAGCGCGTTCGGCTCACTTTTTTGCCCCGTCCTTAGCCAATCATCGTGTCGGCTAGTTCCTCTGAAAGTTCGTTGCGCGCGTGGTGCAGCGGAAGGCAAATGATGAACGTCGTCCCCTTGCCAACTTCCGTCTCAAAGTCGATCGTGCCGTCATGCCCCTCGACGATGATCGAGTGAGCGATGGCCAGACCTTGGCCGGTCCCCTTGCCAACTTGCTTGGTCGTAAAGAAGGCATCGTACAGCTTCCCGCGGTTCTCTTCGGCGATCCCCGTCCCCGAGTCCGCAAATCGCAACTCTGCCCAATCATCGAGCAACTTTGTTGTAATCGTGATCTTACCTAGCTCGCCGCTGCTCGCGCCAACAACGTCACCAATCGCGTGGGCTGCGTTCACGATCAGATTCAGGAACACTTGATTCACATCGCCCGCTTGGCAGCTGACCAAAGGCATCTCTGGGTCAAAGTCTGTTTCCACTTCGGCGACGCACTTCCATTCATTCCGCGAAATCGTGATCGCACCTTCGATCGCTTGGTGGATGTCTGTGTCGGATTTCTCTTTCTGACCAGGGTGCGAGAACGCTTTCATTGCGCGTACAATCGTGGCAATTCGACCGACGCCTTCCAACGATTGGTTGATTGCGTTGGGAACTTCGTCGAGCAGATAGTCGATGTCGGCCTTCGCGATCGCGGCCTCCGTCGCCGCAATGATTTCGTCGTTGATCGCGCCGCTCTTTGCCGCCTGAATCAGTTCGTCGTATTTGCCAAGCACTTCGGCGAAATCGCTGAAGGCATCAAGCAGGAAGCGAGTATTGTCGCCAACGTATTGCGTTGGTGTGTTGATTTCGTGGGCAATTCCAGCGGCGAGGTGGCCGACGGATTCCATCTTCTGCGCGTGTCCTAACTGAGTCTGCAGCTTATGCCGCGACGTGATGTCATGTACGAATGCGTGAAACATGCGCACGCCGTCTAAGTCAAGCGACGAGATCGACGCTTCGACAGGCAACTCGCGACCGTCTTGCCGAATCGCAATTAGTTCGCAGCGTTTCCCGGTGTTGCGAGTGGCGAGTTCCGCTAACAACTCGCGTATCGTCTCAGACGCCCCTCCGCTACTCTTCAGTAATTCATTCAGATGTTTGCCGCAGACTTCCTCTGCGTTCCATCCGAATAAATCTTCGGCCTTACTGCCCCAGTCGATGATGCGTCCATCGCCATCGGCTTCGAGATACGCCTCATTCGAACTATCGATGATGGCTCTGGTGTACTTCGTTTCGCGAGCCATCTCGGCAAGATGTTGTTCCACTTGTTCAGCCAGTTCGTGCTTGGCGATCAACGAACAAGCCATTTGCCGTACGACCGCAATCTCAAATGGTTTTTTCAGAATCAGGAGTTTGTCAGAGTTCTTGAGATTCGCATTCGTCTCTTCCCAGCTATAGTCTGAGAAGGCCGTGCATATGACGATCTGAACTGCCGGGTCAATCTCCCACAGTCGTGAGATCGTCTCGATTCCGTCGATGCCGGGTGGCATGCGAACATCTACGAATGCGAGCTGAAACGGCGTACGGTCCACAACCGACTGGCGTACCAACTCCAGCGCTTCTTCGCCCTGAAATGCCGACACGAGTTCGATATCGAAGGCAGATGCTTCGATCGAGGGCTTGCCGCCGAGCAGCAAAGCCTTTGCAGAAACCAAGTCGTCGGATCCCGCCTCGTCGTTGCATAAGACTCGCCGATAGTCCTCGTGAATGGCCGGATTGTCATCGACGATCAGGATTCGACGCAACGGTGGAATTTGTGGATGCGCGGTGTTGTGCATAGTCTTACGGATGCCTTCTGTTGCTGCCCTGGATTCGCGGTGCCGTGCCGTGTCAGAACGAGAGTGAGCTAGACCGCAGGTCATCGCGGCGCGCGATTTGGTGAAAAAGTCTACGTCGCCGCAACGCAGATGAAACCTGACGATGCCACCGCGATTGTGGAACTTAACGACCCACGTTACTCGGCGAGCTTAAAACCGGTACTACCCACACAATCGAAGCGATCAACTTTCGGACGAGTAAGGCCACTGTGCCGCTGTCCACAATCCGCCGTCGACATAGATGGTCTGTCCCGTCGTGAATTCGGCGGCTTCACTGGCAAGGAACACTACGACGGCAGCTACGTCTTGAGCCTGCCCGACGCGGCGCATGGGAGTGATCGGTCCCCACGTTCCTGCATAGTCGCCCGCTTCGAGTTTCGTGCGTTCGATTTCGATGGCACCAGGAGCAACACAGTTGACGCGAATGCCCAGCGGACCAAGTTCGACCGCGCAGACCTTGGTCAGATTCTCGATCCCGCCCTTGGACGCACAGTAGTCAACCAGCGAGGGAAATGGCTGTTTGTTCGCCCCCGAACCAATGTTAATAATCGCCCCCCCCTTGCCCTGCTCCTTCATCGCACGAGCTGCTTGCTGCGAACAGAGGAAACAGCCTTTCAAATTGGTGCGAATCGTGCGGTCGAAGTCTTCTTCCTTCAAGTCCAGCAGCGAGGCAAACGTCTGCACGCCCGCATTGTTGACCAGCAAGTCGAGTCGCCCTGCGTCGGCACGAAGCTTGTCGAACATCGCTGTGACTTGTTCGCCGTAACCCGCATCCGCCTGTAAGATCCAGCTCTGCTGGCCGAGTTCTCGGACGTGGGCTGCTGTCTCTTCCGCGCCCGCCTGATCGCTATTGTAATTCACGGCGACATCCCAGCCCGCCTTCGCCAGGCCGTAAGCGATCCCTCGTCCAATTCCTTTGCTCGCACCTGTGACCAGAGCCACTTTGTTATTGTTACTCACAACTTCGTTCCTAATTCCAGCACCCTTGGCAATTCCGCAAGATCAATATTCCCGCCGGACAAGATACCAACAACCCGCTTGCCCGCGAACCGGTCTCGCTCTTTGAATGCTGCCGCCAGGGCACCGGCTCCAGCTCCTTCTGCCAAATTGTGGGTATGCTTCAGAATCCAGTAGGCTGCGAGTCGCAATTCGTCCTCGCCGACCAGAATCACATCGTCCATTAAAGCTCGCATGATCTCCATCGTCATCTCGGCAGGGGCTCGTGTGGCGAAACCTTCGGCCCAGGAGTTGGCCGTCTCGGTGGTGACCGTCGTGTTTGTCCGCCACGACTCGGCCACTGCCGGTGCGATCTCCGATTGAACACCGATCACTTGAGCCTTGGGGTAGCGATGCTTGGCAACAATGCAGGTGCCACATACCCCGCTGCCCAGTCCAATCGGCACAAGTATCACATCGGGTTGCGGAATCTGCTCAAAGATCTCCCAAGCCATCGTGCCAACGCCAGCGATCAGCAAGGGTTCGTTGGCGGAATGCACATATCGGCCACCTCGCGTCTTGACCAACTCTTCAACGTATTGCTTCGCTTCATCAAAGTCCTTGCCGTGCTCAATTAGTTCTGCGCCCAAATTGCGAATCGCGAGACACTTATCGGGGTTGGCCTTTTCCGGAACGATGATGGTGCAGGGAACGTGGAAGTGACGACACGCGAACGCGAGGGATTGCCCTTGGTTGCCGGTGGAAACTCCGATGATCCCTGCGGCACGTTCCTTTTCATTAAGTGTGCTGACGAAGTTGACTCCACCGCGAACCTTGAACGCACCGACAGGTTGATGGTTTTCATGCTTTAGACAGAACGGAAAATCGAGCAGCTTTGTGAGGCCTGGCCATTCGAATAACGGCGTTGAGCGGAGCAGCGCGTGTACACGTGGCAGTGCAGCGAGAACATCTTCATAGGTAACAGGAAGCGTCACTTTTGTATTAAGTCCTGTGTGGGAGACCATTCCTCCATCTCGTCCCAGGGCCAAAGGGGACGAGGAATGTTCGTAAATTCATAATTCCAGAAATCGGAGGGAGCACAACCGGGAGCCTTGACGGAGTAGATGGCCGCCGCATGCTCCGCATACACGGCGCGAAATCCGCAAGGACTCTTGGCGATGACGACTGACGCGTCGAAAGGTTCGAAGCCTGCGGCACGAAACAATTCCGGCGCAAAGTGTGGTCCGCTGCGAGTCGTGACGATCACGTGTACGTTGCTCTCGTGTCGCAGCACCACCGAACGCCCCATATCGATGGGCATGTTCTTACCGATGTGGCCGGTCATCGTGAAGCGAGCATCAAAGCAGCGTTCCACCGTTGCGTTCAACTCGATGGTCTTTCCAAAGCGGTTGTCGCGGATACCACCGAGCCGAACTGTGATCAGTTCGTCAACTCCTGCATTCTCGCCCTGCCCGACAACTTCCGGTGCCACAACGGTAATGAGTGCCTCACGTGGCCAGCGATACTTTAACAACTCGGCTAGAATCCAGACGCTATCTCCTGGTGCCCCGGACGTCGTCGCATCGGCCGCATCACTTAGGACGGTCAGCCCACTTTCTTCGTGGGCAAGCCGCACCGCGTCGGCGACGGACACGAGCGTTGGCATATACTCGCGTTTGCGCCGCCAGAATTCTTCCGCAAGAGAAAGGCATGCGGCACGAGCCGCTTCGGGATCGCCGTTGGTTGTGACGATGACACTAGATCCGAATTGGGGTATGTCCATCCAGGGTTGCACGGGGGCGATACCTGCGGACATGACGTTCGGCCTCGCCTCGAGTTCAACGACACGCCGCTTCAAGTCAGCAGCGATTCCCGTGGCGGCTTCCGTGTTTGAATTCTCTGCCGGGACAATCGCCGGGATCTTGCAGAACGCTGTCGAGGGCTTCGCACCCTCGAAGAGCATGCGGCGCAACGCCTCGGCACCGCGCTGTCCCGTCTCGAAGATGTCAACGTGTGGCATCGAATGATACGTCACCAGTACATCTGCTGCTTGCACCATTTCCGGTGTGATGTTCGTGTGCAGATCTAGCGTGGCGACGATTGGCACATCAGACCCAACACGCTTTCGCAACTCCTGCAAGATCGCTCCTTCGACATCAGGATGTCCATCCGCCACCATTGCACCGTGCAGTGCGAGCAGAAAGGCGTCGACTTTGCCTGCCGCTTCCACCGCAGTGAAGAATTCGTTCCACAACCAAGCGAAACATTCAGTCGTTGCAGCTCCGCTCGGCCAAGCGGGCAGTCGGACGAGTCCGACGATCTCGGGTGGCACAGGCCAGCCTCGCATTAATTGAATGAACCCGCCGAGCTCGTTCACGTCCGCCATCTGCTCGACCAAGTCGATGCCACGGCAAATCCCAAACTGCTCGAAATCCGCTCGCGACGTGGCGAGCGGGTTCAACGTATTGGTTTCTTGCCAGAGTTGGCCGATAGCAATTTTCATGAGGGTGAATTTAGCTGGATTGTTGGTGTGACGAGGGCTCGTTTAGGAGAAGGCCGTAGGGGAGATCTAAACGCTGAGTTCGCAGAGGCGCAGAGATTCGCAGAGTATTTTTCCAGGAGTCGATTATCTCCGCGTTCCTCTGCGCCTCTGCGACCTTTGCGTTTATCCACAGCCGTGACAATATTGAACCGGCGTTACCGAGTGCCAGCCGACCGCTACGGCTTCAACACGATCTTGCCAGCCAAAGTCCCGCTCTTCTGAAGCGTGTTCTCTTCCTGCAAACGATGGGCGGCCGCCGCTTCGGCGAGCGGCATAATCTTGCCGATTTGAGCCTTCAGCTTTCCTTCCGACATCCAGCGATTCATATCGACCGAGCAAGTCCGCAACTCGTCTGGCGATGCTTTGAACATCACGACGCCGTGCAGCGAACATTCCTTGACGTAGAATGGACCTACGGGGAAGGGAGGCCGCGCGTCGCGACCGGCCATTAACACCATTCGCCCACGCTCGGCTAGATAGGAAACTAGAACGTCGAAGTCTGGCTCGCGAAGTGTTTCCCAGACGACATTGACACCGCTGGGCGCGAACTCCTTAACGGCCGCGGTGACATCTTGCGACTTGTAGTTCACCACCACATCGGCACCCAACTCCTTGGCCTTCGCGCACTTCTCATCGGTGCCGCCGGTCGTGATCACGCGAGCCCCTGCGGCTTTGGCCATTTGCACGACCATCGATCCCACTCCGCCCGTGCCACCATGAACGAAGATTGACTCGCCCGTCGTGAGCTTCGCGGCGCGGAACAATCCGAGATGGGCGGTCACTCCAACGAGTGAACAAGCGACCGCGGTCTCGTCAGACACATTGTCGGGCGTCGGATACACCCAACACTCGTCGACCGCGCAGTATTCGGCGAATGTTCCCTGCCGACCCATCAGACCTTGGTTCGTACACCACACGCGATCTCCAACTTTGTACTGTGTGGCGTCCGGGCCGACCGCTTCGACAACACCTGCAAGGTCACATCCGACCACAAATGGCTTCGGTAACTCCCAGTAATTCGCTCCGTTGCGGATATAGGTATCGACCGGATTGAGGGCGACAGCTCCCGTCTTCACGAGCACTTGCGAGCCCGTAGCCTCAGGCTTGGGTAGGTCGCCGTAAATGATGTTTTCGGCAGGGCCAGTCTGTTCAATGTAGGCAGCTTTCATCGTTGCTCTCGTATCCTCTTCGTTAGGGTTGTTCGTCCGTGGATGGTTTCTCGTCGAGATCGTCACTTAGCGTGTCAGTGACCGTTGACTCTGTCGGCTGTTCTTGCGTCGGTGTTTCCTCGGTCATATCGTTCATCGGAGGCACTCCCTCGCGATAGGCTTTGCCCGCCTTGAATAGCCGCAGGCGCTTCTGGAAGTCCCGCAGGTACGCGGCGTCAGCAAGTTCAATCGCTTCTTCTTGCCATTTGACCGCCGATTCAAAATCGCCCGCCTCGGCATAGGACGCAGCCACGGTATCGACATAGGCGAAGTTCCGCCAATCGGTCAGATCACAGGCCTTGGTTGCATGTTCGATGGCGATTTCGCCATTGCGCACATTGTCATCGGGACAAGTTGCAAGCAGCCATGCCTTGTTGTTGTGAAGGAGGGCGCTTTCTGGATCGCTCGACAAGCCCGACTCCAAGCTCTGTAACGCTTCGGAATAACGGCCTTCGGCAACACATTCGGTGTACTCTTCGAACGCGGATTGGTCGGATGACATCTGCCATTGCTGGTCGCCCATCACCACTTCGATCTCGCGTTGGGCTTGTTGCACAGTTGTCACGATACCGAAGATGACACCGCCACAGATCAGCATCAAGGTGCCACAAACAACCGCAATCGCGACTAAGATGACTGTCGTGGTGCTCGATTTCGCGGGTGGACCCGGATACGAGTTCGGATCGTCCGAAAAGTTATGGGGCATACTCATTCTCAAGACCTCAATGCTTGGTCTGACATCTTCGTTGTACCGAATCGCTTGTCGTCACGCCACGAGGTCACTAATGACGTGGCCGTGAACATCTGTCAAACGGCGGTCGATGCCGTTGTGCCGGAAGGTCAGACGTTGGTGATCGATGCCCAACTGATGCAAGATGGTGGCGTGAATATCGTAGACTTGTGTGGGATTCAGTCGATCCAGTGGTTTGTAACCCCACTCATCACTCGGACCATAGCTGATCCCGGCGCGAATGCCGCCGCCGCACAGCCAGTTCGTAAACACGTACGGATTGTGATCGCGACCCTTGCTGCCTTGAGTGCTGGGCATACGACCGAACTCCGTCGTCCAAAGAATGATCGTTTCGTTCAACAGTCCGCGTTGCTTCAGGTCCTTGATCAAGGCCGCGGCCCCGACCGCCATTCCGTAAGCCAGTGGTTTGTGGTCACGCTCGATGTCTTCATGGCTGTCCCAGTTGCGCCGCGGGAAGCTGTTGTCATTGCCGGACCAGACTTGCACGAAACGAACGCCACGTTCGAGCAATCGCCTCGCGATCAGACACTTACGTCCAAAGTATTCGATCTCTTCGGGAACATTGATCTCGTCAGGATAAGTTTTTCCGAGTGTATCCAGTCCATACATCTTCATGATATGAGCCGGTTCGTCTGACAAGTCGAGCGCCTCGGGAGCACTCAGTTGCATCTTGGCTGCTAGTTCATAGGACCGGATACGAGCATCGAGTCGCGAATCGTCTGGGCGTTGTTGTTGATAGTTGCGATTCAACTGATTCAGTAGCGCGAGGCCGTCTCGATCACTCGCCTTCGTGACGAACTCAGCATGAGGCAACAAATCTTCAATCGGATTCTCTCGCTGAGGAAAGATCGCCGTGCCCTGCGTGTCAGTCGGTAAGAACGCGGAACTCCAGTTCTTCGGCCCATTGGATGCAAAGCCGCGATGATCGGGCAACACCACGAAGGTTGGCAAGTTGTCCGAGAGGCTGCCGAGCCCGTAGCTGATCCAAGCTCCCATTCCCGGAAAGCCCGGATCTTGAAAGCCGGTTGCTTGGAGATACGTCGCCTGACTGTGAACACCGGTCTTGCCAATCATGTTATGGACGAACGCCATATCATCGACACACTCGCCCAACGGCGCCACTGCCTCGCTGATCATCTTGCCCGACTCGCCGTAGGGACTGAACTGGAACGGCGACTTCATCCACGGCCCCAGTCCGTTTTGAAAGGCTTCCACATGCTCGCCAAAGTCTGACTCTTCGCCATGATGTTTTTCAAGGGCTGGCTTGTGATCAAACAGATCGATGTGACTCGCTGCGCCGCCCATGAACAGTTGAACGACGCGAGTTGCCTTTGGCGGATGGTGAAGTATTTTCACGATGCCGCCCGAGCCTAGGACCTCCGCTTGGCTATCGTTGCCGAGCATCGTTGCCAACGCCAAACCTGCAAAACTTCCGCACGACTGCCTGAAGAATTCGCGACGTGACGAAACCGCCATCATTGCAAGTCGATTGTTCATGGCATCATGGCCTTGGAATTTCAAGTTGGTCACAGATCACACGCACGAGGGTTTCTTAGATCTCACGATGCCGCAGAACTGCCGCACATCTCCCATTGGCTGGATTGCGATAGATCGAATGCCGCGCGCCTTCGCGATCAAGCTGACAACCATGATTCACGAGATGTCGAATGAGATTTCGCCGCTTCATCGAGCTGGCACATCAATCGTCACGGTATCCCACACAGCACCTGGCGATGCCGCAGTTACTGCGTGCTGACGATAGCTTTCCAGCAACAACTCAACGGCTTCCTTGATGTTTTCCCTTGCCTCTTCGAGGTCCTTGCCTTGCGTCACGGCACCCGGCAGCTCCGGTACCCGCGCCATGATCCAGCCATCCTCGATCTCTTCGAACACGACGGAGAATTCACGCTTCATTGCTTGCATAAAGAGCTCCAGATCAATCCAAATACACAAACTCGCTCAGGTTGAATAATATGCGGCAGGCGTTCTCAATGCCATGCGCTGAGGCATAACCGACCAATTGCTCTCGTTCCAATCGCGTAGGGGAACGACCGGCGATTAGCTCCATGGCGTGTTCAAGTTGCTCGGGCAGAGTTGCTCCTTCACGCTTGAGCCGCTCGGCAAAGTGCTGAGACATCACCAAATTAAACTTGTTGTTCAGTAGCGATAATGCCTGCAACGATGTGAGCGTTTCGTTTCGCAGCGGAGTACTCTGTGACGAATCAGCGCAATCCAGCGTGGTCATAAAAGGATTGGGTTGCGAGCGGGCGATGAACCGGTAGATCGAACGCCGATGAGACGCTGGATCGTTGGGGTCGAACAAATGATATTCGTAGTGTGGCGAGTGAGCCGTCTTTTCCAAAACGAACAAATAGTATCCCGGGCCGCCCATCGACGTGTTCATGCGGCCGCTGACTGAAAGAATCGCGTCACGGATTTCTTCGGCTTCTAATCGACGTCGATTCATACGCCATAGCAAGCGATTACCCGAATCTGCTGCGATCGCTTTCGCGGTATTTGCGTTCGTCGCGTTGCTGGTTTGTCGATAGGCGTTGCTCGTTACGATCTGTCGATGCAACTCCTTTATCGACTGGCCGTTGTCACGCAACTCAGTGGCGAGCCAGTCGAGCAACTCCGGATGCGAAGGAAGTTGCCCCATACGACCAAAATCATTGGGGGTTTCGACGATACCCATTCCGAAGTGATACAGCCAAATGCGATTGGCAATCGACCGCCAAGTCAGCGGATGATCGTGATGCGTAATCCATTGTGCGAGTGCGGCACGGCGATCGCCTTCGGTATGGTCGGACGGCAAAGAGAAGTCGGCACTGCTCGACCCAAGGATCGGCAGAGTGCCTGGATGTACTTCTTCTCGGGGCGAGTTGACATCTCCTCGATGCAACAATCTCACAACACGAGGCGTTCCCATCGTCGGCTTGAAGTTGCCCTGGGGGTCGAAGTGTGTCGCAGCGGCATAAACCATGCGACCGTTCGGTAATCCGGCAAGTGCCTGCGTTGCGGTGGTGAACTGCGTGTTGAGTCGATCTCGTTCCGCCTTCCGTGCGGGCGTGTCTATGCGAGCAAGGATGTCGCTATGTTGCTTGTTGGCTTCCGCTAACTCGCGTAGCGCATCTGGATCGCTCGCGGCGGCCCAGATGCCATCGGTCAAGTTCGCCTTGCCCCACCGAACCGGTGCTTCGATCGAATCGAGCGATCTGACCGCTGCGTTTAACGCGACATTGGTTCCGCTGTCGTCGAAGACTTCGACTTCTGCTAGCGCGAAGATGTAATCGTTCTTTCGTTCGACAAGCTTCGTTGCCAAGACACGGACGTAGCGAACCGTGACGTGATCGACATTAATCTCGTGCGGCAGGAGACCCGGGTTCGGTAAGTCAGACGTTCGGTGATCGTCGAGAACTACGGGGTCGGGAGTCTTTTTCGGCGTGACGTCCTTGTCTGAAAGAATTCGCTCGTCCGAAAAAGACTCCCGACCCCTTGCCGCCGCGACTTGGAAACGGAGGGGAAATCCAAAGCCGGCTCCGATCCCAGCGAACTCGTCATGACAGGGTTGCAACACGACCTTGCTTATCACGACATCGTGACCAAGGTCCACTTCAACCCACTTCTCGCGATTCGGATCACTTTCGATGGTGCTGTGATAGCCGAACGCAGGATGCTTGTCCTTGGCATCGGTTCTCGGTTTCAGAACCGCAATCTGTTTCTCAAGGGCCGCGAGTTCTTCGCCACCTTCTTGCTTGATCGCCGCGTCGAGCGCTGCCAACGCCTCCTGCGTCTCTTTCAGCGAGTCTTCCAAGTCGCGGCGTTGTTGCTCGACTGCCGGGTCAAGGTCGTAGGCCCGTTCCGCTCGATCGACTGCCGCGAACACGGACTGCAGGCTGTAGTAGTGGTTCTGCGTGAAGGGGTCGAACTTGTGATTGTGGCAGCGGCAGCATTGAACCGTCGCGCTGTTAAACGTATTCAGCGTGTTACTCACCATCTCGTCGCGATCGATATGGCGAGCTTCTTTGCCGTCGATCTTGGTCTCGGGAACTTCGACATGTCCGATAAAGTCCCAAGGTCCTGCGGCAAGAAACCCCAGCCCGAGGATTCCATCCGGCTCGCCGGGAAAGAGTACATCACCCGCGATCTGTTCTTGAACAAAACGTTCGTACGGTTTGTCTTCGTTGAACGAGTGAATGACATAATCGCGATACGGCCAAGCGTTTGGCCGCAACTTATCCTTGTCATAACCACAGGTATCGGCGTATTTCACAACGTCCAACCAATGCCTCGCCCAGCGCTCGCCGTATTGCGGCGAAGCAAGCAAACGATCAACAAGCCGTTCGTAAGCCAGTGGCGAATCGTCAGAGATGAATGCCGCGATCTCGTCGGGCGTCGGCGGCAGACCTAGTAAGTCGAAGTACAGCCGCCGAGCCAGCGTTCGGCGGTCGGTCGACTCGGACATGGACAGGCCGTTTGCCTGAAGCTTTGCCAAGATGAATCGATCAATAGGCGTCGCTGCCATAAGGGTCCAGGAGCCCTCCGCATTTGGCACAATTGGTCGGGTGAGCGGTTGGAGCGACCACCAGTTCGTATCGGCAAGGCTTTTGTCTTCGAGCCGTTTTTCTCCCGACCACTTGGCTCCACCGACAAGCCACTGGCGAATGGCATCGACCTCTTCCGCAGTCAACGGCTTCGCATCCTTAGGCATCTCGGGTTCGTCGCCCGATACATACTCTAAGAGTGAACTGGCCGTCGGATCATCAAGGTCGATGGCCGGCCCCCCCTCGCCACCGAGTTGCAATGATTGCTCGGACTGCAGAGACAGTTGGCCCTTTTGATCGTCGTCGTTGTGACAACTGACACAACGACGCTCAAAGATCGAGGCGATCTTCGAGGCAAAGAGGTCGTCATCCGCACGCGACGACACGGCAAACGCAGGAAGCAGTGCTCCTAGAATCGCGAGAATATAGGATCGAGTGTTCATGTGATGGCTGTTCGTCGGTGGCGTAAGCTTCCAGCTTGCGAAGAACACGCATGGCAAGCTGGAAGCTTACCCCACTTTTTAGTCTGGACGCACACTAGGCGAGAATCTCCTTCACCACGTGACCATGCACATCGGTCAAGCGGAAATCGCGGCCCTGATGACGGAACGTCAGCCGCTCGTGATTGATGCCCAAGCAATGCAGTATCGTAGCATTGAGGTCGTGAATATGAACAGGGTTCTCTTGCACGTTGTAACTGAAGTCATCGGTCTCGCCGTACACGATGCCCGGCTTGATGCCGCCGCCAGCCATCCACTTGGTGTAGCAGCGCGGATGATGATCGCGACCGTAGTTCGTCATCGTGAGGCCGCCCTGGCAATAGATCGTACGGCCAAACTCGCCGCCCCAAACCACCAACGTATCGTCCAACATGCCTCGTTGCTTCAAGTCGTTGATCAACGCAGCACATGGTTGATCGATGATTCCACATTGTCGTCGAATATCGTTCGGCAAGTTGCCGTGCTGATCCCACTGCCGGATGAACACTTGCGTGAAGCGAACGCCGCGCTCGGCCAGTCGACGGGCCAATAAGCAGTTCGCCGCAAACGTCCCTGGCTTCTTCACGTCCTCACCGTACATCTCTAACGTATGATTCGATTCTAGCGATATGTCTGTCAGCTCAGGAACGGATGTTTGCATGCGATACGCCATCTCGTACTGAGCGATTCGCGACTGAATCTCGGGATCACCCACTTCGCCGTATCGCTCGCGATTCAACTTGGCCAGTTCGTCCAGCATCCTTCTCCGCATCTGCGGCGTCATGCCGTCTGGATTGGATAGATACAACACCGGGTCGCCCGTTGACCGTAGGCTGACGCCTTGATGGCGCGTCGACAGGAAGCCCGTTCCCCATAACCTCGCATACAACGCTTGGCCGCCGAATCCGCCGTTCACCGTCGAATGCAGCACGACGAACGCAGGCAAGTTCTGATTCATACTGCCCAGTCCATACGACAACCAGGCGCCGGTACTTGGCCGCCCAGGAAGCTGGCTGCCAGTTTGGATGTACGTGATCGCCGGGTCGTGATTGATGGCTTCGGTGTTGACCGTCTTGATCACGGCAAGATTGTCGACCACGCTCGCCGTGTGCGGCAAAAGTTCACTGACCCACGCTCCGTGCTCGCCGTGACGATGGAACTTAAACATCGAAGGAGCAATCGGAAACCTCGCTTGCCCGGACGTCATCGTCGTGATGCGTTGTCCGTTGCGAACAGAATCCGGCAAGTCCTTATCGAACCAGTCACGCATCTTGGGTTTATAGTCCCACATGTCGATCTGCGAGGGTGCGCCCGACATGAACAGATAGATAACGCGCTTCGCCTTAGGAGCAAAATGCGGTAATCCAGGCAGAGCCTGCATCTCGTTCGCTGCGGTCGGATCGTTGGCTGTCGCGCCGAACAAGTCCGGATTAAGCAGCGACCCGAGTGCTGCCGCACCAATTCCGGTGGCGCTGCGACCAAAGAAATGGCGGCGAGTTTCTATCAGCTCTGCTTCACGGATCGGATTCATGGTTTTGTCTCGACTAGTGGGAGCTAACTTATCGTTTTGATCTGGTAGGCTCTGTGTTCTGTGTCCACTGGCTCTGCCAGTGCATTCTCGTGTCGCGAAACAAGCACGCACTGGCAGAGCCAGTGGCACACCGAGGGTCAGCGACATCCGAGAATTCGATTAACCTTTAGTAACCGTTTCACTGAGGTTCAACAGTAGGTGGGCGATCATTGTCCAGGCTCCTAATTCGTTGGCGTCTAACATTTCGTTGCGTGGCGATTCGCCCGCAGCAAGCAACTTCGTCGCCGCTTCGGGATTACTCTTGAACTCGGCGAGGTAATCGTTGAACAGCTGGGTCAGCGAATCCAACTCACTGGCGCTGGGATGCCGGGCAAGCACCGTTCGGAAGGCAAACGTTATGCGTTCCCGCGAGTCCGACTCGGCGTCGTTCATCACGCGCTCGGCGAACTTTCGAGCTGCTTCAATGAACTGCACGTCGTTCATCAGTACCAGTGCTTGGAGCGGTGTATTCGTTCTCGCGCGACGGACTTGGCACGTTTCGCGATCGGGCGCGTCGAACGTTGTCATCGTCGGAGGTGGCGAGGTACGTTTCCAGAACGTATACATGCTGCGTCGATAGAGCTTGTCGCCGCTGTCCTGAACAAAGACGGACGTGTTGCTGCCACCAAAACCAACCGGCTTCCACAGCCCGGCCGGTTGATAGGGCCGCACGCTCTTGCCGCCAATCTCGTCGACCAGCAGCCCGCTCAGCGCCAACGCTTGATCGCGAATCACCTCCGCGTCCAAACGGTGTCGCGGACCACGCGATAGCAGGCGATTCGCCGGATCGGCAGCCAGCTTCTCAGGCGTCACACGAGACGACTGCCGATAGGTCGCTGACATCACAAGCAATTTTTGCATTCGCTTAACGTCCCAACCGGATTCAATGAAGTCGACCGCCAGCCAGTCGAGCAACGCCGGATGCGAAGGATGTTCGCCTTGGACTCCAAAATCCTCGGCGGTCTTGACTAAGCCCGTTCCAAAGAAATGTTGCCAGTATCGGTTCACGGTGACTCGCGCCGTCAGCGGATGGCTTGGGCTGACCAACCATTGAGCCAGTCCCAACCGGTTCGCCGGCGCTTCAGGCAGCGAACTGCCTAGCCAACTCGGGACGTTCGATGAAACAGGATCGCGTTTTAACGTGTACTCACCTCGCTCCAGGATGTGAGCCTGTCGCGGCTCCTTGCGTTCTTCCATGATCAGTGTTGCGGGGATCGCCTTTTCGAGATCGGCGAGTTGTTGATTGAGGCTGGTTTGCTGTTGCATCGGCTCGGCCAGCAGCTCGCGAGCTTCGGGATGGACGTGCTGCAAATAATAGCGCGTGAGCTGCGACTTCTGCTGGTCGTTACGCTTATCCGTTTCGACTTCGAGCAGTTTCTTAATATCTTCGGGAACAACGGGTGCCTTGCCGCTCTTTTGAAATTGCTCCCAGACAAACTGCGATGTTTTTTGTTCATCCGAGAGCGACGCGGTCACGATCCCTGCTGTGTCCCAATGCACATTCCCTTTCACTTGAGTAAACGCCCAGCCGTTAAGTTCCGAACCGGCCTTCAAGCCGACCGCTTCCGCAGTCACTTCGAGTCGAACCCACTTTCCAGCCTCTGGCAATTCTCCCATCAGCCGATTCGATTCATTGTTGCGGCCTGCGCCGAATGCCTTATCGGCTCCCCATGAAGCACGATGCTCCCAAGTACCGTCATTGAATTGCAATTGAATCGTGTCGGGAAGATTCGCGGGATCGAGATAGACGTACGCGAACAAACGCGTGTTCTCGCCAATCTTCAACTTGTCAGTTGCTCCGCTGAAGTAGTGCTGCGTGATCCCGTCACCGGTGGCGACGCGCACCGTCGAGTTCTTACCGCTGTGGACCGGATGATCGGGAGCTTCGACAAACTGCCACGGATTCGGCCCATCGCCTTGCGCGTTCGCTCCGGTAGGAAGCGAGTCGTCGAACCAGATAAGGTCTTCTTCGCTCAACTCGCCCAGCGGAGCATCAGGCGTCGGATCGGTGTAGTTAAAATCAGCCAGCAGCTTATCAACTTCCGCATTCTTTACAGCGACTTCAGCGGTCAGCTTCTCCTTTTGCGCCGTTTGCTCGGCAGTAGGAACCTTGATCGATGGCGGTGGCAACAGCGCGTTGCCGTCCATTGCTTTCTCGGTCAAACTGAAGAAATAGGAGAAGAGCTGATAGAACTCTTTCTGCGTGAGTGGATCGAATTTGTGATCGTGACAGGCTGCGCAGCCAGCAGTCAGCCCCAGCCACACGGTCGACGTGGTTTCGACGCGATCGACGGCGTATCTCACGTAGTATTCTTCGTCGATCGAACCGCCTTCGCTGGTCGTCACGTTGCAGCGATTGAATCCCGTCGCGACGCGTTGCTCCAGCGTAGGATTCGGTAACAGATCGCCCGCGAGTTGCTCGATCGTGAACTGATCGAAGGGCAAGTTGCGGTTGAAGGCGTCGATGACCCAATCACGATAGGGCCAGATTGCACGTTCGTTATCGAGGTGCAAGCCATGCGTGTCGGCATACCGCGCGGCATCCAACCAACTCCGGCCCATGTGTTCGCCATATCGTTTCGAATTCAGCAGGCGATCGACAACGTGTTCAAACGCTGCTGGCGAATCGTCCGCGAGAAAGTCATCGATTTCTTTGATCGTCGGCGGCAGACCAATCAGATCGAGCGTCACACGTCGAATCAAAGTTTCCTTGGAAGCGGGCGACTCGGGCGCAAACTTCGCGGTTTGTAGTTTGGCGTGAATGAAATGATCGATGGTGTTTTTGCTCTGCCAACCGGGCACCTCGTTCGGAACGGTCGGCTTGGTTGGCGTCGTGAACGCCCAATGTCCCGCCCACTGAGCACCAGCATCGATCCATGCCTTGATGCGTGCGATTTCATCGGGAGTGAGCTTCTTTCCGGAGTCGGCAGGCGGCATCCGCAGTTCCGGATCGGTGGCTGCGATCCGCTGATAGACGGAGCTTAGATCACTCTTGCCGGGAACGATGGCGATGTCACCCGAATCCGATTCGGCAAACGCGCCTTCCTGTTTGTCGAGTCGCAGACCGGCTTCGCGATTGGCTTCATCTGGCCCGTGGCACTTAAAGCAATTCTCGGAGAGCAGCGGAAGGATGTCGCGACTGAAGTCCACTGCGGGCGCTTCGGCTCGCAACAACTTCACGCCCGTCGAACCGGTCGGCGCTACGACAACTAGAAAAGTGACGAGGCATTTGCCGACGAGGCGAGGCCAGGAGTGAAGCGATGTGGGTCTAAGGTATCGCATAGGTTGCTGCGTCTTGGGTGGGAGAAGAAGGTGGGCACTTGCCAGTGTAGCCTGTCGGCGGGAAAGATAGAAGTTTCTCGGATTCTGCGGAGTGATATCACTTGTAGGTTGGACGCTTCGTCCGACCGAGAAGCCGTTTGAAGCCTTGTACGGACGAGGTGTCCATCCCACGGGTTTTTCCAACGCTACCACGTCCGGATTCTGGTGCCGCGTTACCGCTTAGGGTAATCTGGAGAACACCTTACCTCCTTCGATCCTCGAGCCCTTGTCTCTTGCAACTTCCGCGAGCCACACCATGCGATTGATTCTCTTTGGTTTTTTCTGCCTGTTTCTTTGCCAAGCTGCATCTGCGGCGACGATCGACACGGTCGCCGGAACGGGCCGCCCGGACAACAACGGAGCTGCGGGCAATGCCCTGAAAACAAACGTTGGCCAACCGTTCGGTGTCGAAGTGGGTCCTGGCGGTGCGTTATACATCACCGAAGTGCAAAACCATCGCGTGATGCGTGTCGATCTGAAATCCGGCGATCTCACGACGGTTGCCGGCTGCGGACGCAAGGGTTACGCGGGTGATGGTGGCAAAGCCACCGAAGCCGAATTGAACGAGCCCTACGAAGTGCGTTTCGATAAGCAGGGGAACATGTTCTTTGTCGAGATGCAGAACCACATCATTCGTCGGGTGGATGCCAAGTCAGGAATCATCAGCACAATCGCTGGGACGGGCAAGGCTGGTTATGGCGGCGATGGCGGACCGGCGCTGAACGCCCAGTTCAATCGACCGCACAGCATCGCCTTGGATCATCAAGGTGGTTTGTACGTTGCGGACATTGGCAATCATCGCATCCGGCGGATCGATTTGGAAACGGGGATCGTCGATTCGATCGCAGGCAACGGCGGCAAGCAAGCACCGCAAGCGGGTCAAACGGCAAAAGGCAACTCGGTCGTCGGGCCGCGCGCCTTATTTATCGATGGCGATACGATGTGGGTCGCACTGCGTGAAGGCCACTCGGTCTGGACCCTATCTTTCGCCTCGGGCAAGTGGAGTCACGTCGCTGGGACAGGCAAGCAAGGTTTTAGCGGCGACGGTGGACCGGCTGCGATGGCGACTTTCAATGGCCCCAAGGGAATCGCTGTTGGTCCCGATCAGCATGTCTATGTCGTCGACACGGAGAACCAAGTGATTCGCAAGATCGACACGAAGTCGAAGGAGATCTCAACCGTCGCGGGCGTCGGACCCGAACATCGCGGCGGCACCGGCGACGGCGGACCAGCGACGCAGGCTCAAATGGATCGCCCGCACGGCATTTGCGTCGGCCCGGAGGGAACCATCTATATCGGTGATACGAACAACCATCGCGTGCGGCGAGTAAAGTGATTCTGCAAAATGCCTTCGACGAGTGCGGAAGCATTGTTGGAGATACTATCGACTCACGACTTCTCGCGAATCAGTTCAACTCCGCTTAGCAAAGTGCGGCCTTCGATCGTTTCCAACTCGAAACGAAGATCGGTGCCGTTGGTTGTTCCATGAATTTCTTTGACGAGAGAACGCAATGATCCGCCAGCTGCCTCGCTGATGTCGAGGCTTGGGATCACCAGCTGCTCGCCAACTGTGACGTTCAACTTGCGTCTGCGCAAGCCATCACTACGTTCCGCAAAATGCAATCGAATCGAGTAACTGCCGGGCTTCAACCCGCCGATTGTGATAGCAGACGCTCCTTCAACTCCAGATGCTGCGACCCAAGGCCAACCATCGCCGCCGCGCATCCAGACAGAGTGCTGGTAGAAGTACTCCGCCGTTTCGGGCTCGACCGTCACTTGAACTGCGGGCGAAGTTCCACCGCGACTCGGATACTCGAGCCACAGAGTTCCTTCCGGTGTCATGCGATCGCCCGGCGCGCCGAAGTTGATCCCGACGCGTTCAATATTCTCGTTGCTTCCCGGTCCCCAAGAAGCCCATTGCTCGTGCTCGGGCGGCATGTTTACCATCGCCAATCCCGCCGGGAGCGGATAGCTGCACGTGCATCCTTCGTAAAAGTAGGGCACATTCAGAATGCCGCAGGCGGGAATGATGCTGTTCGTGCAGCCGGAACGCGGGCCGCTGATGTTGCAGACGCCGCTTTCCAGACGCTTGTCATAGAACGCTGGCGTGCCGCTGCGCATGGTGAAGAAGTTGCCGTAGTCGACGCCGCCATCGCAACCGTAACTCTTCGGAATCGTGCGAGCTTCCGTTTCGCCGGTTAACGGATTGATGCGGTCGCCAATGATCGGCTGCTTCGGTTTCCAGGCGTCCAATTGCGTGGGGGGCCGATACTGCGACGGCTGCGCACCCGTGGCGTCTCGCGCGGGCAAGTGTACCTGTGATAAAATCGCTTCCCCCGGTTCGATCACGCGCCCCGTGAAGACATCGGAGACGACGGGCGGCAGCAGATCGTAGGGTGGCATGCGTCCTGTCCGATGTTTCTCCATCCAGTCTTTCGGCAGCGATATCATGACACCATCGACAAACCAAGGCTGGGGTGATCGCTTGAAATGGCCCAACGCATCATCGAACCAAAGCACACCCAGCGGAGCCCGCACGTGTTCGTCGGGGCTCGTCCAGCCGCCGACGTAGTTCACAGCTCCCTGGAGACCGCCAACGCGACGAATAACACTGTAAGCACCTTGTCGCTCGATCGAATACACCTTGTTCTCATCTTTTGTGATCGCGCTGGCGAGCGATGCATGTGCGACCGCCGAGCACGATAGTATCGACGTGCCGCCGTAAGGACGCAGCGAATCCAAACTGGCTAGGTCATCAGCCGCACGGCTTGCAAGTGCATCAGCGACCGAAACTGAATCCGCAATCTCGAAACTCGCCATATAGAGCGGAAGCTGAATGGTCGTTGGATCAGCAACAAGTAATGATACTCGCTGCCCCTGAAGACGATGTTGGTCAAGCAGACGGCGCCACGTAACCACTCGCTCAGCGTCCGACTCGATCACGATAAAGTCTAATTCCGTATGATTTACGAGTTGCATGAGCCACTCAAAACTTCGCACGCCGCGAATGATGGCGTAGCCTCGATGTGCAGCTGCCAATTTGACGATCGGTTCTACGCGATCCGTAAGTGGCAACGAAGCTTTGGCAATTGGCATTTCCTCACGTGGATAGATAATCGCCTCGCGATCTGGTTTCGAACCGAAACAGTAGACATTTCCCTCAAGGTTCACAGCGAACAGCTTTCCGTCGGCCGCGATGACGCTCGTGACCTCCCCTTCCACATCTGCGACGTCAGCGAATCGAAGCGTCCTGTCGCCAAGTTTGATCGTCGTGCGAGCGCCCTCAACACCGCGACCGACGTAAGTCTTGTCTTCGTGCAGATCGCTGTTCATCTCCTTGTCAAGTTTCACCTCGCCGCGACGAATATCGGCCGAGGCGAAATAGCTGCCTGGCAATCGGCCGGGCGCGGGCAATTCGAACTCCTTAAGCTTCCCGTTCGCCAGATCAAACGTCGCAGGATAAGCCTGTCCACAAGGGACAACTAAATCGTCTCCGTTCACGACCAAGTAGCCTTGCGGCGTCACACCGCCGAACGCTTCCGCACCATGTGGATGTACTCCGTAGACATGGCCGCTTTCGTCGTTTCGCCAAATCACTTCGCCCGTCGCGGCGTCGACGCAATAGACGAAGACGCCTTCGAAACTCCAGACACCCGCGGCGAAGTACAGCTTGCCGTCCTGCAACGCGAGTCCGCCGCGGACGGGCCATAACGAAATCAGTCGACCGTTGCCCAGCACTCTGCGATTGGAAGGGACTGCTTTCAGCTTCCATTGCAGCGTGCCATCGACTGCGTTCAGACAATACACATGCCCATCGTCCGAACCCACGAACACTCGTTCTTGCCAAGCGACGGGTGCAAAGCGAACAGGTCCTTCGGTGTAGAACTTCCAACGCTCGCGACCGGTCTCCGTATCGTAGGCCGTCACGCTGTCATTGAAAGATGATCCGATGAACATTGACTTGCCCAACACGACCGGCTCGTAGCAGGCATCAAATTGCAATCGCTTCGTGCGGAATGCCGGCTTCAGCTTTGGGAGTTCACGCACCCACAACGGATGTAGATCGTTTGGCAGTTCTTCGTGACTTTCGGCACTTCGAGCAGCATCGCGCCGCCACATTGGCCAGTCGTCCGCAGACGCGAGGTTTGCTGCAAGGAGAAGAAACGGAAACACAACGTAGGCAAAGTGTCGCATGAGGTTGCTCGGCAAGGAGTGCGGGGAGTCCGTCGGCAAGGGTCCCATTCTTGCTCACCGCGACTCACGTGGCAACCAAGCTCGTGTCGTGGTAGTGGTAAAGTTTGCGATTCCTGAAAGTAGGACGACCACTTTTGGCCGACTTTTTTTCGGGCAGGAGTGTCCGACTTACGGCAAACTGTACCACCACCCGGGTCGTTAGCGGCGTCGCATCGCCCGCTCGATCTCGCGTTTCATGTCCGCTTTCTTCAGCGACTGACGCTTGTCGTGCAATTGTTTGCCTTTACACAGCCCCATCAAGACTTTCGCGATTCCACGCTCGTTGAAGTACATCTTCAATGGAACCAGGGTCAGGCCCTTTTCGTGAGCTTTGTTGCCGAACTTGCGTAGCTCTTGCCCTCGGAGCAGGAGTTTGCGAGGGCGCTTCGGCTCGTGATTCCACAGCGTGGCGTTGGCGTATTCCTGGATGTCAGCTCCGACCAGCCACATCTCGCCGTCCTTCATCCGACCGTACGATTCATCTAGCGACAGTTTGCCGTTCCGCAAGCTCTTGACCTCACTGCCAACGAGCGCGATGCCGCACTCCAGGGTCTCGAGCACCAAGTAATTGTGTCGAGCCTTGCGGTTCTCGGAGATCGGTCGCTCGCCTTTGTTCGGCGTGGCTTTATCGCTCTTTGTCTTCTTGGCCATGAGAAAGTCGAGGTAGCATCGGTAGCAAGCGGTAAACTGTATCAACTACAGCTATAACGGATATTTTGCGATGCGGCTAGTTGTCGGGTAGTGGCACAGTTTGCCGTAAGTCGGGCACTCCTGCCCGACGAGAAGACGGCCAAGAGTGGCCGTCCTACTTTCAGAAATCTCAAACTGTGGCCCTACCAGTTGTCGGAACTAGCGATTATCTGGTCAAACGCCGCCTCGCCCTGCGGTATCAACTCGTTAGAATGTCATTGTTGATCGCTTATGACGCTGACACTTCCCGTACGAAGGCGTATCGAGGCCGTCGCGGTATTCAAGTCGTTGATCGACGGGTTGAACGACCTAACTTGGATGGAACAAACGCCCTGTGACCCAGTCGCCCACACTTGTTGAATTGCCAATCGTTTCGTCCGAACCACCGCGACGCTTGCCATCGTGGTTGCGCCGCGAGATCCCGCGAGGCAACGCCAATCACTTTACCGCCAATCTCTTAGAAGAGTTGCGACTAGAAACGGTTTGCGACAACGCCCGCTGTCCGAATCGTATGGAGTGTTATTCGCAGAAGACGGCCACGTTCATGATCCTCGGCAATGTTTGTACGCGTCCTTGTGGCTTTTGCGCCGTCTCACGCGGTCGACCGGAAGCGTTGGAGGACGACGAACCGGCGCGAGTTGCGGAAGCGGCACATCGAATGGGGCTGAAGCACGTTGTCATTACGTCGGTGACCCGCGATGATCTCGACGATGGTGGTGCCGATCATTTCTATCGTTGCGTGCTGGCGGTGCGCGAGCGGACCGGAGCGGCCGTCGAGGTGCTGACGCCTGATTTCCTCAACGACTACGCGGCGCTTGATCGCGTCGTGGAAGCGGCTCCCGAAGTCTTTAATCACAACACGGAAACGGTCCCGCGACTGTATCGCCCTGTTCGTGGGCCAAAGTCCGATTATCGCTGGACTCTCGAATTATTGAGACACGTAAAACAAAAGAATCCAGAGATCAAGACGAAGAGCGGGTTGATGCTGGGGCTTGGCGAAACTCGCGAAGAAGTTCTCGACGTGCTGGCGGACCTGCTTGATGCCGGGTGCGATTTCCTGACGCTTGGCCAGTATCTTCAGCCGTCGCTCAAGCATTTGCCGGTTGTCGAATACATAACGCCCGACGAATTCAATGAACTCGGCGAATTGGCCCAGAAGATGGGATTCAAGCGGGTGGCCAGCGGCCCGTTCGTCCGCAGCAGCTACCACGCCCGCGACATGGCCGAGGCTTTTTAGGCCCCCGTGGGAATAGATCGCCTCAGTCGAGGGTCACGACTATCAATCCCACCCGGTTGCGTCATATCGCCTCGGTTAGGACAATAGACTTTGCAGATATGTAAGCTACTTCACGCCCTTTGTGACCCCGCGGCCCTTAGCATGAGATGTACTTGCTGAGCCCAAGGTCTGATGACAATCCGGAATAGGAGTTTTGAACTATGAAGAATCGAATGCTGTTTGCTGCCATCACGTTGGTGGCGGTTGCTGTTTGGGGATGTGCCAAGCCTGCTGCACCACCTGTTGCCAGTTCGACGAATACGACTGACGCTCACGATCATGGCGATCACGATCACGGCGACCATGAGGGCCACGATCACGATGGTCACGACCACGAAGGCCATGATCATGACGATCACGCGTCCGCTGAAACGACACCCGTCTCGCTGATGTATTGCGGCAGCTGTGGCCATAGCTTCGGCAAGGGTTCCGAGCACAAGTGCGACGGCGATCACGCCAAGTGTGAAGCCTGCGGCTTGCACAAAGGATCAGAACTTTGTTGCAAGGTCGACGGCGACTTCGCAGGCAAGGCACTTTGTGGTGCGTGCGGCCAGATCGCTGGAACCGAAGCATGCTGCAAGGAAGGCGCGGAAGTCTGTGCAAGTTGCAGCTTGCACAAGGGTTCGCCCTTGTGCTGCAAGCTAGGTGACAAAGCTGCCGCACCGGCTGAAGAAGCCGCTGCACCTGCCGCCGAAGCCAAGCCCGCCGAAGCCAAGCCCGCTGAAGCACCTGCCGCTGAAGCCAAGCCCGCCGAAGCGGCTCCAGCTGTCGAGAAGGCCGCTGAAGAGGCTGCGCCTGCGGTCGAAGCAGCACCCGCGGAACCTGCCCCCGCCAATTAAGGCGAAGGTGAAACTAACGAAACTCGAAGTTGAACTTAAACGCAAGCCTCGAAGTCACGCGACTGCGAGGCTTGCGTCTTTTTATACCTGCGGATCACTCCGATTGCTCCCCGTGATTTGCTCGGTACCTTGCCGGGGATTCCAGAGTGTTTTCGTAAAAAACTCCGTAACTTCTGTTGCTGCGATGGGGTTGACGATAGAATGTCAGAACTTCAGTTTTTTCTGACTGAAGCGTTTGGCTTACATCTTTTCTTCTTACCATCGAGGCACATATGACCAATAACTATCCGAGACATCGCGGCTTCACGCTCGTGGAGTTGCTCGTCGTGATCGCCATTATCGGAATTCTGGTTGCGCTCTTACTCCCGGCCGTTCAGGCAGCTCGCGAGGCAGCCCGCCGCATGAGTTGCCAGAACAATATGAAGCAGTTGGGCTTGGCCCTGCACAACTTCCATGACATCTACAAGCACTTTCCAGCGGGTGCGGAAGAAGACGTCCTGCCGAAGCCGAACCCTACAGGCAGTACCACCTACTTTCGTGGCACATCGTGGATCGTGTACATCCTGCCGCAAATGGAGCAGCAGGCAGTTTATGACCAATATGACTTTACTCAGGCATACAACTCTGTCGCCAATGGCGGGACGGTTGCGCCGACCGTTATCCCCGGAATCTTTTGCCCATCAGGCCCGGGACCACAGGTCTACAAAGACCCGAACACAAATCTAACGACCGCTGTAACGACGCACTATTACGGCGTGATGGGCCCGTCCAGTCGCGCCAATCCCTCGCCGAATACTTTGGGGACCGTCACCTACAATTACGTGGTCGGTAATCCGACGGTTAATGGGGCGTATGCGACAGACGGAATGCTTGGCCAATACCGTGACAGCCCAGGCAGCGTAACAACTAAGCACTTTTCGAGTTTTGCCGAAGTCCTGGACGGCACCTCGAACACACTGATGGTAGCCGAGCGATCGATGTTCCTACCGCCCGGCCAGGCAAATGATTACCGTAGCTGGACCCGCGGCAATAGTGGCGGATCGGGCGCAACGAAGAATGTTACCTATCCGATTAACTCCACGTTCTACAGTGGTGGCAATAACTTTAACGACATTAGTTTTGGCTCGAACCACCCTGGTGGTTGCCAATTCGTCCTGGGCGATGGTAGTGTCCGATTCATCGGCGAAACTATCGATCTGGCGGTGTATAAATGCGTCGCCAGCATGAGACATGGTGAAGTTGCATCTCTGGAGTAGCAGTGACAAAACCTTTCACGTTGCCACTCCGACCCAACTAGGTCGGAGGCGGCTTTTTTTAACTTGGCGTTAAATGAGATTACAAATGTATCATTGGATGATGTCTGCTCGCGTTGCTGGTCGAAGCGTCGCGTTAATTGGGTTAGTTGGCTGCGTGTTGACTGGCTGCGGAAGCAGCAATGGCTACGACTTGTCGGGGAAAGTTACTTTCAATGGTGCACCAATACCGGCTGGGAAGATTTACTTCTCCCCGGATGGCTCGAAGGGGAATACTGGTGCGACTGGCTATGCGACCATCACCAATGGCGAATACGACACAGCATCTCCCGACGGAAAATCCACCGTTGGCGGCGCGATGACAGTTAGGATCGAGGGGTGGGATCCTGCCGTGACAAGTGCCGCTGATCCCGGTGATCCGCTCGGCGAGAAATCCTTCCAAGCCCTTTTCCCCACGTACGAGACGACTGCGGAGCTAGAGCAAGCAACGGCGACCAAGGATTTCGAGGTCCCGGCCGAGGCGGCGAATCGCAAGGATGCGCCGGAGAACAATCGCAACGTCGGTCCGTAGTGGCATCGCGACCTGCTAATTCAGCGTGCATCGATGGTGAAGTGTTAGTTCATCTTACACGGGTCAGATGACACTTGGATCCTCGTCCTGATCGAAGCGCCTTATGGTGGATTTTGCCAGCGCGATTGGATTCGCCTCATTCAGCCTTGCCATCGCAGTGTCGCCCGGTCCTAGCTGGTTGTACGTCATCTCGTCAACAACTCGACGGGGTCGAACCGCAGGACTTGCTGCAGTCGCGGGAAACGCCACAGGGATCATGTGCCACGTGATCGCAGCAGCGCTTGGCCTGTCAGCGATCCTTCACTATTCAGCGACCGCCTATACGATCGTTAAATGGGCGGGAGCGTTGTACTTAATGTTTCTTGCCGTGCGAATCGTCTTGGATCGATCTTCAACGATTGCTCCGAATCCCATCGGTCGAGCCCGATGTCTGCGGAGCGTCTATCGCGACGGAGTGTTCGTCAACGCGCTCAATCCGAAGGTTTCGCTGTTAATGCTGGCGATCTTGCCTCAGTTTATCGATGTCGCGGCAGGTCAAGTTGCGATCCAGTTACTCTGCTTGGGGTCGATTCACGCCGTAATCGCCAGCATTGTCTTGACGCTGATCGTGATGGTGGCCACACGAACCGCAGGAGTACTCCGAAGTCGTCCCGCCGTCGAGACGGCAGCAAGATGGCTTGCAGGCACGTTGCTATTCGGGCTGGGAGTGCGAATGGCGAGTTCCTCCTAAACGCCACTCACGCCAGACAATGCCAGGAAAAGTCCACGCGTCGCGGACATAACGTTTCACAAGTCGACGCGGATCGCTCAGCATGCGATGCAGCCACTCGAGACCAATTCGCTGCAGCCAGCGCGGGGCACGGGACTTCTCACCCGCGAGAAAGTCGATTGTCGCGCCGACGCAAAGTGCTACTTTGGCTTTGAGACGATCTTGGTTCGCATGGACCCATAGCTCTTGCTTCGGGGCACCCAGTCCCACCACGAGCACATCGGGCTCAGTCTGCTCGACGAGATAAAGGATTCTGCGGTTCTCGTCTTCGTCAAATTCAAAGCCAAGTGGCGGGCTATGCACGCCGACGATATCGACACCATCGTACTCGTGAAGGATGTTGCGAGCGGCCCGCTCACCGACACCCGGAGCCGCGCCCAAGAGGAAAACTCGCAGCGGGCGATCCGGCAAGGCGGCTTGTAGTAGCATCGGAACTAGGTCGGAACCAGGTACTCGCTCAGGGAGCGGTTTGCCCACCAGACGCGAGGCCGCAACAACCGGCCAACCATCGGCCAATACCAACGACGCGTCGTGGTACGCCGCGCACAAATCCTGTCGTTCTTGTAAGAGGACCGTGTGGTCGACGTTTGGCGTGACGACATAGCGACATCGATCGAAAGGAGCGGCTGCCCACGATTGAATGATTCCTAACGCCTCGCGCATCTGAAGCACATCAATCGTCGTACCGAATAGTTCGACTCGCGACCACTCGCGTTGCGACGTTTGGACTTCCAGTTCAAGGATCGAAGCCATTGCTAGTCTTTCTGTGGTGACTTGTTAAGTTGAAATCCCGACCGCGCTTCTCATACGTCGATCGTAGGCCGCCGACGGCGGACGAGCCTCGATCGCTCCGTGGAGCAGTGGCATGAGCCCCTGGCAAACGCCGGCAACAAAGAACAACAACATGTTCGACATCGATATAACGCTCACGTCGTGGAACATTCCGTTAAAGGAATACGCGGCCAGCAGCGCGAGCAAAAACACTGCCAACTGCCTGGCCCAGCGCGGTGCTTGTCGACTCGTCCACAGCCGCCAGGCGTTGCGAGTCCACAGCCCAAGCATGATCATCCAAGCGCCGAACCCAAGCATGCCCATCTGGGCAAGCATGGCGAGAAATACGTTGTGCTGATGGTAGGGACGAGCCTTGTCGAGGTCGAGGTCACCGACAACCAACTGCAAGTACTCGATGTCGTACTCCTTGTACTGACCGAATCCGCAACCGAAGAGCGGATAGTCTAGGAACATCTTCCATGCAACCATCGCCAGAATCGGACGCAACGACGCCGACTCGGACATGTCCTTGACGCTGACATCTTTGTCGCGTTTGAATTTATTCAGCTTGTCGCGTTTCGCAACACCGACCGCAACTCCCGCGACTAGGACAGCAACAAGCATTGGGACTCGCCACGATTTGGGAATTGCCAGCCCGACGATCATGATCAATCCGAGAGCCGCACCGAGCCACACACTTCTCGTCAGCGTGCAATAGACGCCGAGCAAGATCACGCACGCGGTGACCACAACGATGCCGCGTCCGACCACTCGACACTTCGGCCACCATTGCACGACGCCGAATAACCCCGCGCTCATATACAACCCGCATCCAACAGGATTGAGAAACGGTCCGCGACCTCTGCCAAAGAATTCGACGTAAGCAGGAGACGCGATGTATCTGGGAAACACGACCATCCACATCTGTCGAGTTTCGGCAAAAGCCGTCAGCGCCAGATAGACCGCAAAGACCGCAAAGAATCCGAAGGTGGTGAACAGCGATCGTTCGGTTAGCTTTGCTTGCCGACCGATCCAGTACATGACGACTGGTAAGCAAAAGAAAAAGAGGAGCGTGGCAAGCGGCTGCGCGCCACTCAGACGCCAATTGCTCGTCAGCGTACTGAATCCTAAAACCCCGATAAACAAGAATACCGCTAGGTCACCTTTCTCGATCGGCTTGGGATCGGCCAGATCAAGTCGACGGTAGATGATGTAGGTCACGATCAGACCACCAATCAGCAGTCGATCAGCCGTGATCAAGGAGATATGGAAGAACGCATGACCGAAGACGCTGCCAACGAGCAACACCGCCAAGCATCCAGCGATGAGATCACCGTAGCGAAACAGAACGATCGCCCAAACCAAGCCAGCGATGCCGGCGATAGCAATGATCGGAGTCATGTTCGCGTATCGGTTGTGAATCCTAAACTAGAAATACAAACCGGCGGAGTCGCCTCCGCCGGTACGCCCTCTCTGTTCTACGCGTTGACGTGTAGGCACGTCCCCACGTTGAGAAGGAAGCTGTGGGTCTTCGGCGTCATGTCTAGAAGTGGTTGCGGACCTTCCAGCCTGCGTGTGTGAGCCGACGGCGCTAGCCGCGGGCCTCTGTTTCGCAAGTGTTTCGCGGCCGCAGCTCAAAGCTCGCGCCTTCGGCTCACGGTTTTGAAACCACTTCTAGGAAAGATAGGTCACAAATCAAGTTGCGACCGGAAGAATGACTGGAACAATCCGCAAGACCGGAATCATGCCGTGCCGGCGGTTCCCTCAAAGGATCGCTTGCCGCGACGAGGAAAGACATGGCGGCTGATCGGCTCAAAGCCGTCGGTGTCGTCGAAGTACATGTAGTGTGTCACTTCGACGCGTTCTGGACAAATCTGAATGGTGTTGAGCGTGTTGCGTTGCTTTTCACGGGCGCGGCCGCGCCGCGAGGTCGTTGTCCCGCATTGAACGATGATAATGCCTTGGTGTCCGCTGCGCAGATCGGGATAGATATCCAGCGAATCGCCGATGTAGGCACGATGCAAGTGTCCGCCGAGTACCATATCAACCCCCATCTCGACGAAACGCTTCATCGCGCGTTTCGCCTTGGGCATGATCTTGTCCCGTTCTTTGTCCGGTGCCGGAGCAAAGTGATGGTGCGCCACAACAATCTTCGCCAAACTAGCATCGGCCCTCGCGAAGGACTTTGCACAGAAATCCAGTTGCTCTTCGCTAATGCGACCGTTGGAGATCGCCGTTCGCGGAGCGGTTGAATCGAGTCCCACAAACACGGCACCATCGACCTCCCAGACGCGATTCAGCTCTTTGGAGATGTGCTTTCGATAAAGTCCGTGCGGGTCTAGCATTCGTTCGCTAACACGATACAAGGGCACGTCGTGATTACCTGGAACGACCACGGTCGGCAACGAGGGCAACTTGTCCAGAAACGCACGCGCTTCCGCGAATTGCGAGTCCTTGGCCCTTTGCGTAAAGTCACCGCTGGCAACAATGACATCCGGTGCCAAAGTGGGCGCCAATCGCAAGACGGCTTCGCCAACTTTTTCACGATAGGGCGGGCCAAAATGCAGATCAGAAATATGAAACAGCTTCAGCATGGTAGGATTGGTTCCCGGTACGGAAGTTGCATTCTAGTCTAATCGACGCGTCTGCGCCAGTAATCCGACGACTCGATAGTGGTACAGTTTGAAACTCCGGAAAGTAGGATGGCCACTCTTGGCCGTCTCTTGTCGGGCAGGAGTGCCCGACTTACGGCAGAGTGTACCACTACCAACGACTCCCATGAGATGGTTCACAATCGCATGAAACGTGCTTGCATCATATTGAACGAAACCGCCGGTCAAGCCGGCGGAATGAGAGATCGGTTGGCACCATTGGCGAAACGTTATCATTGCGAATTCTGTACGAAACGCGAGGGAGAGTCGGTCGAAGATCAAGCTCGTCGAGCAGTTCGCGAAGGTTACGACCGGATCGTCGTTGCTGGCGGAGATGGCACGCTGAGTCACATCGTTAACGGACTCGCTGCAGAATTGGATCGTATCGAGTTGGGGCTCCTTCCTCTTGGGACCGGCAACGACTTCGCCCGTTCACTCGACTTGCCACTCGATCAACTCGAAGCGGCCTTTGCAATCGCACTCGGTGACCGAGTGCAGGCGGTTGACTTGCTTCGCGTCACCGATCAAAAGACATTCTACGCCGTCAATGCGGCCTCCGGCGGAATGGCCGGCAAAGTGGCGACCGATGTCTTGGACAGCGATAAAGTTCAATGGGGCGCCTTTGCCTACTGGATGACTGCGGTTTCGGAGTTGATGGATTTGCAAGCCAGTACGCTGCACCTCGATATCGATGGCCAGCATCACGACTTCCAAGCCTACGGGGTCGTCATTGCGAACGGTCGCTATGTTGGCGGCGGCTTTCCAATCGCGCCGTCGGCAACCTTGATGGACGGAAAACTCTCGATCGTAATCATTCCGGTATTGCCAGCGTTGGAGCTTTTGTCTGCTGGATTGAACTATACGCTCGGGCCGCGCCAAACAGAATCGATCAAGACGTTTGAGGCAAAACGAGTGCACCTTACTTCGGAGCCCGACTTGCAATTCAGTATCGATGGCGAACCGACGCGGGCAATGGAAGCGACCTTCAAGGTCGTGCCGGAGGCACTGCGTATGGCCGTTGGTCCCGGATTGGCACGCTCGTCATGAAACGAAAAGTGATCACGTTCGTGTTGTTCGTCGGAGTCTGCTGCCTGCTGTTCTGGCTGTTCGAACGACGGCTTTCGTTGGACCAATTGATTGCGCACGAGTCCTGGTTACGACAGCAAGTCGACGAACATCTCTGGCGGTCAATTCTGTTGGGCTTCGCGATTTATGTGCTGGCGTCGCTGGTGCCGGGAACTGCTGGCAAGTCCATCGTCTACGGCTGGATCTTTGGCCTGTCAGCTGGTTTGGTCATGGTTACACTCGCGTTAACGATCGCGGCCACGATCTCGTTTTGCTTCAGCCGGTACGTGTTATGTGATGCGATTCATCGACGACTGGGGCACTATATCGCTCACATCGATCGCGCGCTGGAGCGTGGCGGAACGTCTTACCTGTTCGCGATGCGTCTGATCCACGTTCCATACACGCTGACGAATTACGCGATGGGCGCAACGACGATTCGCGTCCGCAGCTTTGTGTTGGCCACGCTGTTTGGATTACTGCCCGGCACCTTCGTATTTGTTTATGCAGGGTCGCACCTGCCGACGCTTGAGACGCTGGCGGAACGAGGCGTCCTGGGAGTTGTCTCGCCCCAGTTGCTGCTGGCGGGCACATTGCTCGCCATCTTGCCAATCGGCGTTCGTTTCCTGACAAAACGCTTTGGCCTTCGTCCCACACTGAGATTGTGATTTGTCACTACCTCGGTTAAACGAAAGGGCAGACTTCAGCGGGAATCCCGAAGCAGCTTCCACGCGTGATAGATCGAAGGCAGGTCGACCTGGGGCGAGTTGAGTACGAAGGTGATCCCAATCGCTTCGAGGTTCGTCGCCGTAACGGCAATCGCGGCAACACGAATGGGCCACGTTGACCAACCCGCAAAGAGAGCGATTGATGCCACGCTAACAAGAAACCAGCAAGTCTTTGCCGCGCGAGTGTGGTAACTCGGGAAGCTGCCAAACTTGATGAACGCGGCGATCACACTTGCGGCATAACTAGCGGCAGCAACTCCCATCCAAAGCCATTGATCGGCCAATTCTGCATGCTTCAACCAGATCAAGCCAAAGAGTAACGCTACGTACAAAGTCACGTCGGCGACCGTGTCGAGTTTCGCGCCGAATCTCGTTTGTTGTTGAAGCAGGATCGCGAGTTTGCCATCCACCCAGTCCGTCATCAACAAGAAAGCAAGGAGCGGAACGAAGATGTTGGTCGCTCCCGCAATCGCGATGCCGATCAACACAAATGATCCGAGAAAGCGAATCGCGCAGAGCGAGTTTGGTACGTTGATCAGACTCGTGATCGATTCGGCCGCTGGTTGATCGTCGGTTGGTGGCATCACGCGAAGATAGCGTCCTGGAGCCTGTCGCGCCAACCCGATCGCGTCTCCGATGCGAGATGCGAATGCTGTTACGCACCAAGTGCGAGGGGTGCGGAGCCCAATCCCGCGAGCGCAGCCGCACTCGCTCGGTCGCAAGTCACACTCCAACAGTAGATCGCAAGACATCTCGGTGGAATACATGATGGACAGAAATGACACGCATCGCTCCGCCACAAATTGCAGGCTCGGTGCTGATTTGTGTTGGCCCACTGGCGAGGCGATCGTGCCAATTCTTTGCGTCGTAATCCTTCCACGCATCGCCGGATTGTAAACCTCTCCGCCGTGGTTGCAGCAAGCCGTTTACCCATGCTCGGTCTACTAATCCTTCAACTCTTTCACCCGTACCTCTTTCCAAAGCACAGTGCCGTGTTCTCCCTTGTGAATCTGCAGCCCGAAGAATCCGACAGGATATGTTCCGTCATCGACCCAGTGCGCTGCGGGCACGCCGTTGACCCAAGTCTTGACGACGTTGCCTTGAGCCATGATCGTCAAGCGATTCCAATCGTCACGTTTCAACGCGTCACGAGCCGCTTGATGCTCTTTCAGCCACAACGGATAAAAATACCCGCCACAGCTTTGCCCATAGATTCCACCCGACCAAAAGCGATCGCCCGTAATACCTTCCATTTCCGCTTGCGGTCCAAAGACGGTTTCCGTCGAGTCGTCTGATCTAATTTTCGCCCGGAACATGACTCCCGAGTTCCCGTCGACTTCCCATTTCATCTCACACGTGAAAACGAAATCTCGGTAGTCAGCTTTGTCGGTGCAGAGGTACGTGCTGGAAGAGCCTGGGACGCACTGACCGATGACCACACCATCCTTTACCTCGAACGTGCAAGTCCCACCCTTCGGTGTCCAGCCACTCAAGTCCTGGCCGTTGAACATGGGCGTGAATCCGTCCGACAACTTCGGTTCCGGATCTGTGTTCAGCAACATCGTCTCAGGCTTCGGAATGTTCTCTTGGTTCTTGTACTTCGCATGCCAAGCGTGTTGTTTCGGATCAACTTCGCCAGCATGGACAACTCCGCCAAGGAGGACGGCCCACGCGATCATCTCAACGAAGATCGTACGATTGCTTGACGGATGTGAAAGTCGCAACATCAGATATCCTTCCCAGTACTGTCTTTGTCGCATTTTGAATTTACGATGTGCGCGTACGTTGAGCGGCACTACTGCAGGGTAGTTCTTATCAGGCTCGTTGTCGAATGGCTTGTTTGCTGCTGGCACAGTGCGGTCAGCATGAATCGGTTCATTCTCGCCACCCTGGTGGAAATTCGAAGCTCGATAGCTTCACTCCGTACTTTCCGGCGTTGGAATCTTGAGCTTCGAACGTCGTTGATTGTGCTGCCTATGGGAGTTGGACTCGAAGCCGAATTAATCGGCGAGGCATCACTAGGAGCGCACGATCGCCAGAATGAACTGGAACCAGCTCTCCACAGGGCGTGGCATTCACGCTGCAACCGTGGGCCATAGACTCACATTTCTCTTCTCTCATTGCAACTTGCCTGTTCGGTCCCGCTGGCAGAATCGGTGGATCTTCCGAATAACAAGCTTGGCTCGGGGTTCCATTTGCGACTATACTAATCCGATTGGACCATCCCTCCCGTTTCCGCCCTCCTAAATTGTTGTTTGTCCAGCGACTCACCCCTGAAAGAGCACAACGATCGTGCTTCTACAGGGTTCAATCTAAGCTCGCCTACAATCACACCGCTTTTCAGTCCCCGCCTTACCATGAACGCCACGCAATCTCCAAGCTTTTGGCAACTCGCCTGGAAGCCTGTGATCGGTCTCGCGATTCTGGGTTCCGTCGTCGCTTTGGCGACCGCTGGTTGGAGTCTCCTTCAGGATATGGGAGATACAAAAGCAGCGTATGTCTATTACACCGTCGAGCCGATGGATCTGCCGATCGTTGTCACCGAGCGTGGCAACTTGGAAAGTCAACTCGAAACAAAAGTGCGTTGTGACGTCGAAAGTTCTTCCTACGATCGCAACAGCTCGGGCACGACGATCATCTTCATCGTGCCCAATGGCAGCGCTGTCAAAGAGGGCGACCTGCTGGTGGAGCTAGATTCGGCGGCGATCCGCGATCGACTTGATAGCGAGCAACTCGCTTTCGACAAAGCCGTCTCACAACGCATCCAAGCCCAAGCGACTTACGACAATCAGATCACCGAGAACCAGACCAATCAGGCTCAAGCAGAACTGCGAGTTGAACTCGCCAAGCTTGAACGCGAAATGTATATGGACTCTGAGAACGGCACGTTCAAGTTGTCGCTGGAAGACATTGAACGTCAGATCGACGAGTCGAAGAACTTGATTCTGGAGTCTCAAGCCGCCTTGGAGTTGGAGAAGGCGGAGAAATCTGGTATCGAAGCGCTCTTCAAGCTTGGCTATCGCGGTAAGAGCGATTTGGAACAGAGCCGCTTTCGATTCATGCAGTCGGAGGACAAGCTTGCTTCGTCGGTGAACCGGCTCTCGACTTACCAATCAACGCGCAAGCAGCTCGAAGAGTACGAATTCCGAATGCAGAAGATGCAGCTTGATGGCGATGTTGCGACTGCAGAGCAGAGTTTAGTGCAGACGAAAACCACCAACATGGCACAACTTGCGAAGGCCGAGGCGGCCAAGAACGAAGCAGAGAAGACGGAGAAGAGCCAACGAGAACGCTTAGAAAAACTCAGGGAGCAGCTGACCCTTTGCAAGATCTATGCGCCCCACGATGGCATGGTTGTTTACGCACGCGAGAATAGCCGGTACGGCAGTAGTACCGACATCGCCGAGGGCGCTTCCGTTCGTCAACGTCAAGAACTTATCACGTTGCCCGACCTCTCGCAGATGCAAGTAAAGACACAAATTCACGAAGCCGTTCTCGATCAAATTACCGCTGGATTGCCCGTAACCGTCAAGATTGAAGCGTACTCGAATCGCACCTACGACGGAGTTGTGGCTAGTGTCGCGGTAGTTCCGACATCGAGCTACTACACCAGTGTTAAGACCTACGACTGCATGATTCGCATTCAGGAACGAGTTGAGAATCTGAAACCCGGCATGACCGCTGTGGTTGATATCCATGTGGACCGCCTCGAAGGTGTGTTGTCGATCCCTGTTCAAGCGGTCGCGCAAGTCAAGAAGGACACTTGGTGCTACGTACACAGTGATGAAGGTGTAGAACGACGACTGATCAAGTTGGGGCGCAGCAATGACAAGTTCGTCCAGGTGATCGAAGGGTTATCAGCCGGAGATCGGGTGATTTTGAATACTGACGCGATCTTCGACGAAGCTGAAGAAGGCGCCAACGAGATTTCGCCGGAGTCGGGTGTGGAAGAAGCGCCGGTCGTCGCCTTACCGGAAACCGATACGCAACTAGCCGCCGAACCACAGGCTGTTTCTCTATCTTCGGAACCGCAGAAAGTCGATCGTCCCCGTGGCAAGGGAAAGCAACGCCCTACTGAGTGATTCCGACTGCCTGGCTCGTGCCGTTCGTCGCTGGGACTGGAACTACGCATGTACTGGAATACGTTTAAAGTTGGCGTCAAAAATCTGCTGCTGCATAAGCTGCGCAGTTTGTTGACCGTGCTTGGCGTGATCCTCGGCGTTGGCTCGGTGATATCGATGTTGGCGATCACCGAAGGCTCGAAGAAGGAGGCATTAGAACGCATACGCCAGCTGGGTGCGGACAACATCATCATTCGCAGCGTGAAGCCGACGGAGTCGGGAGGCAGCGATGACTCGTCTTCGGCAAGCGCTTCGCAGAGAAGTCGCGTACTCGAGTATGGATTGAAGTATAAGGACTTGGAGCGACTAAAAGGGGCCCTTCCGACGATCAAGAAAGCGGTGCCAATCTCGCTGATCGTCCAAGAGTCGCAGTACAAACATCGTCGCATCCCAAACTCCCGCATCCTGGGAACGACCGACGAGTTTCTTAACGTCAAGCATCTTGAGGTCCGTCGCGGTCGGTTCATTACCGACGTTGATAACTATCTGACTGCGAATGTCGCTGTTCTCGCTGCGGGAGCGGCGGAGCGGCTGTTCAAGTTTGAAGACCCAATCGGTGAAGAGGTGCTGCTGGGAAATGACGTGTATCGAGTGATTGGGATTTTGAAACCACAGGGCAGCGGCAACGCGACACCGGGCGGTTTCGGACAACAGAATTACAACGAAGACATTTACATTCCGCTGAGTTGTGCTCAACTTCGCTTTGGCGAACTGCAAGCCATTTACAGTTCCGGAAGTCGCAGCTACGAGATGACTCAGCTGAACGAGATCACGCTCGCCGTGACCGATTCGGCATTGGTTAGCCAGACCGCTTCGATGGCTCGGAAGCTGTTGCTAATATCACATCCGCGGCATGACGACTTCGAGATTCAAGTTCCACTCGAGTTGCTGCAACAGGCCGAGCAGGAAAAGCGTGTCTGGAATTTGGTCCTTGGTAGCATCGCCGGCATCTCGCTGCTTGTCGGCGGCATCGGCATCATGAACATCATGTTGGCGAGTGTGACCGAGCGAACTCGCGAGATCGGCATCCGGCGCGCCCTGGGTGCGAAACGATGGGATATCACGTATCAGTTTCTTGTCGAAACAATCTTACTGTCGTCGATCGGCGGGATCTTGGGAGTGATTCTTGGAATCGGCTTGCCGTTGGTTGTTAGTCGTGTGGCCAACCTCGAAACCGAGATTAGTTTTTGGGCGGTCGCGATCTCGTTTAGCATCTCGGTAGGTATCGGTGTCATCTTCGGAATCTATCCAGCTCGCCGCGCGGCCATGATGGACCCGATCCAAGCCCTCCGACACGAATAGCCGAGGCATGATGCGATTACTCTCGCCGCTGTGCCTGCTGCTGGCACTTGCCATGCTCATTGCCGGATTCGCGTTATGGGCGGTCGAGGCTCCAGAAGCGGGCGTCGAATTACATCGCGCCCGCGTGGTCGGTGATGACAATTACACCGACGTCCTGGAGGCCAAGCTTCGGCAGCGGCGAGCAGCTCGCAAGACACTGATCTTTTGCATGTTTGGCGGCAGCGCGGCGATGACGCTAGCGGCATTCGCAACTCTGGGTAGAAACGCCACGAGTTGAGGGGATAGATTTTCGACCACTGCGAAACCTCTGGAAGTCTGCGCGCCGATCTGCGGGCATTTGTCTGTCGGTTGCGCGACGGATCAGCCGATGCTGATGAATACCCTTCGTTGTTGTCTTTTCGTCCAGGCCAAGTCAGGCCGATGTTCGTATGCAAGGGATGCTGCGTGGCAGCAAGTTTACGAGTCTGCTTTCTATTGTTGCTGGTCGTGCTAGCGGGCTGTTCGCGCAGGCACTATCGACAACGCGCGGATGTCGATGCGTACTCAGCGATTCACGAAAAGGCGCGACAGACTCCATGGGATACGCCTTTGGACTACGATATCGTACCCATGCCTGGATCGCGACTTTTCGATCCCACGCCGCAGGAAGACCCGCTGCTGCCGATGCCAGCTCCGCAATTGTACGCCTATGACCTGCCGCAACTTCCTGATCGCGATCCAGCTCGATTCCAGCAGCGACTGCGTAGCGACAACCTAGGCATCGACCGAAATCCGTTCCCCGAGGTTCAAGTCGCTTCGCACGTACCCAACTTTGTACGTCTACCAGAAGTGTCCAGGCGAGCCACCACTGTCACTTCGCCCAACGAATTGCAACGCGTCACGTATATGCTAGATCAGAGCGATGATCGCGGAGTTCCGATGGAAACATCGAACTCGGAATTGCCCGCCCCCAATGACGTGCCATCGCTCGAACTAGAAGGTAGCGATATTGTCCTCGCACCCGTCCCTGTATCGGCATGGGAAGATATTCCGCGACGATGCCAAGTCCGTATGTTCGAATTTGAAAGCATTCGTGAAGAGTTTCGATTGACCTTCGGCGATGCGCCCAGCGACGCTCAACGCGACGACGCACAGGCATTAGCGTTGGAAGATATCATCGAACTTGCGTTGCTCAATAGTCGCGAGTATCAGACGCAAAAGGAGACGCTGTACCGCGCGGCGCTTCGATTGTCCTTGCAGCGTTTTGACTACGATCTCAAATTCTCGACCAGTGGCAACCGCATTGCCACAGACTATACGCATGCTCGCGACGGCGGCATCGAAGTTAACCGGTTGCGAGTGCCAAGCAGTTACCAAGTCGACAAAATGCTGGCCACAGGTGGCACGGTATTGCTGCGATTCGCCAACAATCTTGTCCTCACCTTTAACGGTGCGAACGGATTCGCGACGGACATCGGCTCGGATATCGTCCTCGATATCCAACAAACGCTGTTGCAGGTCGACGTGCAATTTGAGCCGCTTACCCAAGCGGAGCGAGACGTCGTGTACGCCGCTCGAAACTTCGCCCGATTCCGGAAGACGTTCTACGCTGATCTTACCAGCCAGTACTACACGCTGATTCGTACCTATCGACAGGTTGAGATCGACTCACAGAACTATCTCACGTTGGCTCGTGCGTTTCGCCAAGCGGAGTACGAATATCGCGCGAGGCAAGTGCCTCGATTCGAGATCGATCAAGTCGAACAGAACGTACTCAGCGGCCGCAGTCGGTTGATCGGAACATGCAACAATCTTGAGCAATCACTCGACAACTTGAAAATCCGTATCGGCTTGCCAACTGAGACGCCGATCGATATCGATTTGACCGAGCTTGAACAATTGACTCGATATGACGAGTTAGCAGTTCGACGTGAGTTGGTACGACGTGTGCAGAAGCGATTGCTCGACGAGCGGAACTCCGAGGAGCCCGAACGAGTTGTCTTGTTGAGTTCCGCCATCGATCTCATCGATCGAATCCTCGGCGCATTCGATGTCTTACGGCAACTGGGCGAGGAGCCGCCGGAAGACTCCGTCCTCCGAGATCTTCGCGCCCGACTCAGCGTGCAACTGGCCCGAACCGATGCGAACTCGGTGCGACGCGAACTAGAGCAAGAGCTACTAGGAGGTCCGCCGAATAACGCGACGCTGTATGGACGGACCATCGATCTCGCTGACCGTTTGCTCACGTTGATCGATCATCAAATTGAACTTGCCACGCTTCGAGGTCAAACCGAGCAATCGATCGCAGATATGAAGCGAACCGCTGCTGAGCTTCACGAACGCAAGGAGCGACTCGACGAAGAAGACGATCTCCTCATCCAGCGACTCACAAAGCCATCCGACGGTGCGGAGGACGAAGTTGATCATGAACGATTCATTGAGGAGTTGCGGCGGTTAGTGAGTGAAGTCACCGCATTGCGACAAGCGTGCGAGGACTTTGTTGTTTTGCTTGATCAGGTAAACGGCGCCGAGGATGTCAACAAAACACCCTCCGAAGCGCTGGCGTCAGCCATTAGAATCGTGGATGACCTGATTGCTCGAACGGGGCAACTCCTGAGTCCAATTGGCGGCGGGCTCACACCAATCGAAACAGAGTTTGACGACGCAATGATGACGGCCCTAACACTGCGTTTTGATCTAATGAACCAACGAGGGGCATTGGCGGACCAGTGGCGGCAGATCAAACTCGCCGCCGACGATCTCAAGTCGGTCTTGAATCTCCGTGCTACGCAGACAGTGCGAAGCCCAGGGGCAAGCCCCTTCGACTTTACGTTTGACGAAAGCCTCACGCAGCTAAATGCAACCCTCGACCTGCCGTTGAATCGCCGTGCGCAACGAAATACATTCCGTCAGAACTTAATCAATTATCAAGTGTCCCTGCGGCAGTTGATGCTGCTGGAAGACAACATCAAGCTGGCCGTCCGTAACGACCTCCGAGCCTTGGCGCTCGATCAGCAGCAGTATCAAGTCGATGTCGCCAGCGCTGGTCTGGCGTACGAACGAGTGGTCAGCACACAGATCGAACGGAACTTGGGCATCGGTGGCGTGACGGCACGCGACTATCTTCAATCACAAGACGCGTATATCAGCGCGCTCAGCAGTGTCGCCAGCCGACATATCAACTACATCGTCGATCGGATGCAATTGTTTCTCGACACCGAAGTGCTGACGGTCGATGAACGTGGCCTATGGGATGGGCTGTACGACGAATCGGTTCAGCTCACGCCGTTCTATCAATTGCCGTCCTACGCGTTCCCGTTCTATGGCGAGCTTCCACGCGGATTGCATTACTCACGTGAAATGCGGCGCATGGAGCAGGTTCCACCCGGCAACTCGATGTTCCATCGCTCCCCGACCGATGCCGAGTTGCAACCAGTCCCCGAAGACATCGAAGCCCCAAGTATTGTGCCCATAAACTAAGCTGGTCGATTGATTCATCGCCTTCTGGTTACTTGGCGAGGTTGCGATGTGGTGAGGCTCACATCGAC
>JACKHN010000042.1 GCA_020638975.1 Planctomycetaceae bacterium
TCCCCGAACTCCGCCATCGATACTGGTGCTCACCACACACGGGAGGAATCAAAGTGCTAAACACAACAAAAAGGGTCTATTTCGGGTCGGACTCATTAAACGTCCATTTACTACACACAATTGCTACACTCATTCTTACCGCACTTTGGGCCGAGCTGTCAATATACGTATGTATTTACGCATCAGAATCCAATTCCAAGAGTGTACCTAATATCGTACTCATACTGGCCGACGATTTGGGATTTTCAGACATCGGCTGCTACGGAAGCGAAATCGAGACGCCGAATTTGGATGCGTTGGCCGATGGTGGGCTTCGGTTCTCGCAATTCTATAATACCGCCAAGTGCCATTCCTCCCGTGTATCACTCTTGACCGGGCAGTATTGCATTGCGGCTGGAGATACTGCTCTGTCGCACGCGGTTACGTCCGCAGAGGTTCTGGCGAACGGAGGGTACTTTACGGCGATAACCGGTAAGTGGCACTTGAAGCAAGAGCCAACCGATTTCGGATTTCAACGCTACTTTGGTCATTTGAGCGGCGCTTGTAATTACTTCAAGGGCGACGGATCGTTTCGCTTGAATGGCCAGCCGTGGAAGGTACCCGCCGCGGATTTTTATACGACGGTTGCGAACGTTGATCATGCGATCGACTTCTTGGGCGAAGCGCGTCAGGCCGACAAGCCTTGGTATCTGTATATCGCCTTCAACGCGCCGCATGCTCCGCTGCACGCCTTGCCCGACGACTATGCCAAGTACAAAGGGCGCTATGAAGCGGGCTGGGATGTCGTTCGTGAAGCTCGTGTGGCGAAACAAAAGAAGTTGGGCTTGTTACCGCAAACGCTGAAACCCAGTCCTCGACCAGAGCATATTCCCGCTTGGGAAGCGATGAGTCCCTGGCGGCAGAGTTACGAGAGCAATCGCATGACAACGCTGGCCGCCATGATCGATCGTGTCGACCAAGAGGTTGGACGGTTGGTGAATGATCTGCGAGCGAACGATGAGTTAGACAACACGCTGATCCTGTTCGTGTCCGACAACGGAGCCTGTCCTTACGATCGCAAACAACCGTTACTAGACGTCGAGCCGACTAACGGCGATGTGTCGCTAGCCGATTCAACGGGATGGGCCTGGGCACGTAACAGTCCGTTTCGCTATTACAAGCAAAACCAGTTTGAAGGCGGCATCGCCTCGCCCGCCATCGTGCATTGGCCCGCCGGTCTGAAGACGCAACGCGGAAGTATCGTCTCTCATCCGGCCCACTTGATTGATGTAATGCCGACGCTGGCAGAGATCGCTGGGTGCGAGATTCCCAATCAGTGGCCCGGTCGCGAACTTAGGCCAGTTTCTGGCGTGTCGTTGAAGCCGATCTTCGACGGCAAAACACCGAGCCCACGACCTCCGATCCATCTGTTGTTTGCCGGTGACCGTGCCCTGCGTGATGGCGATTGGAAGTTGGTCAGTTTCCAAAGCGAGGCGTGGGAACTTTACAACGTTGCTGAGGATCGCACCGAGCTTGTCGATCTTGCCCAATCCGAACCGGAACGATTACAGAAGATGATCGAAGCTTGGACGGACATGGCGAAGGACGTTCTTCATGCAACGCCAAAGGTCTATGCTCCGCCGAACAAAGCAAAACTGCCGCACGTTCATCGCGAGTGGACCAACTTTGACGACACAACGCAGCGAAGCGGTATCGTGAAGAAGCGAGTTCGTGCGAGTCAGCCTGCAACAAACGCGATCCGTGCTCGCAAGAACACCAAGCTGACAATCTCCGCCGAGAAACTTGAATTGCTGTTTACCGGCGACGATCCCGGGATCGCGATGGACTTGCGAAACGCGGGACTTGCTCCAGGCCCTTATCGGCTGAGCTTTCGCCTGCTCGGCGGAACGAAAGGCGGTGGCGAAGTTTTCTACACGACCAAGCCCGCCGTGACATTGCCCAATGGCGAGCATATAGCCTTCGACGTTCGTGCCGACGACCAATGGCAGGAAGTCATCATCGACTTGCCAACCAAAAAGCAGCTCCTGCAACTTCGCATCGACGTCAGCGATGGTCCAGGAAGTGCGACAATCGCAAGCCTAAAATTGTCCTCCGAGGACGGCACTGCTTTAATCGCTTGGCCTACTAATCGCAACGACAAAAATGATCGGCTTCGGGAAGACGACTCCGAAAACCGACAGGATCGCTAGAACGAGATCCGCAAATCAGTTATCTGAAGTGGCAATGGCGGTCGTTTACCGAACTCGAGGTAAATCGCGACAGCAGCGATGATGGTTCGGCGGAGATCGCGACCACGCTGTTTAGGCGTTCGAAAGACGATCATCATGACCGCTTGGCAATCCACTCCTTGTCCACTTCGGTTGCCATAGCCGGTGGTCGTTTATTGGGTGCCAGTTGCCGGCTTCTCGACATCCGTAGCGAGTTCGGGGGAATGCGGACTCGATGCCAACCCAACGTTCGCCGCGCCACTTTTAACCCACTTGCAGATAGTGGAACAGTTTGAAACTCCGGTAAGTAGGATGGCCACTCTTGGCCGTCTTTTGTCGGGCAGGAGTGCCCGACTTACGGCAAAGTGTACCACTACCCGCTTGCAGAGAACTTTCGGAATCAAGTTCACCGCCGCTACCTAGCTCATGAGAGCGATGAGATACGCAGACCTCAACGAGGCGATCGATCACCTTCTCACAGCCCGTTCCCTGCCCGCGAGTTCAGACATTCCTTAATGCTTGGCCAATCGAGTGACCGTGCTCGGAGCTGACAGAGACGTTCCTGGACGCCGACCGCGCGATACCGCGCGGACGAATTGTCTCGCGATCGCACAGGGAATCACTGATTCGCTGCCAGCTGTTCGATACATTCGTAATGAATCCCCTGAAAGGCCAGCAGCCAACAACGAACACCCAGCCAAGTGCGCTCACTGGCGCGCCAAATGCTCTAAAGTTTTGCCACTAACGACCCGCCCGACCTCATGCCCATCCAGAAAGGAGGCGCATTATGGTCGCCACCTTCTCGCCGAACCCGACTGAACAGCACAGGTCCACGCCTGAACCACGGCACAGTTGGTTGCCAAGTCTTGCTCAGCGACTTCAAGGCTTTTGGACCTCTAATGTGCCAACGATGCTGAGTTCAGTGCGCACGGGGGCTAAGTCGGTGCGCGGCAACTATCGCATGTCGAACCAGGATCGCTGCATGGCTGATTGCGGTCATGCCGTGTTCATGGTGGCCGATGGTGTAGGCGGGCACTACGGTGGCGAGCAGGCTGCGGAAACCGTCATCCGAACGGTCGCACCGCCGATCGCAGCCATTGGTTCATCGATAGGTTTTGACCTTCCCAACATCCAAACGATCGTGGGAAATGCCATTCAGACGGCTCGGCGGGAAATGGTCGAGTTGGCTGGATACGAACCGGACTATCGAAAAATGGGGGCGACGATGGCACTGGCATTCGTGGTTGAAGGCCGACTATGTGTCTCGCACGTCGGCGATTGCCGCGTCTATCTCCTGCATGGCCAGAAGCTCACGCAATTGACCGTCGACCAGACGTTTGTCCAAGTAGCAATCGATGCGGGCATGTTAACCGCTGACGAGGCCCGCAATCACCCGTGGCGTCACATCGTAACGAACGTCGTCGGTGTGAAACCCTTAGATCAATCACCTGATTTAACCGTGGTTGATCTTTCTCCTGGAGATCGAGTGCTGTTATGTAGCGACGGCTTGACTGGCGTTGTTGATGACTCTCGACTCTGCGAGCTATTGCTCGACGAGGCAGAACCCCAAGCGGTGGTAAGTCGGCTGATTGACGAAGCACTTGCGAACGATTCGCGCGACAACGTCACATGTGTCGTGTTTGACGTCGCCGTCGCCGACAAAGAAGCCGAACCCGACGAAGCCCTGCTGACACTCAGGCCGTGTGCGGCGTAACGCGATATCAAATCGTCATTCCGCGTGAGGAGTGACTTTCGCGGTGTCGATCTGCACCGTCTTCGCTTCTTTGGCCTCGAAGTGCTCCATGAGGATCGATGGGCACTCGTCTTGAACGCCGCATTGCTCGCAAACGATGCGTACCAAGTCGGCTCCACCAATCTTCACACTCTCGTCCTGGCAGAATTTGTAGAGCTTCTTCAGATGCACGCACGTCATATCAGGTCTCCCTCAAAGTTTTGTGGACGACTGCAATTCTGACGTTAGTGCCCGCCGCTGGCAATCCATCTGACGAGACATCGTTCGTGACCGAGACATCCAGTCCGCACAAGTGCAGCGCGCGAGCGCGCCGTCCGGCACGCGGTGCAACGTGACTTCAAAGACCAATAGCTCGGTCCGTACCCGTAAAATTCGTTGGCAAATGCGCCGAAGTGCTTGTCACTTCACGACGTAAGTGATGTCAGCGCTGCGAAGTCATCAAAGGCAGCGTCGCTCGCGTGCCTACTGGTACAGCATTTGCGAATTCGTGGCATCAGTTGTGACAGACCGCTTCTAAAACCTGAGGGCTGAGAGATCGGTGTTCCGGGAGCTTCCCGCTCCTTGAGCTAAGTCGCCGTCGGCTACTGCCGGAATTGTTGCCGCGTACCACCTCGCTTGGATCGCCTACAGCGGCACGTTCTTATTCCGGTTACCGGCGGCGACTTGTTTTTATTCGAACCAATCGGAGACTTGTCATGTTGGCGAGTGAAGACCCGCGACAAACGCTGCGTCAGTTGCATGTCGATGAGGCGGCACACCCGGTGTGGAGCCATGCGTTTCAGGACCGTGTTCGCTTGGAGCAGGTCTCGGATGATCTGTTTGCGAGCCGTAGCGTTTCCTTCGTGCTTGTCACGATCGTCACGATCGGCCTGCTGCTCGGCGCGCTCGGCGTCTTGCTTTGTATCTAGAAGAGTTCAGGGCGGACCGCTAAACAATTTGTAGCGTGTACGGTTGCGGTCGGATCTCTTGCGTGACGATATTGCCGAACAGCGTAAACGCCGTGGCATCGTAAACGGTAATGGGCAGCGTTTGGCCAATTTGACGCTGGTTACCTTCGAAGACGACGATTCGGTCGCAGTGCGTCCGCCCGATGAGCTGCAAGGTTGGCTCGTCCTGAGTTCCTTGTCGAACCGCTCGTTTGCTGGGACCTTCGATCAAGACCTTGACCGTGCGCCCGATGAACTCTTGGTTGTCTTCTTCACTGATCGCCGTTTGAATGGCCAATAGGTCGTTGTTGCGGCGTTGTTTGACCTCAGTTGGAATGTCGTCCTTCATCAGCTCAGCGCCCTTGGTGCCGGGACGCTCGCTGTATTTAAAGATAAAGCTATTCTTGAAACGACATTCCTTAACTAGCTCAACCGTCTGTTCAAAGTCTTTCTCGGTCTCGCCACAGAAGCCGACAATAAAGTCGCTCGATACTGCGTAGCCAGGAACGGTTTCGCGAATGCGTTGCATCATGTCACGGTAGTCTTGAACGGTATAGCCGCGTTTCATCCGCTGCAACACAACGTCGGAACCGCTTTGCAACGGCACATGCAAGTATGGCGAAACTTTGGGCAGGTCGCGAACAGCTTGCAACAGTTCGTAGGTCATGTCCTTGGGGTAATTCGTAACGAACTTCAATCGCTCGATGCCATCAATCTCTTGCAGTTGGTAGAGCAAATCTGCAAGCCGCGTGGTTGTCCCGCCATCAACGTACTTGTAGCTGTTGACGGTTTGACCTAGCAGCGTGATCTCTTTACAGCCCTGATCGGCCAGCAAGCGAGCTTCGTCATAGATCTGTTGCGGCGGTCGACCCTGCTCTGGACCGCGCGTCGAAGGCACGATGCAATAGGTGCAGAACTTGTCGCAACCGATTTGGATTCGCAAGTACGCCTGAAACGGAGTCGGTCGCATCGAAGGATCGCGCAGCGGATCGAATGTCTCGTGACTTCGCTTAATCTCATCCACCGATCCGTCACGACGACCGAGTCCGACCGCCATTTGATGTTTGGCCCCGGCTTCGATTCGTTCAACCAGTTCAGGAATCTGTTGCAACTGTCCGGGACCAACGACGAGATCAACATAAGGAGCACGCTCGAAGACCAGCTTCTGATCCTTCTGAGCCATACAGCCCATCACGCCGATAACCTTCTCTGGATTCTTCGTCTTGAGCTTTTTTAAATGGCCGAGTGCGCTGTACGTCTTGTCCTCGGCATGTTCTCGAACGCTGCAAGTATTGAATAGCAGCGTATCGGCGAGCTTTGGATCGTTCGTAAGTTCGTAACCGTGCTTACGCAAACTCGCCACGACCATCTCGCTGTCGAGGACGTTCATTTGGCAGCCAACGGTTTCGATATAAAGACGCTTCGGCATGGCACTCTAGGTATTGGAGGAGGGGGGCGGTCGCGTTCAGGCAGCACCGCGGCGCTGACGTTGCTGCTGCTCGATCTGCTCACGCATCTTTCGTCGTTTTTCCTTCTTTCGCTCTTCCTTGAGTCGTTGCTGCTCCAACTCGACTTCTTTGGTCAAGTCCTCAATGATGCCCTCCCGGCGACGTCGCATCATCCGTACTAACGTAATCACCGCCAAATAGGCGGCAATTCCAAGCAGTATCAGATCCAATGCACTCATCTCAATCATGGCGATCCCCTTATGCAATCCTTTGCTGGGCGCAGGTCCGCTATCTTACCACGCGATCGCGGATCACCGCGAGGGGGATTTAGAAACTCCAGGCTCTGAAATTCGCGGGAAATCGTTACACTTCGGGCATGAACGACGAAGCCAGCTACATTTGCGATGCCTGCGGCGAAGAGATTGTCGTCCCCATCGATCTCTCGCAGGGCACGTCCCAGGACTACGTCGAGGACTGTCCCGTCTGCTGTCGCGCGAACGTGATTCACGTCGAAGTGGACGAAGATGGCGACGCTCGTGTCTGGGCCGAAGCGGAGTAGCGGGAACGCTTTACTTCTTCTCCATTGACTTCAGCACCGCATCAAGCCGCTGCCGAACCGCTTTAGTTTCCGCCGTGTCGTCCTCGGCCAAGATCGGTCGTTGTTCGAGTTGATCGTGCGGGACGTCATACAGTCGTCCGTCGTCGTACAACTTGTAGCGACGGTCGCGGGCGAAGCGAAGTAATCGGAAACGATCCTTATCCCAGCCCGGTCGAGGATCAAAGTGGCAGAACACCCAAGGTCGTGTCGCCACTTCCTGGCCGAGCAGTTGTGGATAGAAGCTCAATCCATCCTTCAGGGTATCAGCGGGCAGCGGGTGGCGGGCGGCATCAAGCATCGTTGGCAAGAAGTCGGTCGAGTCGACAAGGTTGTCATTCACTCCTGGCTTAACCGTGCCAGGCTGCCAGCAGATCAGTGGCACATGCGTTCCGGCATCCGTCGTTTCGCCCTTCCCGCCAGCGACGGGACCATCCGTTGTCTGCGACGTCACGGCCAAGTGCGTTCCATTGTCGCTGTAGAAGAGGACGAGCGTGTGCTCGGCAATGCCAAGTTCGTTGATCTTATCGACCACGCGACCGACGCACTTGTCCGTGTACTCGACCATGTCTTTGAAGAACCGCACCTCTTCCAGATCGCGCTTCGCGGGATCTTGCCACTCGGGACTGGCGGGCGTTGGCACCATCGGCCAATGCGGCAAAGCCATCGGGTAGTAGACGAAAAAGGGCTGGTCGACGTTTCGTTCCATAAAGCCGTTGATGTACTCAACCCACACATCCGGCCCGTAGCGATCTTTGAGATCGTCTCGAAACTTGCCGTTTTCCAGGATGACCGGGTTCGCATAACGAGATCCCTTCAACTCAGTGTGCCCTGTGTGCCACAGCGCATACTCATCGAAGCCCCCGTCTTCAGGCTTCATCCCGATTCCGCGACGCTGTTCGGCACCGGGATAGTCCGGCGGATCGTAACTCTGCAATTGCCATTTGCCGGCGATACAAGTCTTGTAGCCAGCCTCCTGCATCCAATGCCCGAACGTCTTCGCGCTCGGATCGAGAATTCCGAAGGCAACCCAGTTGCGATGGTTATACAAACCCGTCATCAATTGCAATCGCGTGTTCGCGCACAGCGGTTGCGCATAAGCGTGTGTAAAGCGAACTCCCTCGCCTGCCAACTTGTCCAACGCGGGCGTCTTATAACTGGTGCCTCCGTAACTCCCGAGTACTTCCACACCTAAATCGTCCGCCATGATCAAAACAATATTGGGACGATCGCTGGGTGCGGCATCTACGACCGGAATGGAAATCGAATGCCAGCTGAGTGCAGCAATGACGGCAAGTGGAATCGCGAATGCTTGATGGAACCGAGAGCCTCCAGAACCGCGACTCGATCGCGTTACAACAATGTATCGAAACATAAGCAGGTCTCTCCCGGCACTGAACACATTCGTGACACCATTCGTCCTCGAACCGCCGCGTCTACGGTTCGATAGGATCGACGTTCACAGGAGGCGGAGGACGCGTGGACAAGATAACGAGCCCCACGCCAATCGCTAAGCCAACAGCAGCACTTGCCAACCACAGTGCAGGGAGGTGTGATTGTTCGGCAACGCCCCACCCTCGCGACTTCAGTTCATCTTGATAGTAAGCGACCATCAGCAGCAAGCCATTATGGGTGGCATGCAGCAACATCCCCGGCAACACGCTTCGCGTTTTGTAACAGACCCAACCTAGAATGAGCCCCATCAATGTGCTGGGTAGAAATCGTTCCGTCGACAGGGCACTTGTGGCAATGACGTGAAAGGCACCAAACAGGATTGCCGAGACAACAATCGCTATCGCTGGCTGAGTTGATTTCTGTAAGGCGCCCATTAGATAGCCACGAAAGTAGAACTCTTCGCATACCGCCGGCGTGATCGCGAGCGTGAGGAGAATCACCACGGGAGAAAGGTCTCGCCAAGCATTGAGCAACGATTTGACCGATTCAAGTTTTGCCGGATCGATCCCGCCGAGTCCGATCATCTCGTTGAATAGAAACACCTCATGAGCGAACGGCCACGCGGATACGCCCAACGCGACTGCGCCGAGAAACGCAACTATACTTGCGAACCGCAATTGGAATCCGGTGACAAAGCGAACTCTTTGAAAGATCGCCGCCACGATTGGCACGCCAACAAACAGCAATGCCGTCACAACGGCCGAGGCTGCCAAGCGGACACCGATGCTTGCTCCCGGTAAGCGGTGTAAGAAGTTGCCGAGTAAGAAGTAGATCGGAAACAACGCCGCCAGACAGAACATCGCGCCCGGCAAGGTCGCCGCATCGCGCCGCTGTTCCGATCGTCGCATGAGATCGGCCCACGTCGCTTGGCTTCCGTAAAGAATGGCATCCGTCCCAAAGATACGAGCCGCCAATCCAATCGCCGCGAAGGCATACAACGCGGTTGATAATACGGCCGCAGTCGCGAGCGTCGGCTGGACATCGCCTTCAAAAATATCCCGAGCCAGCAACACGATATTCACCAGCGGAGTGACGGCCAGCAATCCGTTGAATTCCAGGTCAGGCATTAGACTCATCATGCCTGGAGCCAGCGACAAAAGCATCAACGGAATCAGATAAGCCTGTGCCTCTTTGAACGAGCGAGCGAAACTCGTTACGGCCAACAACATCGCCGAGAAGAACGCCGCAAACAGGATCAACAAAGCAAACACTTGAGCCACCAAATTCGCCGTCAGGCCACCGGCGCCAAAGACGGTTTCGCCGAGGCCCGTCGCGACCAGCGTAACGGTCATCGCAACAAGGTTTGCCGTGGCCGTGAAGAGTGCAACGGTGAGAACCGCCACGTACTTGGCGATAAGCAAACCGAGCCGCGGCACCGGAGCGGCCATTAACGTTTCGAGCGTCCCGCGTTCACGTTCGCCAGCCGTCAAGTCGATCGCCGGATAGACTGCGCCGGTGATCGTCATCAAGATCAGGATTAAAGGAACGAGGGTCGTCAGCGAGAACGCCGCAGCGCCCCCCGATCCAGAGACGGGATCGAGTTGGAAGTCCGTCGGCAGTCGGACATGGAGGATGTCCTTCGTATAGCTCTTGTTGATTGCATCCAGTCGCTTCGTAATGTAGTCAGCCGCGACTTTGCTGAGCGCCGATTCTTCGCGGTAAATGACTTGGCAATTTAGTTGACGTCGAAATCCTGTTGATTGTTCCAGTTCTTCGCCTTCCAACAACACGACCCCGACGTCAATCGCTCCACTCGCAACACCTTTGCGCAACTCGTCGCCGTACAGCCAACGTATCTTTGGTTCGGCATCGAGACTCAATTGTGCTCTTGTCGGCGAAGCATTCGGCTCAGTTCCGGCAGCTCCCGGTGATCTGAGAATCGCTTCGCCAGTCTGAAGGAATCGCGTGAGTCTCAAGACGGATTGTTCCGACTCGACTCCCACCAAACATTCGACCTGTGACAGCGATGACAAAGATGACAGAGCAAACTTCTGAAACGCCATACTCAACAACGGATAGACCAGCAGCGGCATGAAGACCAGCGTGACGATGGTTCGTCGGTCACGGAGGATCTCGCGCAGCTCTTTAACACACAGCCGTACCAGTCGCTTTGTGGAAGACGTACGGCTCGACAGCGGTCTGCTAGTTGCAGCCGAAAGCTTGCCGGTGAGTTCGTCTTTCTCAGTGGTCATGAGTTACGCTCGGGCGCGATGCGGTTCTCGCTAGATCGAGTTCGATGAAGGTGCATGCTGGTCCAGGAACTCGAGAAACATATCGACGAGCGTTTCACATCCGGTGGAGGCCTGCAGCTCGCCAATCGTTCCTTCTCGCCACAATTGGCCGGCGTGAAGCAGGCCGAATCGATTGCACAATCGCTGAGCTTCATCCAAGTGATGCGTACACACGATGACCGCCTTATTCCTGGCACGGAGATGAGCAATGTAATCGAAGACAACTTTGCTGCCGATCACGTCCAAGCCACGTGTCGGCTCGTCGAGCAACATGACGGGTGGGTCGTGGATTAATCCTCGGGCCAATATGACTCGCTGCTTCTGTCCCGTGCTGAGATTAGCACAGCGGCGGGAGAGGAGCTTGCCAAGTCCGAACGTTTCGGTAAGGTGCTGTAAGCGATCGACGGCCACTTCGTGCGGAACGCTGTACAGATCGGCAAAGAACAGCAGCATCTCTCGGACAGTGAGCCACGGATAGACGCCATCGTTAGCTGATACGAGTCCAAGCCTCGACTTCACAGCGTCGGGATCGGTCGAGCTGCGATATCCGTCAACTTCCGCGTAGCCGCTGTCCGCTTTGAGCAGACCGACGATCATCCGCACGGTGGTTGTTTTGCCCGCTCCGTTAGGACCAAGTAAGCCGTAGACTTCGCCGGGCTTAACCGAGAACGAAAGCTTGTTGACGGCAATGATTTCTTCGCCCGAGGCGCGAAACCGCTTTAACAGTTCGTGAACGACGATCATGAAAGCGGTTGCCGAAGGTGCGAAAGCGAAAGACTAGGCACTCATCGTAGGACGAAGCCTGCAATGCGTGAACCACCTGTACGGATGATCGAGTGAGTTGGTTCGTGTCGCATCGCTAAGGTGCGGGCTCCGTCGACGGTTCCGAGGAGGCTTTCTCGATGACACCGAACAAATGACCACCGGCTTTGCCGTGCGTCCACGTTCCGGCGTACTTTTTGTTATCGATTACAACGCGAGCGCTAAACGTTCCCATGCTAGGTATAGTGAAGTCGGTCAGCGTGATGATCGGTGTATCGCCGGCCCATTTTACTTCTAAGGGCAATGGCACGGTGACATCGTTCGCTCCGTACTTGATCCGGGCATTGAACAGCCAGTAGTCGCCCTCGGGCAACTTGGTCACGCTGTTGATCGTGTACTCTTCTTTCGGAAGCGGACCATCGTCTTTGCCAAGAATCGTGAAGCGACCGACGAGCTTTACTCCAGACAAAGTCTCTTCGAATCGCTTGAAGAGCGCTTCACTTTCGTTTGCTGACGTGTTCTGCGTCCCTTCGCCCTGCGTCTTAGGATCCTCGGCGCGGATGATGTTGCAGGTCAGGCAGATCGTCAGAACAGCGAAAAGTATGCTCGATCGTTTCATGAGCGTGGTCCTTACAAAAGGCATATGCAGCGGAGACGGTTCGCCGATTATAGCGTCATTTCCATGCGAAGCCGAGTAAGTACGTCGTGAAACGAGGGCCTTTCAGTTTTTCAAACTGAGAGGTATGTACGACAGGCCTCCGAACCCGTCGATGAATCTAAGTCGTTATTCGACGGGCTCGGAGGGCTTTAAGGGTGTTGCGGATGCGAATTTTCGTGTATTAGAGCGTTTTACGCTCGACGAACATGGAGGTTCGATATGTCGACGAAGGATACGGCGGATCGGTTTATGGCGGCTTCTCCTTTTGCGGTCATGACACGAGTGCTGGCACAGACGTTTATGGGATCTCACCTCGACGAGATTTTTGAAGAGCACCGCGGCCAACAGTATGAGCGACAAGTGAAGTTCTCCGCGCTGGCCATCGCCGTGGCGGATGTGGCGCTGCAATTCTCGGACAACTTCAACCAGGCTTACAAATCGCACCAAAAGGATCTGAACGTCTCGCTGCAATCTTTCTATGACAAAATCAACGGCACCGATACGCAGCTGAGTGAAGCGGTGGTGGCCCGATCCGCGCTGCCCGTGATCGCACTGCAAGATCAACTCGGCTTCGAACCCTGGGAAGTGATTCCGGGTTATCGCTGCTTCAGTATCGACGGCAATGTGTTGGCCAAGTCCGACAAGCGGCTGGGAGTCTTGCGGGACGTCAAGGGAGCCCCGCTGCCGGGCAAGGCGGTGGCCCGGTTCGATCTGCAACGCCAGATTTTTGATCGCGTTTATTTGCTCGCCGACGGACACGCACAAGAGTCCACGACCTGTGAATCCATCCTGGAAGATCTGCTGGAAAACGACGTGATCATCGCCGACCGGCATTACTGTGTGCTGTCGTTCTTCGCGGGAATCGCGAACCGGAAGGCGGCCTTTGTGATTCGGCAGCACGGACGTTTGAAGGGCGTTTTGCTGGGGAAACGCCGGTGCCTCGGACGGATCGAGACCGGAGTCGTTTACGAACAAGCACTCCAGGTCAGCCAATCGCCGGACGCGATGGTCGTCGCATCCCGTCAACCATCGACGGCGATGCGCGCCACGCGAAGTAACATTTGCAAATGACGGTCTCGATGTTGGCGTTCAACTCGGCTGCTTTGCCGCTGTTCGGTGCATTCCTCGAAGACGTGGAAGGTCGCTCTTCAAAGAAGTTCCAACCACGCCGGCATGCGTCGGATCCGCGAGAATGGACGAGTTGATTCCCGCGCGATCGCGGCGTCGCGTGCTCAAAGCGACGCAGACCGCATAAAGTACGAGCCAGCGGCCGAAAAGCCTACCGCCTCGCAACTCGCTCGTCCCGTCTCGACTGTGCTGAACTAGGTACCGCGTTCAACCCATGCTCAAACATAAAGCCCTGGCTCAGGCCGTCGTACATCTTGTGCAACTTCAACAAATGAAAAGCCCTGGTCGTGAAACTAGACCGCTTCGGGCTTGAGCGGAATCACGTCGCCACCACGAGCCAAATGCAACTCGTACAGTTGGAAAATCAGATGGGCCTGCATCAGAATAGCGATGCTCATCGTGAAATAGACGCCGACACAAAGCAGAGCCATGCCGACGATGGCGAGCAGCATACCGGCAGCCATCGAGAATAAAGCGCACAGAACCATTTCTTTCCAGGTGTTGCGGATGAATTGCTTCGCAAACCCGAAGTCGAAAGCCGCGCCGAAGTCCTGCATCAGACCGGCCCGTAACATGAAAGGGACGCTGATCATATTGACTGCGATTCCAATCGCCATCATGACGAGCAAGAGCATGGGCACGGCAACCATCATCGCGATGGCCGCCCCATCATCCCCGCCCGCCGCTCCCGCACCTCCGACCAGCACAGCGAAGAGAATTGCCATACCGGCAATCACAGGCAGCATCGCCAAGCCGACGATCAGACCCACCAGGAAGATCCAGAACCCTCGGACGAGGTAATCGAGTAACCTGTTCGTGTCGAAGTCGGGATAAATTGAACCGGGACGTCGGTGGAGCGATTCGACGACACTAAACTGGTAGCCAGCAAACACGAGCTGGCCGATGATGGGAATGATCCCCGTCGAGAGTATGCACAGCCCAACGAACAAGACGTTGGTCATCCAATTGGGATTCTCAAACACGTAGTGGAACGATCGCATATACTCCATCGTGCCGGACGGCATCGGTGGCTTTGCGAGCGTTGACTCGTACGGGTTCGAGGCATTAGACATCAAGCGGTTCCTCTTGCGGGTTAAGGCCAAGAGTGCAAAGTCAAATCACATGTTCGTCTGTATTGACGATTCAAGTGTATTCGCAATTAGATCTGGTTTCTTTAACCCGTAGCGAAAAAAGTCGCAGAAGTGCAACCGCTTTCCTGTCGGGCAAGTCGCCATGAGTCATCCTCGAAGTAGAATTCATCGCGATTCAAGCCAAAACTGAGTCTTCTGGCGTTCGTGAGCATCGAGGGTTCGGTGTGTGTGGAAAAGCGAGGCGGTTGCCAGAAAGATGCAATCAGCGGGCACAGTCAGTTGCCGTCGGTGACGTTGACCAAGCGTTGGACGCGACATATCGGGTCGATGGACCACGTTTGACTGGCGAAGATCGTGTCGACAACGTAGCGTTTGTCCACTGAACGAACCCGAAGTGCGATTGCCAGTAGGTTGGCATGCGACTATTCTCTGCCATACAACATTAACCGTAACAAACCCCGAGTGTTGAGGCAGGCAATACTTGTGGGGGCAGTCGGCGTCGTTTCAAACGGCCTCGACACATAATTTTGCGTGCGCACTCCGGCAAGGAATGACATGGAGTATCTGCACGCATGACGCGCAACGATGAACCGAACAACGAGTGGGACGTATTTGCCGAGAATCACTTTCTCGGTCGTGTAGTTGCATCCAGTGAGGAAGAAGCTGTCGCGACCGGCATCCGTTTATTCGGCAGCCACCTCGAAGGAATTCTCAGAGTCCAGCCGCGAGTTCAATCGGCAAAAGATGGTTGGTCGCGACCGATCTGATCGGGAGGGGAACAACCCCAAACCGCGCCACAAGAAATAGAAAGATCCTCGAAGCAGGGTAAGACTTCGAGGATCTCGTCGTGGGCGGACGCTAATCCTGCTTGACGCAGTTGCAAGGCATCAGGGTCGTCCGCGACCGCCCAGGCGGTGGGGTGCTTTCGTCTTTGTCGTGTCGTTAATTGCCTTCGCTGTAAATGAGTTTCGCTGGCGGAACTTTGGCGGCGATTTGGCGGAAGGCATCGATCAGTTCCTCTTCCATTTGAGTGACGGTAGTTCCACCGGGCACGTTCATCCAAACACCGTTCCCGGCAAAGGCGATCGCTTCCATTAAGTCTCGGTCGGCGTCGACGCCCACGCTCATCGTGTGGACCGTGACGCCCGACCGAATCGCTTCGGTCGCCTCCCAAAACGCGTACTGCTTCTTTTTGTCGTAGGTCCAGTAGTCAGCGTCGCCGTCGCCGTCGAAGTCGGTCCAATCCGCCCAGTCCCAACCGCTCGGCAGGTTCCAGTTGCCAGGGCCTTGATTGGTTTGCCCATCAGTCATGATGATCATCGTCGGGCGCGCACCGTATCGTGCGTAGCCGTTGTTGGACGAATCGCTTGGATCGCCGATCAACATCTCCTTCGCATCTTTGATGCCGTAGCCCATTCCGGTCCATCCGTCGTAGTGGCCAGCCTGCTTGTGTTTCTGAATCGTATCGATGTCGGCATAGACGCCTGTGATTGGGTCGTCGCTTATGTCGACCGAAGCATCGCCGTCGTTGAGGACCGTCTCGACTTGTGAATAGCCGCCATAGCTGACGAGTCCAACTTCATCGCCGAAGTCAAGATCGGTCAAGAAGCTCAGGAACAACGAGGCACCTGCCTTCACACCGTGGAACGGATAATGCTTGGTGCGCCAGAGATCCTCGGATTCGTCGCTGGCGTACCGTTGTTCTTGCAGGTAGTTCATCAGCGTGCGATAGCCGTAACGCTTGCGATACGTGCCGCTCAGGTTCTTCACATAGTTGATGTATCCGTACCATAGACTCTGGCTCGTACTGTTGCTGGGCTTCGTCTTCGGCAGACCGCTGCTGTATCGACCTGCTTGGGGGAACGGATACTTGACGGCCCCACCAACCGTATCATTGAGATCCAAGCTATTGTAGATCGTCGAGGTGTTGCTGCTCGATACGTAGGTGCCGTAGTAGCTGTCGATATTGCCAAATCCACTGGTGGGAAACTTGGAAGTCGTCGTGCCAGGCCACTTGGGGTCGGCAGAAACCAGCGCGTCCCACATGGCGTCCAGCGAAGCTTCGACGTTGGACTGTCCAAGCGATCCGAAGGATGACATCGAACTGTCATCATTCATCGACGCCGAGAAGTCGAGAACCAGTTCGATATCGCGTGCTTCGACAAATGCCGTCGCCGTGGTGATCATCTCGACGGACGACATTCCGACTGCCCAGCCGAACGATAGCGGCAGCCTTCCATCGGGTTGCGTCGTGTCGGTGTTATCGCGTCGTGCCGAAACTCTGACGACGTTGTACGGTTCGACGCCCCAAGCGATGGGCCACGTGCCAGTGGCAGCATCATACGCGCGTTTCCCAAAGGCCACGTCTTGGTTTGGATCGACGTAGACTCCGTTGAGTGCCGCAACCTCGGCAGCCATCTCGCGAGCGTTGGCAACGGCGATGGAATTGGAGTCGACCGTCGCATCGCCTCCGCTTTGACCGGCATCGTAGATCGCTCCCGTGATCTCTTGCGAAGCGGCCAGAGCAGCAGCATCGACGGCGTTCTGCATCTCGGTTTGTGTCAGTGTCATTAGGCCTGTGTCAACGGCGAACGCCACGAACGCAAATACGCCGACTAGCAGGAACGCGGCCAAGACGGAGACGACTCCTCGCCTCGTGGTCGAACCACTTCGCCTCACCCGATCCGCGACGCTTTGTTGTAAGAATTGTCTCATAACACTGCTCCTGCTGTTCTTTGCTGAATCCGTCGCCTGCTAGATACATCTCGACTACTGAACAATCGCGGCTCGTGCGTTTCGGAATACGATCTTTGCGGACATGTTCCAGTCGTTCGTACTTGATCCACCTGCGTTTGTCAGTGCCGAGTAAGGCACCTCGACACGCACCTCGAACAATTGCAAATCATTCACCGGATCGTCCAGGTCGAACGTCGTTGTATGGTCGGTTGGATCGACGATGAACACATCCGCTTGATCTCCTGGGAGACCACTCGCCGTCAAATAGTTTTCGATGTCGTCGGCGATTTTCGAGTTGGTGGTTTGCCCGTCTGCCAGCATTCCATTTCGATCCATCGCCGCCAGGCGAGCCCCCTCTCGAACGGCGACGGCCAGTTGATTCTGTGCCTCGAACAAATGACTTGCCTCTGCGACGCCCATCAGGATTGTGATGAAGACCGGAGCGACGAATGCAAACTCCACGGCCGCTGCCCCGCGTCGCTTCCTGGCTGATTTGCGTGGTTGGGATCTCATATTCGTACCTTGGGAGAGAAGTCTATTCGTGTCGCATCAACGCTTGACCGCTAAGCTGAACACCATTCAGTACCGAGAAAGGAATTAACGCGATGTCGTTGTACGCGACCGACGCTCGGATCAAAAACAACTGCCGTGGTTCGATATCGTCCAATTCAACATCGGACAGCGCGGCATAGTTCGCTGCGGAAGTGGGATACGGACCTGATGTATCAAAGACACTGGCGTCTTTCACAATCACCGTTAGATCTGCCGTGTCTAGCGCCGCCGAAAGAATCTCCTCGACGCGAGCGGTTGCCTCGGCTGTCGTGACGTCCTCCGTAGAACCAAGTCTAGCGCCGGTTCGACATGCTGTTTTGAGCATGTTCGAGACGAGTTGCAGTCGTCCGTACTCGACGATGCCGAAGACAAAGGTGAAGAAGACGGGAAGCACCATCGCAAACTCAACCAACGTCGTCCCACGACGATTGGGTTGCACACGGCGTGTGCGGCGCGAATTGTGGCGCGTGACCGACTTCATGCGGACAACCTCAGGCGAACAGTTGGCACGTGTCGGCGTCGCGCACACAAAAGTGCGCGACACCCCCACGGCATGGGTGGAACGGATGATCCCTTTCGGCGGCCTGGCGATCTCGGAATTGAGACCCATGGCTTTGCGCCCCGGCCTCGCGACCGGTTTGCCTTTGTCGAGGAACTCTGCCTGAGTTCCGCGGACGAGAACTATTAAATTAGATGTGCATTAAAACAAATAGGTTGATAATTGGTGTTTGTCAAATCGGACCACGACGTTTCTCATTACGATTCACGAATTCAGCCTCACTCGCATTAACCATGTGCTACGGTTGCAAAGACTCGTGAAACGAGGGGTGGCGTGCGCGAGCATCTAAGCAGGAGCCGGTTTCTTGATGAGGACAGAAACGATGACGACCGGAAAACGACGACATAAACTGTATGCCGACCGCAAGTTGCAGGGCGCTTTGCTCGCTCATGCCGCAATCTATTGGTTCTATTGCTTGTTCTCCGTGACAATGATCGCTGTCTGCTGGATCATCTTTACGAAACAACCCGAATCGTCCGCCGAATTGTTTACCCAGCTGTGGCTGAATTGTGGACCGGCGTTGCTGGGATCAGTGCTACTACTTCCGCTCGTCATGCTGGATTGCTTGCGATTAAGCAACCGCTTCGCCGGGCCGATGGTCAGGATGCAACGACTGATGCAAGAACTTGCCGACGGCGAGACGCCACCTCCCTTCGCATTACGCCCTGGCGACTATTGGACAGATTTCGCCAATAATATGAACCTCGTCATGGCGCGACTTCGCGACCAGGAGACGAAATCGAATCAACCCTCGCCGGCCCCGCCGGTAACCGTTGAAGCAAGCGAAGTGCAATTGGATCTCAGCGAATTGGAATCCGATTCAGCCGTCGCAGCCACCGCGATCGCGCCACTTGAAGGCGAGAGCATCGCGAAAAGTATCTATTCCGATTTGTCGATTTGACAAACAGCCACTCCTGACGTAGCTATTTAAATAGCACTTCGGCATGTTTCGGAACTCGGGCAGAGTTCCTCGACAAAGGCAAACCGGTCGCGAGGCCGGGACGCAAAGCTATGGGTCTCATTCGAGATCGCCAAGTTGCCGAAAGGAATTCACGTCGCGACATTCAACATTGCGCCCGCATCGTTGTATGTCTACATCTCTCGCCTGAGGTACTTTCTATGACGCCTCGTAGCTATCCGTGGGCGCATGCGCCGAGATCATTTCTCTCGACCATGTTCGTCCTTGCTCTTGTGGCCAAGTCACTTCCAGGGTTTTCATCCGAACCAATTTCGGTCGTCGGCATCGAAGAGGATTGGGAGTTGGTCGTCGAGAGCCCCGACCCAAACAGCACGGCACCACAAGTCAGCTGCACCATCTCGCCACTATCGCATGTCGACTCGATTCACGCGGCCTTCGAGCTAAACCACCAAAGTCAGCCGGAGTTCACCGCAGGTGGCTTGCAACTTCAAGTGTGGAACGACGAGCAGCCGCTCAGCTCTCGCAAGTTCCCCAATACCGGCGTCCTGTCCCATGACAACGAGGTTGTGCGCTGGACACAGTCCCTGACGCTCGACGATGGCACACTCACATTTGAGATCTCGAATGGTACATCGACAACCTGGGGCCAATTCGGCGGCCAGGGATATCTGAAGGCGAGTCTCTCGACCAATTTGGTAAGTCTCAATGGCTACGACCCTGCGGTATCCGTCCAGAACTCTGGCGTCGCGTATGCCGGCAATCGAGTGACAAAGCTCGTGCTCAAACGAGTTCGAGCCACGCTCTCGACGGGCGAGGTGATTGAAGACCCAACTGAGCGATTCGTTCATACCCGCGATTAAGCTTCGCTCTCTCCCCCTTTGAACTAACTTGAGGCAGATCATGAAACGTCGTCAATTCAGTCGCAAACGTAAAGGCAATATCCTCGTCCTCAGCGCAGTGATGATGGTCATGGTCATGGCGATGTTGGCACTCTCCATCGACCTTGGCTATCTGTATGTGGCGCGAGAAGAGATGCAACGGTCAGCCGACTCGGCGGCGCTCGCGGCCGCTTGGGATCTCGTCGATAGTGGAGCTCTCACCGGTGATAGCAACGTCTACGTGATGGAAGAGAGTGCACGCTCGCGAGCAACTCAGTATGCGGCCTTGAATCAAGTCCTGCGTCAGTCACCAGCTCTCGCAAACGAAGATGTCGTCGTGGGATTTTTGCCGAATCCTTCCGATCCCGCGGCAGCGATTGATGTAAGCGGTACGAACATGCCAAACACCGTTTGGGTTCGTGTCCGCAGGACGGAAGCTCAGAACGGCAAGATTCCGTTCTTCATCGCAAACGTATTGGGAATTGATAGTATCGGGGCAGAAGTCGAGGCGACGGCGGCTCTGCTGAATAGCTTTCAAGGGTTCCAAACACCGGCAAGTGGCGGCAACCTTGAGATGCTGCCCTTCGCGCTTGACCAAAACACTTGGAACGATCTCGTGAACGGAATCGGCACCGACGATTGGAAGTGGGACGCTGAAATGGGGCAGGTGCAAGCAGGCGCGGACGGCATCCTCGAGTTCAATCTCTATCCACAAGGAACCGGTTCGCCCGGGAACCGCGGAACGATCGACATCGGCAGCAACAACAACAGCACCGCCGACATCGCTCGGCAAATCGTCGAAGGCGTCTCTCCGTCAGACCTGTCCTATCACGGTGGCAAACTGGAATTCGACAGCAACGGCGAACTGCCGCTAAACGGCGACACAGGAATCAGTGCCGGCGTCAAAGACGAATTGGAATCGATTAAAGGCCAACCAAGAATCATCCCCATCTTCAGCCAGGTCACCGGTCCCGGTAATAACGCGATGTATACGATCGTCCAATTCGCCGGAATCCGGATCATGGAAGTGAAACTCACCGGAAAACAGTCCGGCAAACGTGTCATCGTACAACCGGCGAACATTGTGGCTCGGGGCGGTATCCCCTCGCCGACAAGTGGCACGACGGCGTTTGTCTACTCGCCCGTCTGGCTCATTCGGTAACGGACCGCAAAGCGATTTTGATTACATTCGTTTTCGCGCGGCGGCCCTTCGCCTTAGAATAACGGCGGCTTGCCAAGCTGGCGACGTAAGACCGCCCATTGGCCCGCGTGCATGATCCAATGGCTGCCTTGCATGCTAAACGCGGCGGCAACGTTGGGGGCATAGCCTTGCATCGACTCGGGCGAAGCCTTGTCGAGATCTTCGTCCGATAGTTTGGCCAATGCGGCCAACGTTCCGGCTCGTTGTTCTTGATAGATCCGCAGTAATTCCTCCTTGGAATCGAATGCACTCGCGTCGTCAGACTTGGCCGTTTCCTTGCCGTACCGCTCGCCAAAGCCCTCCGGCAACGCCGGCATTGATCCAGGCACGACGCCGTTGATCATCATGTTCTCGGATGCAATCAGGTGTCCGATCTGCCATTTCAGGTGGTTGCACTCAGGGTGCGGGCGCTGCATCAATTGCTCGTCGGTCAAGTCCTGCAAGTAAGACATCGAGATCATGTCGCCCATATTGATTGACAATGTGATTGCGTCGCGTGAGTTCATCGTTGCCTCTCCATCTGTTTTCAGCGGTGTAATCGTTGCACGTCGAACTGATTTTGCCACACATCGCCGTGTTTCGCTATGGCGTGGTCGGCGGCGATCTAAGATAGAGAGGCTGGGCAAAGCGGCATTCCCGATTAGTTCGGTTCGGAGTAGAACATTGCTGCGCTCTATCGGTCGCAATATGCAATATATGGAGAAGGCCTGTTGGGTGAGTTCATGGGTGAGTTCGATCTGCATATCGCGAGTACACTCGGGCTGCTGCTGGGCGTTTGCCTCGCGGCGGGCGTGTTCGCCGATATGCTGCATCTGCCCAAGGTGACCGCGTATCTGCTCGTCGGATTGCTCGTGGGCCCGAGCGTGCTGGATTGGATTCCCGAGGGCCATGTCGAGCTGTTTGAGCCTGTCTTAAAGATGGCAATGGCTGTCGTCTTGTTCAACCTCGGCTGTGAATTCACCTTCACCAAGGTACGCCGAGTGGCAGCGCATTGTCTCGCGCTCTCAGCGTCCGAGATCACGGTGACTTGCTGCTTTGTTACCGTGGGACTGTGGTTGTTCGGTTGCTCAGGCAGCATGGCGCTGCTGCTTGGTTGTCTCGCGGTAGCTACGGCTCCTGCCACGACAATCCTGGTATTGAAGGAGTTTCGTTCCGAAGGGCCTGTCACCGAGAGTACGGGTTTTCTGGTCGCGATGAATAACTTCGCGTGCATTGTCCTGTTCGAATTGGGATTCCTCACGATCCAACTCGTGCAGGGCAAGCTTCATGTTCCGCTCGGTCATCAGCTCGCTATCTTGCTACAGAACATTGCCGGTTCGATGGCCCTGGGTGTGGCGGGCGGTTTAATCGTCAGCTACGGTTGCGGCTTACTCAACATGAAGCGTTGGCTGGTGCTGCTGGTTGCCACGACGACTTTCCTGCTTGGAATCTGCGAAACGTTTCACATCCCTTATATGCTGACATTTCTCGTGATGGGCGTGACCGTGGCAAACACGGCAGAGATGAAAAGTAAGATCGTCGACGAGTTGGATCACTTGTCAGGTCTATTGGCCGTGCTGTTCTTTGCTGCACATGGAACCGAATTGGACGTGAATGCATTCATCGAGGTTGGCAAGATCGGCGCAATCTACATCGTCTGTCGCCTTGCGGGCAAATGGCTGGGAGTCTACGGCGCGGCACGAGCGACGCGGCAACCTTTGGAAGTCCGACACTGGTTGGGGAGTTGTCTGTTCGCACAAGCAGGCGCCGCGATCGCGTTGGCGACCATCGCCGTTCACCGCGATCCCGTTCTGGGCAAGCCGATCCAAGACATCATTTTGGGGTCGGTGGTTGTGTTCGAGATCATTGGTCCGCTCTTCATCCGGCAGTCGCTGATTCGCACCGGCGAGGTACCGTTGGCCCAAGCAATTCACCACACGAGCAGCACACCTCTCGAACAAATTCGGGCTGTGGCAGACCGATTCCGGACTGCGGTGAGCAAGTCGACGACAACGAACTCTACAACGACCAATGTGAAGGTCAGCGATTTGCTCCGCAAAAGCAAAGGGCTGAATCAGTCAGCCAGCTTCGAGGCGATCATCGCATACATCGAGCACAGTCACGACAACACTTACCCCGTCGTTAACGATCGGATGCAAGTGGTCGGCGTAATCCGCTATCCGCTGTTGAGCAACGTGATGTTCGATAACAGCGTCACGAAGCTCGTTCGCGCTGAAGACCTAGCGTCCGATACCGACGCCTTCCTCTATCCCGATCAGCCGGCGACAGACGCGTTCGAGTTGTTTCAGGCCGAAACGGACGATTGCATTCCCGTGGTAACACGCGAGGGAGGCAACGAGTTACTAGGCGTCGTTCGTCGCAGTGATGTTATGCACGCGCTGATTACGCAACATCGCAAGTCGAAGTAGCTCGCAGCGAAGATGGCCCCGGGGCAAGAGGTATTGGTACAGTTTGAAATTCCGGAAAGTAGGACGGGCACTCTTGCCCGTCTTTTGTCGGGCAGGAGTGCCCGACTTACGGCAAAGTGTACCACTACCGGGCAAGACCTCTCGGATGCTGGTCCGGATAACTGTGTTATCATAGAGCGGTCCGATCGTTCGCTTCTTAAGGAACCAAACATGGGTTGGGTATATTTACTGATCGCGAGTGTCTTCGAAGTGACGTGGGTCGTCAGCATGAAATACAGCGACGGATTCACGCGTCTTTGGCCAAGCATTGTCACACTGGTCGCCACTGCGATCAGCTTCGTGTTGCTCGCTCAAGCCGTTCGAACATTACCCGTTTCCACCGGATACATCGTGCTGAACGGCGTCGGAGCCGTGGGGGCCGCGATCTTCGGGGTCTTTCTCTTCGGAGAATCGGCCCACCCGTTTCGCATCGCCTGTGTCGTTCTTGTTTTGGCAGGCATCGTGGGATTGAGAATTCCAATGTCCCAATGAAAGCGACGGTTTCGCCACACAGCTTGACCGTGGGATGCGAGGCGTCTTTACATGCTAGGTTCCGACATTCGCTGCGACGCCGTGCTCATTACGGGGGCAAGCTCGGGAATTGGTGCAGCGACCGCCAAGCATCTTTGCGAGAAGGGCTATTTTGTCTTCGCTGGTGTCAGGCAACAGCAACAGGCAGACGCCGTGAAGAAGAGTGTCGACCACGATGCGAACCTACTCTCGGTCATCTTGGATGTAACGAAGGAAGGCGATATTTTTCGCGCCACGGAGTTCGTTAACGAGATCCTCACGGAAAAGGGATTACGACTCGCGGGCCTCGTCAACAATGCCGCTGACGAGAACCTCGGGCCGGTCGAGGTACTGCCACTCGAAGTCTTTCGCCGCGAGCTCGAAGTTGGCTATCTTGGCGCGGTTGCCGTGACAAAGGCGTTTTTGCCACGGTTACGACAAGCGTCAGGCCGGATCATCAACATGAGTTCGGTGAATGGGCGTTGCACGTTCAAGTACCACGCCACGACTTGTGCCACCAAGTACGCAATCGAGGCGTTCTCCGATGCCCTGCGGATGGAAGTGCGACCGTGGGGAATGAAGGTGTCGATCATCGAGCCCGGACCGACCGACACGCCCTTAATGCGCGAGAAGACGATCGAAGAATTCTCGCAAAAGCTCTCGCAGTATCCGAAGGAACAATTGGATCTATACTTCAAGGACTTGGACGACACAATTAAACGTGCCGAAATGTTTGTGCAGCGAATCTCAGCGCCGCCGCGAGGGCCGCTGGACAAAGTGCGCCGCATCCTTAACGGTCAGGGATGGTTGCATTCGCCGCTCGATGTCGCACGTGTGATCGAACATGCTCTGAGTAGCCGAAGGCCAAAGACTCGTTACTTGATTGGCGTACAGGCCAAATTGATTCATGTGGCTCGACGACTCTTGAGCGACCGCGCCTTCGATCGTTTCCTCGGCGAAAACGTTTTTGACTTCTGAGTAGCTGGACAGCGCGACTTTCACAACAATCACAACCCGAAGCGTAAGCGAGGAAATGGTTTACCGCAGCTTCTCGCTTAGGGTTATGATACCCAATGACTTATGTCAAAAGTGGCGCTTCCCAAGCAGGCAGATCCTATCACGATCGCAAGGGCAGTGTCCCTGAATAGCCGTATCTGTCAAAGTAAGGCCTCCATCGGGAATAGACCTCCGATTCAAGTTCCGAGTTCGCTTGGTGTCGATTCGGCTCGTAGTTGCGATGTGCCAACACATACTCTTCGATTCGAGGTCTGACCTGATCGAAGTCGCCGAGCTCCAAGCTCTCGTAGATCGTCTGCGTCGTCCCGATCATGTCGCCCGCCAAGTCTTCATAGCGGATATCGATTAACCTTCCCGGTGGTACCAGATCGCGAGTCGCTTCCAGTTGCTCATGCATCTGCAGGAAGGTCGCATATACGAACTCTTCCAGACCCTCGAATCGTGGTATTTGATATCCGTGCGTTGCGAACAGCGACTTCCACAATCGCACTGTTGATAGAAACACGGTCGTCGGATGGCGAACCAAGTTGATGAACCGGGCATTGGGAAACATTTCGAGCAACAGTGGCAATCGAGATGTGTGAGACGGTGATTTGAGGACGAGTCGTCCCGGTTTGCGAAAGTAGAGGCCTTTCAGAAAGGTCATCCAGGACCGCTTCCAGTGTTCACGTTGTCGCGACGTAACTGATTCGAGCGTCAAGAACTCCATGAACGCTGGCGGTCGGTTCGGGAAAGCTATCGTAGCGTAGGGACTTGGAACTCCGAGGTTGCAGAGTGCGAACTCGTCTTCTTGCGGAGAATCCCAGGCAAGTTGCATCTGATCCGGCGGGCGATTCGCTGGTAACGCAAAATTCGTCCACGGCTTTAGCAAACTCTCCGTCAACAAAAAGTGGCTCGGGACAAAGCACTGGTAGTTCGTCGGGCAAGTATTCTGCGAATCTAAGGCAAGCAACTCGTGCAGCAACGTCGTGCCAGTGCGCCAGTGGCCGATGATGAATACCGGATCTTCTTGGATCTCCAAACGCCTCAATCGATTGCCATAAAGCAACGACTGCACGGCACCGAGTCCTGAATTGCCCACTGCAAACATGAGATCGATACAACAGCCGGGCCAGTGACTTGGCGACACACGCCATCGATTCGAGTTCAAGATGCGAACAAGGCCCCGAAAGTCCGCTCCACTCCACATGACCGCCTGATACCACGGTGGCGGCGGAAACTCGCTGTCGGCTTTTGGCATGTCCCGCACCTTGGGAGAAAGAGGAAACAGACGTCATATCGCCTACCGTCGGTATTTTAGTCCAGCCGATTCTACTTATCCGTCATTCTTGCACGTCTTGTCATCAAAGTTGCGTCTCCTAATCGTACGAATTAAAAGTGATAGAGGCTCGAACAATCGCCGCTTGACGGATTTTGCTGGTTATTTGGATCAAACCAGATGTGGCTTGTCGATCGCTAGACCCCCTTGGATGCACTTATGACAACATTCTTCCGCGAAGGCGATTCACAAGAGATCGCGTCCGAGTCAGTTTGGGCGACCGCGTCGAGTTCTGAACCAGCTTCTCGTCCCAAGGCGGCGAACCAGAATCTAGCTATCGAGCAGCTGAAAGAGCGACTGGGCGAAGATCGTGTCACGCGCATCGCACTGAACTTTCTCGACAAGTTCATGGGGGTGCATCTCAAAGATGGTGTGATCGACTGGATGGAAGACCGCCGACTTGGAATGGTTGGCCAAGAAGTCGTCAATTTCGGCTCGGACAGTTTCTTAGGATACGATCGCAACGAGCAGGTACAGGCAGCCATCGTTGATGGAATGAACGAGTGGGGGACTCATAACGGTTCGTCACGGGCCTTCGGCAATATCGCACTTTGTGAAGAAGCCGAACGCCGCTTGGCGAGATGGATGGGCGTTGAAGACACGTTGATCTACCCCAGCGTAACGCTCGCCAACATCGGACTACTTCCGGGACTCGTCGGTAAGAGGGACTTGTTGGTACTAGACCGCAAGTCGCACGACAGCTTGCATCAGTCCGCGATGATTGCGAAAGGGAACGGCGCGAAGGTCGTGCTGATGGATCCCTGTACCGCCGATGCTCTCGAAGAAATCTTGCGAGTCGAAGACTACGACGGTTGCGTCGTGGCTGTCGATGGCATTTACAGCATGACAGGCGAGCTTGCACCGCTCGCCGAGTTGGATGAAGTCACTCGAGCACACGGTGGGATCCTGTACGTGGACGATGCCCATGGCACGGGATTGGTTGGTCCGAAAGGTCGGGGTGCCGCCAGCATGCTGCTTGAATCAATCGACAATGCCCTGGTGGTCGGTTCGCTCTCCAAAGCCTTCTCATGCCTCGGCGCGTTCGTTACCTGCGACACACGTCTGAAGCGAATCCTGAAGATTCGTTCCAGCACTTTCATCTTCGGCGGGCCAGTCCCACCACCCTATCTCGCCGCGATCTGTAAAGTGTGCGATATCCTCGAATCGCCAGAGCACGACGAGCATTTGCGCAAGTTACGACAAATGATCCGTCAGTTGACCGACGGGATTCGATCGCTGGGTCTGAAGTTCTCTGGCGGTGAAGCGGCGATCATTGCAGTTACCATCGGCGACATCGAGCAAACCTTCAAGGCTGGCAAGGTGTTGTTCGATCGTGGGTATTACGTGCAATCCGCAACCTATCCAGCAGTCCCGATCATGGGCGGTGTGCTGCGGATTCAAGTCAATGCCAATCACTCGCCCGAGGATATTGCTGGGCTCTTGAAGGGGCTGGCCGCCGTGAAAACTGAGTTTAAGTTGGGAAGAAGCTGAGTTGGCGCTGTAAGCATCATGGAAGATGCGTACAATCGCGACCACTCAGATGAATCAGAACTTCCACCGCCGTTATGCCTCGTTGATCCTTGTCCTCGCTTTGGCGTGCGCGCCGGTAGTTATCTACGGCGTCATGTATGTACGCACTCGTACAGACAACAGCGTCGGACAGTGGTTGCCGAAGGATTACGAGACCACCCGCTTCTACAGTCGATTCACGAAGCTTTTCGGGTCCGACGAGCGGGTCTTAGTTAGTTGGGTCGGATGTACACTCGACGACGCTCGCCTCGAAGAGTTCGCGACGCTGGTTGAGGGAAGCGGCGAGTTGCCGGAGCAAGCACAACTGAGCTCCGTCGTTCGCGAGGTGGTGACCGGCCAGCGCATGCTCGCCGAGCTGCGTGCGCCACCGCTAAGAATCGATCGCCAGGAAGCGGTGCGAAGGTTGCAGGGCGCACTCATTGGGCCTGACGAGCAACAGACATGTGCCCTGATTACGCTTGGCGAAGCGACGACGGACCAGCGCAAGCAAGCCGTCCTGTCCATCCGTGACATCGCGATAGCGCACTGTGGCGTCGACCCAGACGACCTCCGCCTAACCGGCGATGCCGTGCTCAGCGTTGGGATCGATATCGAAAGCGAGCAAGCAATCGATCGTTGGATTCTGTTGTCCGGAGCCATTGCGTTTTCTATGGCTTGGTTGTGTTTGCGAAGCGTGAAGCTGGCCGTGCTGGTTTTCGCCGTTTCGCAATATTGCCAGATGACATGCGAAGCATTGATCTACTACACCGGCGGCTCGATGAACTTGTTGGTCGAGTTGGCTCCGGTCCTGGTCTACGTTCTTTCCCTTTCCGCTTGCGTGCATTTGACCAATTACTATCGGGATGCCGTGGTAAAGCATGGTCCGAAAGACGCGTCGCAAGTCGCGCTTCGAGCGGGTTGGTGGCCCTGCTTGCTCGCATCGGTAACGACCGCTTTGGGACTCGTCTCGTTGTGCGTCAGTCACATCGCGCCCGTGAAATCCTTCGGACTCTACTCTTCTGCGGGAACACTGCTGGCATTTGCCGTCTTCATATTGCTACTACCAGCGGCAACCGCGAAGTTTCCCGTCGTGCCTCGCAACCGAGAGCCGTCTCGGCCTGAGCATGGAGAGAACGCTTGGTTGTTACGATTGGCCGATCTCGTCGTGCGTTACCGATTTGCCGTTCTCGCCGTCTTTCTTGCAGCATCGGTCTTGTTCGCGATTGGATTGACGAAGCTGCGCACTTCGGTCGAACCGATCCGGTTCTTACCGCAGGCGAGTCGTTGGGTCACTGATACTTACTGGTATCGGGACAACTTGGGGCCGATGGCAAGCGTCGAGATCATCGTCGATTTCAGAAAGGATCTTGAAGTCGAGTTTGGCGACCGCATCCGGCTGATGGACGATATCCAAGCGAGCGTTGCTCGTCTGGAACGCGTCGACGGTACGCTGTCGGCGGCGACTTTCGCACCAACGCTGCCGCCCAGACCAGAACAGGCGACCGGTCTGCGGCTATCCGTCCGCCGTGCTGGCATCAACAAGATGTTACTGAACAGTCGTGATGAGTTCGTGCGACAAGGCTATGTCGCTGACGATGGCGATCGCGAAGTGTGGCGAGTCACCGCGAATGTCTCGGAATTCCGCGAGTTGGTCTATGAAGACTTTGTTCAGCAGTTACGTGCGCGAATCGATCCTGTGTTAGATCGGTCTGGGATTCCAGTCGCCGATAGGCAATTAGAGTTTACTGGCACAGTGCCATTGGTGTTCGCCGCTCAACGAGAACTTCTGGACGCGATGCTGCTCAGTTTCGTGCTGGCTGTTTCGTCGATCGCCATTATCATGCCACTCGTACTTCGCAGCATTCCCGCCGGGGTAGTCTCGATGTTACCGAACGTGTTTCCCGCCTTAGCTACCTTTGGCGTGATGGGTTGGATGGGTTCGCTGGTCGATGTGGGAGCGATGATGACCGCCAGCATTGGCCTCGGTATCGCGGTGGACGACACGCTGCATTTTTTAACGTGGTTTCAACGAGCTAGCGGGGAAGGGGCATCTCAGAAGGAGGCAATTAAAACCGCATATAAGAATTGCGCACACGCCATGATCCACACCACGCTGATTGCCGGGTTGAGCTTATTCGTCTTCTACTTCAGCTCGTTTCAGCCCGTTTCGCAATTCGGATTGCTCCTATTCACGCTGCTGGTCACCGCCTTAATCGGTGATCTGATCCTGCTGCCCGCCTTGTTGGCCACTTCCTTGGGGCGGTGCTTTGCGCGACGCTCCGATTCGTTGCCAAAGCAAACCGAGGCGACCATTATTCAAGCGTAAGACTGAAGCTCGCCGCGCCGCCGCACGTCGAGCGTCGCACAATGGAAAGATCCAAGGAACGGATAGTAGTCTTCAAACGGACAAGGAATCGGCTCAAAGCCCCATTCACGCAGCGCGTTGATCATCGGTTCCTGACGCTGTTCCACGATGACACGTTTCTCATCCAGCATCAAAACGTTCATGCTCGCCCAACTGCTGATCAAACGGAGTTCCTTCTGTTCGCTTGGTACAGGCTTTGGAGCAACCAAGACGTCCCAGTTCTGCAGACATGACGGCAAGTTGTCTCGGTCGACCCAGTCGGGATTTACTAATACTTTGCCAGGGGCCAAGGGCATTAGAGTCGTGTCGATGTGCATGGCTTGCGGGCTTCGCGATTTGATCACATGGACTTGGTAATCCGCTCCTAGATGACGGCGCAGCCATTCGATACCAGACTCGTTCGTGACGTGGCTCTTTTGCCCGATGATGTCTCGACCGCAACGCACGAAGTCCGCCGCGTCAAAAGCTGGCTCAAACTCGGTCACGACAAAGCGAATCTCTTCATCACCGTATTTCGAAGGCACAAAGTCGTTGTGGTACAGCGCATCCAACAACTGCGGTCGCGGTGCCGCTACCCACTTCGCTCCGTTGCGAAAATACTCTTTGAACAGGGTTCGATAGGCTGCGGCTTCGAAGAACCGGCTGCGGTCCGCCATCGGAGCCTCGATGATCTCGTTGCCGACGACCATGAAAGGATCGCGCGGATTCGTCGCGCTCGAGCCCGATGGTACTTTCCAATCTGGAGTCCGAAACGGGACTTCGTAATCCACAACATCGGGCCTGCGAACAATAATGCCCTCCGCTTCGAGAATCTGAATGAACCGATCGAGACATTTCTGCGCCGCCTGAATCATGTCGGGTGGATAGGGTACGCCACCAAGCGCCAGGATCTCTTGAATTAGCGACGAATCCGAGGGGGGAAACGTGTGCTTGTTGATGATCTGCGAGTCGGGCAACATCGCATGTTCGAGGCGACCGACGATGACTTCTTCCAGTGGGTCCCACTCGTTGTACGAATTCACGGGACATTGCTTCACCGGACCTTGTGCCGCGCTGCCATCATCGGACATGAATCGCTCCGTTTTATGAATCAGAAAGTTTTGAGTGAAGTTCTGCGGAATGCACGATCGGGCCGAGTCCCTAGTCTTCGGTAATCGGAAAATGCAACTCAATCCGCCAAGAATAACGACTCAGGATCGATAATGCCGGGGTCAAGCATCTTGAGATCTACGAGCTGCGACACAAGCGTACTCCAACGCTCACTTGTCATCCGACCAAGGCTATCGGCATCGATACAGTGTTCTTTCATGGCCCTCACGCCGAATTCCAATACCTCAAGCTCCATCTCTGGATTCAACTCGTGAATGCGGAGATTCGTTTCCGCCGGCTCGGCCAGATACTTCTCCCACCCTCGGCGACTTGCGTCGATTACTCTTTGGACCAATTCCGGTCGTTGCTTAATCATTGCGTCGCTCGTCATCAGGACGCTGGTATATGGATTGAACCCAAAATCGGCGACCAGCAAGCTCCTCACATCGGCCCCTTCTTTCTTTGCGACGAATGGTTCGCTGATGATATAGCCTTGTTTTGCCGCCCGTGGATTGGCCAGGAACGGTGCCAAGCTTGCTGAGTTCGGAACAATCTCGACACCCTTCAGCGGCAGTTTATTGATTAGGAACTGTGCCCAAGCATGCTCGCGACTCATCATCATCGTCACGTTCTGTAATTGCTCGAACTTTTCGATGCCCGAGTCAGAATGAACCAGCAGACAACGCGGACTGTTAGATAAAGGCGCAAACAAAGCCTTGATCTTCGCATCCTGGGCTCGCGCCAGCACAATGCGGTCAGCATTCGTCACACCAAAGTCGATAGCCCCCCGCGCCGCTTGTTGTACGACAGGCGCGTTCGGACCACCCGGAATGATCGTCACATCTAGTCCCGCCTCTTTGTAGTAGCCATGCACCAACGCGGCGTAGTAGCCGCCATGCTCGGCTTCGGGATACCAGTTCAGCATCAATGTAACGGATTCAGGCTCTTTGGAAGGCTTACCACATCCAGTCAACAGAATCCAAGCGACGACCAGGGAACAATGGACTAGCTTCATGACGCAGGCTCTTGCGAAGAAGGTGACGGACTGGGATCACGCATGATACCAACGAGACAACACCGTCGCACCCACGATGTTGACAACCGTAAAGACCGCCATGCCAAGCGCTGTCGAGACAATAATCGCGGCAAACAACTCGTCCGTCTTCAAAAGATTTGTCGCTTGCATGATGACGTAGCCCAATCCATATCGCGTGGCACCGTATCCCGTAAAGAACTCGCCGACGATCGCTCCGATCACGGCCATACCGCTGGAGATGCGAGCTCCGGTCACCAGGTACGGAACTGCGGACGGGAGTCGCAACTTAAACAGCACCTGCCAGCGACTGGCGTTGTGCAACTCGAACAAGTCGACGAGATCACGATCGACCTTCGTCAGTCCCGTGGTCGCATTCGTAATGATGGGAAACAGACTGATGATGAACGCAATCAACGCCACACTTTGAAAGCCATAGCCGATCCACACAACGATCAGAGGAGCGATGGCAACAATCGGAACTGTTTGCAAGAACACGGCGTAGGGATAGCAGCTGGCTTTGACAATCCGCGAAAACGAAAAGGCGATCGCGATCAAGGTGCCGATCAGTAAACTGGCTACAAAGCCACATAACGCACCGGCACCGGTCAGGGCGAGTGCTCCGCACAGCTCCGCTCGCTTGATCCAGGCAGCTCGAGCAACAGCAAGTGGACTCGGTAGTAAATAGCTCTCGATGTGCCCCAATCGCACAATCAGTTGCCAGACCAGGACCGCGAATAAGAATAACGCGATCGGCGGCAGGACAATTGGAGCTGTCTCGCGAATGAACTTCATGGCGTCTCCGCTCGCAAGAGGTCGCCAACCTGGCCAACCAACGCTCCAAATTCGCTCGACGCCCGGACGGTGTGTGATCGCGGGTATTCAAAGGGGACTTCGATCGTTGCACGTATTCGGCCCGGGTGGCTCGCCAGCACGACGACACGCTGGCTAAGAAAGATCGCTTCGGAGATGTTGTGTGTCACGAAGATCGTCGTCGGCTTGCGCTCCTCCCAAATGCGAAGCAACTCTTCGTTGAGCTGCTGCCGAAGCAAATCGTCCAAGGCCGCGAAAGGTTCGTCAAGCAACAGCACGTTCGGCTGCGTTACCAGCGCCCGTGCCAAGGCCACTCGCATGCGCATGCCGCCCGATAGCATGCGAGGAAACTTCGTCGCGTCGTCGGCGCGCAATCCGATCAGCTCTAGGCTCGCATCGATCAAGGCTTGCTGTTCGTCGGCGTTACCTTTTGAGATTTCCAACGGTAAAGCGATATTGCGTATGACGTTCCGCCAGGGCAGGAGCCGCGGTTCCTGGAAGACCAGCGAAATGCCCCGTTTTCTTTGACGAAACTCCTGAGGAGCTACTTCATCAATCAACACGCAACCATCACTTGGTTTCTCCAGCCCTGCCACCAAACGCAGCAGGCTCGATTTACCACAGCCCGATGGGCCGAGCAACGTGATGAATGCGCCGCGTTGAACGGACAAAGCAACTTCGCGCAACACCCAAGCATCACGCGAATAGCACAGGCTCGCAGAGCGAATATCAATCATGGATACAAGTTGCGAACGGATGCGTTGGGGCGGGCGATAGTCACTGCAGCGGTTCCGATTGTAGCGATATTTCGACTCGAAGCGATCATGTCGGCGGATTCAGTTCCCCTCGATTGAGGCGGTCAGGCTCGCCGAAACGGAGGGTATGTCTTGTGCCGAGTTTTCCTTGAATTCTGTCTGGATCAATAATGAGACGATTGTCAGTAGCCTTTTGCACGATGCTTCTTCTTCTCGGCGGCGTCCGTCCAAGCGATGTTCGCGGAGTCGCCATCATAGCGGACCCAACTGGCAGTCAGATCTTTCCGACAGCAAGCACCGTGACCGTCGCTGGCAACATGGTGTTTACGAATACGATCGTCTGTCGCTTGGGTGCCTTGCGACAAGTGGGACCCAACGTTTTTGCACCTCCGATGCGTGTGCTTAGCAACGATCGCTCAGCTCTTCGATTGAACTCGATCCTGGGGTCCGCCTCGTCGGATGACTCGAGTTGTGGGCAGGCGAGGTACGGCTGGGTTCGAGGCTACGGTGTCGCGGCGGATCTCCGAGCGGGTGCACCTACGCCCGACGCGGAGTTCAATGCTGCAGGGATTACCGCCGGATTCGAGCGATTTCTAAACGATCAAACGGTTGTTGGACTCAGCTTCGGCTACGCAGGATCCACCACGGACCTCGATGTACTGAGAAGCAAAGCCGAAGGCGATAGCTTCCATCTTGGCACCTACATGCGACACATCGCTGACTACCGCTACACGATTGGAGTTGCAGCTTACAGCCACACAGAGTTCGATACGACGCGTTACCTATCGACTCCTGATCCGCCAACTCTCGGCGACTTTGGGGCGGATGGACTGTCACTGTATCTCGAACGAGGCCGAATTATCGATATGGGCGATTGGGAGATCAAACCCTTCGGCAACGTCCAGTACTTTAATGTTCGCCGTCACGGATTCACCGAAACGGGTGGCGGTCCCGCGAATATCGCCGTCGCTGGAGCCACCTCGGAAGCGTTGCTATTGGGTGTTGGCGCACGCGGGCACCGATCTTGGACGAATCGCGACTGCCTGCAATCAACTTTAGAAGTTCGTGCTCGTTGGAATTACGAAGCTCTCCAAAGGGCACCAATCGTGACAGGCACGACTGGCGCGCCCTTCGCAACTCCGATCACGATGACTGGAGTGGGTGGCGACCAGTCGTTCGGACTCGCGGGCGTTGGCCTCATTCGCGAGGTATCTTCGCGAGCCCAAATGTTTATCAACTACGACTTGCAATTTGGCGATAACGTCACCGCTCATATTGGCAGTTTCGGCGGTTTGTTGAACTGGTGAGATCGCGGCTCCTAGAAGAGAAACTTCTGGCCGGTGCTAAGACCGTGAAAGCTGACGCATAAGGTGTCAGCCAGCAGCGTCTGTACTCCTTCACGAGGGATTTCAGTCAACACGTCAGTCGCCTCGGTAGAAGGTAACTCAACCGACGTCTTGATAGCTTCTTGCATGGTAGCGTACTTTTTGAGTTGATGGTTTAACAGCAAAGCGATTCACTCAAAGTACGCCGTCGCTTTTAACCTCACATCAACAAGTCTTGGTTATATCGCCTCAAGTTATCAACACAGCGTGGGAGCAGCGGAAATCTTTGCAACTTAGGACCGGCTCAACAATAACTTCTTCTTCTTTTGCGTAGGGTCCGCTGTGCGGACCTCAGGGATTCCTGGTCCGCACAGCGGACGCTACTCTTGAATTGCCGAAGTTATTTCTGACTTATTCCTTAGCCTCCGATCGGGTGTCGAGGAGGTTGTGAAGCAGAAGCTGCATGGAGACCGGGCTGTAGGTGGAGCCTTGGTCTAACTCGATCGAATGCTCGGGGTCGTCATATCCCCTACTAGTGCTGCGTTACAGCTAAGGATTAGGGTGAATGAAGTGAGCCGCTGGCCGTAAGGGCCGTAAGGCCCCGGGCGCGCCCTGCATTCCTCGCCGCCCGACTTACGCGTCACGGCTCACGAAACGGGCAAACCCTAAAGTCAAGGTGTAACGCAGCACTAGCTGTTTCTACGAGCCAGTTCAGGTTCGGCTGCGAGATGTGATGACGCTGATACCGGATGACGGCTAGAAACGCAGCCTCCCTAAACGATGCGACGACCGTTGTACGAGTCGCGTAGTGCTCGTCAATCGAATTCCCAAAAACTTATCGGGAGTCGGACGCATCGCCGGGTCCCCTAAATCCCTAGGAACCCCAGCAACCGACCAGTCAGGGCGTTTCAGTTTTTCAGTTTGAATGGATTCGTACGACGGCTCTCCGAAGCCGTCGAGCAACGAATTACAGAGTTCGACGGCTTCGGACAGCGGTCGTGCAGATTGAACAAAACGAAAGCCCTGACCGACCGGTTGTCCAATTTGCCTGCTCTTCTGATGGCAATTAGACTGCCATAGGGGGGCTGTCCCGTTATTTGCGCCACGTCGGGCGTCTCATTGCTGCTTTGCTGAGGGAAAACGAATGATTACACGACTTCTGCGGAGGGTTGGGTATTCGGCATTCGCCTTCTTCAATATCGTCCTGGTGTTGCCGAGTCTCGTTAGCGCCGCCGACCAGATTGGAAGAGTCGTCGTATTGCTTGACGCAACCTCGACGATGTCTGCTCCCTGCGGCACGATGAGCCGATTCGATGTCGCTCGCTGGTGCTTGAGTGATGTACTCGACTTGACGCCCAGCGGAACACCGTTCAGTTTCGTCGTTGCTGGCAATGGCGGCCACAGTATCGAGACCTTCGATGCCATGTCGCCCGACGTTCGCTGCGATGTCCGTCGCAAAGTGATGCGTATCAAACCCACAGGAACGACTTCATTTGCGAGCTGCTTTGCTGATCCTCGCATGGTCGTCCAGACACGCCCCGACCAAAAGATCTTCGTCGTAATGATCACCGATGGGCAGAGTTGCCAAGGGAGTTCAGTAAGCTCGGCGGTAACACGCTGGCAACAAGTCTGTGGACGACCGGTGCAGTCGGTTGTCGTTGGTCCCTGTACGGAGTCGACTGTTGTTCGGTCGTTATCGCAATTCGCCACGTCGTGCGGAGCGACGTTCACGCAGTGTCCAACCGCACAGCAGTTGCACAAGCCGCTGATCGAAGCCTTTCAGATTTGCCACGGCGGTTGTGATTCGAATCACCACCACAGCGATGACGCGTGTGCCGCCAGCTATCTGAAACTTGTTGAATTGCAAGAACGATTGGCTCGCATGGAGAGTGACGGGGCGATGCGTACGCAGTCACTGTCGCAGCTGAACTCGTATGTGGGTGTTGCAGGTGACGGGAACAGTCTCTTGACCCAAGCGATTTTCGGAAAGTTTGCGCCGCACGTCGAAGGGAATCGAGACGGCATCGTTGCAACTCGGGCGTCTCTCGAAGAAGTGAAAGAGGGCATTCGAAGGACAGCTCGTTTCATTGGCTACGACGCAAATTCCGAGTCGTTGCGAAGCGTGAACGACAAGATCCATACAGATACGACGCTAATCAAGAGCACCTTGGAGACGAACGAACAGTGGGCAAAAGTGACCACGGAACGACTCAATGCATTGCAAGCCGCGATCGACGCCTATGCCGCGAAAAGTCCGAACCCTGACAAAGATATGCTTATTGAAATCAAGGAATCGCTCTCCTCGACAGAATGGGGAGCGATGATCCTTGCGGGACTCGCCGTCTTGTTCAGCGGGACGACAGCTGCTGGAGGCACTTGGGGCTTGAATCGCATGTTTGGCCTTGTCCAGCGACAGGACCGGACGACCGCCGAAGTTGCGGATGTAGTTGTTGGGGATCTGTCGAGGCATGCTGCTGATCACCATGCTCAAATCACGCGGCTGATGGAATCGCTTTCAGGATTGAACGATCGCCTCGACGAACGCGTTCGGAGAACTGTAGCGGAAGTCGTTGCTGCCCAGACTGCTGAGCTGCGCGAGACCATTTCGCGAGATCGAGATGCTGTGGCCCACACGATCGAGAAGAACGAGGCCGCGATCCGCTTGATGCTTCAAACAAGTCTCGACTCGCACCGCGAACGCATCCACGCCGCGATCGATAATTGTGTTAAGGACATTAAGGCCGACATGAATCGACTCGACCAAACCATCGACGCGACGGGTTCTAGATCGTCGGATCAGCTCGGGAAGGTGGCGCGGCGCCTCGACAAGTGCGTTACGTCCATCACAAACGCCGAGACCGTTGTGCGGGATAAGGTGGATGGGCTTAAGGAGCAGATCAACAACGCGGTCGTTCGCAATCAAGAGGCGAGTTCGGGCACGTCGCAGCAAATCGATGCGCTCAAACAATCACTCTCAAGCTTGGATTTGGCGTTCGAACAACGGCACCTGGGTAGTACGGATCGCATCGAGCAGCTCTGCAAACAAGTTCGTGACCAATTAGCGGGAAGCGGTGAAACCGTGACTCATCAGCCGATAGCCACCGTAGGCGGAACGGATTTGACCAACGATCTTGGCTTGTTGCGCAGCGAGCTGGCTGCGAGGTTAAAGCGACTTGAGAAGATGCTCCGGCGAATCCGCAAGACCTCGCAAACGTCTAAGAACCAGCCCGTCGCCGCAGTTCAAGTGCCTGATGGAACACGGTACGACTCGCACGATCCTGCGGCTGACTTGTTGCGGATCGACTCGCTGTCACGCGAGCACGCGAACCGGCTACTGGAGCAAGGCATCCAGACCCTAACACAACTCGCGGATCTGGATGACACGACAATGCAGATGGTCGCCAACGCGATTCCGTTTTTAGGAGTCATTGGGCTTCACAAACTGCGAACACGGGCTCGCGGCATTCTTGCGAAGGAGCGGCAATAGCTCGCTCGATCAGATAGGTGACCAAGCACTTATAGATCGCGATCTCGTGGCTTTGTGGGGTATTGAACTTTCTGAAAGTAGGATGGCCACCCTTGGCCGTCTCTTTGTCGGGCAGGAGTGCCCGACTTACGGCAAGCTGTACCACTATCCTTTAGAGTTTCAGATTGCACGCATCGATGGTGCCTGATACGTTATAAACTCGGTCCTGGTCGTGTTTATGATCGTGATACTTTGGGGAACCGCCATGATGCACCCTCGTCAGAATGCAACTCGTGACTTGATTCACGTCGGATCGAGACGTTGGTTCTTGCAGGCTGGGTTAGCCGGAATTGGTGGATTGAGTCTGCCGCAGATTCTTCAATTGCAGGCCGCAAGCGATCAGCCACAGAAGGATAAAAAGTCAGTCATTTTATTTTGGCTATCTGGCGGTCCAAGCCACATCGATATGTGGGATCCAAAGCCGACTGCACCCCAAGAGATCCGGAGTCCGTTCGGAACGATCGCTACGAGTCTGCCAGGAGTGAATTTCACGGAACACTTACCGTTGCAGGCGTCCATCGCTCACAAACTCTCGATCATTCGCTCGGTAGATTGCAGCGCGAGCAATCACACGCCGATCACGATGCAAGCCGGCAACCCGCTGGCGCAACGTACTAACGATGGGCGGGATGGAGCCGGTTATCCGTCAATGGGATCGGTGGCGGCCAAGTTCCGTGGAGCGAACGACCCCGATATGCCAGCGTTCGTTGGCCTCGCCAACTCGTGGGTTGCCGACGTCTGGGAATCAGGCGACATGGGAACTCAGTTCGCACCCGTAAAAGGGCATGAGCTAGCCGGCAAGTTCGCGTTGCCCAGCGGCATCACGGTGCCACAACTTACCAATCGCGATCAGCTCCGCGGCGAGTTGGATCGTTTCGGTCGAGACTTGGAGCAAGAACGAACCCTGGATCGAGTGGACCGTTATACCCGGCAAGCCTACGAAATGGTGTTGTCCGGCAAAGTTCAGAAGGCATTCAATGTCGACGAGGAATCCGAGGCCACGAAAGAGGCCTACGGCAGAGAGAGCGTGGGGCAAAAGGCACTCCTGGCCAGGCGCTTAGTCGAAGGTGGCGTCAGCTTCGTATTGGTCAGCGGCGCTTGGGGCTACTTCGATCACCATGGTGATAACGTGCAGTGGGGCGGAATTGAGAAGGGACTCAAGCCGTTGCTGCCGCGTGTCGATCAAGCCTTGTTCGCACTCGTGAATGATCTTGAGCAGCGAGGTCTGCTCGACGACACGCTGGTTATGATGATGGGTGAGTTTGGTCGTTCGCCGGTGATTAACAAGGAGTTTGGCCGCGATCATTGGACGAACGTGATGTCGATGGTCATGGCCGGTGGCGGATTCAATCATGGCCAAGTCATTGGCTCGACCGATTCACGCGGAGGTGCCGTCGCGAGCGGTATCGTTCGACCGCAAGACCTAGCTGCGACAACCTTCCGTCATTTGGGAATCGATCTCGCCGGCCACTGGCTGAACTCGCGGGGTCGCCCGATGCCGATCGTGGTTGAAGGCGGGCGACCTATTCCAGAACTCGCCTGATTCTATCGGGTGCGAGCGGGATCTTCCGCCCACACTTGCACGAGCTCGACGAGTACTTCAGCCGCTTGAACCATCTCGTCGAGGCAGGCCCATTCGAGTGGCGAGTGAGGATTGTGTTGGCCGGTCGAGAGGTTCGGAGTCGGAAGTCCGCGTTCGGTTAACTGCGAACCGTCGGTGCCGCCTCGCACAATGGTCAGATTCGCTTCACGACCAAGCCGTTCATGAGCAAGCTGCGCATATTTGACGGCACGAGGTTCGTGGACCAATCCCTCTCGCATGTTTCGATATTGGCGACGTGCTTCAACGGAGATGCTCACGCCGGGATAATCTGTCTCGACCCCAGCACCCAATTCACGCAACATCGTGGCATAAGTTTCCAAGGCCGCGATTTCGAAGTCTCGCAAGATGATCCGGATCTTTACTTCAGCAACCCCACCTTCGATTTGGTAGGGATGCACAAAGCCTTCGCGATCCGCAGTCGTTTCGGGCGAGAGCCTTCCGTAAGGCAGTTTGTCGATGAATGCCGAGGCGGCGCGAATCGCGTTGACCATCTTGCCCTTGGCGATCGATGGATGGATGTTGACGCCGCGAATCGTCACAATCGCGAGATCGGCCGAGAACGTTTCGTAGTCAATGTCGCCAGCTCCGCCTCCGTCGAGCGTGTAGCAGACCGTCGCACCGAGTTCTCCGATATTGACGTGATCAACACCATGACCGATCTCTTCGTCGCACGTAAACAGTAACTTGACCGGTCCGTGAGTGATGTTTTGATTCTCGACAAGACACTCGGCAAGCTCCATGATCACCGCGAGACCGGCTTTGTCATCGCCGCCCAGCAGTGTTGTTCCGTCGGTTGTTATCAGCGTGCAGCCGTGCAGATCACCTAACTCAGGATTTTCAGAGACACGAATCACCTTGTTCGGATCGCCGGGCAGTACGAGATCTCCGCCCTGATAGTTCTGAATGACTTGCGGCTTGACGTTCGCTCCGGTTGTTTCCGGCGATGTATCGACGTGTGAGTTGAACGCGACAACGGGTGCGGCTTCGGCACCCCGACTCGGCACACCAGCGACGACGATGCCGTGTTCGCTGTGCGACACGTCTTCGAGTCCCATTGCTCGAAGTTCGTCGACCAGCATTGCTCCAAGTGTCAGTTGTCCAGGGCTGCTCGGATAAGCTCCTGCCCCTTCGACCGCCGTCGTATCAACGTGGACGTACCGCAAGAATCTCGCCAGCAACCGTTCGCGATTAATCATCTAAACCTTCCTGTGATGGGTCGTGGTACATTTTGCAGTAGTTCGGGTACTCGTGCCCGACAAAAAAGACGGTCAGTAAGTCGGGCACTCCTGCCCGACAAAAGACGGTCAAGAGTGGTCGTCCTACTTTCAGGAATCGCAAAACTGCACCACGACCCTGTAATGGACCGACTCGCAGATCTGCGAAGGAACCCTACAATACGAAAACTTGTTTAGTAACGCGAGGTCGCCGGACATATGAAGCTGCTCGATCTGACTCTCGATTCCCCCGCCGAGAATCTCGCTCTCGATGAAGCGTTATTAGAGCAAGCGGAGGCAGGGAAAATCGACGATGATGTGTTGCGGTTGTGGGAGTCGCGACAAACCGCCGTGATCATCGGACGGTCATCGCGGATCGAAGATGAAGTGAATCTTGCACGCTGCGAGCAGGATGGTGTGCTCGTCCTACGTCGATGCAGTGGGGGAACTTCGGTCGTGATTGGTCCGGGATGTCTCATGTATTCGGTCGTTCTAAGTTACGAGCGGAACCCCGCGCTGCGGATGGTCGATGCCGCGCACAAGTATGTTCTGGGAAACGTCGCAGAGGCTGTCAGACGTCTTCTACCGTTGGTAGCACTACAGGGAACAAGCGATCTGACATTGGGAGATCGAAAGTTTTCCGGTAACAGTCTCCGCTGCAAGCGAGATCACTTGCTCTATCACGGCACATTGCTCTCCGATTTTCCGCTGGATCTGATCAGCCGATATTTGAAAACGCCGCCTCGTCAGCCTGACTACCGCGAACAGCGCGAGCATCGAGCGTTCGTGGTAAATCTCGGACTCGATCGTCTCCAGCTGAGAAATGCACTAATTGATCAATGGAATGCCGCCAGCGAATTAGTTGACTGGCCCGATTCGCTAACCAAAGAACTCGTCGAATTGCGTTACCGTCGACCAGCGTGGCATCACCGTTTGTAGAACTTGGCGAACAGTGCCATAGCGCAAAAAACGAGCCTTCGACCGGGGCAAGATCGAAGGCTCTTGGGGTGTGGTTACCAGTTTGGGGCAAAGAGTCTGGCAACCAACATCGACGCGTCGGGTCGTTATCCTACCCCATCGAAATGCACTTGCAATCCAACCAAACGGGTGGGCACAAGGCTTTTTTCACACTCGGCTCATAAGCGGGTCCGGCGGCAAAGGTTCATCCCGGAATACGCCGAAAACTCCCCGAAGAATCTTGCGGGCACGTTGAGTCGAGCAGCAGATAAGAACTTGCCAAGCCGAGCCGAGCCGCCATAGATAGGACCGAAGAAGTCTGCGCAGTTACGGCAGCAACTTAGCATCGCTCGTGAAATAACTGACGGTTTTCCGACGTGGGATAGGCTTTCAGCGCTGGAAGCCTCTCCCACTAATTACGCGAGCGTTGTTTAGCGTCGCCGGTTGCCGGAACTGCACAGAGCCTTGGTTCGACCGACTGGTGAGTTGAGTCATTGGACGAAGGTGAACTCGTTCGTCTTGCCCGAGTCCAGATATGAAGTGGAACGACTTGCCAAGGCGATCGACTATCGCATGGGCCGTTGCGGTCGAGAGCTTGATCACACTTACTCTTCTCGACCGTTTGCGTATTCGTCCTCTTCGGCTACTTCGTCTCGTGTTGTCGCGACGGTTTCGTTCGCCACACTATCTATCGATCGCGCGACTCACCACTTCATCAATCGACTCCGATCGATCTTGGCACTTCCCTATCACCAGCAGTGACATCGATGACAGGCAAGACAGCAATTCACCTTGACGGACTTCGGGTAAATGTGTTCAATGCGCGAACTTGGGTGAGTCACAGTAGGTGGCCGACAGCGGTAAGCCGAGTAACTCCGACCGCTGTGTCCTCTTGATTCACCTTCGCACTAACGGATGGACGTGAAGTGGTGGTCCACTTCATGAGAGTAACGGAGTCGCTCCTTGTCGGGTGCCAGGGAGTGGCGAATTACGGAACTAGACGCCCGACATCAGGAGCCAATAGAATGGCAACTAAGCAAGCCGCGACGAAGACAGCCGCCCCTAAGACGACTGCGACTCGTTCGCCCAAGAAGCGCACTGCGACCACCAAGGCCGCTGCCAAGTCGACTGCTACGAAGTCGACTGCAAAGACGACGGCGAAGCAATCGCCTAAGAAGACGGGTGCCACCGCCAAGGCTAAGCCAGCTGCGAAGCCTGTGGCCAAAGCAGCCGCCAAGCGTTCGCCCAAAGCGAAGGCAACTGTCGCAAAGCCTGCGACGAAGGCACCTGCTCGCAAGAAGTAGTTGCGGCGTCTGGTCGGTTTACCGACAACAAGCAATCGAGCCGGCGCAACCGCAATTCGTGGTTGTGTCGGCTTATTTCATGCGCCACCGTAGCACTGACGGCGGGCATGGCGTTGACGAAACCTATGTCTACAGTTAAGGTTACGGCACAATTACTGCCGCTCGCTCCAACTTACGCACGGACGATTATGCCAGACAAGGCCGACGCCCCGCCCGAACGTTTCGAAGACATGGACTTGTCCAAGCAGATGCTCAAAGCACTGCATCAGGCCAACTACGAGACTCCCACTCCCGTACAAGCTGGCGTCATCCCAGCAGCATTAGACGGTGTCGACGTGATTGGGCAAGCTCGCACCGGCACAGGAAAGACGGCATCGTTCGTCATCCCGATCCTAGAAGACCTGCTCCCTAAACGTGAGGCAGCCGATACACAGGCACTGATTCTCGTACCAACACGCGAACTCGCAGTGCAGGTTCGCGACGAAGTCGTCAAGTTATCGACCGCTCGACGGATCAATTGCGTAGCGCTCTACGGTGGCAAACCCATCCGAGGCCAGATCGAGAAATTAAAGGAGGGCGCGCAAGTCGTCGTTGGAACGCCGGGCCGCGTCCTCGATCACATCGCTCGCGGGACGCTCAAGTTGAGAGACGTCTGGTGCGTGGTTCTCGACGAAGCGGATCGCATGTTAGATATCGGGTTCCGACCGGACATCGAACGCATTCTCCGCAAGTGCCCGGAAGACCGTCAAACCTTATTGCTGAGCGCAACCGTCCCGCCGCCGATTTTGCGGCTCGCACAGCGCTACATGCATGATCCCGTTTCGTTGGACTTCTCGTCCGGTGACATCGCCGTCGAAACGATTGAGCAGTTTTATTTCACCGTCGATCAAGATCGGAAGTTCGATCTTCTGGTTCGTCTCTTGGAACGTGAGAACCCGAAGCAGGCAATCATCTTTTGCCGCACGAAACGAGGCGTCGACCGACTTGTCAAGCGACTTTCGAAAAGCAATAAGGGCGTTGACTGTATTCATGGCGACTTGGCCCAAGGCGCACGTGATCGTGTAATGCGCACTTTTCGCGATGGGAAACTACAGATTCTCGTCGCAACCGACGTCGTCGGACGCGGCATCGATGTGTCGACCGTTTCGCACATTATCAATTTCGATCTGCCGGCCTTCTGCGACGACTATGTGCATCGCGTCGGACGTACGGGGCGGATGGGACGCGAAGGTGTCGCGTTCAGCTTTGTCTGCTCAGACGAAGGGCCCCAGCTGACTCGCATCGAAGAACGCATCAACTTGTTGCTAAAGCGAGACGAAATCGAGGGCTTCAAAGGCTCGGCACCCGTGATCGAAGAGATGGCTGAAGCCAAGGAAAAGGCGCCCCCACCGCCATCGTCGGCACTTAAGCGTCGACCGAAGCGTTATAAGCGTGGGTTATAGGCTTCCCCGGCCTAGCGAGGCGCCCCGAACAACTTTTCCAAGCCACGATTGAGCTGTTTGTTCAATTCACTGTCCAACTGCTTGACGCCGCCTTGGATGTACTGGTTGGCCGCCCCAGTCACAGCCTGCTGCGTAATCTGAGTCAGCGCGTTTTGATCGAGCTTGGGATTGGTCAACGTCCCGTGAATTGGGATCTTAATGGACTGACCGCGAAACGCCGCGAGATGCTGGCTACGGGATAGCCACTCGTCTCGCACGGGGACTTCCGCGATCAGAGCGATCGTTTGGTCCGTGCCCACCGATCCGCTGGTTCGAATGACCACATCCTTGGCTGACATCTGCAATCCTTCATGGTAGACACGATTCTCCGCCATCCGAAACGCGATTCGCTGCTGAGGCAAATCAAGCCAACGCTCCGTCGGCGCGGTCGGCGCTCCGAGGAGGTTGCCATCGGCGATCGCTTTTATTTGCGCGGCGAGCAGAAGGAGTTGCTGTGACAGGGGCCCGGGACCGATTTGAGCCGTGTGAATTTCCAGTACCCCTTCGACTTCTCCAGCTGAAGGCACGTCGAGCGGAATAGCTGCTCGATCGAGCGACACGGAGAATGTCCCTTGCGCGGCAGTAGCATCCGCCACCAGCGGCGCGATGTATTTGAACCAACCCGTACACATCTGCGGCGAAATTCGAACGCGGTCCACCAGGGGCCCTGCGGGCAAGGTGACAAGCATCGGAGAACGATCAAGCAAGACAGTCGGAGCAAGTAGGACGCGTCCTTCACTCACCGGGACGTCCATAGGAGCGAATTCAACCTTCCCGCCAGCAAGTTTCGCGTCGATGTCGCCAGCGCCAATTGTGACACCCTG
>JACKHN010000043.1 GCA_020638975.1 Planctomycetaceae bacterium
CCAACCAACGCGATGTCGCCGCTTACGACAACACGGCTATCTCCGTTGCGGTAACCCTGGACGAAGTAATGCAGCTTGCCGGTTTTTCGATCGAGTCGAGCCGGCATCGATCGACCATTGGGAACGATCAGCATGTCTCCGGTGACGAGCATGTGTCCTTGCGGCGAGAGGCCCGACTCCTGCAAGTAGTTGTGATCGACGCGAACGTTCTCGATCGCGTGACTGTTATCGTTCGTCCAAATCACACGTCCCGAGTCGGCATCGACGGCGTGAATGAACACACCCAGCGTTGGCCAAATGCCTGCTCCGAAGTACACGATGCCATCCGCCACGACCGGCCCGCCTCTAACTGGCCAGAACGATACCAGTCGCGCATTGCCGAGATGATGATAAGGCTCACGGTCTTCCGGCGCGCCAAAGACCTTCCACACCAGTTCACCGGTTCCAGCATCCACGCAATACAGCCATCCATCGTCCGAACCGAAACACACTCGTTCGCCAAACGCAGCCGGTGCCAACCGAACGGGGCCGTTCGTGTAGAATCGCCACAGTTCGTTGCCCGTCGCACAGTCAAACGCTGCGACACTTCCGTCGATCATCGAACCGACGAACATTCTGGAGCCACTGACAACGGGCTCGTAGGACGCATCAAAATGCAGCCGAGCTTCGTTCGGCCACGCTGGCATGGGAGTCGGGAGTTGTCGGCGCCACTGCAAATGGAGTTGAGCGGGCAGTTCTGCAGACGATGATCCGCTACGAACCGCGTCGTTACGCCACATGGGCCAATCAGCGGACTTGGCGTTGCCGACCAGTGACAATGCGACGATGCCAGGCAAAAGGCAAAGCAGTCGTGAATAAAACATGCGCGGGCGATCTCCAGGTTTACGAGTGTCTCGCATTATAAACGCATTGACCGTGTGGATGGTGATTCTAGTGAACCCGAATCACGCAAACGTCGCGATAACCTCATCAGGCACATCATGTGCAAGGCACACGGCGATGTCGCCTTGCTGAGTGACTGTGGGGCCACGATGCGCGATCACAACTCCGGCTGATGGAGCTTCGATGATCGTAGGCGCTCGGTCAGGGCGTTCTAAGAAGTGGAGTGCTCCAATTGGTTGGCCTGCGCTGACATCGCAGCCCACATCAACCAGACTCTCATACAAACCTGACTCCGGCGCAAAGATATAGTCTTTTGAATCGAGTGCTTGAACCCAGCGAGTCGGTGGCAGGCCCAAGCTGCTCCTGGTCTGTTCCTGACCGGCGAGGACGCCCAAGTGGATCAATACGTTTCGCAGCCCTTGCTGGGCTAGTTTATGGATCGCTCGTGGCGTGACTTCGCCACCTCCCAGTTCTGTCGTCACAACGGTCTTGCCTTGACGCTCGGCCTCGACCGGCAACAGGCCGCTCCCGGCAATATCGCTGTACAGGAAAGCCAGATCGGTATTGTAGGCCAAAGTCGCACTCGCCATTCGCCGACGTTGTTCCAGGTCGTCGACCAAGTGCATGTGTGCGCAGGGATAGAAGTAGACGCCTCGTCCACCGGTGTGCAGATCGATCACAACATCGCTCAATGGGAACAAGACGGTTGTCAAATAATCGGCGATGACCTGAGTAACCGTGCCGTTGGGATCTCCCGGAAAGCACCGATTCAAATTCATCCCATCGACAGGTGACAATCGCGTCGACGCTTTGGCCGCAGGCATGTTCAGTGCCGGAATCAGGATAATCCGGCCAGTGATCTGCTGGGGTGTGAGTTCCCGTAGCAGTCGCATGATGGCGATTTGCCCGGGATACTCGTCACCGTGGTTTCCCGCCATGAGCAGTACCGTCGGGCCGTCACCGCTGCCAATCGTCGCGATCGGGATTTGCAACTGTGACCAGCCACTCAGGTTGTAAGAATAAGGCACGGACAGTTTCCCCACTTGGCGACCGGGGGCGGAGAAATCAAGGTCCGTTGTTACAGGCGAAACTGTCATTGGATAAGTAGTTCCCGAGACATGTTGTTGTTGAAGGTCATTCTGACTGTGCCACGACATGTGCCGCCACAAACTCCTCGTTCAGCGTGACGCCTAGACCCGGTCGATCCGGCACTTCGATCCATCCGTCGTTGGCTTGGATTCTTTCGATCGCCAGTTCGTGACGCATTGGTTCGTCTTCCACACAGTCTTCAAACAGAAACGCATCGCGACACGTACTCAACCAATGCAAACTGGCGGCTTCGGTCAGCGGGCTTGTGTAGCAGTGGTTGCAAGGCCTCGCGCCAATCTCCTCAATACGTTGCCGCAGATAGGCTGCGTCGGTGAAGCCGTTGCGGGCAATATCGATTTGATAGACATCCAAGGCATGAGCATCGATCAAGGGTTTGAAAGAAGCTCGGCCACATTCCTCTTCTCCGGCGGCGATCGGAATCGGCGAACGATCGCGCAACCAGCGGTATCCCGCGACATCATCGGGGCGCAGCGGTTCTTCCAACCATTCCACATTGAACGGCGAGAATGCGTGAGCTCGTCGCAAAGCCGTTCGCGCATCCCACACACATCCAGCGTCGACCAACAGTGTCGCGTCAGTGATTCCGTCGCGGGCACCCGCTACCAGTTCGAGATCCAATTGCTCCGACTGTCCCATCGGTTCCCAACCGAACTTCACTGCCGTATAGCCGTCCTCGATCCACCGCTGTCCGATCTCACGAGTCTCGGCACCGTCCTTTCCAAACAGAATGGAAGCGTACGCCCGAAACCGATCATGCTGCTTGCCGCCCAACAACCGGTGAATCGGCTCGCCAAAATGCTTTCCTTTCAAATCCCACAACGCCATATCAATAGCACTCATCGCAGAGATCGTCACGCCCGTACGACCAAAGTACATCGTCTGACGGAGCATCTTCTGCCACAGCCGATCTGTTTCGAGCGGGTTTTCACCGATCAAGATCTCGCGCAAGCCACAAGCGATGTTGTGGGAGAACGGCGCGTCGATGATTGCCTTGACGACCTCGGGTGACGAATCGGCTTCACCGATCCCCTCCAACCCTTCGTCCGTTCGCACGCGAACAAGCACAAGATCCTGACAACTGGCTGTCTTGTTCGTGACCGACTTTGATCGCAACACTTGGCAGACGATTTGATTAATCTTCACGCTGTTCATCCTTTGCTCTGAGACTTGCTGGTTCAATCGTTCGCACGGCTAAGGATCGGCTCAACAACAACTTCTTCTTTTGCGTAGGGTCCGCTGTGCGGACCTCAAGGTTTCCTGGTCCGCACAGCGGACCCTATCTCTTGAATTGCCGAAGTTATTCTTGAGTTGGTCCTAAGTATGCAATTATCAACTTTCCGACGCGATGGGGTGAACGTACAGAACTGTCAAAGGGTTTCTCAGAGGCAAATCACCAGACGCCCTCCGTCCAGCAGTTATTCGGCCCGCATTTTGGTTGGGGGGGTGCTTCTTTCAAGCGGGAAGCATCGTTCAAGTCGATACGTGCGGTCTGTTAGACGCGAGCTAATCGCATCTGACTGCCGAAGCGGCTATAGTCATGCGAATACAGTAGTGGCACGCAACCTGGAGAGACCTCTTGTCATGACACCGCAACAAAACGTGATCTTGAAAATGCTGGCCGTTGGCTTCGTGATTCTGGGTGCAGAGTCAGTCTGGGCTGATCCGCTTGGTCTGATCGGGCATTGGAGGCTATCGGGAGATCTCATCGACCATTCGAATCGAGGGAACCACGGGAATAGTCATGGGGTCGATCTCAACGCAACGGGACGATATGGCAAGATCGGCTCGGCGGCTGGTTTTGATGGGCGCGAAAGCTATGTCGAGATCGCCAACGCCACCTCGGTGCAACTCGGAGCCAACGACTTCTCGATCGCGATGTGGGTAAATACCGCCGCAGAGCTGGATGACGTGCTGGGCGATCTTGTTAGTAAGTACGATCCTGTCAGCCGGCGAGGATTCAACTTCAGCATTCAGAATTATGCGGGCGTGACCTCTTCGCAGTCTAACCATCGTCACTTGCACTTCGGCATCGACAACGGGTCTGCGGTCGGTTCGTGGACAGATCATGGCCGGCTTGGCGACGCCGTGTTGATCTTTGGGATGGCGGTGTACGAAGGCCAGTTGTTCGCGGGGACGTGCGAAGCCGGCGAGACACAAGCGGGGCGAGTGTTTCGCTATGACGGCAAGACGTGGACCGACTGTGGAAGTCCGGATAAGTGCAATGCCGTTTCGTCATTGGCTGTTTACGACGGAAAGCTTTACGTCGGCGTCAGTAAGTATCGTTTAGCAGGATCGTCGTTGACCGAGTCGGAGAATCCAAACCTCGGCGGAAAGGTCTATCGCTACGATGGCGACGATCAATGGACGCATTGTGGCACGTTGCCAGACACGGAAGCGATCAACGGCTTGGTGGTTTATCGCGGCAAGCTCTATGCCGGTTCGTTGTATGCACCAGCGGGGTTCTTTCGCTACGAAGGCGGGACGGAATGGACGTCGTGCGGAACACCCGATGGAAAGCGGGTCGAGTCGCTGACCGTCTACAACGGAAGCATCTTCGCCACGGGCTACGACGAAGGAGCCGTATATCGCTACGATGGCGAACACTGGGAACATCTCGGCGTGCTGGAAGGAGCTCATCAAACGTATGGCTTCGCAACACACCGTGGCGATTTGTACGTCAGCGAATGGCCGCATGCCAAAGTGTTTCGTTGGGGCGGAGGCACGAAGTGGCTGGAGGCGGGACGCTTGGGTGAAGAGTTGGAAACAATGCCGCTGATCGTCTACAACGGCAAGTTGTACGCCGGCACCTTACCATCGGCCGAAGTCTATCGCTTCGACGATCCGAACTGGACGCAAGTCGGACGACTCGACTTCACACCCGATGTCCGATATCGTCGCACTTGGTCGATGGCCGTATTCCAGGGTCGACTGTTCGCGGGGACGCTGCCTTCGGGACGCGTGCATTCCATCGAGATGGGACGTAACGTGACCTACGATCACGCGTTGCCGAGCGGTTGGGTGCATCTAGCCGCAGTGCGTGACAAGAACCGACTGCGACTGCACGTGAACGGCAAGCTCGTGGCAACTTCTTCGACCTACGACGACAAAGACTATAACATCGCCAACGACGAGCCTCTGCAGATTGGTTTTGGTGCGCACGATTACTTCAACGGCAAGATGAGCGATGTGCGACTGTACGAACGAGCGCTGACGACGCACGAGATCAAGCAACTTGCCAGGGGAATTGAAACACCGTAGGACCGGCTCAACAATAACTTCTTCCTTTGCGTAGGGTCCGCTGTGCGGACCTCAGGGATTCCTGGTCCGCACAGCGGATCCTACTCTTGAAATGCAGAAGTTATTTCCGACTTGTTCCTTAGCTTAGTAGCTCGCGGTTTAGCAATGTAGGGCGTGGCCAGCTTCGAGTCGTATCACGGACTTGCTCACCTTCTTAATGCGTCTTGCAACTCGACACACTCGACCAAAGGCGACACCGTGCGGCCTGACGGAATGGGCTTGTTAATCGCATCTGGCTCCGGGAACCGCTATAGTCATTAACCTGACGACAGAAGAATCGACCCTGAATAACCTGTCTATCAGCTTCAACATCACGGAATGATCCATTCATGCCCACTTCTAACGACCAATCGCGACGCGACTACTGGGCTCAGCAAATGCAACTGGGCTACGACCTGATCCAGCAAGTCTTGCCGTTCGAAGTCCGCGAATGCGGCGAAGGGTTCGCATCGATTCGAGATGCTGCAGAACGAGCCAACCTTGAAATGTGGTTCTCCGACTCGAAGATTGCCGGCGAACTCGATCGCGTGTTTTTCATCCGTGAGGGACTGGTCAAGGATTTAATGACAATTGGTCGTGAGATGAACGATCGTGGCTGGATATTGAAGATCGAAGACGGTTATCGCTCGAAGAACATGCAAAGCCAACTGGTGCGAAAGCCGGAGTTGTTCGATGCGATCCTCCGGAAATGTATTTGGGAAAACGGCGGCGTACTACCGCCCACGGAACTGGTCTTTCGTCGAGCGATCGTGTTGATCGCCAACATTCCCAAGATTGGCACGCACATGTCGGGATCGGCTGTCGACATTTCTGTATTTCGCCGTGAAGACGGCGGCGAGGTATGGCGAGGCAATCCGTACCTTGAAATGAGCGAGCGGACTCCGATGCGATCACCGTTTATCCAGGCAGACGATCTGCAGAATCGATTGGACATCACAGCGATGATGGAAGCCCACGGTTTCATTCACTTCCCCTACGAGTTCTGGCACTACAACCAGGGCGACGCGATGGGGCATATCCTCGGCGGTCACCCTGCTCCTGCCCGCTACGGCCCCGTGCATTGGGACCCGCAAACGAATGAAGTCACTCCGTATGACGATCCACTGAGTCCGCTCAATCCGATCGCCGTGATCGAGAAAGAGGTCGCTGCCGCAACTGATCGTGCTGCGAGATTGCCTTAACCCACAAACCAACTCGGAGCGTTCCTGTGCTATCAACGTTTTTTCGCACTGTCTTGATCTACTGCACGGCGTTTCTGGCTTTGACTGGCATCGCTGTTGTTGCAGTCGCTCAACCGCCGCAAGCCGGCGACTACTCTCCCGCCACGTTTGAAGTTGTCGAGGAGCTGGATCGCGAAGCACCGATGCGAGACGGCATCAAGTTGAAGATTGACATCTTCCGTCCAAAAGCCGGTGGTCGTTTCCCGGCGGTCTTACAGCAAACACCCTACAACAAGAGCGGCCAAGCAGCACGAGCGAAGAATTTTGCGTCGCGCGGTTACGTGATCGTCAATGTTGATTCGCGTGGCCGCTTCGAATCGGGTGGCGAATGGGATCCGTTTTGCCCGGAACACAAGACCGATGGTTACGACTTGGTCGAGTGGATTGCTGACCAGCCGTGGTGCAATGGCAACGTGGGAACTTACGGGCTGTCGTACATGGGTTGGACACAGTGGTGGACAGCTTCGCAATCGCCGCCTGCTTTGAAAGCCATCGTGCCCGAAGTTGCACCTCCCGATCACTTCGTTAATTGTCCATATCAGAACGGAATTCTCGTCTGCTGGATGGTGGATTGGGCCGGTGCGTTGTCCGCGCGTCTGCCGCATAGTGCAGGGCCCGGTGGTTATGGTGGATTCGCCGTTAATCGCGAAGCTGCGTATAGCAAGCTGCCGTACATCGATTTCGACGAAACGCGGAACTACAAACCCACCGCGTGGTGGCGAAAGTGGATTGAACAGAATACAGCCAGCGGCGAATACTGGCGAGCGATTGCTTATCAAACGCCCGAGAGCTACGCACGCATCCAAGTTCCTTCACTAGCGATTTCCGGTTGGTTTGACGCAAATTTTCCAGGCACTCCGATGAACTATCTCGCCATGAAGCAATATGGCGGATCGCCCGCCGCCCGCCGCCCGCGGATCGTGATCGGACCTTGGGAACACATCATTAACCGACATCGCATTGCGACCGGTGTCGACTTCGGCGAGCAGGCGATTATCGACTGGGACGGCTACGTGCTTCGCTGGTTCGACCATCATCTGAAGGGCATCGACAACGGCGTGTTGGAAGATCCTCCGGTTCATGTTTTCGTGATGGGAAGAAACGAGTGGCGAGCCGCAGAGGACTGGCCGCTGCCCGAGACACGATTCACGAAGTACTATCTGCATAGTGACGGGAACGCGAATTCATCCAGTGGCACCGGCAGCTTGAGTACCCAACCGCCCGCAGAAGAGCCGCCGGATCGATATGTTTACAACCCGCACGACCCCACGCCATCGGCCGCGTTTGCCAATGGCCATATCGACGGGCCGCGTGACATTAGCGAGTCAGCCGCACGGCAAGATGTCTTGGTCTACGACTCGCCCGAATTGACGGAGGATGTCGAACTCGTCGGGCCAATAACCGCTCGGCTGTTCGCGGCAACGAGTGCTCGCGATACGGACTGGATGATCCGTCTGGCGGATGTGCAACCAGACGGTCGCGCTCTGTTCCTAGGCGAAGGAGTCATGCGCGCACGGCATCGCGATCCCGAACGCGACGGTGCCTTCAACGCGGACAAGCTCAGCATGATCGAACCGGACGAAGCTTACAAATACGCAATCGAGTTCTGGCGTCCAACCGGCAACGTGTTCGCTCGCGGCCATCGCATTCGCATCGAGATCTCTAGCAGCTACTATCCTTACTACTTACGCAATCCCAACGCGGACGGAGACAACATTGGCTTAGCGACTTCGTTTCAAACGGCCAAGCAAACCATTTTTCACGATACGAAACATCCTTCGCATGTGGTGCTACCTGTCATACCGGTGAGCAACTAAACGCAGTTTCTGTGAGCCGACGGCGCTAGCCGCGGGCGGAGCAAACCGACGCCCGCGGCTAGCGCCGTCGGCTCACTGGAGTAAAACCAATGCCAACGAACTCGACGCAATTGAACGTCGCACTCGCTGCGAGCAAGAGACTGGAGACGACCAAATGAACCGACTGATTCTGGCCCTCGCTGTGTTCGCTTTCGTGACCGATTCGCTACACGCACAGGAAGTTGCCAACTGGGTTAAAGTAACCGATGAGGCTGGTTGGAAGCCACGAGATTCACAGGGCGAGGTGGTTTACAAAGACAAACTGTGGATCTTCGGTGGATGGCTCAGCTCCTACGCAGCTCCGCCGCGTGATGTCTGGAGTTCCACAGATGGCAAAGCGTGGAAGCTCGTGCAGGAGTCTGCGCCATGGATACATAGCGACTTGTCAATGTCGATCGTGTTCAACGACAGAATGTGGTTCATGGGTGGTTGGTACAACGGTCGGTTGGAAGGTCATTCAGCCAGCAACCAAGTGTGGTCATCGACCGACGGCGCAGCGTGGGAACAAGCAACCGACAACGCGGGGTGGACTCCGCGCATCGCCGCCGCGACCGTCGTGTTCAAGGGCAAGATGTGGCTACTCGGCGGGACCGAGAACTATTATTTTGGCGACGAAACGAGTCTGAAAAACGATGTCTGGTATTCATCCGACGGCAAAGAGTGGAAACAGGCTACGCCAGATGCCGGATGGTCGCCGCGAGCCTATCATCAGGCGGTCGTACTGAACGACAGAATCTACGTTTTTGGCGGCGGCAACTACGTACCAACCTATCGAGCCGAGAACGACGTGTGGAGTTCCTCGGATGGAGTGCACTGGGAGCAAGAAACTGCTGCCGCGCCGTGGCATCCGCGATTGTGGTTCTCGTCGGTCGTCTATCGCGATCGCATGTGGGTTCTTGGCGGTTGGTCGAACAACCCCTCAACGAATTGGGGTGACGTTTGGTACTCCGACGACGGCAAGACCTGGACCGAATTGAAGTCGGATGTGATTTGGAAGGCACGTCACGAGCACTCGGCTTTCGTGTTTCAAGACAAGATCTGGATCGCGGGCGGTCACGCTCAGCCTTTGAGCAGCGAAGTCTGGTCGCTGGAACTTCCCAAGTAAAGCCTCCGAATACACGGGTAGTGGTACCGTTTGCCGTAAGTCGGGCACTCCTGCCCGACAAGAGACGGCCAAGAGTGGCCGTCCTACTTTCAGGAATTTCAAGCTGTACCAAGCACGAGTCGAGATTTCAATTTCAGGTTCGTTGTGTTTTAATTGACGAATCGAGCAGAATCGAATCATCGCATCGCCGAAGCAAGGTCATTGTGTTACGCATACTCGGAACGAAAAAACAGCTTTGCGATGGTCTAACTCGCCGCGACTTCCTCCAAGTCGGTGGGATCGGCGCGTTCGGCTTGTCGCTCGGCAATGCCATCAGCGCCCAAGCGGGCGATGATCTGGGAAAGGCGTTCGGCCAAGCCAAGTCATGCATCTTGTTGTTTCCTTACGGTTCACCGTCATCGCACGAAACGTTCGATCCCAAACCGGAAATGCCGGACGTTCAAGGCGAGATGAAATCGATCGCTACCAACGTCCCTGGTCTGCATGTCTGTGACCATTTGCCGAGGTTGGCCAAGGTGATGGATAAAGTCACCGTGGTGCGGTCGATGACACATCCTTACCCCGTTCATGGCTTGGCCTATGCCGTGACGGGCCTTCCCACTTACACACCCGAGTTAGAAACGGTGGCTCGCGATAACCGCCATTGGCCATTCATTGGTTCCGTCGTGGACTATCTGGAGCGTCAGCGTTCCTCCGAATCGCAGAGCGACATCCCGCACAACATCGGGCTGCCGTGGCTGGTCAATTCCAAGACTGACAACCCGGCCGTCAACGCAGGCCCCTTTGGCGCCTTCTTAGGGTCGAAGTACGACCCGCTGTGGACGGACTTCGACGGCCAAGGACTACACATTGCACCGAAGAATACCGAGGGCCAGACGGAGCGATTTCGCAATCCATTCGGTGGCACAACGCCCGACGGACGTTTTCACCTGTCGCCCGACTCGCAGCTACCGGCGGACGTCTCCATCGAGCGATTACGTATGCGACAGGCTCTGCTCGCGCAGTTCGACCGTAACCGACTATCGCTTGATCGCAGCTCACAGGCCCAGGGTTGGGACAATCAACAGCAACTGGCGATGTCGTTGTTGACGTCGAACAAGATGCGAGATGCGTTGGACATCGGTCGCGAGCCGATCGAATTGCGAGAACGCTACGGCATGAATCTGTTTGGCCAAGGCTGCCTCGCTGCCCGCCGTTTGGTCGAAGCGGGTGGCAAGTTCGTCACCGTGTTCTGGGATTGCTTCGGGCAATTTGCCAATGGGGCTTGGGACACGCATCAATATCACTATCCCCGGATGAAAGAGTTGTTGCTACCCGGCTTCGATCTTGCCTATCCCACCTTATTGCAAGATTTAGATGAACGAGGCATGCTCGACGAAACACTGGTGATCTGGATGAGCGAACACGGTCGTACACCGCAGATCAATAGCAAACCAGGCGGAGGCCGCGAGCATTGGTCGCGAGCCTATTCCGTGGCGCTCGCCGGCGGTGGAACGGCGCGAGGAAAGGTCGTCGGTCAAACCACGCGTGACGGCGGAGAAGTCCTGGACAATCCAGTCTCGCCGAAAGACATCCTGGCAACCGCGTTTCATCTATTGGGCATCGATCCACACACCACCGTTCCCGATCGCCAAGGGCGCCCACATCCCATTGCGGGAAGCGGCAAGCTACGGTCGGAATTGTTAGGCTGATGAATTGCCAACGACACAACAATCGAAGAGAGCGATGGCTCGACAACAATGATTCATCGACCTGTCGCAAGTCCTTTCCGCAACGACTTCTTCCATGCTACAACACCTAGGAATCATCGCATGAAAACTGCCCATTCACTCGTCCTTTGGTTCTTGTTACCGGGCGCATTCCTCGCGGCCGACGATGCGTCCACGCCGGTACTCGTCGGTGTGCAGCGAATCTGGAACGAGGCACCGCATAATGCTTTCACCGATTTGGTGCGTTTCAAGGACCGTTGGTATTGTGTCTTTCGCGAGGGCACGGGGCACGTTTCTCCCGATGGAGCACTACGTGTGCTGACTTCGGTCGACGGCGAGAAATGGGAATCCGCCGCACTTGTCACGTCGCAGGATTCAGATCTGCGCGACGCCAAAATCACCGTCACGCCTGACGGTCGGTTGATGCTCGCGGGAGCCGAGGCGGTCGAAACACCGACCGGTCGTCATCATCAATCGCTCGTTTGGTTCTCCGACAACGGAACGAAATGGAGCCCCAAGCAGAAGGTTGGAGATCCGGACAATTGGCTGTGGAGAATCACTTGGCACAAAGGCAACGCTTACGGGTTTGGTTACGGTTGCGGCACGAGTGATCGGAGCCTGCGGCTGTTCAAAAGCTGCGACGGAAACAACTTCGAGACACTGATCGAAAAAGTCGATGTCGAGGGGACCTATCCAAATGAAACGTCGATCGTTTTCCATCCGGACGACACTGCATATTGCTTGCTGCGTCAGGACGGAAAGCCAAACTCCGGATATCTTGGAACGTCGCATCCTCCGTACACCGAGTGGGATTGGAAGAGTCTTGGCGTTCGGCTTGGCGGACCAGACATGCTTCAATTGCCGGACGGTCGCTTCGTCGCCGTGGTTCGACTGTACGATGCGCCCGTGCGTACATCGCTTTGTTGGCTTGATCCTGAAACGGGCACTTTGACCGAGGCGCTCAAGCTACCTTCCGGAGGAGACACGAGTTATGCGGGTTTGGTCTGGCACGATGATCTTCTCTGGATCAGTTACTATTCATCGCACGAGGGCAAGACGAGCATCTATCTGGCCAAGGTTCGTATAGAAAGCTAAGGAGTAAGTCAGAAATAACTTCGGCATTTCAAGAGTAGGGTCCGCTGTGCGGACCAGGAATCCCTGAGGTCCGCACAGCGGACCCTACGCAAAAGAAGAAGTTGTTGTTGAGACGGTCCTAAGTACGACCCGCGAGGCTAGCATAATGGTGAGGTTATTATTTTTTTCCAAGCTCGGGCGACGTATAGAGTCGAGTAATCGGCAGGCGAGTTACCTGAAGTGAATTCAAGCCTGGGTACTCGCAATGAGCCAGGAGGACGTATTCGCCCACAAACTCGATCGCGGTGTAGCAGTACCAACCTTGTGGATCCGTTCCAAGATTCTGAACATGCTCCCAGGTAGCTCCCTCGTCTTTGGAGATCGCAGCACTGAATGGCCGACGTCCGACTGGCTGTTTGCGGGCAAGTGGGTCGTCACCGTTGTTCCAAACAAGCAACAAGTCGCCGGTCGATGGAATCCGTTCGATCGAAGCGGGTGAGGCCGTGGGTTGAGCAATGTTCGAGCGTTGTAGCGGTGACCAGGTCTCGCCTCCGTCATCGGAATGCGAGACGAGTTGGCAATCACGACTGCGACAAAACATCAACAGGCCGCCGTCTTTTTGTTGAACAACGCCCGGCTCTTGCGCCAGCAATTCAGTTTGCAGCTTGCTCTCGCTGAGCCTCCACGTCTTTCCATGGTCATCGGACAAGTAGCAAACGATCTGAGCCGAATTCTTCCATCTGTCCCAACCCGGTAGGTAGTGAACTGCCACGGGTACCACAAGTCGACCGTCCTTTAACTGCACGACTCGATCATTATTCAGGACTCGATAGCCCGGTTCGTCTTGCGGTACGACATGCGTTGGTTCGGACCAAGTCGCACCTTCGTCGGCGCTGGTGCGCATCAGAATGTAGTCCAAGTAGGCGTACTTCAAGTCGGGCGGACTGTCGTACTTCTGAACGTAGAACAACGCGATTCGGCCGTCTTGCAGACGCAACAGCGAGACAGACATGAGATTCGCTTCACCCGCCTTGAGGCCGATGACTTGCACGTCTTCAGCACTCCAGGTTTTTCCGCCGTCCGACGAGTAGCGTCCCGCAAGTTCGGCTGGAGCATGGTCTCCGGTGCCTATAAACTTCGAATATACCAACAGAAGTCGTCCGTCCTTGAGTTGGATGAAGTCTCCTTCGCTGTTCCTTCCATTACCTGGCCTGGGAGCGATGAGAAGTGGTTTCTCGACGCCAGTGGCAACACCTACCGGCGTCCGGTCTTCAGCATGCATTGACGTTGTTACAAAGCCGATCGTCGCGGCAAAGACAAGTAGGCGAACGTAAACTTGCATCGTGAGCATTCTGATATCTCCTCAAAAGCTTTGGCGGTGGTTACTTGGATTTCATCCAGTGGCATTTCACACGGATTGGTCGGAGCAAAAGTTCATTTTGACACGGCAGTACCGATCCCTGTACGACCGTAACCGTTTCCACAATAGAACATGCGAAGATGATCGCCTTCGCGAATGATCGTTGGATACTCGACCATCTGCTGCTCCCAACCGGTGCCGGTAGGTGACAGCTGAAGATTGGCTTTGGGCAGAGCACCTCGACGCCAATGAATTCCGTCCTCCGATTCGGCATAGCAAATGGAGTAGAAGCCGTGTCGCGTTCCGATGGCCGAATACCACATGCGAAACAAACCATCGGGCTCCAAATGCACGACGGGACCCGCGACGCCAATGTCTTCATAATCGCGGTCAGGATCACGAAGCATGACGGCTCCCTGTTTCGTCCAGTTGATGCCATCCGAAGAAACGGCCAGGCAGATCGTCTTCTGTTGATTGAGGGCGTGAGCCTTTCCGGTCGTTGGGCAGCCGGTGTAATAGAACCGCCACTGCGGCAGACCTTCGGCCGGCGGCACTTGGATGACAGATCCACCCGCTACTCCAATCGCATCAGGAGTTCCATGTTCACCGCTTCGCGCGAGCACAGGTTGATCGCCGTGCCGCGTCCAGGTGATTCCGTCGTCACTCGTTGCCAACCCCATGCCAGGAAACGCACTCAGCCCCGAACCGCTCCCAGCATTGCCCGTGTAATAGAGATGCCAACGGCCATGCATTCGTACGACATGGGGCAACACGCACCATTGCGCATCAAAAGCGCCTGCCGCGCCAGTCTCGAACAAAGGCCCAGTCCGAGTCCAATGCGTAATGTCACTAACGGATGCAGTCGCAACACCAATTCTCTGCTTCCCGTTTTTGTCACCGCCGGAGTAGAACAAGCGGTATGTGTCCCCATCTCGAATCACCCACGGATTCATGCATCGCGTCGCATCGAACTCGCCGTGGCGCGGCGGCAGCACGGGGTTGCCTTGGTCTCGAATCCATTCGACGGATCGCCTTAAGTCCGCGTATTCATCGGCATGCGACAGCCGCATCGTGACCACTTCGTGACGACTGCGAACGATGCCCCGCAGCGTGCCGATGTCACTGCGATCCCAGGCGATTCCCTGTCCGGCAATCGGCGCAGCAACTGTCGCGACGTGGCTCAATTCGCCGCCGTCCGCCGGCACCTCCAGGACATACAATTCCGCGCGGTCATGCCCGGTCACGTACAGCCTTCCATTGGGCCCGAACGCTCCACCGGAATTACTGTTGGGCAAGAAACGCTGAATCACGGATTCGGGGAACGTCCACTCTCCCGTCTGGTTCCACTGGTCGTCATAACGAATCAGCTTGGTGCGACGGACTTCGGCATCACCATAAAATGCAAAGACGATCCACCACGCTCCGCGATGTCGTTCGATCCAGTTAATAGCTCCTTCTGTTTCGGAAAACGCCCTTGATTCAACATGCCGCAAGGCTTCGGCGTCGAAAACCTCAACCGAGTTCTTAAGCGGCGTTATGGGCCAGTTGGAATTCGCGCAATACAGTCGTCCGTCAACGACCACGCCGCTATTGAGGTGCGGGATCGCGGAGCCAGCCGGCGCTGACCAACGGGCAATAAGTTCATTGGTCCCCTTTTCGTAGCGCGCGATCGTGCGATTGGCAATCGCATAGAACGACGTCACATCAACGGCCACCGCTTGGTGTGCTTCCGGGACCGAGACACGCTGCCGCTCTCGTACGGAGAGCTCCGACGCTGACAAACTGGTCACCGTGACCGCTAAGATTGACGTTACAAAAATGATTGAGATGCACTTCATTCGACTGCAACTCCCAGTAGTGGTGCAGTTTGAAATTTCTGAAAGTAGGACGGCCACTCTTGGCCGTCTTTTGTCGGGCAGGAGTGCCCGACTTACGGCAAAGTGTACCACTACCCAACTCCCGAGAAGGTTGACGATAATAGACGATCGTAGCAGCTATTTCCATTCAGCGGACGGCTGCGGGCTGGCCATTGAGCCGGTTGCTTGGGCAAGTGCTTGCCATCAACCACTGCGGCGCAGCCGGGCGAAATGCGTGTTTAACGCCAATCTCCGACCGCTTCTTTGCGTTGACTACGAAACATCCCGCTGATATCACGGGTCGTGTACAAGAGCGAAACCGTTGCGACCGGTGCATGGAGGAGATAGCATGACTACCTTCTCAATAAGGTGACGCATTAACTTATGTCGAAAGCAAAACATCGATTCCGCCGAGCTTGCAGGCTCTTTGCGTTCGCCGGATTCCTGGTAGCACCGCTGAGTTCCTTGTCGGCGAAGTCGCCCACCGAACTCTGCTTGTCGTCCGATGGACAGGCTCAGTTGTCAGTCGTTGTCAGTCCCGCGGCGACTCCGGATGTTCGTGAAGCAGCCGAGGATCTTGCTGACTATCTCAGTCGCATGACTGGCGCTGCGTTTCGCGTTGAAAGTGGAGATGCGGCGCGAGGTATCGTGGTCGGGCTTGTCTCGAGCTTTACGGACCTGCCCTTTGAAGTCGAGTTTCCATCGCACGGCGTTAATCGTGATCAGTATCTGTTGCAGACGACCGAAAGCGGGCTCTATTTGCTCGGCACGACACCGGCAGCCATACAATGCGCCGTGTGGGATTTGCTGCATCGCCAGGGATATCGGCTCTTCTTTCTGACGGATACTTGGGAGGTCGTGCCAGATTGCTCCAACCTGAGTGTGGCACTCAACGAAATGGAGCAGCCTGATTACGTCACTCGGCAAGCACCCCGCGGTGCCCCGTGGTCGGATCGGGAGTTGTGGACACGTTGGCATACTCGCAATCGAATGAACTCCTCGTTCTCGCTCAACACCGGGCATGCCTACGGAAGCATCGTGCGACGGAACCAGAAAGCATTTGATCAGCATCCTGAATACTTTGCCCTGGTCGGTGGCGAGCGACCCAACGGGCCGAATGCTAAGTTCTGTGTGAGCAACGCTGCGCTGCGACAACTCGTTACCGACGATGCTGTCCGAGAGATGAAGGCGCAGCCCGAACGCGACAGTATTTCGATGGACCCGTCTGACGGTGGCGGTTGGTGCGAGTGTGAAGCGTGTCGCCTGATGGGCAGTCCCAGCGACCGGGCGTTGACGCTCGCGAACGAAGCCGCCGCCGCGATCAACGATTTGGAACTGGGGAAAAAGTATGTGGGCATGTACGCCTACAATGACCACAGTCCACCACCCAACACAAAAGCCCACCCCAACGTCGTGATCAGCGTGGCGACTTCATTCATTCGAGGCGGCTACTCGATCGAGCAGTTGGTTTCGGGTTGGCAGGCACAAGACGCGGTCATCGGCATCCGAGACTATCACGATGTCTTTGCCTGGAGCCATGATCTTCCTCGCAGCGCACGCGGCGGCAAGATTGACTATCTCACGCGCACGATCCCCTGGTTTTACGAACACGGCGCACGGTTCATGAATTCCGAAAACATGGACAGCTGGGGAGCGAACGGCTTGGGTTACTGGCTCACACCGCAACTGCTCTGGGACGTCGACAACGCCGAGCGGGTCGACGAGCTGATCGAAGACTTTCTTGTCCATGCGTTTGCCACGGCGAAAGAACCGATGCGCGAGTTTTACCAACTGATCAATCGTGATCACGACTCGGTCCGGTCGCATCAAGACGTCGTGGCGCGGATGTACCGCAACTTGGACCAAGCCCGTCAGCTGACGGGCGACCCACGAGTTCGCGCCCGACTCGACGATCTGATTCTCTACACACGCTATCTTGAACTCTACGGCGAGTACCGCAACGCCGACGGTAAGGCCAGGCAACGGGGGTTTGAGCGGGTGTGGCGGCATGCTTATCGCATGCGTGATCGAATGATGCTGTCGACGGTCGCGCTCTGCGATCGCGATCGATTCCGCGACCGAAGCGTCCAGGTACCTGTTGATTTGAGTTTGTGGCAGAGCAGCAAGCCGTTTGACGCAACAGAAATCGCCGCGATGCTTGCTGCGGGAATCGCCGCGAACCAGCCGACGGTGCTCAACTTTGAAGCAAAGAAGTACAGCGACGATCTTGTACCCGCGACGCGATTGAACCTGCCGCATGTTGCGCCCGGTGGCTACGACGAGCGCGGTCGCGGTCGACAACAAGTCTACACGTGGCTTCCAGGGGGGCGGCGCAATATCGAGCTAGACGTCACGGGCGGGCTGATCAAGCACTACCGTGATCGCGGCAACGTCAAGTTTTCCCTCTATTCGCCACAGGAAGTGACACTCGATGCCGTGGACCAAGACGACAGCGTGCTTCCCGACGGCCAGCAGCGCCGCATCGTGCTCACGAGCCCTTACAGCGGACTTCATCGATTGGAGTGGACCGATGGCAGCGACATGACTCGCGTCGTTCTGCCTGCGGATTTGCCGCTGACAATCCGCTCGACACTGGAAGACCCAATGCGACTGGGCGGGCGCTGGGATCTCTACTTTTATGTTCCACGCGGCACCAAGGTGGTGGGCGGTTTCACCGACTCGACCCGAGGGACCATGCTCGACGGGAACAGAAAAGTTATCTTTGACTTTAGCACGATGGAGGCGGCGGGGTACTTCAGCGTGGCAGTGCCCGAGGGTCAGGACGGAGCAATTTGGAAATTCTCGGATTCTCGAGGCCAGCGTATGCTGATGACAGTTCCGCCTTACCTCGCGACGAGCGTCGAAACGTTGTTGTTACCGCGTGAGGTCGTCGAGTCGGATAAGTGACAACGGCCGCACTGATGCGTCTGGACGAAGAGAGATTACAGTCGGCTACCGTTGCCGCGACCAAGCGACTAGCGACATGACGATTCACAACCTGCTGCGGCTTGCGCCACCCCGTAATGCTAGAGTGAAGCGAACTGCTTACACTCCCTATCATCGAAGTGTCGCATTGATTTACCCTTTTGCATCTCCCCGGATCACTGCAACTATGAACAATTTTCGCAGCTTGCTAATCATCACGTTTCTCTCGCTGTTCTTCCTGGCAACGCCGTTTGCGAGGAGAGCGACCGCCGCCGTCAATTCGTATGATGTCGTGATCTATGGGGGCACGTCCGCGGGAATCGCCGCGGCGGTTCAAGTCAAACGCATGGGTGGCTCGGTAATCGTCGTCGAACCCAGTCGAAGAATTGGGGGCCTGACCACGGGCGGACTGGGGCAAACGGATATCGGAAACAAAGCTGCAATCGGAGGAATTGCCCGCGAGTTCTATCAGCGAGTGCGACAGCACTACGAGCAGCCGGCGAACTGGAAGTGGCAAAGTCGCGAGGAATATCGTGACAGCGGCCAGACGCAAACGGGTTCGACGGAAGAGACGATGTGGACATTCGAACCGTCGGCGGCTCTGTCGATCATGCAGGACCTCGTGCGCGAGTTTGATATTCCGGTGATTTACGAACAGCGACTCGATCGAACCCGTAGCTCGGACTCCAGCAATCGAGTTCGTGGCGTAACGCTTGCTGGCAAACGGATCGTGGCGATCCGCACAGAAAGCGGTCACACCTATCGAGGTCGCGTGTTTTTGGATGCGACTTACGAAGGCGACTTGTTGGCCGGAGCTGGCATCCCGTACACGGTAGGACGTGAAAGTAACGAGGCCTACGGCGAGACCTTAAACGGCGTTCAGACTCGCCACGCGAAGTTCCATCAATTCGTGCCAAATGTCGATCCCTATGTGGTGCCTGGCGAAGCGACCAGTGGCTTACTGCCCGGCATCGACGCCGACGGGCCCGGCGAGGAAGGTAGCAGCGATCGTCGCGTGCAAGCTTTTTGCTTCCGCATGTGCTTGACCGATCATCCCGAGAACCGCATCCCGTTTACGAAACCGGACGGATACAACCCGCTTGTCTATGAGTTGCTGCTGCGAAACTTCGAGGCGGGCGAAAAGGGAATGCCGTGGATCAACTCAAGCATGCCCAATCGCAAAACAGACACAAACAACCGGACGGCGTTCTCGACGGATTTCATCGGACACAACTACGACTATCCGGAGGCGAGCTATGCAGAACGAGAAGCGATCAATCAACGGCATCGTGAGTATCAGCAAGGTTTGATGTGGACGCTGGCGAATCATCCGCGGGTGCCCGATCACATCCGGCGTGAGGTCGCTCGCTGGGGAATGTGCCGCGACGAATTCGAGCGGGAAGACGGCTGGCAGCAGCAGCTTTACGTTCGCGAAGCCCGGCGCATGATCGGCGCAGCAGTCATGACGCAACATCATTGCCAAGGACGTGAAGTCGCAGAAGACGCGATCGGCTTGGCCGCCTACACGATGGATTCTCACAATGTTCAGCGTTACGTTGATGCCGACGGGCACGTACGAAACGAAGGCGATGTCGAGGTCGGTGGCTTTCCGCCTTACGCGATTTCGTACGCTTCATTGACGCCGCAACCCGAGCAGTGCGAGAACTTGCTCGTCCCCGTCTGCCTGAGCGCGTCGCACATCGCGTTTGGCTCGATTCGCATGGAGCCAGTGTTCATGGTCCTCGGCCAATCCGCCGCGACAGCCGCGATGCAAGCTATCGAAGCCGATGTCCCGGTTCAAGCGATCAGCTACGCCGCGCTGAAAGAGAAGCTGCTAGCCGACGGGCAAATCTTGGCTTGGACCGGCCCTGTTCATAAACCTGCAGCCGCAATCGATCCGAAGTCGCTGGACGGAATTGTTGTCGATGATGAAGCCGCTTCGCGAACGGGATTCGATGCAACGAGCCAAGTGATCGGCCCTTATGTTGGAATCGGGTATCGTCACGACGGGAATACGGACAAGGGGAATCAGAGCATCCGGTTTCCGGTCACCATCAAAGAGGCTGGCATCTACGAAGTTCGGATCGCTTACTCGCGGAACGAGAACCGTGCTACGAACATTCCGGTCATAATCCATGCAGGCGACCATTCATTAGCTGTGAGAGTCAACCAACGACAGTCGCCGCAGCACGGAGCATTCGCCGCGATCGGCGAGTTTGCCTTTCCGGTCGGCGATGCAGTGGTCGAGATCAGTAACTCCGAAACCGATGGTCACGTCATTGTCGACGCGATTCAACTCTTGTTGCACAAATAGTGGCGTAAGTCTCCAACTTGCGGAGCAGTCTTATTGGTTCTGCTTCTGACGCTTTGCCGTGCCGGTCATGAACGTGATCCACTTGCCGTCGTCACCAAGCATCTTGGAAAAGAGGGCGATCTCGTCGGCAGACTTGAACTCGTAAATATCTTGGAACTTTGTGATCTTGCCACCCGCCGAATAGTTTGGCCCCTCGGCGTCGAGCGTTAGAATCTTGCCAGTCGAATCGACGGTGCCTTCATAGTGCCACATGTAATTGACCATCGAATCGACCCATGTGCCGATGTACTTCTTTTTAGCAGCGTCGTAGCCGATGGTCTGAATGCCGGTCATCGGTGTCCCAGCCATATCACCTTTTATCTCATTCAATGCCCAGAGGCCGCCAATCATGCGGGAACTGATCGACCCGTCGCATTCCATCGTCGGCAAGTCGGGTCCCATGTCCGCTTTGGAATGCGTAGCCCACTCGCCGACAAACTGGTGAAGCCACTGATGCTCTTTCTCCGGACCGGGAAACTCTGGTAATTCCTGAGCCTGAATCGTCGCTGTAGTGAGAACGATGAACGACAACATGCCGAGAATGCGAAGTCTCATAAGATACTCCTATCTATGTGCTATTTAGCATGTTGTGTAGCCACAGCGATGCTTTGCGTCAAGCTTTGACAATCGGCGAGCAGGGCTTTTCAGTTTTCAATTTGAATGGATTCGTACGACGGCTCTCCGAAGCCGTCGAGCAACAAATTACTGAGTTCGACGGCTTCGGAGAGCCGTCGTACAAGTTGTGCAGATTGAACAAAACGAAAGCCCTGATTCGACGACGCCGGCTTGCGGGCGAGTCACCGCGGGTTCATCCCAAGGACAACGCGAATCTGCAGCTATCGACCGTTCTGAACACAATTCGGTCGCCGCTCGCATGATTAAAGCGATCGATACCGCACACTCGCCGTGCGATTGCGGCACATTTCTTGATCGGTGAATTTCCAGATTCGCACAACGTGGTCTCGAACGTGTCACGCTTCGGGCGTCTCGCTAGGAAAGGGCACACGCATTGCGTACGCCGAGGTAAGTCTTCCGCAAGCAAGCGGATCATTCTTTCTTGCCGCTTTCACTGGTATCAGTGTGGTGGGTCACTGCTACTACGATCGAGTAACAATATGAAACGACTATGGGTTCTCTTTGCTCTGGTTTTGGTTGTGTCCTTTGCCGTGCTTGGTTGGATTGGTGGCCGGATTTATCACGAAGCTCCACCGATCGCTGATCGAGTCATAACGGTGGATGGCCAAATTGTCGTCGATGACGGAGAAATTCAGGCGGGCCAGAATGTGTGGCAAGCCCTAGGCGGGATGGAAGTCGGATCGATTTGGGGACACGGTAGCTACGTTGCACCCGATTGGACCGCCGATTGGCTGCATCGTGAAGCGGTTTTCATTCTGGATCGTTGGGCGAACGATGACTTTGGAAGCAGCTACGAAGAACTTGATGGCGAGCGGCAAGCACAGCTGAGCGGTCGGCTGACAACACTCATTCGGACCAACACATTCGATCCTGCCACGAACACAATCACGGTTGATCCGATTCGAGCCGACGCGTTTCAATCGAACCTCGCACATTACTCCGATGTGTTTTCCAACGGCAATCCGGACTATGCAATTCCCGCGGGTGCTGTCTCCGACCCAGATCGACTGAAGAAGCTATCCGCCTTTTTTTTCTGGTCCTCGTGGGCCGCCTCGACGAATCGGCCTAATGACCACATCAGTTACACAAACAACTGGCCCTACGAACCGTTGGTCGCGAACCGCGCCACGGGCGAAGCCGTCGTGTGGACCGGCGTCAGCATCATCATGCTGTTGGCTGGGATCTCGGCGATGGCATGGTGGTACGCGTCCCGCAGAAGCGAAGAGGAAGAACCCGTTGCTCCTGAGATTGATCCCTTGGGGCGTTGGGAAGCTACGCCATCCCAACGGGCGACAATCAAGTACTTCTGGGTCGTCTCGGCTTTGATTCTGTTGCAGATGTTGCTTGGGGTTGTAACGGCGCACTACGGTGTGGAAGGTGACGGGTTCTACGGCTTCCCACTTTCAGATTGGCTGCCGTACAGCGTGACGCGCACATGGCATATCCAACTCGGCTTGTTCTGGATCGCTACTGCATGGTTGGCCGCAGGCTTGTTTATCGGACCCTTGGTCAGCGAGCAAGAACCGAAAGGCCAACAACTGGGCGTCAACATTTTGTTCCTTGCCTTGCTGCTTGTCGTCGTCGGTTCACTAACCGGCGAGTGGCTGAGCATTCAAAACAAGATGTCGGATACGGTCTCCTTCTATCTGGGGCATCAAGGCTACGAGTATGTCGACCTGGGACGAGTCTGGCAAATCGCGTTACTGGTTGGCTTGCTGTTATGGCTGTTCCTGATGATACGAGTGTTGCGTCCCGCGTTGCGGAAGCAGGGAGAACAAAAGCAACTCGTCGCGCTCTTGGCCGTATCGACCGGTGCCATCGCACTCTTCTATGGCGCTGGTTTGACATGGGGCCAACACACGCATCTGTCGATCGTGGAATACTGGCGCTGGTGGGTCGTCCATCTGTGGGTGGAAGGATTCTTTGAAGTCTTCGCCACTACCGTCATCGCCTTCATTTTCATGCGATTGAACTTGATCCGACCAGGCATTGCGGCCGCTGCGGCATTGCTGTCTGCCACCATCTTCTTGTCGGGTGGCATCATTGGCACCTGCCATCACTTGTACTTTTCAGGAACGCCCACGGTAGCGTTAGCTTGGGGTTCCGTGTTTAGCGCTTTGGAAGTTGTGCCGTTGTGCTTGGTGGGCTTCGACGCGATGGAAGACTTGCGACGCTCAAGAACTTCGCCCTGGGTGCAGCGTTATAAATGGCCCATCTACTTCTTCATCGCCGTCGCCTTCTGGAATATGGTCGGAGCTGGCTTATTTGGCTTCATGATCAACCCACCGATCGCTCTGTATTACATGCAGGGCCTGAACACGACACCGCTGCACGGCCACGCTGCACTGTTCGGAGTGTACGGCATGCTGGGTATCGGCTTGATGCTTGTCTGTTTGCGAGTGTTGATTCCTGGGCGTGAATGGAAAGACGGCCTGCTCCGATTCTCCTTCTGGACATTAAATGGTGGGTTGATGGGGATGTGCATCTTGAGCTTGCTGCCGGTGGGGCTAATGCAAACCTGGGCATCGGTCGAGCACGGATATTGGTTCGCCCGCAGCCCCGAATTCATGCAGACCCCGCTAATGCAAAATCTGCGTTGGATGCGAGTCCCCGGCGACACCGTCTTCTTTCTTGGTGCTGTGGCGTTAGTGGTATTCGTGGCGGGACTGAAGACAGGGCATTCGTTTCGCAAAGTGACTGGGCCCGCAGACGCCGAATGATCAACTTGAACTACTAATCGCGAGGAACTTTCCGATGACACGAACAAATTTGAATACTTCTGTCGGCGACTGGGTCGCACGGCATCCGCAAACGTCTCGCGTTTTCGAGTCGTTGCAGATTGATTACTGTTGCGGAGGCGGAAAGCTGCTAGAGCAGGCTTGCCGAGATCGACAGCTTGATCCGCAACAGATCCTACTGCAACTTGAGCAAACGATTGACGGCGCAGATGAGCCGACGAATGATTGGCTCAATGCCCCGCTCGTCGAGTTGTGCGACCACATCGAGCAGACGCACCATGCATACCTCAAAGGCGAGTTGCCAAGGCTGACCGAAGTTATTTCCAAGGTGGTCAATGCACATGGCGAATCCCACGCCGAGTTACCTCAGGTTGGGCAAGTCTTCGCCGAGCTACGTGCAGAACTCGAACCTCATATGATGAAGGAAGAACGAATCCTGTTTCCGGCCATTCGTCAATTGGAGCAGTCTTCGCAGCCTCCCTCGTTTCCGTTTGGGACGGTCGCCAATCCGATTGGAGTGATGGAGCACGAGCACGACAACGCCGGCCAGGCCCTCGCTCAACTCCGCACGATCACCCACGACTACGAAGTTCCGGTGGACGCATGCAATACTTATCGCGCTATGTTGGACGGACTTCGTGAGTTGGAGGCCAACATGCATCAGCACGTACACAAGGAGAACAACATCCTGTTTCCGAGAGCACAGAAATTGGAAGAATCGCGCGCACGGGTCTAAGAGCATGCTTTTCGAGTGATCGATTACATCGTCGTTGCATCCGAGCACCACACTAGCGACTCGCCGGCGCAGTCTTGATTCTTTCCCAGTCGAGTTCGTGCGGAAGAACGGACTGTAATACGGACGTCGCTGCGGCTCGCCCGGCGGCTTCGCCCATGGCAACTGCATTGCCGGTTACTCGGTAACTCGAATGGGCAATAAAGTCGCCGCTGATGCAGCGACCAGCCAGCAACAGGCCGTCGACATCCGCTGCGATCAGTGCCGGATACGGAATATCGTACGGCTTGAGTCCGCTCGTCTTGAAGGTCTGATCAATCTCCTGATTGCCCGCTGTCGAGAGTGCATGCACGTCGATCGCAAAGGTCGCGCGACAGACCGCTTCCTTGTGACGCAAACCATTAGCCAAGTCGTCCGCTGTGATCTGATAGCGACCTCGAATCCGACGCCCTTCTCGGACACCAAGTTGTTCGGCAGTCGCCACCACGGCAATGTCTTGCCACGGACCACCGAGCTTTCGCAACCCGCTAACGATGTCGTGAACCTCGCGGCGGGCTCGAATTGTTGCTTCCGTGACAGCTTCGTTGTCAAACGCCGATACACCGTACTCGTGATTCGTCATGATCGAATAGATGCCGCTATGCAGATGTCGCAATGTAGGAGCCCGGTACGACGGATTGAGCCCCGCGTCTTCCATCAACGTCAGCAACTGTCGTTTGGCGGACGAATCGGTTTCGCGAATAAACTCGCGGACTGCGTCGGGATCGACTCCGGTCAGCAGCGCCAGCATCGACATCGGCTGGCAAGTACAATCCTGGCCAACGCCAACATCAAATTGACATCCAGCCTGAGCCGCCAAGTCGCCATCGCCGGTGCAGTCGACAAACTGATCTGCGACCCAAGCCTGCCGTCCTGATTTCGACTCGGTGAGAATCGCGACGAGTCGATTCTGTTGATCCGTAATCGCTCCCACGACACGCGTGTGCAACAAGATCTTCACACCTGCGTCGACCAGCAATTCTTCGAGTACCAGCTTGGCAACTTCCGGATCGTAAACCGTGCCGTTGGTCTCTCGCGCGACACTGCTGCCTCGCTCGGCGAACAGTCGCAGCAGTTCCGCCATAATGCCGCTCTTGTTGCTCGAATCCAGGATCTTCGTCAGCAGCCCGGCCGTCCAGACTCCGCCCAAGCATCCGGCGAGTTCAATCAGCCGGACGCTCGCACCAGATCGAGCAGCTGCCAGTGCCGCCGCAATCCCCGCTGGTCCGCCGCCACAAACGAGAACTTGGGAACGGCCAGCTACTGGAATTTCGCGAGGTGCTTCCGTCAAACGCTGTTCGTCCACGGACAATGTCCCGATCGTACGAAGCACTTCGCCTCGCAGAATGTTTGGCGAGTGCGTTGATTCGGCAGCGGTCGCGCGACGTCCGTCGATGACAAGCGTCGAAGGTCCGAGCACGGCACCGGCGGCAGCCGTCGTGAGAAACGTGCGACGATGAGGCGTGAGTTTTGGTTCGGTCATACCACCATGCTAACTAATGTTGCAGCAAATTGCATTCGTGTTGATTGGCGTGCCAGGGCCTTTCAGTTTTTCAAACTGAGAGGTTTGTACGACGGGCCTCCGAGCCCGTCGATGAATCTAAGTCGTTATTCGACGGGCGCGGAGGCTCGTCGTACATCTTGTGCAACTTCAACAAATGAAAAGCCCTGCTATTGCTTGGCCGTTACGTCACTGGGTAGTGAAGGGGCTGGGAACGCAATCTGTGTCACGAGGTAGTGAACCCTTTAAAGAATCCGTGGGCTGGACGTCTCGTCGTCCGAGGTTTCAAACGGTGTCCGAGTCGGACGAGGCGTCCGACCTACAAATGCGAGAATTCTTTGTTTCCGACCGCATCGTCGGTGAACGTCGCTCCATTCCGAAACGCCAGTTGCTGCCAAGACGCGGCGTACCACACTTTCCTTCGTCCCCAATTTCCCTCGGGATAGCCCCGGACAGAATCAACAACTGAATGGCTACAACCTCGTATAACAGCAAACTATCCTAATGGGAATTCACGCTCTCCGTTGGGACAAGCCCGGATCGGAGAGCTAATGCACTCTTGGCGTCGTTTAAAGCCTTGTACTTGGCGTTCCATCCGAGGCGAGCCCGGCGGAAGGGGTGTGAATACGGCAATTCATGGATTGCGATAAAATGCGATTGAATCTGGCAACTGGAAGAGGAACGGAGTACAACGGAAGCAATACCAGCCGTCGCCAACTTGCACGCCCCGCCTCCCGAAACCACAAGGTTTCCCGCCACACGAACCTACAGGACTGAATCCGGTGAACCGAGTCCTTTCTCAATTATCGCCGCTCTGTCTCGGCCTATTTCGCCGAGGTGTGGCAAACGCTGCAACCGCGTTCGCCGTAAGCCTGCTGTTCTGCGTCCCACCACCGGCGGGCGCAGACGATGACACCGACCTATTCTTCGAGTCAGAAATACGGCCTATCCTTGTTGAACATTGCATTGCCTGTCATGGCGCCACAGAGCAGAACGGTGGGCTGCGGCTCGATTCACAAACAGCGTTGATAAAGGGTGGAGATTCCGGGCCGGTCGCCGTCTCGAAGTCTGCCGACAGCCTCATTCTGAAAGCGGTCAGACGGACCGGCGACTTGGCGATGCCACCGGAAGAGTCGCTTACGGAACTTCAGATTGCAGCGATTGCAAAGTGGGTCGAACTGGGAGTGCCGTGGCCTGAAAGTGCGATGCGGTTACGCTCCGCCGCAGAAGAAGATGCGGAACACCACTGGGCATTCCAGCCTATCGAAGATCCTTCGATACCCGAGATCTCGTCAGGTTCGGTCGCCAGGAATCCGATCGACGCGTTCGTACTGAGCCGCTTGAATGAGGCAGGACTCTCGCCTGCGCCTGAATCCGACCGGCGTACATTGATTCGCCGTTTGTCGTTTTCCTTGACGGGGCTTCCGCCAAACCCGATCGATGTCCAGAAGTTCCTCGCCGACAATTCCGAGGACGCCTACACGGACCTTGTGGAACAGTATCTTGCTTCGCAGCAATACGGCGAACACTGGGCGCGGCACTGGCTGGATGTGGCTCGGTATTCTGACACCAAGGGGTATGTGTATGCTCGCGAAGAACGTTTCTGGGTGCATGCGTGGCGGTATCGCGATTGGGTTGTCAGCGCGCTAAACGAAGATATGCCCTACGATCGCTTTCTCTTGCTGCAATTGGCGGCTGATCAAGTTGCGGACAAACGAGACGAAGACTTGTCCGCGATGGGATTCTTGACCATTGGCCGGCGGTTCCTGGGCGTCAATCGTGACATCATGGATGACCGCATCGACGTCGTCACTCGTGGAACGCTAGGGCTGACGGTCAGCTGTGCTCGCTGTCATGACCACAAGTACGACCCCATTCCCACTGCCGACTACTACTCGTTATACGGGGTCTTCAACAGTTGCTCGGAAGAGTTGGTGCGACTCGACAAGACGCCTCGTGATGACAAGTTCGAAGCAGAACTCCAGAAGCGTTCGGCAGCATTGCAGGAGAAGTTGAAGTCAAGTCGCGACGAATCGTCACAGCGAGCTCGCAGCCGCGTTCGCGATTACTTGTTTGCGCAAACGGAACTACACAAGTATCCGCCGAATGGTTTCGATCAGATCTTCGAGAAATCAGATCTATTGCCGGCGTTCGTTCGAAGGTGGGAAGCCTATTTGAGAAACGCGAATCGGCAAGGCGATCCTGTGTTTGTGCCGTGGCACATGTTTGAAGAACTAGATCCGGATGAGTTTGCTGCCAAATCATCCGCGGTCTGCGCGGCGATTCGTGTGGCAACGCCAGAGCAAATCAATTCGCGCGTCGCCGCCATCTTCGAGACTCCGCCGGAGAACTTCACGGAAGTCATCGACCGCTACGGCGAATTGTTTGCTCAGATCGATGCCGAAGCGACGAAGCAGTCAGAAGATGCAAAACACGAACCGCTATCAGATCCCGCAACGGAACAACTTCGTCGCGTGATGTTTGGACCAAGTTCGCCTTGCGAGGTTCCCGATGAAGGAATCGTCCACACCGAAACGTTTTTCGACAGCGGCACCTGTACGGAGTTGTGGAAACTGCAAGGAGAGGTTGACCGCTGGTTGATTGGCCCAGAACAACCGCCCGGCTATGCCTTGACTATCCGTGACCGCCCCACTCCTTCCGAACCTCGCATCTTCAAACGAGGCAACATTCTCACGCAGGGCGATGATGTCCCGCGACGTTTTCTTGCCGTGTTGTCGCCCCCAGAACGGAAACCGTTCGAGATCGGAAGTGGTCGGCTGGAACTTGCTCAGCACATTATCGACAAGTCCAATCCGCTGACTGCGCGTGTGATCGTCAATCGCGTATGGACTCAGCATTTTGGAGCAGGTCTAGTATCGACACCCAGCGATTTTGGCTTGCGAGCCGAACGACCGTCTCACCCTGAATTGCTCGACTGGCTGACGAGTCGATTTGTTGAGGAAGGCTGGAGCTTGAAAATGCTGCATCGTTTGATTGTGACTTCCGCAACATTCCGCAGATCGTCCCTTGGGCCGACCAAGAAGGTTGACCTTGCGCGGGCCCTCGAAGTCGACCCGGACAACCGATTACTTTGGCGGGCGAATTCGCGGCGTCTGACATTTGAACAGTTTCGCGATTCGATGCTGACGGCTACGGGGGAAATCGATTTACGGACCGGCGGCAAGCCCAAGGATCTGTTCAAAGACACATCGAACGTGCGACGAACACTTTACGGGCTGGTGGATCGCCAGTTTTTACCGGCGATCTTGCGCGTGTTTGACTTCGCCAACCCAGATCTCCATGTATCGAAACGCAGCCAGACCACGGTGCCGCAGCAGGCGCTGTTCTTTATGAATCACCCACTGGTTCTGGAACGTGCCAAACGGTTGGCAGCAGCATGCGACGAAGATTCTGCTCCGCAGGATGCGATTGAAAAGATGTTTCAGCAAGTCTTACAGCGTGCTCCGACGGAGGCCGAACTGAAGGACGCCTTGCAGGTTGTTTCCCAAGCGTCGTCCGAAAATCCAGCCCTTCGTCTCACGGCAGCCGACTGGACTTACGGTTACGGCGTCTACAACGAAGATGTGCAGCGCGTCGAGCAATTCGAAAAGTTACCGCACTTCACCGGCGAAGCATGGCAGGGCGGCCCCGCGTGGCCTGATGCCACGTTGGGCTGGGTGCAACTGTCCGCCGTTGGTGGGCATCCCGGGAACACGCGAGCCACAGCCAGCGTGCGTCGCTGGACGGCTCCACGCGACATGCGAGTGCGAGTCGAATCAGAGTTGCGTCACGAAGAGGCGGCAGGCGATGGAGTGCGTGCGTTCCTGGTCAGTTCCCAATTCGGTCGGCTTGGCGAGGCGAAGGTTCACCAATCAGCCGCACAATTGGATACGGAAGCGATCTCGGTCAAGAAGGGCGAGACAATCGATTTTGTCGTGGATATCGACAAGGTGTTGAATACGGATCAGTACTTGTGGAAGGCGACGATTACGGACACGCACGCATCAAGCTCGGCGATGGTGTGGGATTCAGAAGCCGACTTTCCAACCAACGCCGCAGATCGGCTGGGCCCACTGGAACAGTTGGCTCAGATCCTGTTTTGTTCCAATGAGTTTTTGTTTGTCGACTAGTTGAACCGCGGCACGTTAGTGACGATCACAACCCGATGCGTAAGTTTTGAAGTTGCGTTGTTTGATTTAGGGGCAAGGCCCCGTCCGATTACCTAGCCCAGCCCGGCGGGCTGGGTATCGATAAGACCACAGAATCGTAGGGCCAACGGCCCGACCGTTTGCTTGGACTGCGTAGGTCGGTTGCAAATGGCCGGACCTTCGGCCCTCACGAACAATTTCGGCTGACACCCAGCCCTTCGGGCTGGGCTAGGCAAATTGCTGGGCCTGTGGCCCGGCGGAACGCGATGAGCTCAACTTCAAAAAACATAAGCGAGGAACTGCCGTAAACCAGATCCTCGCTCACGCTTCGGGTTGTGATATCTAACAACTTTCCTCACAGGTAGCGACGTTTCACGAAACACGGAATTGCCAAAATGAAATTCAGAACATCAAACGAATTCAATCCGCCGCTGAGCCGACGTGACATGCTGTTACGTTCTGGCTTGGGCATCGGAGCTCTCGGGCTGAATGCAGTTCTGGCCGACGATGATGGATCAAACCACGCCGCGACCGGTCCCCATTTTGGCGGCAAAGCGAAGCGCGTGATTCAGTTCTTCCTGAACGGCGGCCCATCCCATGTGGATACCTTCGATCCAAAGCCCGCATTGGAAAAGTACGCCGGGCAGCGACTGGGCGAGACGCTGACGACCGAGCGCAAGACCGGAGCTGCCTTCCCATCACCGTTCAAGTTCCAGCCGTACGGCGAATCCGGAATTGAGGTCAGTGAATTATTCGCTAAGACCGCCCAACACATTGATGACATCGCCGTGATTCGATCGATGTACGCTCAAGTGCCCAATCACGAACCTTCGCTGATGTTGATGAACTGTGGCGATTCCGTGCAGGCTCGTCCCAGTGCCGGCGCGTGGGTGCTGTACGGACTTGGTGCCGAAAATCAAAACCTGCCTGGCTTCATTGTCATGTGCCCCGGCGGTCTGCCGATCAAGGACGCGGAGAACTGGCAATCGGCGTTCCTTCCCGGCGCCTATCAAGGAACGCATATCGACACTCAGCACACGCAGTTAAGTCGACTGATTGAAAATATCGAACACCCGCATATCAGTACTCCCGATCAGAAACGTCAGCTGGAACTGCTGGCGAAATGGAATCACCAGCATCAATCACAACGTCTGGATCGGCGGCTGGAAGCCCGAATTCAGTCGTACGAACTGGCGTTTCGCATGCAGACGGAGGCGAGCGAAGCTTTCGACATTGCGAATGAACCGCAACACGTTCGCGACCTTTACGGCGAGAGCGTGCACGGACGCCAGACGCTGATTGCGCGGCGACTGGCCGAACGCGGAGTCCGCTACATTCAATTGTGGCACGGAGCCGGTCAACCTTGGGACAATCACGACAATATCGCTGATAACCACCGCAAGCTGGCGAACCAGATCGATCAGCCCATCTCCGCACTGTTGAGTGATCTCAAGTCACGCGGCATGTTGGACGAGACATTAGTGGTATGGGGTGGCGAATTCGGACGCACGCCGACTGTGGAACTCTCCGGTGCTGGTGTTTCAAAGCTTGGACGAGACCACAACCACTACGGATTCAGCGTCTGGCTAGCGGGCGGCGGCATCAAAGGCGGAACGGTTTACGGAGCGACTGACGAATTTGGGTTCAAGGCCCAAGAGAATCCGACCAGCGTTCACGACCTGCACGCCACGATGTTGTACGCCCTTGGGTTAGACCACAAGAAGCTAACGTATCGCTACTCAGGTCGTGACTTCCGACTGACCGACGTGCATGGAAACGTGATTCACGAGATCCTTGGATAGAGCAGACTCAGACGCGAAGTATTTTTTTCCCCGCGATCCTAGATGGGAAAGCCTCGCTCTTTGCAACGCTCACTTGTAATCGGCACCGGTCAAACTCGTCAGCACTGACTGTTGCCAACTTCTCAGTTCTGAGTGCATTGCGGCGGTAATGTCTGGTTCGGAGTCGACAAGATTGTTCTCCTCGGCGGGATCATTCCGAAGATCAAATAGTTCGCTTCGCATTTCGCCGCTCCGCTCGCTGTGAACGACAAGTTTATAGCGGTTTCCCAGCAGGACGCGAGCACCGGCAAAGTCTTGCTCCGTAATTGTTGAGTGACGAAAGTTAAGGAAGTTGCGAGTGTGGATGTCTCCCATCATCTTGACCAAGGGGGTCGTGCCTCGCTGAAGTTCAGCATCGATATAGGGCTCGCGGCCCGCCTTGTCCGACGTATCGAAACTCCAGAAGCCAATGGGAGTCGGTCGTTCGCTCATCTGGCGATCGATCATGGGAGTGAGATCGATCCCGTCCAAAGGGCGGTCCGGTAGAGTTGAGTTCGTCAACTTGCAGAGTGTCGGCAGGATGTCGCTTGTGACGGAGTTCACATCGGAGACGATTGGCGTGGCAATTCTGGCGGGCCATTCGATAACACCCGGAACTCGGATGCCTCCTTCGTACATGTTTCCTTTCTGTCCGCGGAACGGAGAAGTCACGATGCCGTCGCCCGGCGTACCATTGTCACCGCAATACCATAGCAGCGTGTTATCTCGCAACCCTTCCTTCTTCAACCAATCGCGAAGCTGTCCAATCGAGCGATCCATTGCTGTTATTTCGGCATAGCGTTCTCGCAAGACATCGCGCAGCGGTCGCGTTGTCGGGCGACCGGTTTCGTTGGACGTCAGCTTGAATCGTTTTTTTGCGTATTCCGCTGGCAGATCGTCGTACAGGGCGAGATCTTTTTCGAGACCGCTGTACGGCTCATGCGGCGAGCCAAACCACACGACGGCAAAGAAAGGCTGCTTTGTTTGCTGCGTCTTTGTCAAAAACTGAATCGTCTCGGCGATGACGATCTCGGAACTCTCGCCCTCAAACTGTTGAGGTGGGCCGCCGTTGCGAGAGAACATGGGATTCAGTTCGAAGAAGTTGTCATGCGACAGCCACTCGTCAAATCCCATCGCTCCGGGGTTTGTGGGCGAAGCAGCCTTGACTGGACCGAGATGCCATTTTCCGAAATGTCCACAGGCATACCCGGCCTGTTTCAAGACATGCGCGATCGTTATCTCTTCGGGGCGTGTCGAATAACCTGGAGCAAGCGTGCCGTAACGATTCGGATGCCGCCCCGTCATGACACTTCCGCGAGTCGGCGAGCACGAGGGATGAGCCGAATAGAATCGATCCAATCGAAGTCCTGAGGCCGCCATTTCATCCAGCACCGGCGTCTTTAGATGCGGATGCCCGTTGTAGCCCGTCTCATCCCAACCGTGATCGTCACCCATGAGCAAGATGATGTTGGGAAGTTCCTCGCCCGGACTGAGGTTTACCACGATGGCGAGTAAAGTGACTGCGATGAGTCGCACCGACCAATGAAAGCTTCTACGGTTCATCTCGTTCCTATCGAAAATCCATGAGCAATCAAACGATTCAAAGAATGTCTTGCGGGTATTCGTTGAAAGAGCGAAGCGCCTCTGCGTATTGAACACCGCAGGTAGCACCACGATACTTTGCCAGCGTCTCCTTTGCACGCACGGCTCCGCCTTGGTCGAGTGGGTCGTAATCAACGTTCTGCGAAAGAGCCATCAACCGCCCCAGCCATTCCATGGCACGCGGCCAGTCATCCGTTACATCGACGTAAGTATTAGGCTCGAATCCGATTGTGTGCCGAGGTCCATTGTCGTACCAGTAAGTTCGGCTCGGCCCACGATAGGATATCGACTCGTTGATCAATCGATCGGCATGTTTCAGCGCAATGCTCGACAGTCGCGACGCAACTTCATGATCCGAATGCCGATCGTGAGGCCACAACATAAACGCCGTATCAGGCTGAATCTTCGCGACCGCTTCGGCGACCTGCCTCTTGGCTTCCAATTCCACATCAAACGACATCTCGGCGAACTTCAGAAACTGCATTTCGACCCCGAAGTCGCCGCACAAACGCTTCGTGCCTTCCGTTAACTCCCGCTCGCGACCCCTCACCGGACGCCAATTCGAGTAGTCGCCGATCAACGACAGAATAACAACACGATGATTCTTTCGAATCGCATGTAGAAGAATCCCTGGGATTCCGAAGATGCAGTCGTCGTAGTGAGCCCCGATACCGAGAATTGTTTTTGACATCGCAAACCACTTGGTTGGTCAAGTTTACTGAGTGATCGAATCCAGACGGAGTACGCGGTGTGCGGGCGATCGTTAAACAAAGCGAATTGTAGCGTTGCTGGAATGCCCAGAGTATAACCTGATCTTTCGCAGTCCGTTGGAATACAGCTTTCAGGTTGAAAGAGGCAGGCTGAAGCCTGGACTCCAATAATCGACATCCAGTACCAATTTCTGATTCGATTCATCAGCCAACTCGCACCATCGCCTGAGCCACAACGATGAAAGTACGAATCTCAACTCTCCCCACACTGGCATCCACAATTCTGGTAATCACCACAAGTGCGGTCGCTCAAGAAGCGAAGCCCGCCAAACCGAAAGCGAAGTCACCGTCGGAGGCAGGCATTGTTTGGGCGAACGAACTCCCGCCCCACAAGCAACTCCCGCCCAATACGACGCATCGCACCTTCGAGTCCAAACTAGCAGGCCAGAAGGTTGGATATTGCATCTACTTGCCACCCAACTACGACGCGAACGAAGACCAACGTTATCCCGTGATCTACAACCTTCACGGCAATGGAGGCAACACCGAGTTCCACAGCTTCGAGGATGTACAGGTGCTGCACGACGGCATCGTGTCAGGCAAATGGCCTCCGATGATCATGGTGTTGCCGAACGGTGGAACGAGTACGTTTTACAAGGACTCGTACGACGGCAAGTATCCCATCGAGTCGATCTTGATCACCGAGTTGATTCCGCACATCGACCAAGAGTTTCGCACGATCGCGTCAGGCTCAGGGCGATGTATTGAAGGTTTTTCAATGGGCGGACGCGGTTCGTTGCGATTGGCGATGAAGTACCCTGAAATGTTTTGCTCGCTGTTTTGTCAGGCGGGAAACGTGCCTGCGACGCTTGAGAACTTCGACAACGCGGAGAGTTGGCATGACGTCATCGGCGGTTATCTGGGCCCAGATCGAGCCAACTACGAAGCCAATGACGCATTCGTGTTGCTGGAGAAGAACCTCAAGCAGATTCGCGGCAAGCTTCGCATTCAAATTGCGTGTGGCACGAAAGACGGCGGCCATCTTCCCACGATCCGCAGCTTCCACGAGCATCTCGTCGAGCATAACGTCGATCACACCTACATCGAGCTTGAAGGCCTTGCACACAATCGAACCGAAATGATCAAGCGACTCGAACCAATCTGGTTCGATTATCATGTCGAGTCATTGCGACAAGCGGGAGCAATAGAGCCATGAAGAAATCTTTGAACTGCTCGATTTCACGAGTCGCGATTGTTGCGTTAACTTCATCTCCGATACTACCGGCTGACTCACAGCCGAAGCCCAATATCCTATTTAGCACTGCTCGTGAAATAACTGACGGTGTTTCGGCGTGGGATCGGCTTCCAGCCTGTCGATTTGCCGCTGACAGGCTGGCAGCCTATCCCACTAGTTACGCGAGCGTTGCTTATCCTTTCGGAAGATCACGCATTGGAAGCGATTGGGGCTAATGGAGCGTGGTCGAAACAGTGTGTGCATTCGCGAACGCTTGATCGGTTGGCTACTGAAGGGATGCGTTTCAACAACAGCACGGACTGTACGACAAGCGTTTGATCTTGGACGAGTCGCTCAAGATGCCGCTGATTGTTCGCTCGCCGTCGCGAATCGGCGCCGGGACGGTCAACGATGCTTTTGTGGATGGCTTGATCGGGATTCGCCTTTGAATCAACTTAGCTCCCATTTGCGACGCAAAATGGCCTGTGATGCTCGAATCGCGTGCTGGAAAGTGGCGTGTTACGCGGTGCCCTCTTCCGTCGTCGCTCGCGATTCCTGTTCTTCATGGAATTCGACTTCGCCAACTAACTTCGCAATTCGTTTCGCGAAGTAATACATTCGGCGAAGATACTCCATGACTTCCGACTCCAGGCGAAACGTAGCCAGTCGGTTGGGTTCATCGGCGGATAGACGCTGCGACAGATGGGCCTCTGCCGCAGTCGCCAGTCGGTTGATTTCGACTTTTGCTTCGGCCACCTCGCGAGCGCTGTCTTGATCGTTCGAGACGATGGCGCGTATCGCACGTTCCGTGGCCCAACCCACTTCCTTATTCAAGGCGCAAAGGACGTCCTCCGTCGCTTGACTGATATGAAGCTTGGCGCGTAAGCGATCGCGGGCTGCATCGACAAGGTTAGTCTCGATCATGTCGCCAATGCTCTCGATGTAATTTGCAGCCGCCAAATAGTCCTGCAGCTGTGCCGTCTGATGATTGGAGAGGTTTTCTTTGGAGAGCCGTCCGAGGTACGTGACGATCGCCCCGTACAATGCGTCAACGTTGTTGTCCAAGTCTTCTAGTGCATTGATTTCTTCGTTGGTTCCACGGATGACCGTATTAAGTGCCCCTCGCATCATGTGCAGTGCAGCGGCTCCCAATCGCCCCAGTTCCATCCGGACGATGTCCATCGCAAGAGACGGCGTTTGGAGCAGGATGGGGTCCAGATACTTTGGCTGTGCAGACTCGACTTTGACTGCCGCACGCTCAGGTACAATCTGATGTACGAGCCACGCAAATGGGCCCGTGAACCAGATGAAGAGGACGGTATTCGCGATATTGAAGACGGTGTGTGCGTTGGCGATCTGTCGCGGTGTTTCGGCGGCGAGCTTGGCCGTGCCGACGAGATCCAGATTCGATGGTGAGATCCAAGCGACGAATGCAGCGAGTTGAGGAATGAAGGCAAACCATATTGCAACGCCTGCCACATTGAATACGACGTGAACCAGTGCCGCCCGTACTGCCTCTCGCGATTTTCCGAGCGACGCGAGTCCCGCCGTGATACAGGTACCAATATTGGCACCGAACACGAGTGCGATGCCTGCGTCCAGTGATATGAAACCCTGACTGGCGAGTGTAATTACCAAGCCTGTTGTTGCAGATGAGCTTTGGACGAGCGCGGTGAAGACAGCGGCTAAGAGAATCGCCGTCAATGGATTGTCTATTTGCTGCATCATGTCCATGAATGGCGGATACGTTCGCAAGGGCGATGTCCCTTCGCTCATCAAGTGCATGCCGAAGAAGATCAGCCCCAAGCCCATGATCATGTGCCCATAATGGCGGACCTTCTCGTTCTTTGAACAGAACAGCATGAAGAATCCGATGGCCACTAGGACTAGCGAGTAGTGTGTTATTTTAAAGGCGATCAGTTGCGCCGTAACGGTTGTCCCGATGTTTGCGCCCATGATGACGCCGATCGACTGAGTTAATGACATCAACCCCGCCGAGATGAATCCCACGACGAGCACGGTTGTCACCGAAGAAGATTGGATAATCGTCGTGACGAATGCTCCCGCCAAAGCACCGGTAAACCGGTTGGTCGTCAGTTTGGCCAGAACTCTCTTTATTCCCTCGCCCGCGATCAACTTCAACGCATCAGACATCTGGTCCATTCCGAACAGGAACAACGCCAGTCCTCCGAGCAGCCCCATTAGAATGGTGCCCACTTCTATGGACTCGACAGCGGTCTCGGCAAGTAACACGATGACAATCCTCTATGTCAAGCTTAGTAGATCACTAATTGCTGCTTGCCCGCTCCTTCACAATTAGCGCGGTGTGAAGGGTACGATCGTGTCGACCATGGCAAGTCACCGTCGTTCCGTTCTTACAGCCGCGACGGCGGCTGGCCCGACGACTCCGATCGCACGACGAACAAACTTGCTTCTCCGGAGAAGCTGAATTGGCGTAGACGTCGTTCGTTCGCCACGCGAGTCTTCATTGCTAGTTCTCCGTCCTACTGTCGCTGCCAACCACGCGTTCGAACGCGCGACGCAGTTCAATCTGCCGCTCGACGGACCACCACGCGAAGAATCGCTGTTGTGATTCGAGCAGTTGTTGCCTTTCACTATGTAGCATCTCGCTCAGGTACTTGCCCCGTTCGGCGTCATCCGTTTCGCTTAGCCAGCGTTCGAGTCGATTCGATGCTGACGCATGATCATTGATTCTCCCGAGTTTGTCTTGCAGAGCCTCTAAGAGCGGATAGGCCACTTCTCGCAGGCTTGAATCGAAGGATGCGGACAATAACTCCAATGCGTAACGAAGCTTTTTTCCGGCAATGCGAAATTGGTGCAGCCGATCGGTGGCATTCAAGTCGCCTTGCGCTGTCTCGAAAAAGTCGTCGAGAATGGGCCGAAGATGACCTTGTGCCCAGATGTGAAAGCTGGGCTCTTTCGACTTTCGCTGCTTGCCGCGGATGTGGACTCGTTGGAGCAGCTTCTTCACGCGGCGATCAAAACGCCCCTGTTTCCTCGTCATTCGTTCATAGACATCCATCACGGCTTGTTGAGCGTGATCGCGATGTTCGCAGACTAGCTTCAACAACTCAGCCGCAGGCGACGAATTGTCCTTGGATAGTCGTAGCGCAAGGACATCATCGTCACGAGCATCGTTGGTGGCTCGACGAATCCGCCCCAGTTGTTTTTGAATCCAGGTTGCACGCCATGGGGGGAGTAGTTCGCGATACATCTCAAGCGTGGCTTCAGCTCTTCGTGACGCAACGCGAAGATGATGTACGTATTCGATACTTTCTCGGTGCTTGGTCGCCGCCAGCGGAAGCAATTGCTGGACTAGTTCCAAGCGTGATTTCAAGCTCCGAACCGCTACTTCTGTAACCGGTTCGGTCCGTTTTGCGTTGATCCACTTTGCCGCGTGTGCCAAGACTTCAACCTTCCGCTTCTGGCTGTCGATGGTGCTATCTCGCAGGCGAATCGATGGCCAATCAAACCACCTGTCTCCATTAGGCCGCACGCAGAAGAGCACTTGCGGCACTCAGGAGTTGACGCAGACCGGGATCTGCGACCAGAGTGCGTGCTTCACGTAGCTTGGCCCAACGTCGTTGTCTTGTCGCGGCCTCTTTCCAAGTTTCGTCACAGTGTGAGACTTCCATGAGCAGGGTAATCACGGTTCGACGCGATCGCTTCTTTTTAATTTCATACCAACCAACCGGGTCGCCGATGACGCGACCGTGAAGCCCCGCTTCTTCAGCAGCTTCTTTCAACGCGGCTTCGGCGAACGTTTCACCCGGTTCTACGAATCCCTTGGGAAACAGCCAACGGCCTGAACTGGCCGTGATCAGACAGTATTCGATTTGACGGGAAACACAACGGAAGGGAATTGCGCAGGCCTGGTCGATTGCTGGCGGCTGCTGGAAAGGGATAGCAGGCAAAGCCATCGACTCTTCCTGTGATCAGTTATTTTGAGGCCTGATGTGACACATTGGGGTGGATGGGAGATTAGCAGTTAACGGAAAAACTCACAATTGTGATGTCCTTCCGTGCTAGCAGTGCAGGTATTGGAATGGACACAATTGGGTTGGTGCCTTGGGGGGGATATCAATCGGCAAGCGAACTTCCCCACCAGTCGTCATTGGGCTTGTACTCTTCCGCCAAGAATGCGGCGTGTTGTGCCTCGAGTCGACGCTTGCCAGAAGTGCTAAGCATCTCCCAACGAGCATCTCGCTTTGCGGGATCGAACCGCGAATCGGGCGTTGGGAACTTCGCGTTTGTCACTGTGAGCCATTCTGTGAGACGCGTGCGCATGCTCATTGCGCGATCTGGTTCGGCAGCAAGCAAGTCGTTCTGTTCGCCGACATCCTTCGCGACGTTGTACAGTTCGTAGCGTTGATCCTCGTGGTAGTAGATGAGCTTCCAGTCGTCTTCCAAAATGATCGACGAGGGTTCTCCGCCCTGATTTCCATAGTGCGGATAGTGCCAGTACAGCGGGCGGGTTTCGATGGCATCACCTTTCAGAACCGGCACCAAGCTGACGCCATCGACCGCCTGATCCGTTGGGACTTTAACACCGACAAGCTCTAGCAGTGTTGGGTACCAGTCGATGCCGCTAGCTGGGATATCGGATTGCGATCTGGGATTGGTGACTCGAGGTGCGTATATGTAAAACGGCTCGCGAATGCCGCCTTCCCATTGCCGCCCTTTGCCTCCCCGCAACGGTAGATTGCTTGTGGAGAATGCGTCGCCGGACGACACGCCGCCGTTATCGGAAGTAAAACAAACAATGGTGTTGTCCATCAGGCCAAGGTCATCCAGTTTCTTCAGCACGATGCCAACCGCTTCATCCATGGACTCGATCATTCCACCGTAGATTGGACAGTCCTGAACTTGTCGAACTGACAGTCGGCGGTCGAAGAGAAATCGTTCTTCGGCGAGTCCGTGAGCGACGGCTTTCTCACGGTACTTGTGCCAAAGCGATTGACTCGTCTGAATCGGACCGTGTACCGAATAGAATGAGAGATAGGCGAGAAACGGCTTGTCTTTGTTGGCTTCGATAAAACTTGCCGTTTCCTGTCCGAGGCGAATTGGTAGCGACTCGCCGCGCGGGCCGTCTTTCAAGTTTGGATTCTGGTACGGTGAGAAAAAGCCGCCGCGCGGGCTGCCTGCGTCCCAACCGCCTTGGTTAATCTCGAAACCGTGATCCGTCGGCCAGGATCCGTTGGAACCAAGGTGCCACTTGCCGGCAAAGAAAGTTCGATACCCGGCATCACGTAGCACTTCGGCGAGCGTCCACTCCGATGCTCGCAAATTGTGTTCATACTCTGGTGGCAGGTGGCTGTCGTTACGATTCGATTTCCTCCAAGCCTCGCCGGATTGGTCACCGATCCACGTTGTGATACCGACATTGACGGGATACTTTCCGGTAAGGATCGATGCACGAGACGGACTGCACACTTGGCACGCGGCGTAACCCCGAGTGAACTTCATGCCCATGTTTGCAATGCGGTCGATGTGTGGGCTCTCGTAGAAGGTCGAACCTTCGTTGCTCAAGTCGCGTGCACCAAGATCGTCTGCGAGGATGAACAGTACATTGGGTTTCGACTCCGTAGCGGTGATCACGCCGCAGACGGCAAGGAGGCAGCAGGTGAAGAGCGCGGTAGCTTGTTTCATATTGCGTTTCTGTCGGTTTGGAGATTGCGATGTGATTGACATTGCCGTAGGGCGGTGACCTACGCTGGAATCTTGCTTCAACAACATCGGTGTCAAATTGTCATTCCTCGTTCTTGCTGGTCACGACAACGTGTCTGCAGGACGTTCGTGCAAGCGATTGGTTTGGTAGGCTTCGATCAATCGTTCCAGCATTTCGATGCGGTAGCCGATTCGCTGGCCTCGCTCGGTATCGGCCGTCCGTCGAGGTGCATCAAATACGCGAATATCTTGCATTTTCGGAACGATATCTACTCCGTCTCGAATTGCCGCTTCGACCGAATCGAAATGGGAATGCTGCGCCAACACGATGCGATCCGGTTCCAGCAGCAATGTGTAGCCGTAGTCGCCGTAAGCCTCCGAAAACGCTCCGTCAATGGTGATCGCTTTACCGCTACGCTTCAGCGGCGACTCGCCGGCTTCCACTTTTACAGGAACGTGTCCATTGACGATCAAGCCGCCTTCGGTCTCCATTCCGAATTCACTCAGCACCTTGTCGCAGAACTCAGCTTCATGGATCAGAGAGAAGTAAGCGTCTTTCGTTTCTCGGTGAGGAGTCTTGTCGGCGATGAAGTCGCGTTCCAAGGTGGCGATGCGGTCCTTGCCGAACAACGGCGATCTCGGGCCACTCCACAGGTACCACAGGAAGTCGAGATCAGCTGGATTGGATTTGACGACTGCACGCCGAACCACTTTCTCGATCTCCTCGAACATCGCTCGACCCGTAAGCGACTTTCCGTCGATTGTTAGCGGCAGAAAGTCACCTTTCTCGTCCACCGGCACACATCCATGAAAGATCAAGCAATCGTCTCGTTTCAGGTACATCGAACCATGCCCGACCATAAATCGCATCTGCTCTTGCAGCTTTTGGCTGTTTTGAAACGAGTGTTTCAAGTAGGCGAGGCACCTCGACTCATCCTCGGAAAGCCTGTAAGGGTTTTCGGGATCGACCGTTGGGAACTTTGTATCGCGCAGGCTGTAGGTGTGGCCGTCAATCTCAATCGTGCCCTTGGCATAGTCGATCCGGTGCATCAATCGTCGATGGTCCAAATTCCATTGCGGATTTCGCTCGATCATCTGGCCTTCGAGTTTGAACTGCATCACGGCAGCGGCTTTTTGCATACGGGCGACCACATCATTCGGTCGCATTCCATCACCCTTGGGCATGAAGTGCTTTGCCGGATCATCGGCGTAGACCGTCCGGGCAAGGTGTTCCAGCGGAGTGAGCGGCACGCTGTATCCCTCGTCAAGCTGCCCGAGGCGACGATAGCGCAGAGAAACTCGCAGGACGGTACAAATCAGTGCTTCATGTCCCAGTGACGCGCCCAGCCACAAGACGTCGTGGTTGCCCCAGATGAACTCGACATTGGGTTGCAACCGCAGGTAATCCATCACACGATCGCCGCGTGGTCCTCGATCCCAAAGGTCGCCGGCGATAATCAATTCATCGACCGCAAGGTTTCGGATCAAGCGTCCCAGCAGATGAATCAGGTGCAATGCTCGACCGCGACGCACGAGTTCCTCCAGCATCGCATCAATGAAGTCTGGCCCACGTTCCGTTGACGGCGCGTGCATCATCTCCAACAACAATTCTCGATACTCGGCAGGAAAGAGCTCCGTCGCGAGCCGCAAGCTAAAGTTGGAAACGAGATAACGGAGCAACTCTAGCTGTGGTCTGAGCATCCGCTGCGAGTACGCCTTGACTTGGTCAGGAGTCGTCAGGGTGTCTCCAACTCGCTGAGTCACTTCGGCGGGATAAAAGATCAGCTTGAGAAATTCTGCCCGTTCGACGTCGTCCATCGTTCTCGCGAACATGTCTTCGACAAGCGGTCTCAACGTCCCTGAAGCATTGTTGATGATGTGTTGCAGCTTCTTGTCTTCGCCATGAATGTCACTGATGACATGCACAACCCCTTTGGGCAACGTTTGAACGGCTGCAAGCCGCGCCGATTCCGCAATCGCGGCATCGACATTGGCATACTTTAAAGCCAACAGCTCGAGCATCGAGAGATCAGCTTCGGGGCGTTTGAACGAGTGAGAAGTGGTTCGCACGGGAGAATGTGATCCTTTGAAATATCGCGACGGTTACGCGACTGTGCTACGACGAAAGGTGATTGGGGAAATCCTGCGTACGCTGACAGCACAGTTGCTCCATGACTTGTCGGAGTTGACGCTTCAAGATCGCGATTGTGTGGTCTCCGCCCCGGCTGCCCAACGCAGCGGTGCCGTACATGAACGTCCGTCCGAGCATCGTGAAGTCGGCTCCGGTCGCCATCGTTCTGGCAATGTCCGGACCGCTGCGAATGCCGGAATCCATCATGATTGTTAATTGCCCCTTGAACTTTCTTGCGATTCCGCGAAGCGCATTGATGGCGGATTGCCCGGCATCGAGCTGACGACCGCCGTGGTTGGACACCCAGAGCCCGTCGACACCTAAACGAATGGCTCGCTCGGCGTCGGCTTCACAGGCGATACCCTTGATGACCAATTTACCGGGCCACATTTCACGGATCGGTTTGATCTTTTCTTCGTTCAACCGTCCCGAGAACGTCTTGTCCATGAACAGGCCCAGTTGTTTCAGATTTAGACCCTTTGGCATGTAAGGCTTCAGCGTCTCGAACGCGGGCTGGCCGTGCAGCAGCGTGCTCGCCGCCCAAGCGGGACGTCCAATGATTTGCAGGATATTTCTGAGCGACATGCTCGGTGGCATCGCCAAGCCGTTGCGGATGTCGCGTGGCCGGTAGCCGAACGTAGGGACATCGGCAAGGATGACCAACACCGGAAGCTCGGCAGCCTTGCAGCGATTGATAATGTCGTCGCGAACGCTGTCTTCGGTCGGATGATACAACTGAAACCAAGCCTGTCCCTCGCTAATTTCCGCGATCGTTTCGATGCTGCTGGTGGAAACCGTGCTGAGACAGAATGGAATGTTGTGCTTGAGAGCGGCCTTGGCCAGGATTTCCGGTGTCTTGGGCCACATCAAGCCCTGCAAACCGATTGGCGATATTCCGAACGGTGCATCGTAGGTGTGACCAAAGATCTCGGTACGCATGTCCGATTGGATGTGTTCCGACAAGTACTGCGGGATCAGCTCAACATCGTGAATCTCAGCCGTATTTCGATGCAGATTGACGTCTTCGTTGCAGCCGCCGTCGAGATACTCGAAGGCGAATCGAGGGATCCGTCGTCGTGCGCGTTCTCGAAGGTCGTCGACGCTTGGATAACGTGAGTCGTAGTCTAATTCCACTGTATTGAATCTCAATTGAGGCTGAAGGAAATGTGCAGATATTCATCAACGACCTTAACCCAACGGACGTACTACCGAGGTACTTCGGTAGTAGTCCATCAGCGTTTCAATCGACAATACACCGCCACCAACGCCGCTCTTATTGACCCCGCCATAGGGAACGCCGTGCGCGAACACGTTGTGGGCATTGATCCAACTGTTCCCGGCGATCATTGATTCGGCCACGCGATTCGCACGGTCTTTGTCGTTGGTCCAAACGCTGTTAGCCAATCCATAGTCAGTGTCATTGGCCATCGCGATTGCCTCGTCTTCGGTTTCAAACGTAGCGAGATAAGCAACTGGGCCGAAAATCTCTTCGCGTGCCGCGACGTTATCGAGTGAACCGGCCAGCAATGCAGGCTTGACATAGTTGCCTTCGAAACCAGCCACGGTTGCGGGACCGCCGCCGAACAAGCAGGCCGCACCTTCGGCTTTCCCTTTTTCCTGATAGCCGAGAACTCGCTCCCGCTGTTTCGGATTTACGACCGGCCCCATTTGGCTGCTGGGATCAAGCGGGTGACCGATCTTGATGTTTTGCAACAGCGCTTTGCAGTGACCGACAAATTCATCGTAGATGTCTTTCTGAATCAACCAGCGAGTTGCGTCACAACACACCTGCCCAGAATGAAACGTGATTGCACCGACCAATGCTTCCGCAGTTGCTTTGATGTCGACATCATCAAAGATAACCGCAGCGCCCTTGCCTCCCAATTCCAACTTGACTGGAACAAGATTACGACCGCATGCTTCGCCCACAAGCTGTCCGACTTCCGGTGACCCGGTGAACGACATGCGTTTGATCTGGCGGTTGTTTGCGAGTGCCGCGCCCGCGGTTGCACCACGACCGGTGACGACGTTGATCACACCATCCGGCACACCGACTTCCTTTGCCAATTGTGCCAGATAAATGGCGGACAACGACGTGTCCTCGGCAGGTTTGATAACTACCGTGTTTCCGGCAGCGAGCGCGGGTGAGATCCCCCAGCCAATCAGGAGGAAAGGGAA
>JACKHN010000044.1 GCA_020638975.1 Planctomycetaceae bacterium
AAGGAGGAGATGGTAGTTGTCTGTCTGTCCGGTCGTGGCGACAAGGACGCGAATGAGATTGCACGTTTGAAAGAGAAGGCGAAATCATAAGCCATGTCTGACATCGATCGACTATTCCAGCAGCTCCGCTCCGAGAAACGCAAGGCGTTCATGCCATTCATCACCGCGGGTGATCCCGATTTGGATTTCTCGGCCAGCGTGATTCGCGAGCTTGCCGCGCGCGGTTGCCACATGTGCGAAGTCGGCATTCCGTACAGCGATCCGATCGCCGACGGGCCCGTCATTCAGGCGTCCTACACACGCGCGCTTGGCAAGAAGATCAAGTTAGCCAAAATCCTCGAAATGCTGGGCGGCCTACGAACCGATGTGTCGATGCCGCGCGTGACGATGGTTAGCTATGCGATCATCTATCGGCACGGGCCCGATCGCTATGTCGCGGAAGCTAAAGCCGCCGGTGTTTCGGGCGCGATTGTGCCGGACTTGCTGGTGGATGAAGCGGGCGAATTCGCTGAGGTCTGCCGTCGCGAGGATTTCAGTTTGATTCAACTGGTCACACCGACGACGCCGCGTGAGCGGGCCGTGCGAATTGCGGAAAGCTCTACGGGGTTCCTCTACTATGTGTCCGTCACCGGCATCACCGGCGAAAGGACCGAACTTCCGCCGTCGCTCGTCGACAATGTCAGTTGGTTGCGTGAACAGACGGAATTGCCGATCTGCATCGGCTTTGGTGTCAGTAAGCCAGAGCATGTCAAGCTGCTGGCTCCTGTTTCCGATGGGCTAATTGTCGGTTCGGCGATTGTTCGGCGGATCGCCGAGGCGTCAGAACGGCCACGCGAACAAGTGCTGAAAGAGATCGGCGACTATGCCTCGGAACTGCTCGCGGCGCTCGAATCCTGTTAGCGCGAAGGCCGTTTGTAGCCCCGGCTCGTCTAAACTGACCGGCTTTCTGTTGCGGGATGACAAATCGTTAATTCGTGTGAGAGTCACGGCTTAAGGATCTTGCTCACATTAAACTTGACTTGCGAAGAAAATCGGAAGTAAAGTTGAAGGTAGAGGTCGTTCGACCTTTAAGAGTAACGAATCGTCCGGCGTAGCACGGCGATTGTGGCGTCTTGTGGGCCTTTAAGTCTCATCGGTGCGCCAGCCGTGTCCTCGCCATGACCCCTTAGGTCTTATGTGGAGGACGTCGTCAGTGAAGGCAACTAGTTCATCGACACTTCACCGTTACTTCGCCGGGATGGCGGAGTATGTCTTCCAGTCTCACCTGGGCGTCGTCGACCCTCCACTCGTCGATTATGTCAGCGGTATGCTGATGCGGTTTGTGCGATCCGAGTCGATCCACAAAGTCCGGAATCTAACGGGCCGACCGCTGACCGAAGTGACCGAAATGCTTATCGAAGCGAACGCACGCGTTGGTACTGCAAAACGCTCGGTCCATCGGCACATAGGCGATTTCACGCTATTTTGGGCCGGTGTGTATCCCGAAGCACTTCGGGAAATGCAGAGCCCCACCAAGAAAGATCACTTCATTGACTACTGTTCGCAGGGAAAGCGAGCGTATTTCATTGCCAGCACCATCGAGGCCGAGGAAGAAAACGAGGCTCCAGCCCCGATTTTGGAACGGTTGAGCCAGCAATTTGAGTTGTGCGCCTATGGTCTTCGTGAGATTCGTCGCGAGTGGGAGCGGCGGGACGACGAAGAAATGCCGGTACTGTTGATCGATTGAGCGGGATGACGCTCGTGAGGAGATTTTTTTTCGCCACCCTCCCAAGCTTGGCGGAAAGACCGCGAATACGAGGTGTCGGCAGCGTTATCGTTTTGCCTGCTGCCCACCCCGTTGTATCATTCGCCGAGGAGCCCTCGTCATGTTTGGAAAACCCGATTGGTTTAAGAAAAAGCAACGAGGGTGGGGAGTTACGCCGATTTGCTGGCAAGGTTGGGGCTATACGGCGACGTGGATCGGGGTCTTGATTGTTCCGTTTCTGTTGCTCGCAGGCGAAGGATTGATGCTTGAATCGCTGATTTGGCTGACCGCAGCAACGGGAGCGTTCGTCTGGGATGTCCGCCAAATTCTTGGTGCGATGAGTCCAGTCGCCGACGAAGACGTCCTCTACATCGACGAAACCGAGACTCTCTCCGAACAATTCGCGACACGCAACTTCGATTTCCGGTTGCGCGGCTAGTCGCAACCTCTCGCATGGTCGTGATGCTTTCCCAGCATTGTTAGGGTGCCGGCGATAGCCGCACCACGCTATGTCACGTCAGCGGCGCGGTCGACGCCGACATCCTAATGCCGTGCGATCCACGTAGCCTGTGTGGCATGGAGCGTTGGCCACATCGCCGTCCTCACAATTCCGCGATTCTCAACTGTCTGCTATAATTGAGACATCGGACACTTCTTCTCGCTGCTTCCAGCCTGGATCGATGTCATGTCACACCCAGAACACCTCGACGAACTGCTTCGCGACTGGTCGTATGAACCACAAGCTCTGGGCGTTCGGATCGTCACGGGCAGCGACGGTCGCGATGTCCTGCAAATGCGGATCGACATGGGCGTACTGCAACTGGAGATGGAGGGCCGCCCGGATGGTGCTCGGCCCAAAGGTTTCAAATCGTACCATGAGTATCTCATTTCGGAGTCCATTCGCTTTGGCGACGAGTTCGTGATCGATGATGATCAAGCGAACGAGGTCGACAGGGAGTTTGTGCAGTACTATCACCGGCGGATCTGCTGGTTGCGGCTCCAGGACTATGAACGCGCCATTCGCGACGCGGATCATACGCTGGCCCTAATGGATTTCTGCAAGAAGTACTCCGACGATGATCAATGGACGCTTTCCCACGAACAATACAGGCCCTTCGTCCTGTTCCACCGGACTCAGGCTGCAGCCCTGGCGTCGCTAGACGAAGGCGGCCCGGAAGAGTCGATTCAGGCCATTAACGGCGGTCTCGACAGCTTGCGAGAAGTCTTTGAGGAATATGAAGCCGAAGAACACTTCGACGACGATGAGCTCGTCGCCCGACTGCTCGATCTGCGTGAAACCTTGCGAAAAGAATACGAAGTCGGCAAGACGCTCGACGAGCAGCTTGCCGAGGCAGTCGCCAAGGAGCAATATGAGTTGGCGGCTCGATTGCGTGACGAATTGGCCAACGGTAAGCCAGAACTGTGATTTCACTTGTCGGCGGGCTGTGAAACTGAGAGGATGGCGGACTGATGAATCCGTTGTCATAACGCTCGGCGACCAGCAATGATGAGCACGCGCCAGCATCTCGTGGAAGAATGGAAAGCGAATCTCGCAACCAATGCGCAAGACGACATCGGTCGTGAGCGGCGATTCGGCTGGTTTCGACAGGTCTATACCCGGATCTATCGCTTTCTCATTTCGTACTATGGCGAAGGCGAATGGCGTGGATCAGGCGAAGATGATGCGCTGCTCTCTACGAGTCGTATGCCCTTCGTAGACTATCGCCCGACAACAGATGGACTTGTTCCAAAATCGGCGGAACGAATTCGAGCGACGCTGGATTCGATTCACGACAGCAATCCCAGAATTGCGACGCCGGGGACAACGCAAGGCGTCGGCGATGATACGTGGGTCGTTGTTGCTGCTCGAAAGAAGTTGCAAGCCGCTAATGCAGTCCATCGACGGCTAGCCGTGTGCGGGATTCCAGCTCGCATCCAGAACCGGACGACGGATATCGCAATCGCAGTGCCTCACAGAGATTTTTCTGCGGCACTTCAAGCGATTGAACATACGATGACGACACCGATGACGACACAGCGGATCTGGATTCGTAAACGCATCGACCCAACGAGCGCCGTGGGCGTGATGCTTCTCCTCGCGACCGGGCTCACCTGTCTGACTTGCGTGCTGATCGACGACTCACTGTACGATCAATCGATCGTTGTGTGTGGGTTGTGGTTCGCCGGCTTAGCGGCTGGTTGGTTGTGCGTATCGGGCCGTAATCGTTCCTAAAATCAGGCATTTTCCTGCAAGCGTTCGTCGGGCACCGCTTGTTGAAGGCGTCCCAGATGCGGATAATCTAGGGCACCCGCTCATGGAAGGCCGCTTCAGATGTCCAACACCGTTCACGCATTCGAGTTTCTCGCCAAGAGCCCTGAATCGGTGCCGCCCGTTGTCGTCCTGTTCGGCGGCGAAAGCTTTCTGAAACGATTGGCAACACGTTCATTGCGCACGGTGATCGTGGGCGACGACGATGCCCCCTTCACGTCGCTTGAAGGAGCATCGACCGAGTGGCGCGATGTGGTGGACGAGCTATCGACGATGTCGCTGTTCGGTGGCGATCGTCGTTTGGTGATCGTCGAGGCGGCTGATTCGTTTGTCACCAAGGAACGAGCGAGATTGGAAACGTATGTCGAGAAGCCTCGTTCGTCAGGCGTATTGATACTCGATGTTGGCACTTGGGCAAGCAACACGCGACTCTATAAGGCAATCGATAAGATCGGGTTGCAGATCGATTGCCGCGCGCCGGAGAAGGCGATTGGCAAACGCAAAGTGCTTGACGAAGCGACGCTATGCAAATGGCTTATCGCTTGGACGAAGAAGCAGCACAACGCGAAGCTGGAATCGATCGCTGCCGAACAGTTGCTCGAGATCATCGGCCCGGAGTTTGGCTTGCTCGATCAAGAGCTATCGAAACTGGCGTTGTTCGCGGGCGAAGGCGGAAAGATTGATGTACAAATGGTGCGAGATGTCGTCGGTGGCTGGCGGACGCAAACGATTTGGGAGTTGATCGATGCTGCTGCGGATGGCGATGCGGGGGAGGCGTTAAAACAACTCGATCGCTTGCTCCAAGCGGGCGAACATCCCGTCGCGTTGTTCGGGCAAATCTCCTGGTCGCTACGACGTTTTGCGGCCGCCACGCGAGTCTATCAGGAAGCCGAACGCGCAAGGCGACGCATTCTGCTGCGAGATGCTTTGATTCAAGCCGGCATTCCCCACTGGAACAAGGAGGGCTTGGAACGGGCCGAGTCGCAGTTGAAGCAACTTGGTCGCGGCCGTGCTGGCCGGATATACCAATGGCTGTTAGAGACGGATCTCGCGTTGAAAGGAAGTCACTCGAATCCGCATCGAGCTCGATTCATTCTCGAACAGCTGTTCTTGCGCATGGCGAAGGGTGTGAGTGGTGCTAGCGTTCGGTAGCGGCGACGTCGATCTTGCGGTCGAAGCGTTGTTTTCTTACCATTCGCCGCTCTTCTCGTTCCTCGCCATCGTAGTTGGTCATGTTTTACGCGCGATTATACCGCTCGCTGATGACGTTGATGCTTCCCGTACGACGGCCCTCCGAGGCCGCCGCGAGGCAGTCGACGGCCTCGGAGGGCCGTCGTACGTGTTTTGCAAAAGTGCCATTGCCAACCGCGAGCGATATGACAATTACCGGCGCTATCATGGTGACGTTCTTTGTTGCCGGCTGCGCTGGTCCGGGCTGGTTCGCTCATGGCGAGTATGGCTTGCCACGACAACATCGTGCGGTGGAGAAGGATGCTGAAAGCCCAACGGCGTTGACCGAGGCAAGGGGCAATGCTGCACCGACTCCATCCAATCCAGAGCCTTCGTTGTCTCAAGTGCTTGATGACCTGGAACGAATCAAGCAGCAAAACCCGTCAGACTTTAAAGTGATTCAAAGCGCGATCGAGGACGAATCCACGAAGTTTCCCCCTGCGTTCCAGCAACTGTACAAAGATCAGATGATGGGCTTGGCCCTCAGCCAGCTGGCGCACACGCAACCCGCCATCACTGAACAACCAACTCTACCCGCAGCACAGCCACATCACCTACCGGACATGCGAGAACCGGTTGTACAACCGATGCCGCTCTCGCCGCCTCTCGCATTTCCAACATCGAGCACGGTGACCCCAGCAGCGGTCGCGCCCGCAAACTATTCCATCGACGCAGCGGCCTCGTCCGTTAGTGCTACAGCACACTCTATTCCCGTGACGACAACTGTGAGCGACATGCCGATGCAGCTTCCAGCCCAAGTTGCCGCGACTGAGCTCCAGCCAGTTGCAGTTGCGACGACATCGACTGGTAGTAGTGCTGTCACAGAAGCTTCCCCCGAAGTAGTGATCGAACCCGGCCAATGGAGCCGCGAGATTGAACAGGCACTGACCTCGCTGAGCGCCGATTTGGCGCGTCCGAACTTGGATCGGGATGAACGTGCCCGATTAGAGATTATGCGCAGATTGCTCTATGTCGTGACGAACCAGCGTGACGAAGCCGTCTCGTCGATTGAGCAGCTTGACGAAGATGAACGCGAGTACTGGAAGCATCAGATTCATGGACTACTGGTCTCGATCGATGCCGACGGAAAACATCCGACAACACGCAGAGCCGCTCTCGCGCTTCGCAATCTCCGCACCGCGACGGACCATCTGGCGAATGTCAGCACGCTGGACGTGCGCAATCTAACGTTCTGCCAGGAAGTACTCAGTTACGGCGAGTATCGTGTGTTCGATTCTTACTCGTTTCGAGCGAAAGACGAAGTCGTAATGTACGTCGAGATCGATAACTTCGCTGCCCACCCGCGTGGCGACAGCTTCGAGACAGAACTGCACAGCTCCTACGAGATCGTCGACGGCGCGGGCAAACGCGTGGCGAATGTTGTCTTGCCAGTCGACAAGCAGGTCTCGAATAACCGCCGCCGCGACTATTTCATTGCCTACCTGATCACCATGCCCAGCCAAATTGCTTCCGGATCCTATCGATTGCAGTTGACCGTCGAAGATGTCATCGGGAAGAAGTCGAATCACGCGGCGATCGACTTCCGAATTCAATGAACGTGTACGACGTTATCGTGGTTGGCACGGGTGGTGTGGGAAGCGCAGCGGCGTTTCACTTGGCACAACGCGGTGCAAGAGTCCTCGGGCTAGATCGTTTTCCAGGCGGACATGCCAACGGCAGCTCGCATGGCGAAACCAGAATCATCCGCAAAGCGTACTTCGAGCACGCGAACTACGTCCCGCTGCTGAATCGTGCTTATCAGTTATGGGCGGATTTGGAGCAGCGCTCGGCGGAGAAGCTGTATCACGAAGTGGGATTGATTGAAATCGGTCCACCGGACGGGATTGTTGTGCTCGGTGTACTTGCAGCCGCTCGCCAGCATCACCTGCGAGTGGACGAGTTGACGAACCGGGAAGTATCCGAGCGGTTCCCAGGGTTCGCGGTGCCTGACGGTAGTGTCGCTGTGTTTGAACAGAATGCAGGCTACTTGATGGTTGAACGCTGCGTGCTCGCGCATCTGGCTGAGGCAGTAAAGCTTGGTGCCGAACTACGGACTGACGAGACGATCCTCGACTGGCAAGGCAACGAGAGCGGAGTCAAAGTTCGCACGGACAAACATACATATCGAGCGAAAAAGCTGGTGATCACCGCAGGAGCTTGGGCAAAAGACCTACTTGCAGACATTGGGATCAAGTTACGCGTGCTTCGCAAGCATTTGCACTGGTTTGAAACTCGTGATGCCTCGTATCGCGAGGACAATGGCTGCCCCGCATACTTCTTCGAGATACCCCAAGGTCACTTTTACGGCTTTCCGCAGATCGATGATCGTGGTGTCAAAGTCGCCGATCACACAGGCGGTACGGAAATCATCGATCCACTGTCCGATGATCGATCAACGGAAACGGAGGACGTCAGCCGCGTCGAGAGATTCTTGAGCGTCTTCTTGCCGGGTGTATCGAAGTCAGCCTACCGCCACGCCGTTTGCTACTACACGATGTCTCCAGACGCTCACTTCATCGTTGATCGCCATCCCCAGCACAGCAATGTCGTGTTCACCGCCGGCTTGTCAGGCCACGGCTTTAAGTTCACAAGCGTCTTGGGCGAAGCATTGGCGGATCTCGCCCTCGCCGGGGCTACGCAGTTACCGATCGAGTTTCTCAACTGTCAGCGTGTTGGTTTACGTGACCAGCCGCTATAATTAAGAATCATCGAAGGCGCGGAGCAATCTCATGCCAACTGCCGAAAAACGATTCATTTCGCCGGAGGAGTACCTCAAGATCGAACGGGCCTCCGAGATTCGCCACGAGTATTACAATGGCGAAATGTTCGCGATGACCGGGGCTAGCCGACCGCACAACGTGATTGCGGGGAACATTTTTGCTGAACTCTGGGCACAGTTTCGAGATCGAGATTGTGAAACGTACCAGTCGGATATGCGAGTCAAAGTCGATCGCAAAGGCCTTTATACGTATCCAGACGTTGTCGCTACTTGCGATTCGCCCACCTTTGAAGATGACGAGTTGGATACTCTGATCAATCCACGCGTAATCGTCGAAGTCTTGTCGAAATCGACTGAAGACTATGATCGCGGGACGAAGTTCGAAACGTATCGCCGCATTCCGTCACTACGAGACTACATCTTAGTCGCACAAGACCGAGTTCACGTCGAGCACTTTCAACGACAGGACGGCGAGCGCTGGATTCTCGAAGATTTCAATACCCGTGAAGGCACGTTAACCCTCGACTCCATCGCATGCGAACTGCGAGTCGCCGATGTCTATACGAAATTGACTTTCGACGAGACCACTTAGCCAATCCGCTGGCGGATCTCAGCAACGCAGTCTTCGACCTTCACTCGCCATTGTTCCAGCGAATCTCGATCGCGAATGGTTACCGTATTGTCAGTCATTGTCTGACCATCGACGGTGATGCAGTACGGTGTACCGGCTTCGTCTTGACGACGATAGCGACGACCGACCGCGCCTTTTTCGTCGTAAAAGACATTGAAGTGCGGCTTGAGAGCGCGATAGATGTCTTTCGCCACCTCGGGCATGCCATCCTTCTTCACCAACGGAAAGACCGCAGCCTTGATCGGAGCAATCCGAGGGTGGAACTTCATCACGACTCGCGATTGCATCTTGCCGTTCTCGTCCGGCGCTTCGTCTTCGGTATAGGCTTCGCATAGGAACGCCAAGGTCGCTCGGTCTGCCCCTGCGGATGGCTCAATCACGTGAGGCGTGAACTTTTCATTGGTAATATCATCACGATAAGTGAGATCCTTGCCGCTGCCTCGCCACTTTGGCTTGCCATCGGGACCGAGTTGCACTTCAAGCGGGCAACTCTTCTCGTCGAGCTTGCCTTCCATGTGGCTGCGCAAGTCAAAGTCGCCGCGATGCGCGATGCCTTCCAACTCGCCGAACTCGCCCGGAGGCAAGAACGGGAATGCGTATTCGATGTCCGCGGTACCGGTCGAGTAGTGACTCAACTCGTCTTGATGGTGTTCCCGCAGTTGGAGTCGTTCACCGCCCAGGCCCATGTCCTGATACCACTTCATGCGACGATCTCGCCAGTAGCGGTACCAATCCTGTGACGAGTTCGGGTGGCAGAAGAATTCGATCTCCATCTGCTCAAACTCACGTGACCGGAAGGTGAAGTTCCGCGGCGTGATCTCGTTGCGGAAGCTCTTGCCCGTCTGAGCGATGCCGAACGGAACACGTACACGCGTGCTGTCCACGACGTTCTTGAAGTTGACGAAAATGCCTTGAGCCGTCTCGGGGCGAAGGAATGCGGTATCTTCTTCGCCGCCTAACGCACCGATGATCGTCTTGAACATCAAGTTGAACTCACGTGGATCTGTCAGCGTGCCGAGCGTTTTCGCATCGGGGCCAAGGACCTGCGAGGTATCACCGAGTTCTGGCAACGTGATGAAGCCTTCGTCCCACTTCATCTCGTCCGCGTTCTTGGCTCGCAGATTGAAAAACTTCTGCGCGCGAGCATGTGTGTCAGCTTCTTCCTGTTCAACTTCAGCGACTGTTGTGACAAAGATGCGTTGGCCCTTCGCCTCGACCCAACGACCGCGAACCTGATCATACCGATACCGTCGTTTCGACTCGCGGCAATCGACCATCTGGTCGCAGAACAGATCGTAGTGCCCCGACACTTTCCAGACTTGCGGGTGCATGATGATCGTACAGTCGAGGCCCGTCATCTCGTAGGCTTCGGGTGCGCCGGTCGGGACAGACAGGTCGTCATGGCCCGTCACCATGTCGCGCCACCAAGCTTCCTTCACGTTTCGCTTCAACTCGACGCCCAGCGGGCCGTAGTCCCAGAAGCCGTTCAAACCACCGTAGATCTCGCTGGATTGAAAGAGGAAACCGCGGCGTTTGCATAGCGAGACTAGTTTATCCATCTCCATCGGTCGTTCGCATCCTTCTGAGAATCAAGGGCTTGTTTGCTAGCGTACTCGGACAGGTTCGTCGACGAGTCGGTTCGCGATACGGGACGTTTCGACTTGTTACTGCCCAGGCTTTAGCCTCTTCTTGCCACGAACATCAATGCACGGCTTCCAATCAATTGCTTTGGCAGGCAGACGAAATTGGGCAATGTGCCGTTGAGCGAGGGCGAAGCTTGGGCAACTGAGTTAATCTACCCGTTACACGCTCGGGGCGTCCATGCCGGATCGGACCTGGCGACTATTGGCTCGGCGCCGATTGATTCGCTGCATCGCCGCTAGTCGAAGCCGACGCCTCCTCGGCCGATTCGAGCGTGAACTGAATCTTCGTGGCGCGATCGTCCTGCACTTCCAGGATCTCGGCCACAGCTCCCGTCAGACGGATCTTGTCGCCGACAACGGGCATCCGCTGGGCGCGAGCCATCAGGACTCCGGCGACTGTATCCATATCTTCGTCGCCAAGTTCGATACCTAAAGCTCGCTCCACTTCCTCGACCAGCGTGCTCCCCATCACAATGTAACGCCCTGGTGACTCTTCCACGACATTCGGTTCTTCGGCGTCGAACTCATCTTCCACGGGGCCAACGATTTTTTCGAGCACATTCTCCAACGTCACGATGCCGATCGTCGTTCCATACTCGTCGACCACAAACGCCAACAACTGATGCGTGGCTTGAAAATGTCGAAGCACTCGGCTGATCGGCATGCTCTCCGGCACCTTGCGTGCTGGCCGAATGAATTTTCTTAGGTCGATACCGTTTGCTTCCGACGCGATGCCGAGCAAGTCCTTTAAGTGAATGACCCCAAGGACTTTATCCAGCGAGCCATCGCAGAGCGGATAACGCGTATGCTTGGTAAGTTTTGCTTGTTCGAGGCACTCCGCGAACGGTGTATCGATGTCAAAGAAATCGACCTCTCCTCGTGGCACCATCACGCGGCGGCAAATCATATCGTCAAACTCGAATACCGCATTCAGCAAACGATGCTCCGAACGCGTCAAATGCCCGTGCAGATGTGCGTCGGCGAGCAACGCACGGATCTCGTCTTCCGTGTGAGGCGTCTCGTGTTCGGTCGCTCCCGTCAATCCCACCAGTCGTAGCAGGAACGCCGTCGTCAAATTCAAGACGGCCAGGAATGGGTAGAGAACGTAGTAGAAGAACTTCAGCGGCGCGGCACACCACAAGATCATCATCTCGGGGCGGCGAATGGCGAAGATTTTCGGAGCTTGTTCGCCAATCACGAGATGCAACGCGGTGATCGTCGAGAACGCGATGACGAACGCGATGCCATGCACCATCGCTTCGCTCGTAACGCCAACACCCTCTAGCACGGGCGTGATCAGATGAGCGAACGCCGGTTCACCCACCCAACCTAATGCCAGTGAAGCCATCGTGATTCCGAGCTGACAGGCTGATAATGACGCGTCCAATCGCTCGGCCAGCCACTTGGCAGTTTTGGCGAACGGTCGACGATCGACAACCAACTTCTCGATCTGGCTCAAGCGAACTTTGACCAGCGCAAACTCAGCAGCGACAAAGAAACCATTGAGAATAACCAGGAAGATCGCGATCAGGATCTCGAAGGTGTCCGTTAACCACGGAGGAATCATGTTGTCTCTTTGGAGTCAATTCGGCGAACGAATCAGCCCGCAGGATGTGTTTCGGGGAGGCAATTACGAGCTACTAGTGTAGCTTCTCATTTCACTAATGTAATCCGCCATCGAGCCAGATCCAACTCGGGCACGACTTCCAGCTTATCGAGTTGAGCAGCAATTTCGATATCCCGTTCGAGGCCAATTTCGATGAGATTGCGTGCCCCGAAGCTGTTTCGCAGCGATTCATGCAGCGGCACCTTGTTCTCGGCCAACTCGCGTGTGAATCGCGTCCAGGATTCGATGGCAATCGTGGCTTGATCGTTCAGGGTTGGCTGCTGGCCGGTGCGGCTCAACTGCTCGGCAATCGCGCCGGCCAGCAACACGTCCTCCCGAGTAATCTGTCGATTCGTTCCGGCACACACGATTTCAATCGCTTCCTCGGCAGCGAGATGATCACACACGGCGCAAAGGTTGACGAAGGCGGCGAGCAGGACTCGGCTCGCTTTCTCGGCAGTTTTCATAGCCCGTGTGCCATTCGTGGTCGTGAAGACCAACGTCTTTCCGCCGACCGTCGCTGTCGTGTACTCGGTGGGAGAGTTGCCAAAGTCGAAGCCCTCAATACGATTCCCACCGCGTTCCCCGCCGAGGACGGCTTCGTTCCCAAGACGCGAGCGGCGGTCACGTGCCTCGTCGACTTCGAGGCAGGGAATGACACACGTTGCTCCGGCAGCCAAAGCGTGGGCGATCGTCGTCGTGGCTCGCAGTACATCGATGACGACGACGACCTTGTTGGTCAATTGCCCTTCGTCGACTAGTTCGGGAAGGAAGTGAACGTTAAGTGATTTCATGTTGGGTTGCTCTCGTGACTCTACGAACGCGAGTATCGTAGCAGAATCCAGATCTCGCATTCAGGCCAGATGACCGAGTAGCGTTGCAATCGCTGCGTGAGTTTCGCTGTGCAGAAGGCAGCTTCGTAGTGTCTGGCGACGGTAGTGGTACAGTTTGCCGTAAGTCGGGCACTCCTGTCCGGCAAAAGACGGCCAAGAGTGGCCGTCCTATTGTCAGGAATCGCAAGCTGAACCACTACCCTGGCGACCAGCGCCTTGAATTCCATCAGCACGCCACACTATTCTTTAGAGTACGTTTTTCGTTCGCGGAGGTACTTAGTCCATGTTTGGTCGCTTCGGTTCCGCATTGTGTCTGATCCCTCTCATCGCGTCGACTTTGCTGGCCGATGATCCAGCCTCTCTTCCCAAAGTCGTTCTCGTCGGCGATTCGATTCGCTTGAGCTACGCGCCGATCGTGGCTGAGCAACTGGCCGGTAAAGCCGTCGTGATCGGATCGAAAGCAAACGGTGGCGACAGCAGTAACGTGCTGAAGCATCTCGACGAGTGGGTAATTCGCGAGAAGCCGGATATCGTCCACTTCAACTGCGGCATCCACGATACAAAACGCTTCACCGCGACAGGCAAGTTTCAAATCTCGCCTGAACAGTACGAGGCAAACCTGCGTGAGATCGTAAAGAGAATCCGCAACCAAACCGACGCTGTCGTCCTATTCGCGACTTCGACACCGATTGTGGATCACCTAGCTGCGGCGGCTAGGCAAGGCCGCGATTATGAACTTCTGGAGGCGAGCATCCGACAGTATAACACGATTGCGGTTCGCGTGATGAAGGAGCTGTCCGTGGAAGTCAATGACTTACACGCCGTCATCGCGACGCCTGCTGCACCTCACACCTCAGGCGATTTTATCGTTCTTGATGGAGTCCATCTTACGGAGCTTGGTAAGGAACTGGTTGGAGCGACCGTCGCTCGGTTTGTGCATGACCGTGGTATGGCTTCTAGCTCGGCAAAGAACCCCTAAGCGAGCCCGCTCGCGATTTGCTACGGCTACAGGAAGTGGCGGTGTTAAGTTATCCTTTCAGTTGCGGTTCTCCCGTTATTCAGGGGCTCGCGCGAACAGAGTTGGTGATTATCCAGAGACCGTCAATGACCGCCACCGTCGATAAATCGAACGAACGTGTCCAAAAGATGTTCGGCGAGATCGCGCCCAAGTACGATCTGCTGAACCATTTGCTGTCGATGAATACCGACAAGTATTGGCGTTGGCGGACCGTCTGCCTTGCGCCGCCCGATGGAGATGATCCGATCCTCGATGTTTGTACCGGCACGGGCGACTTGGCGTTCGCCTACTATAAACGTACTCGTGGCAAGGTCGAAATCGTCGGGTCCGACTTCTGCCCCGAGATGCTCGCGATTGGCGACAAAAAGATAGAGAAATATGGCTGCAATGGGCAGGTGACATTTGTCGAAGCCGACTCGCAAAACTTGCCGTTCGAAGATAGTCGCTTTCAACTCGTGACGGTCGCCTTCGGTCTGCGAAACATTTCCGATACCGATCAAGGGCTCCGCGAGATGACACGCGTTTGTAAGCCCGGCGGACGCGTGGCAGTTCTCGAGTTCTCGATGCCTGGTTGGCAACCATTTAAGGCGATCTACGGCTTTTACTTTTTGAAGGTGTTGCCGAAAATCGGCCAGTGGATGATGCGCAACAAGCAGGAAGCTTACAGCTATCTGCCGGAGAGCGTTGGTCAATTTCCGTCGGGTGAGGCTTTGGCAGAACGGATGCGAGAGGTAGGTCTCACGGACGTGCGATTCCATCCCATGACGCTCGGCATTGCAACGCTTTACGTGGGGACCAAACAGGACGATGGAGAGAGTGCCGCAGTAGAGGTTCATTCATGAGCCAACCCATCGTGGTCGGAATCACGGGTGCGAGTGGTGCTGTCTATGCGATTCGGTTAATCGAGGTCCTGCTTAATGCTGGCTGCGAAGTTCACCTCGCCATCAGCCCTTCCGGTCGTACGGTGATTGCCCAAGAGCTTAATCTCAGTGTCGATCTCGAACACTTTTCGGCGGAAACTCTGCTCGGCGATATTCTGCGAACTCAGACGCTTATCTATCACCATTTCACGGATTTCATGGCACCGATTGCGAGCGGTTCATTTTTGACCGGTGGGATGGTAATCTGTCCCTGTTCAGGAACGACGCTCAGCAGCATCGCTCACGCCGCCGGGAGTAACTTAATTCAGCGTGCCGCCGAAGTTCACTTGAAAGAACGTCGCAAGCTGATTCTCGTGCCGCGCGAGACACCCCTGTCGCTGCCACAGATCAACAACATGAAGCTTGCGACCGAAGCCGGTGCGATCATCATGCCTGCCAGTCCTGGTTGGTATCATGGCGTGAAATCGGTCAACGATCTTGTCGACTTCGTTGTGTGCCGGATCTTGGATCAGTTGGGCGTGAAAACCAGCTTGATGCGACGTTGGGGAGAAGCACGCGATCAATGATCACTCGTCTTCGTCACATTTTGGAGATGATTCGCTTCAGTCACACGATCTTCGCGCTGCCGTTCGCTTTGCTCGCGACGGTCATGGCCTGGACCACGCCTTCTCCCTCCCTCTCTCCCCATCTCCCCCCCTCCCCTCCCCCGTTCAACTGGCTGCACCTGCTGGGCATCCTGCTCTGCATGGTTTTTGCGCGCAGCGCTGCAATGGCGTTCAATCGAATTGCGGATCGAGAGGTCGATGCCGAGAATCCTCGGACTGCGACGCGACATATCCCTGCGGGCGCGCTATCCGTAGGGAGCGTGGTCATCTTCACGCTATTTAGTTCCTTGGGCTTTATAGGTTCGACGCTGTTGTTCTTGCCAAACCCTCTGCCGATCGTGCTTTCAGTCCCCGTGCTCGGCTTCCTGATGGCATACAGCTACACGAAGCGGATTACCTCGATGGCTCAATTCTGGCTGGGGGCGTCGCTTATGTTAGCTCCCGTTTGTGCCTGGATCGCTCTTCGCGGAGAGATGCTCCTCGAAAACCCCGCCGATATTCTGCCCGCCGTTTGCTTGGGGGCTGGGGTTTTGATGTGGGTCGCGGGCTTTGACATGATCTACGCTTGCCAAGACTACGAATTCGATGTCAAGGCGAAGCTGCGCAGCATTCCTACGGCGATGGGGATTGCCGGCGCGTTGCGTTTGGCAGCCGTTTGCCATTGTGCGATGATCCTGGTGTTCCTTGCTCTGCCGTTCACCCATCTGGTCGGTGGCCCGGTGTTGGATCTTGGCTGGATCTATTGGACGGCCATTGCGGGCATCGCCCTGTTGCTCGTCTACGAACATCGGCTCGTTCGCCCGGACGATTTGACTCGCGTGAATGTCGCATTTTTCAATGTAAATGCCATCGTCAGTATGGGACTATTTGTGGCCACCGCTATCGATCTGTTGACGTCGTTCTGAGAGGGTTGAACAGAAGGAAACGAAGGTAACAAAGTTGAACTACTCCTTTGTTACCTTCGTTTCCTTCTGTTCAGGTCCGTATGTCCTGGACAGTGGGTTAACTCCGCCATAGACTCGACGGTTCTGTCATAAAGCACGCGATCCGCGTAAGGAAATGTGGCAAGATTGAAAAGGCTCGCAATCTGCGAGAATCACGGGAAGCAAAATGACATCCTCGCTCGAATCGATTCGTGACAAAGTGCATTCCGGTGAGCGGCTATCGTTTGACGACGGCCTGTTTCTGTACGAGCCGACCACGCCGCTGCACGAGATCGGCGAACTCGCGAACCTCGTACGCGAACGGATCAACGGCAACGTCGGCTATTACAACATCAACACGCACCTGAATCCGACGAATATCTGCGTCTATCGCTGCACGTTTTGCGCGTTCCGGTCAGATCTTCGCGATGCGAAGGGCTACACGATGAGCGACGAACAGATTCTCGCTCGAGGCCAGGAGGCGATCGACAACGGCTGTACCGAGATGCACATTGTTGGCGGCTTGCATCATCAGAAGCCTTATGAGTGGTACGTACATATCGTCCGCATTCTGCACGACGCTTATCCGGATCTGCACCTGAAGGCTTGGACCGGTGTCGAAATCAACTGGTTCGAGCATCAGACAAAGAAGCCGGTGCGTGAGATTCTCCAAGATCTGCTCGACGCGGGCCTCGGCAGCATGCCCGGGGGTGGGGCCGAGATCTTCCATCCGGAAGTGCGCGACCGCATTTGCGAACATAAGGCCGATCCAACAAAGTGGCTCAACATTCATCGCGAGGCACACGGACTCGGTCTCAAAACGAATTGCACGATGCTCTACGGCCATATCGAGAACGCTTACCACCGCATTGACCATTTGATTCGCCTCCGCGAGTTGCAAGACGATACGGGTGGTTTTCAAACGTTCATTCCGCTGGCGTTTCATCCCGAGAACACAGGGCTGGACTACATCAAGAAGCCGTCGGCGATCATGGACTTGCGGACGATGGCCATCAGCCGCTTGATGTTAGACAACATTCCGCACATGAAAGCGTATTGGATCATGCTCGGCATCGGCACGGCTCAGACGGCATTGTCCTACGGTGCCGACGACCTCGACGGTACCGTGCGACACGAATTGATCTATCACGACGCCGGCGCGACGACGCCGGAAATGCTTTCCGTAGAAGACATCCGCCGCTTGATCGAAGAAGCCGGTCGCGAGCCGATCGAACGCGACACGGTTTATCGACGAGTCGAACGCGATGCGAACGATCCGAGTCGTTGGAGCGTCGGTGAAGCCTTGCCGGTTGGTGTCTAGTCTGCGAACACTAATCAGCAGCAATCGCCTTCCGGACTGCAACAACTCGTCCCAGGAAGTTGTGTGGTGTCGAAGCCAACACCTTTTGTCTCACGCGGATGCCGGACGGCGTTACGCCGGCAATCGTAGGGCGCGGCTTTGTCGGCATCGACCGTATGGTTCGGGGCGATCGCGATCACTTGTTCCGCGTAGGGCGGTGACGTATAGATGCCAAATGTCTTTTCGCAAACGGCTGTTCGGACGCCGCGACGCAAGATATGTCCATCGTCGTCCGTCACACTTTTCCAAGGCCCGCGATAGATCACCGCTTGGTGATGATCCATGCAAGGGCCTTCTTTGCCTTTGTACGCGCGAACCGTGATGCTACGAAACTCGATCCCTTCGATCGTCGCCCAGGACTCTTCTTGTCGCACGACGACTTCAACGCCATAGAACCCGGCCCGTTCAAATTCTTCCAGGAACTCATGTTCAACAAACGCACCACTGATGCAGCCGCTCCACAGTTCTGGGTTCTGTTTCAAGCGTTCTGGTACGACTTCGTCGCAGACGATGTCACTGATCACGGCGCGACCGCCTCGCCGCAATACGCGATGGATCTCGGAAAACAACTGCTGACGAGCCACTGGATCAACCAGATTCAGCACACAGTTAGATAGCACGACGTCCACCGAGTCGGAAGGAATCATCGGCTCGTCCGTTCGTAGCTTGTCGGCGAACTGCTGTGCTCGTGTCCAGCTTTCCGTATCGGTGATGGGATTGGATTGGAGATGGGCGGTAAAACGATCGTGATCTAACGCCAGATCTTGGATCTTGCCTTTGAAGAACTCGACGTTGTTCCAACCGATCCGCTCGCTGATCTCGCCTCGATACTTGCGAGCCAATTCCAGCATGTCGTCGTTCATGTCGACTCCGAAGACTCGACCCTGGGGGCCGACGATCTGTGAAGCGATGTAGCAAATCTTTCCACCACCCGACCCCAGATCCAGCACAGTCTCGCCTTCCTGGACATACTGCGAGGGGTCGCCACAACCGTAATCGCGATCGATCAACTCCTGCGGCAGCACTTCCAGGTATTGCTTTTCGTAGTTGACCGGGCAGCAAAGGGCAGGAACTTGTTCCTTCGATGCGGCGGAATATCGCTCGCGCACCGCCTGCTCGACGTTCAACCCTTTGGCATCCATACCAGTAATCTCAACAAGACTCATGCCAGCTCCTTTCGCGGTTGTGAGGCATCATCTTAGCGAGGATAGCCGACGAAGTGGAGCGGGACTGTGAGAGAGCTCACGCTCCATCCCAAGTCCTTGCCCCGTTGTCTCGAAGAAACTCGACGATCACAATGAAGCAGCCGGACGGGGTCGGGAGTCTTTTTCGGCCAACGTTGTTCCAATTGGAAAATGCATTCTCCGAAAAAGACTCCCGACCCCTTTGCTCGCACCAGAGCCACTAACGGGAGCCAGCCAGATATGATCTATGTGATCGCCACCGTCGAGGTCGCCACAGATAAACGAGACCAATTCATCGCGGCCTTCCTTGCCAATGTGCCCAATGTGTTGGCCGAGGAGGGATGTATCGAGTATCAACCGACGGTCGATCTCGCCACCGAGATACCCGTGCAACCGGCCGAGCGAACAAACGTGGTGACGGTTGTCGAAAAGTGGGAAAGCTTGGCGACGTTGAAAGCTCACCTCGTGGCCCCCCACATGGTCAGCTATCGTGAAACCGTAAAACATCTCGTCAAAAGTGTCTCGATTCAAGTTCTCGAACCCGCCGCGGTGTAGGGCGGACTTCTAGTTCGCCCCTTCACATGGCAACGCGATCAAAGACGGACTGAGAGTCCATCCTACGAAATGCCCAGGAGCCGTCCGTGCAAGAAATCGTTCGACAACTAGCTGACGCATTGAACGCGAATCGCCCCGTGGCGTACTGTCGCCTTGTCGAGACACGTGGTTCCACGCCCCAAAAAGCCGGCGCGATGATGCTTGTCTACGAAGACGGATCGCAGGCGGGGACGCTTGGCGGCGGATGCGTCGAAGCAGAGGTCAAGCGACGGGCACTCGCGGTCCTGCACGAAGGCAAGGCAGAAGTAGCGACGTTTCAGCTCGACAGCGATTATGGCTGGGACGACGGGTTGATTTGCGGTGGACGAATGCAGATTCTGATCGATCCGATTCGAGACCCCGCGGCACGGAGTTATTTCCTGACGCTTGCGGAAGCCAACGAGCAAGGACAAGGCGTGACGGAAGCGATCGTCTTTGATGGCCAAGCCAACGGCATCGCAGCCCCCGCCAGTTATTTGCTGGACGCCAACGAGCAGCTAATCGCAACGCTTTACGCCGCGTTGCCAGATGTGCCGCAGTTGGTGGCTGAGCACCTTCAACCGCTTGCCACGCGGCCCCGACCCTACGCCTCACACGGCGTCGCGTATCTGCCAACCGATCCACGATGTCGTTTGTTGATTGTGGGTGGCGGTCACGTCGGCCAAGCGGTCGCTGCCTTAGCCGTTGATTTGCAGTTTGACGTGTGGGTCGTCGACGACCGCGCGGACGTGATCAGCGAACAACGCTTTCCAAGGGCCCAGCGTCGCATTGCTGGGTCGATCGAAGAAGTGCTCGCAAATGTCGAAATCACGCCTGACACCTACTGTCTGATCGTCACACGCGGACACAATCACGACGAAGAAGCGTTATATCACCTCGCCGATCGCGGGGCACGATATGTCGGCATGATCGGCAGCCGCCGCAAGATTAAGATGATTTTCGATGACTTGATCAACGAAGGCGTCTCTGCGGAGGCATTGGAACGCGTGTACGCCCCGCTCGGGATCGATATCGGTTCTCAAACCGTTCCCGAGATCGCGGTCAGCATCTGCGCCGAACTCGTCTCGCACCGAAATCGCGGTGGCGTTGTGCCTGGGCGTCCGGAAGCCGTTCGGTGTTCGCAATGAAAGCGGTTCGCAGCTTTGCCATCGTCCCCGCCGCTGGCAGAAGTCGGCGTATGGGGCAAGACAAGCTGTTGTTGCCATGGGGCGATGCGACCGTCATCGAGTCGCTGCTGGCCAGTTGGCAGTCGAGTGGTGTCGACGAGATTATCGTCGTAATGCGTCAGGATCAGACCGAGCTTCCGTCTCGGTGCCGCGATGCGACGATCGTAACTCCCGAAATCGCGCCCCCTGAAATGAAAGACTCCGTCCTCGCGGCACTGAAGGATATCCGCGAGCGGTTCTCGCCTGATGAGCGAGACGCTTGGCTCTTGGCTCCGGCCGACATGCCGCAGCTAGATTCCGACGTCATCAAGCGAGTTATCGCCGCCCACGATCCCGCTTCGCCAGCGATCATTGTTCCGACGAGCGATGGCAAACGAGGCCATCCGGTTCTGTTCCCCTGGACGTTGGCTTCCTCCGTTGCTCTGCTCACGGACAACGAGGGTGTAAACGCGTTGCTCGATCGATTCCCGGTTCGCGAACTCGAATGCATTAGCTCAGACATCCACGGAGACCTCGATACGCCAGAGGACTATGAGCAGTTGCGCGGCGAGGCGGATCGATCAAACACGTAGCTCGCGAATTGACTCCGCGCGTAATACAATAGGCGGCACGAGTCGTGCCACTCTCTACTCACCAGTGAGGATGAACAAATGCCGAAGCACACAGACGCCGGAGTCTCGCGCCGTCAGTTTCTTGCCACGAGTGCCATTGGTACCGCTGCCACGCTCGCTGCTCCAGCGATCTTAACCGCGAAGAAGTCCGACTCACAAATCATCGTCGGCGAAGGCGACTACAGATTCGAGATTATCCACGACTGGCCGGAGTTGCCGAGCCAATTTACTTGGCAGACGACGCACAATGTGGCCGTCGACAAAGCGGGCAATGTTTACGTGATTCACGAAGGCCGCGTGGATCAGCCGGATCATCCGTCGATCTTCGTCTTCGACTCGGAGGGTAAGTACATTCGTTCGTTCGGCAAGCAGTATCAGGGTGGCGGCCACGGTATCGAAGTCCGGCAAGAAGGCAACGAAGAGTTTCTTTACGTGTGTGCCTACCAGCAAGTGAAAGCATTCTCGAAGTTGTCGTTGACCGGCGAAGTCGTCTGGCACAAGCATGCCCCAATGGAATCAGGCGTATATGCCGAGGGCGAAGATACGAATCCGCAAAAGCTATGGGGGCCGAATCGGTTCTTACCAACGAATTTTGCGTTTCTTGATGATGGCGGATTCTTCCTGGCTGACGGGTATGGCTCCTTCTTTATTCACCGCTACGACAAAGACGCGAATTGGGTGAGCAAGTTTGGCGGTCCTGGCGATGGCGAAGGAACTTTTAAGACGCCGCACGGCATTTGGATCGATCGACGACCGGGTCGCGAGCCGAGTGTCGTTATTTGTGATCGGGCTCACCACACGTTGCAGTACTTTACACTCGAAGGCAAGTACATCGAAACGCTGACAGGTTACGGGTTACCCGCGAACGTCGACAGCTATGAGAACCTACTGCTCGTGCCGGAGCTTCATGCTCGCGTGACACTGCTCAACGAGAAGAACGAAGTCGTCGCACAACTCGGTGAAGATGTGAAACGCGTCACAACTGGCGATAACATTCGCGGCGACTCGAAGAAGTGGGTCGACGGCAAGTTCGTTCATCCTCACGATGCCTGCTTCGACAACGACGGCAATATCATGGTTGCTGAGTGGGTCGCCACAGGACGCATCTCGAAGCTGAAGCGACTTTCGTAGCCAGCACGCTCCGCGCGATGAGCCTATCGCGTTGGAGCTGATGCCGGAGAGATTGCGTTAGCGATAGAGTCTTTGAACAGGCTCGTCACGCGGAGCGTGATGGCTACTTTGTGACCCACTAACGACAAGAGATAGAAATATGCGTTGCTTTAGTCGCGTCCCGTGCCTCGCCTTATTGGCTTTCTTGACTTGTGTCTTAACTCACACGGCAAACGCCAAGCCCTATAACTTGCTGGTGATCATGACCGACGAGCATAACTTCCGCACCTTGGGTTGCTACCGCGAGTTGCTGCCCGAGTCGCAGGCGTTGATGTGGGGGAAGGCGGTCGTCGAGACGCCGAACATCGACTGGATCGCGAAGAATGGAGCGATCTGCACCAGTTTCTATGCCACGACTCCCGTCTGCTCGTCGTCGCGAGCCGCCTTGGTTTCCGGCCAGTATCCGCAGAATACCGCCGTCGTCGTGAATGACGTTCCGATGAACGACGATGTCGTGACCTTTGCTGAGATTCTAGCGAGAGAAGGCTATGCAACCGGCTATGCCGGCAAGTGGCATCTGGACGGGACCGGCAAGCCACAGTGGGCACCCGAGCGGAAGTTCGGCTTCCAAGACAATCGCTACATGTTCAATCGCGGCCATTGGAAACAACTGGAGGAGACGCCCGAGGGCCCGCGCGTCGCTGGTCGTGACAAACAGGGCAATCCGTCGTATGCGATCGAAGGAGCCACCGAGAAGAATTTCACCACCGATTTCCTTTGCGACAAGACCGTCGAGTTCATCGAATCAAACAAAGACAAACCGTTCTGTTACATGGTCAGCATCCCCGACCCGCATGGCCCAGACACCGTTCGTGCTCCCTACGACACGATGTACGACGAGCAGACCTACACGCAACCGCCATCTGCCAAGAAGCCGGAGGAAGGTTTGCCAAGCTGGGGGCAGAAGCAGCAAGGCGGTTTCAATATGTCGAAGTACTATGGTATGGTCCGCTGCATCGATGACAACGTGGGCAAGATTATCAAATCGCTTCGCACGAATGATCTACTCGACAACACGATCATCGTTTTCACGTCCGATCATGGCGATCTGCGCGGTGAGCATCATCGCCAGAACAAGGGCGTGCCGTACGAAGCATCGACGCGAGTGCCCTTCCTCGTTCACTTTCCAGGAAAGGTCAAGCCGGGAACTGTCATTAACGAAGCACTAACGAGCGTCGACTTCTTGCCAACAGTTCTACCAATGATGGGTCACAAGACCGTTGGTCGTGAAGAGGGACGAAACGCATCCGAGTTGTTTGCCAATGGTAAAGCACCGGCCAACTGGACGGACATTGCCTTTGTTCGCGGCACCGGGCAGCAACAGGGCTGGCTGAGCGTCGTGACGGATCGCTACAAGCTGGTCTACTCGCCGGTTGATCCGCCTTGGTTGTTCGATCTGGAACGCGATCCCGATGAAGTGACCAACTTTTTCGAGCACGCGGGCTATCGCGAGATCGTGCAAGACTTGGCGACACAACTCCGCGACTATGCTGCGAAGAACAACGATATCTTTGCTGAGCTGCCGCGGATCAACGCCGATATTACTTGGTCCATCAGCGGCACGGGGGCTTACGAAGCTCCGCTGGTGCTGCCTGACACTTCGAAGAAGCAGCGAAAGCGTGCTTCATAGTCGGGTTCTAAGATCGCCACGAAAAACGCGAAGTCAGATCGCAGGGGCTGGCCTGTCTTATCGGCGCGATCTTTGAGCTTTTTTCGCGATGTTCGTGGCTGGCGTTATCGCCTTTTCCGTCTCGGCTTTCCGAGCTTCTGTCGCCGCAGCTTTTCTCTGGACTTGCGTTCGTCTATAGAAAGCTTAGTTGCGACCCTGGCTGGTCTTGCAGCGGGCGGCGCGACTGGCGGTTGATAGCGTGAGACCGCGGTGTCGCTGTTGCCACCTCGTTGTCGACTCATTAGGGACGCGTTGTAAGCTGCCATGAACTGGTTCATGCCCTCCTGCGTCGTCATATCGAACCCGGACTCCTGTCCCATCATGACAAATGATTTTGCAATCCCGAAGTTATCTGGATTGGAAAGCTCTCGCTTCAGACGTTGCTCGACGTTCGCATTCAGATACTTGACCAGGGCAGGAGCATTGGCCAGTTGGTACTCGCGTTCGAGGAACTGCCAAAACGCTCGCAGTTCGCCGACAATCTCGTTTGCGGTTTCGGGCTCGGTGGAGGTTTTGCGAGGAAATAAGTCGAAGAGAATCTCATCAATATCGCGCTGCGACATCTCGGTTGGTGATGTTCCGAGATAACTGAACGCGTAGTAAAGAAATGTTTGCGTCCAGCCAATGCTGCCAAAATACTCTGCACACGCAGTGCCTTCGGGCGACTCAGCGAAGGCGTCCATCGCACCATTGCAATAATCTTCTACTCGTCCATCATCCCAATCGCCATCTTCATCAATGGGGCTTTGGTGAATATCAAACATGCGTTCCTCCTTGATCTTGTTGTTTGGAATTTACTCTCAAATACAATTGCAATCTGACATATTCACCCCAGAGGCGTCAATTCAGGATCCCTGATTGTCAGGCCCATCGACTTCGGAAATTCGTGAACCATATTTCTGCCCCGCATTTTCCTGCCATACGATTCAAGGAAGAGGCAGGAAACGGTAGGCAGGAAGATCAGGTGTTGGTGTCGACGCGCTCGTTAAACCCTCGGCAGCAAGTGCTGTGAAGTATTGTCGAACGGCACCATTTGGAACTGAGGTTCCTTGGATTTTGTTTACTGTTCCAAAAGCCAAGTCACGGCACTCGCAGCGCTCGAATCGGAACTGCGGTGAAAGTTGGCCGTTACACGTTCCGCGTGGTAGGCTGCAGATATCGGCCATGTGACGAGAGCTGATTCCTCGTGGAACCACAAAGGCGTGGGCGCTGCGAGCGATAGCATGCCGAACAGATCATCGTACTTCGCTCCTCCTGGAAGGAAATCAGGCGAGTGGAGATCTCGCACGCTACTGAATCGAAACAACTGCGTGTCGATGGCGAGTGCATGTAGCACGCCGCGAGATTGTGCTGCGGCCGCCGCAGCCCAGTGCCCAGCACCGGCAAGACCGACGAGGTCGATCTGTTTCGGTTGCAACTCATGGTGTTTGGCGAAGGAGAGGACCGTTAGCACGTCGTGGACCCTCTTCGCGAAGACCGTATGGTTGTAGCCGAAAGTGTAACACGCGGCTTCACGTGGATTGGTGACGCGACCGGTTTGCTCAAGCGGCTTGCCATCGGCGAGGAACTCGCCTTGGTACAACAAGTCCACTCCGATCACAGTGACTCCGGCGTCGATCAGCTGGATGATTTCTGGCTTCGGACTACCCGCCTCGTCGAAGAGCCCCGCCTTTCCGTCTTTGTCGAGCCACACGACAACCCGTCCCTTCCAATCGTGCGGATGCAAAAAGACGACAGGAAGCTCTTCGCCCACGGGCTTGTTTCTAAGTAGGCCGAGAACCTGCAAGTAACTTCCTTGGTCCGTCTCGTCGATTTGTTCGACTTCGACGTCATCTGCTGCGGGCAAACCGCGACCGATGGCGATGTCGACTCCGCCACCAACGACTTCGCGATACTTTGACAACGAAGACGAATCCGTCGGCAGCAAGGCGATGAGTTGCTCTTGTGTGTCGATATCCCAATGGCTCAAAAGCTCCCGCTCAAACTCATCTCCGCCTTTCGGTTTCGGGTGGTCGGCATCCCATACCGTCATCTGCTCCTGCGTCAACAGTGTGATCTCTGTCTCCTGAATCGGTTCCTCGACACCCAGCTTGAGATGCTTGTTAAACCAGTGATACATCGCGTGCCGCGTGACCGAATTGTAGTTGTGTTTGAATTCCGTTCGGGACACGAGCATGACGTTGTCAGCGGCGTCGAACAGACCGTAGTGCTTCTTCAACTCGGGAAACCCTTTCGTCGTCATCTCGACGGTCCAGTCATCGGCGGCAGACATCGCGAGGGGCTTTGGTGCGAACATCGCGGCGAATTCGATGTTGCCCGTGTCGATCCGCAAGCTCGAGCAATTCTCGCAGGTACAACCGCCTTGCATCGCCGTCGACACCATCACGGCGGGAAAGCTGACTGCGACCCGCGGATCGATCGCGCCTAAGATCATGGTTTGTGTGCCGCCACCGCTCGCTCCAGTTACCGCCAACCGACTCGTGTCGACATCCGGCAACTCACTCAAAAAATCAAGAGCCCGAATCGAGTTGTAGGTTTGCAAGCCCATCACGCTTTGCAAATGTGCTTCCGCTTGCGGACTGAACAATCCCCAGTTCTCTGTCGTGTTCATCTCAGGGCGTTGCTTGGCGAACCGATGAGCGACTTCGTAAGAGATTTGCGTGTTGTCGGCATAGCCGATCATGTCGTAATGAAAAACGACGCAGCCCATCTTCGCGAGGTGCACGCAGCGGGCTTGCAGTGGACTCCGACCGTTCGACACAAATTGCTCGGCTCCCGATTCAATCTCTTTCTCAACGGCTGCCAACGAGTTGTCGTAGAAACGTCCGTTCGCCCAGTGTCCGTGTGGGCAAAGGACTCCGGGCAACTTGCCGCTCTTTCCTTTGGGACGATATAAACTGCCAGTGACATAGAAGCCGGGCATGCTCTCGAAGTAGGCCTTCTCGACGGTGTAATCGCCCAAGTCGATTGCACCGTGGACCACTGCGTTCAATGGCGTTTTCGTCGGCATCGGCCACAAGCCATTTGCGACGAGGATCTGCCGGCGAACGCGTTCGGCTCGTGTTGCCCAGGCCTCTTTCGATTCGGAAGGCGTAAACGGAAAATAACCGTCCAGATCCTTGAGTGGCTCCAAGCGACGATCATTCGGCAATTGACCTGCTGGCAGCACGCGAGGTGCTTCCGCCAATGCCACACACGGTGCAAGCAGCATCGAGAGCATGACACCGGAGATCGCATTGATTGACGGGGCACCAAACGGATGAGAAAAAAGGCGGGGCATGTTATTTCCTCGGCGGGCATAGGGAGGGATGTGCATCGCGGTTTGAGTCGTTAGTGTATGGGAACGGTAAACGAGATGCCATATTTCTGGATGCCTCTGAGGACACAATTTTGATCAACAGGAACTCAGGCAATTGGACGGCTTGGCCCACCTGCCCGCAGTGCCAAGCCAGACGGCAGGCACGATGCACCGTCTGTTCGACGAAGGGCACGGATTTTCGACTGGCCGATTTCGACGAATCCGATGACCCGGAAGAGGTGGTCGAAGAAACGGATGTCCTACTGCTCTGCTCGACGTGCGACGAACCGTTCACGCCGGAGTTCTATCGCAAGTGCACTGAATGTGGCTCCGACTTCGGCCAAGGAATCGTAGAGCCGGTAGATGTGCCCGAAGAGTTGAATAGTCGTGTTGTAGCGGTGATCGTAGGCGTCGTACTACTGCTCGTCGCGTTGCTCGCCTTCTTTACGGTCGTGCTTCGCGATTGACGGGATATGCGTCAACGTTCGAATTCCAGCCGAAGACATCTCAAATCGGATTGCTCCATCGACTGCTGTATGGGTGACTTGAGCTCCACCATGCTCATAAGCCCACCGCACCGCACCAACGTCGCGGCCTGCTCCGCCGCTTATTACAACATGCTCTGGAGTCGTCCAGGCCGAGAATCCGAGCGGGTCGCTGCGTAGCGAGCCGTGATGGGGAGCCATGACGATATCCGTGTCGAGTGGCTGCTCGGCCATGACGTCTTCCAGTCCAGGTGTCTCCAGATCACCAGGCAATAGTATCGTCCGTCCCCGGTAAGTAATTCGCAAAACGATACTGTTTGCATTGTCGCTGCCGATGACGCCTTGTGGCGGAGGATGCAGAACCTCGAACTCAACACCAGCGATCGCCTCCAGCCGGGTGGATGCGTCGAGTTCATGTAGTGGGACGCCGCGTGAACGGATTGCTTCACGTAAGGCATCGAGCGCCGGAGTCGAGTCGCGAAACATTACGGGAGACACATACACAACTCCCGCTGAAAACCGCTCTAACACACTTGGCACCGCGTTGTAGTGATCGGCATCTGCATGCGAGATGAAAATCGCGTCAAGGTGCGTGATCCCACGCGACCACAGCGTCGCGGCGATCGGCTGGACGGCGAAGCGAGATGTACCGAGGCTTCCAGCGTCGTACAACAACGTCCTCCCATTGGGCAACTCGACGAGCACACTGGTTCCGTGACCAACGGCAATAAACGTGCAAGTGACTTGTTCGCTGCTCGCGGCATCCCAGCGAGCTAGTGGTCCGACCGTCAGCAGGAATCCAACTGCGAACCAGATTGCCGTTAGCGCCACAAACCAACGGAGACGCACACGAAACTGCGGAACTGCCACACAAACCGCAATCGCGACATAGAACGACACGACCCACCATAACGGAGGCGACGGAACCCAGGCGTGGCCAAGCGGAATTCGGTCTGCCCACTGAACCAAGGCTTCGATGATTGCCAGACTACGACTGCAAACCCACCCAGATAGATCAGCCAATGGCGGCAATGCCCACCCCAACAGAAGCACAGCGAACCCCGAAAACAGAGCCACTCCCATCGGCACCCAAACAACAGGATTCAAGAAGACTGCGATGGGAGACACTAAATGAAAGCGGTACATCACGAGTGGCAACGCAACGAGCCAAATCACGGTCGAAGCCACCCACAACTGCCAGGCAAACACTCCCGTCTTTCGCAGCACGCGCGAAGGCCACGGTCGACTCTGTGAGATTAACCGCTGCAATGGATCGTCGGGAGCAGACCACCAGAAAGAAACTCGCTGCGAACACGAAAGCGTTGCGACGGCAAGAAACGAGAGTTGCGTACCGGCTTGAAATAGATTCGTCGGATTGACCGCAAGCAAGATTAGTCCCGCCAATGCCAGCGTGTTAAATGCGAACGCGCGACGACCAAGCAGTCTCGCGACACACATCACGCTGATCAAAACCGCAGCACGCACCACAGGCGGTTTGGCATCGGTGAACAGTGCATAGAAGATGAACAGCGCGATCGCCAAGCACAGCATTCTCTTTCGCGGAAACCAGCCCAACCGAGCGATCACCCAAAATCCAGCTGCTAACATCCCAACGTGTAATCCCGAGATCGCCAGCAAATGAACCGTTCCCGTTGTCATGAAGAATTCGATCCGTTGAGAATCAACTTGTTCACGGATGCCGAGCAGAATCGCGGAGGCCAACTCGGCTTGGTCTGGCGGTAGGTGTGTGGCGAGTAACTCGTTGCTGCCACCGCGGATCGCATGGATCGCCGTACGAGGATTCCAACTCGAAGCGGTTTCAATCACCTTGAGGCACTCGGGCGCATCGACGCTCATACGACAGAGCATCCGACGCTGCCGTTGACTCGTCGCAAAATCGAATTCACCAGGATTTAAAGGTGCCGACACCCCGCTCAGCGATCCAAAGATCAGCAAGCGGTCGCCCGCTCGAACTCCAGTCAATCGGCCCGGCACAGTCACCTGGAGCGTGCCACTCGCACTGCGCCATACGATCCCATCTCGCACTCGCGTGGCCGACACCATCAACACGCTGCGTTCGTCATTGGGCATCGTACTCATCGGATCTTCCGGCGGCGCTGCACGGAGGCGAGGTGCGTTAGCGGCGATGGCTTCGAGACAGACTGGCGTCAAATCAGCGGTCGCTGTACGTCCGATCTCGTCATCACGGTACAGACGCCAATAGACATGGTGCCAGGCCCCCGCCACGCTGCTGATGGCGAGCAAGAGGAGGACTGAGGAAACGGTTTGCCAGCGTTGCCGATGCGTGAGTATCCATCCGGTCAAGCCGCATGCGGCAGTCAACAGCCAACTCGTTAAGGCAATGTCGTAACGATCGTCAACGACAATTCCGGAGCTTGCCACGACAAAGATGGAGACGAGCGGTTGGTACCGCGCGTTCGCAAGATTAAACTCACGTTCTGCCTGCAATCCCATCTGTCCCTGCTCCGATCCCACTCCCATACCGGGCCGAAAAAGCTTAACGAGTGGAGATGCGGAATACAAACAATCGTCGACCAAGGGGTGAAGAGTCGCCCCGGTTTTGCAGGGCATCGAGCGTGGATACAATGGCCCAAATACCAATCAAATGAGGAAACTTTCGAGGTTTTAGAAACTTCGGAAGTCTTGCCATTAGGAAGAGTTTCATGCCCGAGTTCACGACCGTTGCCAAAGTCGGTGATATACCCGAAGGTGAGGGCCGCGCTTATGCGGTCAACGGGCGAATGGTGGCCGTATTCTTTGAAAAGGGCACCTACCACGCAATCGATGACTTCTGCCCGCACATGGGCGCTTCCATGGCCGGTGGATTCCTCGAAGACGGGATCGTGACGTGCCCTTGGCACGCATGGCGCTTCAAGACGTGCGATGGTACGTGGTGCGACAACCCAAAGATCAGCATCGATAGCTTTGAGGTTCACGTCGAGGGCGACGAGATCCGAGTCTATGTGCCGGACAAGGAAGCCTCAGACGCGGGCACGGAAGGCCCTAACGAGGGCTGAGCGTCGTCTTCGTTTCCGCCGTCGTTTCGACTCGGATCTTAAACTCGCGATACGGTCGCTCGGTCACGAACTTTTGCTTCGACTGGCTGCTGACTAATCGCCCTGCCCCGGCGTCGAAGAGCAACTCGCCTGTTAAGTCTTGATCGACAAGCTTCGAACTTCCAGGCGCTTGTTCGCTCGGTTCGACGACAAGCTCGCCCGTGATCTCGATTCGCTCAAGCATCTTGCCCTCGGTTTCTTCCTGACCGACCAAAGTATAGGCTCGGTCCTGCTTAAGCGTGCCTAGAGTGGATGGTATCTTGGAACTCTGCGTCCAGCTTCCATTTACGGAAATCGCCGCTTCCGGCAATTCGACCGCTGACTGAGCTAGTAATCGCGAGATTCCTTCGGGCGAGAAAAGTTGTTTCAGAGCCGGCGAGTCAATGGAAGCAAAAGCTTCGGTTGCTGCATCAGACAACTTGACTTCGCGAATAGCACCACGGTTCGACATCGTGACAACGAAGTTCGCCCCGATGACTGGTTCGACAGCCGCTGCGATGTCCGCAGCCGAGCCGCTCGGCTTCGTCTCTGAATCCGAGGCATACTCAACAGGCTCCGCCGCCCCCGCCCTCATCGTCACGCTAAACCGTTCGATTTGTTGGGTGATTTGCGCAGTGCCTTCAGAATCGACGGAGTCGACCGCCCAGCTCAACTGCAGTTGCATCGTAATATCGATGCCGGTCGGCTTGCCCGCTCCCGTCGTCGCCGTCGTCGTGTGTTGATCAACGGTGATCTGCCACGCGTCCCCTTCGACGAACTTCCAACGAAGCAGTGTCTCGGCATAAGCAACCTGTCCCAAACCGGACGCCGAGAGCAATACGACCATCATCAATCGCAGATCATAAATCATAAATGAATAATCCCGCCTGGCTCGACCACGATTGGTTCGGCGATCGTCTCGCGTCGCACACGCTCCGCCCACGCAGCTGCGTCTTGCTCGATGGGTGGCCAAGTATTGTAATGGGACGGCACAACTTTCTTTGGCAAAATCAAATGCAACGCCTCAATCGAATCTTCAGGGCCCATCGTAAACAAATCGCCAATCGGAAGTACCGCCAAATCGATTCCTGCGTTCCCGATCAGCTGCATGTCAGAAAATAACGCGGTGTCACACGCGAAATAGATCTTTTTGTCTCCGATCGTCAACAACCAACCGCCGGGATTACCCCCGTAGGAACCATCGGGAAGCTGCGAACTGTGGTAGGCGATTGTTAGTTTCGCACGACCAAAAGGCAAATCGACTCCACCACCCAGGTTCATACCGATCGTGTTCTTGACTTGTTGCTTCTCGGCGAACCAAGTGGCGATTTCGTAGTTGGATACGACAGTCGCGCCGGTTCGGTTCGCAATCGATGCCACATCCGCAACATGATCGAAGTGGCCGTGTGAGACAAAGATAAAGGTCGCCTCGACGTCGTCGGCTTTGACGGGAGCCGTGGGCGAGTCGTTCAGGAACGGATCGATCAAAATACGGTGGTCTCCAGCCTTGATCGCCCAAGACGCATGGCCAAGCCAAGTAAGTTCGATTGTCACGAAGCTATCTCCCGAGAATTCGACGCATGTTATACTTGTAGCCTTCCACGCCCGACTGGCCGTACGGATTAATACCCAGCAGACGTCCTTCGACGACGGTTGCCAACATCAGCATTTGAAATAATTGGCCGATAGAAGCCTCCATTGTATCAGGCAAGTGTATGTCAGCTGTCGGAAGATTGCCATCGCGGTAAGCTTGATCGGTGTCTTCAATCGCCACCGACATCAGTTCCGGAAGCGTTTTACCGGCGAGATCGTTCAACCCGTCTTGATTGAAGTCACTGTGACCAATCGCCAGTAGATCACAACGCCACTTGTCGACAATCACGTTGGTGATCAGCTTGTTGCGGCGTCGCTCCTGATGCTGTTGGGCTCGCGAATGCAAGTCGCGTGTATTGACGGTCGTCATCGGCGTGGCTCCCTGTTCCGTTTTGCCGAGGCTTTCGGCGAGCAATTGATCGTACCAGAGGCCAACCGCTTCTAGAGCTTTCGACCAGACCGACATGATCCGAATGCTGGCCCCGCGTTGCACTTCCATTAAGTGCGAAACGCCAACGTAGTCCAGCACCACGTTCTCGCCGGGGGCTGCCTTTTGGAAATGGTCGTTCATCGCGACCGCTCCCTCCAAGAGCTTGACGACATTCAAACCAAGCACTGCCGCCGGCAATAAGCCAACCGCCGACAGAATAGAAAATCGCCCGCCAACTCCATCGGGAACCTTGTGAATCTCTGGGCACCCCAACGCGGTCGCGAGATCGAACAACTTGCCACGCGTGCCGGTGACTGGGACAACAAGCTTCGCTACGGCGTTTGCATCGTCGCTGCAAGAGCTTCTTAACTTTGCAAGGAACTGCCGAAATGCGACAGCGGTCTCCAGCGTCTCGCCACTTATGCTGATGACCAGGATCGCCCAACGATCATCAACCGACTTCGCAACCCTGCCATTACCGAGCAGTCGCAGCAAGCCTTGCGTCGCGTCGTTGTCGAGGTTGTTGCCTTCGAAGTACATGCGAGGCCGACTGCCCCGTTCGGCTCGCGACAACTCGTTGAAATAGGGCTCGCAGCAGGCATCCATCAATGCCCGTGCACCCATGTACGAGCCACCAACCCCGAGCACAACGACTCGATCCACCGACTCGCGCAATCGCGTCGCTGTCTTCAGAATTCGGCCAAGTTCGCTGGCGTCACGCCGCTGGCGATACTCGTCCAGCAAACGGTTCGGCAGGTCGATGAACGCGGCACCGAGCGGCTGCTTCTCGGCTGGAATAGTAGCGCCAGAATGAAACAACTCGATGTCGGCCAACGTTTCACGTCGGGCGGCTTCGAGCTTAGCGGCCAAAGCGTCCAGATCGGCATTTGAGATCCCCGCCCTGTCGAGAAACACGCCAGCCGAGTTGTACCGCAGTAATGCGTCACGACTCATCCGCGTGTCCCTTGTTCAATCCATGAAATCCGCTGCCGATTAACCGTCGAAGATAGCTGACGATTCCGCCCCGCACCACCCGCCACTCCTTGGTCAAAACTGGCGTTTGTGGTACGACAAAAGACACATTGAAATGTCAACTTAAGCCGTTAGGGATCATCAACATGGACACACACGCTCTCACCCGGGAACTCTTCGTAAAGAACGACTCGAAAATCGTCATGCTCGTTGCCGATGGACTCGGCGGGCTGCCTTGGGAAGCGGGCGGCAAAACAGAGTTGGAAGCGGCGAAGACCCCGCACCTTGATGCACTCGCAGCGAAGGGTGTCCAAGGGGCGAGCATCCCCGTGGCACCTGGCATCAGCCCGGGCAGCGGGCCCGGTCATCTTGGACTGTTCGGTTACGATCCAATTAAGTACCTGATCGGTCGCGGCGCGTTGGAAGCAACGGGCATTGGGTTCGAGTTGCAACAAGGCGACGTAGCAATCCGCTGTAATTTCTGCACGCTGGATGGCAAAGGTAACATCTCTGATCGACGCGCCGGTCGTATCGCCACGGAAGAGAGCGCTCCGCTGGCGATCAAGTTGCGTCAGGTTTCCATCCCAGGGATTGAGATATTCGTCGAGCCCGTGAAGGAACACCGCTTTGTTGTCGTGTTTCGCGGCGAAGGACTCGGCGGTCGCGTGCGCGATACCGATCCACAAGCGACCGGCGTTCCGCCGCTCGATCCGGTCGCAGAAGACGAAGCGAGCAAGAAGACCGCGGAAGTTGCCAAGCAGTTCCTTGTTCAAGCTCGAGAGATCTTAAAGAACGAGAAGAAAGCCAACTTCCACACGATGCGAGGCTTTGCAGCCAAGCCCGATTTGCCGAGCTACGAAGAAGTCTACGGTCTGAAGGCCGCCGCAATCGCGGTTTATCCAATGTACAAGGGACTGGCGAGACTAGTCGGCATGGACATCATCGGCCAAGCTCAAACGCTTGACGACCAGATGACCGTCCTGAAGCAACATTGGAAAGACTACGACTTCTTCTTCATTCACTTCAAGTACACCGACAGCACGGGTGAAGACGGCAACTTCGACGCCAAGGTAAAGCGAACGGAAGAGTTCGACGCCATCATTCCACGAGTCCTCGAATTGAATCCAACCGTCACGATCGTGACCGGCGACCACAGCACTCCCAGCTTCCTCAGCAGCCACAGTTGGCATCCCGTTCCAACCTTACTCCATTCCAATTGCTGCCGTCCCGATGGATTGACCTCGTTCGGTGAGGACACCTGCATCCGCGGTGGCCTTGGTCAGTTTGAAGCCAAGCACCTGATGACGTTAGCGCTCGCCAATGCCGGAAGGTTGGGCAAGTACGGGGCGTAGTTGCCTCGTGAACATTAAGCGATCAACGCGGCGATCGTGGTAGCCACAAGAAACACGAAGTAGCACGAAGAAAGTCGCGGGCGACTCAGGCGACAAGAAAGCGATTCCGTTTTCGTGACCCTTTGTGTTTTTCGGGGCAATTCCGAAGCAGCTGATTTGGTAGGACGGCCACTCTTGGCCGTCTGTTGTCGGGCAGGAGTGCCCGACTTACGGCATGTACTACTACCGATTTGGGATCGAGTTCGACACGGCGAGTCGCGTTTCCTATAATGTGGGCCATCGCCATTCCCGCCTCCCAATAGCCCACCGGTTGCTCCCCGATGTTTCGAGCAAGTCGCAGTAGCAGCAGCGTCGGTCTCGCAACGATTCTAGGCGTGGTCGTTCTCGTCGGATCGTCGCGAGGCGAACTCGTCGTGAGTCCCGCTTCCGTCCTACTCGACCGCCCCGAGTCGTCCCATCAACTCCTCGTTAGCGTCGCGCAGCCAAATCAGTTACCAATTGATGTCTCACGATCAGTCAGCTATCAAATCTCGCAGCCCACAGTTGCAGTGATCGATTCGAACGGCCTCGTCCATCCACTGAGCGATGGACAAACGGAAATCATCGTCCGCCATAACAAGGAAGAAGTGCGAGTGCCGCTCGAAGTGCGGCGACTCGCCAAGCCCGAACCCGTCTCGTTTCACAACGAAATCGTCCCTTTGCTAACCAAGGCGCGATGTAACGCCGGCGGCTGTCACGGCAAAGCCGAAGGGCAAAACGGATTCAGGCTCAGCATTTTCGGCTTTGACGCTGCCGCCGACTTTGCCGCCATTGTGAAGGAAGGTCGCGGAAGACGCGTGTCCGTCACGGCACCGGAACAGAGTCTGTTGCTGAAGAAAGGCGCGGCCATTATTCCTCATGGAGGTGGCCGCAAGATCGAACCGGACAGTTATCAGTACGCTCGTCTCAAACGATGGATTGCCGAAGGCGCTGGCTTCGATGATCTTGCCTCACAAAGTCATCGAATCGTGGCGATTGAAGTCGAACCGCTGCAGCAAAGTCTGCTGGCCGGAGGAGCCCAGCAACTTCGCGTTACGGCTGTCGACAATAACGGATTCCGGCGCTGCGTGACCGCCGAAGCGGATTATGAATCGAATGCCCCCTCGATCGCCGAAGTCGATCAGCGCGGCCTGATTGAAGCAAGTGATATCCCCGGTGAAGCAGCGATTTTGGTCCGCTATCTCGGTCATGTCGCCGTCAGCCGCATCACCCTGCCCCGCCCCGAAGTTGAATTTCAACGCCCGCCCGAAACCAACTTCATCGATCGATTGGTGTGGGACAAGCTTCAACGACTAGGTATCGAGCCCAGCGAACTCGCCGACGATGCGACTTTCCTGCGACGCGTCTACCTGGACACGATCGGCACACTGCCAACGCCCGTAGAAGTTCGCGAGTTTCTCGCCGACAACTCACGCGATAAACGAACCCTCGTCATTGATCGATTGCTCGATCGGGACGAGTATGTCGATTATTGGACCATGCGTTGGCTTGATGTCCTGCGAGCCGACCAACTGCAAATCTCACCTCAAGGAACGGTCGCGATGCAACGCTGGTTGCGAAGGCAGTTCCGCGAGAACCAACCGTTCGACGAATTTGCGCGAGAGTTGCTGACTGTTCAAGGCAGCACAACCGCCGAAGGACCAGCATCCTTTTACAAAGTACTCGATAAGCCCGACGAGGCGAGTCGCGCGATAAGCCAGTTGCTCCTCGGCGTGCGAATCGAATGTGCTCAGTGCCATCATCACCCTTCGGAACGTTGGAGTCAGGCTGATTATGTCGGACTGGCCGGGTTCTTCACCGGAATCAAGCTGAAGAAACTGCCCAATGGCAACGAGGCTGTGATCTCACTTGGCGGCAGCGACCTGCCCCATCCTCGCACCGGCGAAACCGTTGCCGCTCGGCCCCTTGGCGACTCGCCTGCGGAGTTTTCTGGTACTGGTGATCGACGGATTGCATTGGCCGACTGGATGACGGCCAGTGCCAACCCGTTCTTTGCCAAAGCGATTGCGAATCGAATCTGGGCACATTACTTCGGTCGCGGGCTCGTCGAACCGATCGACGACATGCGAGACACGAACCCCGCGTCGAACGAACCGCTGATGGCTGCCCTCGCACAGCACATGCGTTCGGTGGACTTCGATTTGAAGGCGTTCACTCGAACCTTGCTGCAATCGCGAGTCTATCAACTTAGCGCCCGCGCGAACGATTCGAATGCCGACGACTTTCAAAACTTCTCGCACGCTGCGTATAAGACATTGCCGGCGGAAGTATTGCTCGACGCGATCAGCGACTGCACTGGCGTACCCGAGAAATTCAACGGCTGGCCGGAAGGCTATCGGGCGGTGCAAGTCTGGGACAATCGGATGCCTTCGTACTTCTTTCGGATCTTCGGGCGACCGGTGCGTGCCAGCGTTTGCGAGTGCGAACGCAGCGGCGAGCCAAGCATCGCCCAATCATTACATTTGTTGAACTCGCCCGAGATCATGGCCAAAGTTCAACATCGGCATGGAAAGGCCAGACAATTGGCGAACTCCGATTTGACATGCGATGCGATCATCGACGAACTGTATCTATGCATGTTGTCGCGATTGCCGTCCAGCGATGAACGCTCGCTAATGTTACAGGCGTTCGATGGCATCGATGCTGATCGCCTCGCTGCGGTCGAAGATGTACAATGGGCGTTGCTCAACTCGAAGGAATTCATATTTAATCATTAGAACGCGAGGTCGATGCGAAGTTACCTGTAGGATGGACGCCCCGTCCGTCCGTTGATGAGGACGGACGGGGCGTCCATCCTACGTCGGGTAAGAAATCATCTGCCGTTCGCCTAAAGCAGAGGCACGAACGATGTGGAAGGTGAAGATTGGTTCGCGACGTGAATCATGTTGCGATGGCGTCTCTCGACGCCATGCATTGCGACTTGGTGCTACAGGCTTGTTTGGCAGCTTAGCTCTGCCACGGCTGCTTGAGTTGCAGGCGAAGGCCGCTATGCCTAGCGGTGCGAAGGCCAAATCATGCATCTTTCTCTTCTTGGAAGGTGGACCGCCACATCAAGACATGTGGGACCCCAAACCGGACGCCCCAGAAGAAATTCGAGGCCCGTTCCGTCCGATCAACACCAATGTGCCCGGCACGATCATCACCGATCAACTGCCACTCTGCGCTAAGATCGCCGACAAGTACACAATCCTCCGCAGCCACAGCCATCGCGATAATGGACATTCGACCGGCTATCACTATGTCATGACGGGACGGCGTGCGAACTTTGCCGACGGTGATAATCCGATCCCGAACAACGATTACTTTCCTGCAGTCGGGTCGATCGTCGCGCGGGAACTTGGCTCGCGCAGCACCCTGCCACCTTACATTAACCTGCCACATCCGATGACTGCGGGCGGACCCGGTTTTTACGGTGCCGAGTACGCTCCGTTCGTTATCGAGTCGGACCCTACACAGCCCGACTTCGAAGTCAAAGATCTTCAGCCCATTGCTGGGTTGCCAGAGAGTCGAATCGCGATGCGGCGCAAGCTGTTGTCCGGAATCGACGAGTTGGAGCGTAACGTTCAAGGTCGTGCCAAGACGATGTCGACTTACTACGAGAAAGCCCAAAGCTTGATCACATCGCCCGATGCAAAGAAGGCGTTCGACATCCACGCTGAACCTGAAGCGGTGCGAGAACGCTATGGCTATACACAACTCGGCCAGTGCACACTACTCGCCCGACGATTGATCGAAGGTGGCTGCCGGTTCGTGGGCGTCGATGCACCCGGCTGGGACGTGCACTTCAATTGTTTTCCCAGCTTACAGACCGATTTGATTCCTTACGCGGATCGTGCATTTAGTGCATTGGTCACTGATCTCGAACAGCGTGGGCTACTCGACGAAACGCTAGTCATCATGATGGGCGAGATGGGACGCACGCCGCGCGTAAACGCGCAGGCCGGACGCGATCATTGGTCAATGGCTCAAACCGTGATCTTTGCTGGCGGAGGAACGAAACCCGGGCAAGTGATCGGGGCTACGGACGCGCAAGCTGCGGCTCCTACGACCGAACCGGTCGGTGTAAATGATGTGTTGCGAACCATTCACACGCTGCTCGGGATCAATCCAGATCGCCAATACTACGGACCGCTCGGTCGGCCCGTTCCTCTAGTGGATGGCGGCAAGATCATCCGAGAACTGGTGTGAGCTATGCAAAACATTCGTAGCTGGGAACTGATAAGCTGGAAGCTTGTCGCCACTCTACTCATCACATGCGTCCCCGCGATTGCACAGCAACAAGCTCCCGCAATCGGCTACATGTATCCATCAGGCGGGCAAGCCGGTACAACGCTGGACGTCGTCTTGGGCGGATACGATTGGACTCCGGATATCGAGCTGTTTGTTCATGACTCGGAAATTCGGCTCGAACTCACCGGCAGTGCTGGGCCGGTTATTGTTCCCGAACCACCCTATTGGTTCGAGAAGAAGGCTCGCCGTCCTCCCTTTCTCATGCCGCGCGAAAGGCCGGCCCGCCTGACAATCCCCCGAGGTACGAAGCCCGGCGTGTATCGCTGGCAAGCAGCCAATGCGAACGGAGCGACTGCGACCGGACGTTTCATTGTGTCCGAGCTTTCTGAAGTTCGAGAGGAAGCAGATCGAGCGGAACCGCAATCAGTCAACTCGCTTCCGGTAGTTGTCTCTGGTCAGATCCGGAAGATCGAAGAAGTCGATCGATATCGTTTTACAACGCACCGGGATGGGCCGATTAGTATCTCGCTCGTCGCAGCAGCAATCGGTTCACCGCTGACCGCTGCCGTCGAAGTACGAGACGACAGCGGCGAACTTGTCGCAGAAGCCGCCGACACCGATGGTAACGACCTGTTCTTTACTTTTGCCGCCAAAGCAGCTCAGGCCTACGTTGCGAGCATCTACGATGTTGACTTTCGCGGCAACCGATCATTCGTTTATCGCATGACAATCACACCGACGCCTCACGTCGTCGCAGCAATTCCTGCTGCAGGAAAACGCGGCGAAACTCGTGACGTCGAGTTCATCGGTTACGGAATCGCGAGTGGCGGCGCGATGCTAGAATCACTGACACAGTCGGTCGCATTTCCAAACGAGCCAACGGATTCGTTCACGATGCGATTGAAGACTCCGTTTAGTCTTGCAGAACCGATCTCGTTGTTGCTCAGCGATGTCGCTGAAGTCGTCGAGCTGGATCATCAACGCGATGAAGCAAGCCCGCTCGCGATTCCCTCCGCCGTCACGGGAGTGCTTGAGCAAAGATATGCGGAAGATCGGTATGTTGTCTCTGGTACAAAGGGCGAAGTATGGGCCTTCAATCTCCAAGCGAAAACGATTGGTTCCGTGGTGGATGTGGCGTTGAGCGTGCGTGATTCGCAAGGCAAAGAACTAGCTCGTTCTGACGATCTGCCTGGAACGACCGACACAGGCTTGGAGTTTGTCGTTCCCGCTGATGGCAGTTATGAACTCATCGTCAGCGATTCATCTGGACTCAGTGGCAATCGTGCGGCGACCTATCGCCTTGCTGTGCAACGCGCGACCCCGGGCTTTACGTTGAGCGGCCCCGAGTTCGTCAACGTTCCGCTCGGCGGCAAGACGATACTGGCAATCAAGGCAACACGCATCGGTGGATTCAAAGAGGCAATCAATTTGCAGATCGACGGACTGCCGGAAGGTGTGAGCGTCCCTGAAGGAATCACCATCCCAGCCGGAAAGGCGGATGCAAAGGTCGAGTTGTCTGCAAGTGCAGAAGCAGGAACGATCGCAGCGATGCTGAAAGTACTGGGAGAAGCGGTGATCGGCGAACAACATGTCGTAGAACAAACGACGCCGGTTCTATTGGCCGTCACTATGAAGCCGCCGTTCTCAATCGACGCAGAGGGCAAGGACGACGTCACCAAGTGGCCGCGCGGCACGACGTTTCCTGGTCCTGTTCTGATTCAGCGCGACGAAGGTTTTACTGGCGAGATCGTGTTGGAAATGGCAGCCAAACAAGGACGTCATCGACAAGGAATCCGCGGGCCTGAGCTGACAGTCCCGCCAGACGTCAGCCGCATTCTTTATCCCGTCTTTCTCCCCGAGTGGCTTGAAACAACTCGGACATCGCGAATGGTGGTGAATGGTGTCGCTCAGGTCGCCGATCCGAAGGGGCGAGTTCGTTACCTGTCGACCAAATTGCAAACACGCATCGGGTTCCTGCCGACGGGTGCGTTGCTGAAGATCGATTGCGATGTGCCAGAGATTGAGGCTTACTCGGATGCCCCTTTTGAAATCCCGTTAACGATCAATCGCGCCAAGCAACTGGTGGAACCGGTACAGATCGAAATCGTCGATGATCGCGAAAGCCAAGGACTGATCGCTGCCAAGGGATTGATGGTTGAGCCTCGTCAATCGCACCTATCTCTATCCGTAACACCGCTGGTTGCAACAGGTGTCGACGGCGAGAAGAAGATTACCATCCGTGCGACAGTGCTCCAGGACGAACAGTATCCAGTCGTCTCGGAGACGTGCGTGCTTGTGGTATTTAGGGCCGCGCCGGAGTGATCGTGTGGCCGGAAACCTCCAACATCTCTTGAGCGGATGTTAGTACAATAAATCTGTACCTACTTCATGCCCCTACAGAGGCCCAGGTGAGAATGAGTACCGTTCTGAAATTGACGGCTGCCGAGTACGACGAGATGGTGGCCAAAGGCGCGTTCGATGGCCTACAGAAACGGATTGAGTTAATTAACGGAGTCATCGTCCAAATGAATCCCGCAGGCCCCGTGCATGATGATCTCATCGAGTACTTAAACCAATGGTCGGTAAGGAATACGAGCCCAGAGAACGTTCGCGTGCGTATCCAGAGCGGGTTGAGCCTGCCGGAGCTTGACAGCCGTCCGGAGCCGGATGTGCTATGGGTGAAAGCACGACGGTATCGCGACCGGCACCCCGTCGGCAGCGATGTACTCTTGTTGATCGAAGTTGCCGATAGCAGCCTCAAATCGGATCGCGATACGAAGGCTGAGTTGTATGCGAAAGCCGGCATTGTCGAATACTGGATCGCCAACATCGCCGACGAAGTCATCCACGTCTATCGGCAGCCAGCGGACTACGGATATCAGATGCAGTTCACCGTGTCGGACGATACAGAGTTAACTCCGTTAGCTCAAGCGACCGCCGTCCTGAAGCCGGGCGAGTTGTTTTCCGGAAAGTGAGTCAGCAAGCCACCCGATCAGCAGCAGATCACGCAATTGACACGTAGTCATAGATGGCGTCGACCTCGAAATCCAAGTGGAGCATCTGTTCGGCGGCGAGCTCGTCCCGCAGCTGGTAGTCGGGGATCATGAGCTGATCCATTCTCGAAATTGCCCGTCATCGACGTTTCGCCCGCTGATGACGATCACGACGTCGCCGTCGCCATCGAGTTTCACTTTTCCTGTTAGTGCTGCGGCGAGCGTGATGGCTCCGGAGGGCTCGGTGCGAAGGCCGTGGTGATTATAGATCCAGGCCATCGCTTGCCGCGTCTCTGCATCGGGGACTAATACCGATTGAGTGACATGCTTTTGCAGAATCGGCCAGTTGTGTTCACCCACGTCATAAGAGAGCAAGCCGTCGCAAATGCTAGTCGGTCGCTCAAGACGTACTCGGCGTCCCGCTGCCAATGATTCGCGAAAGTCTCCTGCATCCTCGGGTTCCACACCCACGATCTGAGCTTTGGAAAAGCCATCGGCGATCGATAGGGCATGACCGGCCATTAAGCCACCGCCGCTGATGGGACATAGAAAATGAGAGACCTCGCAATTATGCTGCCTCAGTTCATTGACAATCTCGAGTCCGCCAACGCCATTGCCCGCAATCACGTATGGATCATCATAAGGCGACGCTTGGATGGCTCCTTCCTGCTGAGCAATCTCGCGCGTCAATCGATCACGCTCGCCGGTTTCATGGTCTCGGGACTTGTCATACGTGCGAATCTCTGCACCAAACGAACGTGTTCGTTCAAACTTCACCTTCGGCGCGTCGTTCGGCATGACGATGATGACTCGCTTCTCATATCGCATTCCGGCAAACGCGATTCCGGATGCGAAGTTGCCTGACGAATGTGCTGCGATCGGGTGATCGCCAATGCGTTCGAGATTCTGCGCCACCCAGTTCAATGCACCAAGCAATTTGAACGACCCCACCGGCGTCCATCCATAATCTTTCAACCAGACTTGCCGGCCATTCGACAGGCCCAGTTCTTTCTCCATCGCATAGGAGCGAACT
>JACKHN010000045.1 GCA_020638975.1 Planctomycetaceae bacterium
AACCAGAATAGGTGTTGCCAAAGAAGTGGCTGACCGCCACCGCTCGCTGCGACCGAATTATTGACCACCAAACCTTCTGGTACAAAGAAGCCTGTTCCCACCATGCGGTCAAGGATCTGCATGAAACCGGCAGCCGTGAGGACGGGCAACGCGAATGCTTGCAGGATTGCGGTGATGAACATCCCCCAAATGGTCATCGGTAAGCGAAACATCGTCATACCGGGGGCACGCATCTGGATAATGGTCGTCATGTAGTTGACCGAACCAAGCATCGACGAGATGCCGACGCAGGTGACCCCCATCAACCACAAGGTTTGGGGCCAATGACTGCCCGGAGCCGCCTCCCACACCGCCGAGAGAGGTGGATACGACGTCCAACCGCCGCCCGCTCCGTAGGGCGGGAAGAAAAAGCTCAGGCCGATTAGGAAGAAAGCGGGCCACATGAACCAGTAGCTCAGCATATTCAACGTCGGAAACGCCATGTCGTCCGCGCCAATCATCAGCGGGATCAGGTAGTTTCCAAACGCACCGGCCAGAATCGGGATGATCACGAAAAAGATCATCACCGTGGCATGCATCGTGAAAAGAGTCGTGTAGAACTCCGGAGAGATTTGTCCGCCTTCGCCCGAGAACAGCATCGGACCGATTACGGGCATGCCCTCCCATGGCCAAGCGAGTTGCATCCGGATGCCAAGGGCCAGTAATCCACCGACCAAGAACCACAGCAACGTCGAGAACAAGAACTGCAGCCCGATAATTTTGTGATCTTTAGAGAACACATATTTCGAAATGAACTCGCTGGCACCGCCTCCGTGTGCGTGCGCGTCAGCATGCGAGTCGACGGTCGTACTACTCATCTTCGTCTCCTGCCTTCGGTGTAAACTCCGAACGCTCTTGTTCTTCAATTTGCTGTTCGAGCCAAGCGTCGAACTTCTCGCGGCTTTCGATAGTCAGCCGGCCTCGCATTTTGTAGTGTCCCCAGCCGCAAAGCTCGGCACAAACAACGTCGAAGATGCCCGCTTGGTTGGCTCGAAACCAAACGAATTGTTTCATGCCAGGAACTACGTCCTGTTTGATTCGTAAGTTGGGTAAGAAGAAGCTGTGCAACACGTCTTCGCTCTTGATCGCGATGACGATTTCTTCATCGACAGGTATATGCAAGTCGTTAACGCTGTACAGATCGTCTGGAGTACCAATTTCGCCGTCGGCTCCCGCGTAGCGAAGTCGCCACTCGAACTGCCGCCCGGTGACTTCGACCAGCGGTCGTTTCGGAACTTCCGTGCCGGCGATTTCTTCAGTCGGTCGACGCATCTTGGCATCGGCCCAGGCGTTCATTTGATAGATTGCAATGAAGAGCAAGATTGCGGCAGGCAGGATCGACCAGACGATTTCAAGCGTGTGACTGCCGTGCATAAACTTGACGGGCTCGGCATTTCGCGCCGCGTCGTACTTCCAAATGAAGAAAAACAAGGCGATGCTTGTTCCCACGAAGATCACACCGGTCAAACCGAGAATGAACATGAACAAGCGGTCAATGACCGGGCCATCTTCGCTGACGTTCGTCGGCAACCAATGATCGGCAGGGAAGGCGAACGAACCGCCATTCATTGGCCACAGGTTTCCCATGGCACATATGAATGTCAGGACTCCGATCACCGGAACCGACAAAAACAGTAAACTCCAAAACCGTCCCACATTCGTCTCCCGGTTTACATCCGCGATCGCTGATAGCCTTGCTCGATCACTGGCGGACGGCTGATCGATTCATAAGGCAAACTTCGCACATAATCCACTAGCGACCAAAGGTCGCTCTTCGTTAAACCTTTTGTCCCCGCCGGTGCATCGTCGGGGATGATTAGCGCACCTGGCATCGGCGTTCCATCAATACCATTGTGGACGCGCCGAAACAAATCGATCGGACGGCGTCCGCCACGATACACACCCTGACGCAAGTTGCGTGGGTGGATGTTGCGAGGGGCCAACACGAAGCTTCCCAACCCAAGGAATTCTTCGAGTACCTCTTCATTCGTCGGCTCTAGTTCTTTCGTCCAGTCGTCATAGTCACTCTTCTGCCCGTCGCCCAAGGCAGAATCGCCGTGACACTTTACACAGTTAGCAATCGGTCCATAAAACAACTCTCGCCCGTGCTTAATCGATGCGACCATATCGCGATCGGGATCGGGCGATTCGATGGGCGTGGCTTGCGACTCGGCGTCCACCCACTTCTGTGCGACTTCCGCCGCATACTCGCGAATCAACGATGCTTGTTCCGACTTGACCTCGGCGGGTGCCGAGATGTCAAACAGCCGCTCGTCAGCTCCCAGTTCATTCGTCGCAAGGAAGACAAGCGAACGCTCGACTTCGCCACGAATACTGAGATAGCGGACATAGCTGATTAAGGCTTCTAGCTCGTTGTTCGGCAAGACCTTGAAGGACGGCATCGCAGTTCCTGGAATGCCGTTGACGAGGATATCCTTCAGATCTTCGTGAGTCGGCTTGCCACCCTTCGGGGTCGACTTGAACTTGAAGATTCCCATCCGATAGTCGCGAGGGTAAGGGTTCAAGAAGGCTGCCGTTGGTCCGGCACCATCACCTGTCACGCCGTGGCAATGTGCACAATGCTCCCGATACAAGCCGCGTGCCCGGCCTCGTTCATCACTGCTGACCGGGCCAGAAGCAACGTACAGGTGCGTGGCGTCGAGGATCTTCGAGATTTCGACATCACCTAGCTTGGGAACGTTGGGTTCGTCCGGCGTACCGAACATCCCCGCCATCACATCCGCTAGATCAAGGTGTCTCTGTTGTGAAAACTCCGCGTTGGATGCGAGCTCTTGCTTCAGAATATAAACGGCGTTTTCACTGAACTCCGCTTTCGTCGTACAGCCAACGAGTGCTCCAGCCAACAGCACCAAGATGGTACAACGTTGCCAGGAATGCGCGAGTATCAATTTCGAGGGGTAACGAGACATATTCTTTATCGCAAGTACGGGAGGTCCGTTGTCCATCACAGGACAGGTCTACTGATTCTTGATCGATGCAAAATTACTGGAATGCACTGGCATCAATCACCACATCTAACTTCACATCATCACCAGCTGCTAATTCGCGTTTGAATTTTCCTTTGGACCACTTTTCCGTGGCACCGCCGACGGTCACTTCTTGAAGATAGCCAGCCTTCTCGTGCCAAACGCGATACTCCAACTCAACACCCGCGGGGACGTTTGCGATGCTGAATGATCCGTTGGCGTCGGTCACCGCGAAGTAGGGGCTGTCACAGACCATCATCGAAGCCTTCATCCAGGGATGAATCGAACACGACACCGGGAATGGTGCCGGTGATGCCCCGCCGGGCACATAAGGAACACTGCTGTTAGCGGGAACGGAAATATTCGCGCCCGTTGCACCACGCTTGGAATCCAGATTCGTGTTGTGTCCGACCGGATCACTGTTCAATACTTTCAAGGTCTGTGTCGACCACATCGCTCCCAGGCGACTCAGGAAGATGCAGTTCTTTTGATCGAAGATCACTTCGCCGTTTCGCACGGACTCGTAAGACTCGTGAATCCAAGCTGGATTGTCAGACGGAATTGTGCTCGAAACGTAAACCAAGACGTTCTGCAACGCACCGCCTGGTCCGACCATCACGATGTTATCGAGGACTTGTTTACCACCGGGAGCGCAAACTTGCGTATCCTTGTCGACCTTGAGCACTTGATTTGGCGGGGCCGCACCGTTGATCTTGAATGTTCCCGACAGGGTAGCCCAACCGGTTGGGTCGGCCAACACAGCAGCGGTCCCACCCCCATCGCCTGAGGAAACTCCTTCTTCCAAAGCTCCTCGCACTGTATCAATCATTGTGTCATTCACCGACACCGAAGGCGGCAGCGCACGAGGGCAGCCACACAGCGAAATTGCCATGCAAGCAACCAGAATCAAACAAGCCGTTCGATTGGACAACATTAACTTCTCTCACTGAAAAAAAACTCGCGACATCCGCCAGTGGTCTCCGACGCACTGGCGGATGTGTTCGCGACAATTTCCTACGGTTTGTACTTAATCTCGCCCAGGTCATTCATGCCAGGCTTGATCGTAACTTCGAGACGACCACGGCTCCATTCGGTAGCTTTGCCGTCTTGTTTAACTTTCGCTACATAGCCACCGGCCTCTTGCCAAAACTGAAACGTCCACGTTCCGACTGGCAAGTTCTTGATCACAAGCTCGCCATCCTTGTTGCTCACGCCCGAGTACGGATTGTCTTGGACAACCAACCAAGACGTCATCCAAGGGTGGATGTTACATGCAACTTTCGCGGGCAATCGCTCCGGTTGCGACAGCTTTTGCTCTACTTGACCACCCGAAGGGATCAAAATGTTTTGCGGAGGATTGGTGAACGTCGAATAGTTTGTATTGTGGCCGACTGAATCGGAGTTCTTCATCACGAGCGTCTGTGTTGTCTGCAGCAAGAGCACATGTGGCTCGAAGCGACACTTTTCGTTATCCAAAACGACTTTCTCATTGGCCGATGCGGCATAGTCAGGATGCACTTCCGGCTTTGGACCGCTGCGTGTGTAGAGGTAGGCGATCACATTGGCGATCCCGCCGTTTTCCTTGTTCACCACAAGAGCCTCGTCGACTAGGCCGAACTGACCACAGAACTGGGGATCTTTATTTACATTGATGGTTGTCGCCGCAGGTGCCGCACCGTCGTAGACGAATGTCAGCTTAAGATCACCCCACTCAGCAGCAGATAAGCTGCCGCTCGCGAGCAATACTGCAGAAATCACAAGTGTAAATGCGTTTTTCATATACCTTTATTTCCTTCGCTCAAGCTTAACCGAACTCCGTCGGTCGCCGAGTCACTGTCGCCCATCGCCCGACTTGGCGATCGCGGCGGATTACCCACGACTCCATGGGCAGGATTAGGTGGGACCAGCGACCTCGTCGCTAGCCAAACAGGTGGGACTAACGAAGTTGATTATAGGCAACTATGCGTCCTAGTTCCATGAGACGCCCTGTGGACGTCGACCACCAGCTTCTGCTCAGTTTGTCAGTACGTCTCCTTAATTTCGATCAGTCTCGTTTAGGGTTTCGGTGCAAATTGGACCGATCCCAGATCCGTCGCTTTTCCGTTCTCGATCTTTACGTCCACGCGCCCGCGTTTCCACTCGGTTGCCTTTCCATTGACCTTCACGTCTTGGACGTATCCTGCGGCCTCTTGCCAAAACTGTATTGTCCATTCGCCCTGAGGCAGGTTCTTCAATTCCAAGACGCCGTCTTTGTCGCTAACTCCTATGTATGGGTTGTCTTGCACGACGAGCCACGAAGTCATCCAAGGATGAATGCTGCATGCGGCCTTCGCCGGTAGACGCTCTGGCTGAGCCAATTTCTGCTCAATCTGACCGCCGGATGGAATGATGACGTTAAACGCCGTGTTCGCAAATGTCGAACCGTTCGTGTTATGTCCAACAGGATCAGAATTTTTGATGACTAAAGTCTGTGTCGTCCAGAGCGGCACGACGTGCGGTTCGAATCGGCAATTCTTGTTGTCTAAGACGACGCTATCGGTCGCGTGAGCCAAATACGATTCATGGATCGGCATCGGGCCGGCATCGCGAGCCTGATACAAAGTTGCAATAACATTCTGTATCCCGCCATTTTCTGGACTCACGACGATCGACTCGTCAACCAAACCGAACTTTCCACAGAACTCCTGGTCCTTGGTCACATTGATTGGTTTTGAGGCGGGGTTTGCACCGTCGTAGGCAAACCGTACCTTCAAATCACCCCATCCACTCGCTTTCGGAAGATTCTTCAAACTTTCTGGAAGCGGCTTGGCGCTTGCCATGGGTGCGGGAGTCGGTGCCGGCGCGGGGGCTGGAGTCTCGGGTTTCGGCATCGGCGCTGGAGTTGCCGGAGCAGGAGTTGGGGCTGGCGCTGGGCTGGCGACCGGTGATGGAACGACATTCGCAGCCGGAGGAGTCGGGGCTTGGCCAGTAATCATCTCGGCGACCGAAGTCTGTTGCTTTGCGTACTTGTCGAAGTTCAACAACAAATCCACTAAGGCATCGACTTGTTCGATACTTGTGCCGTGATACAGATCCTGGGCAACCCCGCCCAAATTGGGAGCGTCGGGATCGTAAGGCACGTTCACCGGCATACTGGTGTAAGGAAGGATTGTCTTGGGATTGGCAATCCAGTCTCGCATGTAGTCAGGACGCAATCGATTGTAGACCGCAGCAAGGTTCGGAGCCTTGGCACGATCCGCTCCCTTCGGCACAAAGTCTCCCACCAAGTGGCACTTCACACAGTAGTTGTCGTTGGTGACAACCTTCATGGCGTCGCCAAATCGCGTGCTGGCACCTCCTGTTGCCTGTTGATACTCGGTGTTCAACGTATCGAGATAATTATCCTGCTGCCGACTGCTCGAATTGTACGGATACTCGACGTTGTCGATTGCCGCGAAGTAGTTGACCAACTTGGCCGCTTCTTCCGAAGTCATGTTGAACCTTGGCATCCTCAAGACCACCGCGGGGCGTATTGGATACGGATTCAAGAGGAAATCGTGCAGCCAATTCGTCTGGACCTTAGCACCTTCGTTAAGCAACGGCGGCGGCAACCAACTCCACGCTTCTGTTCCCTTGGCTGCCGGGTTGACTTGTTTCTCGCGCTGAGCCACCGGTTGCAACAAATACTTTGCGAGGAAACCGCCGCGCGTTGAATACTTCTTTTGAATCTGAGATGCACGCAAATTTAGCGGTAGGACTCCAACTTCATACGAATTGCCCCCGACGGTCGTTGGCCGCCATAGCTCGAATGGGTACTCGAGCTTGCTGGGAGCATACTCGTCTTCATCTTCGATGGGATCACCAAAGTCGTCGTACACCAGTGGCCGAACACCGCCGGGGAGATCCTCCAGCGCGGGCATGCCTGTCAGTGTCGAATGCATCAAACCGCTGGTATCAATCTTGGCCGACGCAGTCAACTCGTCCGTCGTGAAGTGTGTCTTCAGGAACGGATAGGCTTTCATCGCAGGCTGTTCGCCGAATGCGTCCGGAGCATGCGCGATGCTCCATTGCTCAGGCTCCAGCATGTGGCAACCAGCGCAGTTGAACTTGTCGAGGACTTGGCGACCTTCCACGATGGCCTTTTGCCGTGGATCTGGATTGTAGATGTACTTTGCCGACGGTGGATCGGCTACTAAACCAATCACGAAAGTGATGACCGCTTCACGCTCTTGAGCTGTGAAAGGGAATTTTGGCATCCGCAAGCGTTCGTTGTACTTCTTATTCTCCGTCTTGTGATAGTCGTAGCTACGAGGCTCGGCGAGCTTCTGATAGATGAAGCCCTCGCGATGTTGCCCTTCGATCTGACCGTGATAGAAATCACGCATCTCTTCGGTTTCGCCATCTTCGTCAACATTGTGTGGATCTTCGGCATGTGCTTCGCTTGCGTGTTCACCCTCGGCGTGAACCGCGTCACCATGGGAAGCGTGTCCATGTCCTTCGAGGTAATGAGTTATATGCTCGAAGGCCAGCTTGCTAGGCTCCTTGCGCCCCCAGTCCGCCAAAGCGGTGCCGATTGGCTTCGCATCTTCGAAGCCCGGAACGTCGTGGCAACCATAGCATCCGTACTTGGCGACGGATTTGCGACCGAGATAAAGCAGCTTGGCATCGACTGTCAGTTGGCCATCTGAAACGGCCCCGCTGGTGCCCGTTAACAGTTCGACCTCGGCGCCCTTCAACTCATCCCGCAACGCTTCGGGAATTCCTTCCTTGGAATAACGCGTTGCCGCCACTTCGGCGAAAGCATCTTTCAGATTCTCTAATACCAGTCGATCAAGCGTCCCGAGGTTCACGTCGGCGGCGCTCGTGAGCGTACCTTCGGCGGCATGCCAATCGGTGGTCGAGTTTGCCAGCAGGTAGGCAACGATATCGGCGGCAGGATCGGTCGTCGAGCCATCGGCCTGCTCGATCGGTGTTAAGAACAAGTCAGGCATCACCGTACGAGCGTGATAGCGCGAAGGCTGCTTAATCCAGCTATACAGCCACTTGGCTCCTTCAGGATTACGCTCGGCATTAAACTTCGTCCCGATCCCCGACAGATCGGGGCCTTGAACGATTTCGTCCTCACCACGGAACGTCGCCGTGTCGGGGAATTCCTTGTGGTTGTGACAGGCGAGACAGCCTCGCTCCTCGAACAACACCTTGCCGCGTTCCGCGGAGGCTTCGGCGACACCTTCAGGCGGAGTCAAGTATTCAAAGTCCTGCGAGCGGCCACTGAGATAACTGACGATTCCCAATATCTCCAGCGGCTCGAAAGCAGACGCATCTGCATCATGGCCGTCCGTAAAGTGACTCCATAGGCCGAAGAACTGCGGCATGCGAGTGCTTGGACGGAAATTCTTCGGCTCGCGAATCCAATCGAACATGAACGCAGCATCGAGCTTCTGCTTCGCGTATCGCAAGCTCGGACCCGGCTTGCGTATCGTGCCAGCGTTCTCGACATCTTTGAACAAGGGAACAAGTGTCGCATGGGTCCGTGTCGACAAGGCGGGCGGATCGGCCGACGCATCTGCCACCAAGGCTTCGTAAATCCGATGCCGGATCGCGTCTCGCTCGGGATGCTCCGCAAGCTCAGCGGTCCAATTCTTAACCTCGTCGGAAAAACTGGCAAAGCCAGGTTCGGTCTGCAACTGCAGCGCGGCTGCGAAGTAATTGGGCTCCAACCGCATGTCGGGCCCAACTCGCTTGCCGCGATCGAAGCCAGTGATTTCGTGACAACCGTAACAGCCGAATTTGCGAATCAAATTGTAACCGTGTACGAGCTTCGGCGCTGGCGGATCGGGGAACCGTTCACTCGGCTCGAGTTCAGTGACCTCGTGATGACACTTCAAGCAGGAAGCCTCGGCGAAGCGATCCGGATACATTGGATAGATCCAATGCGGATTGTCGAACCAACCAAGATTGCGCCCCCACTCTTCGGTCTGCAGCTTCGTGTTCGGCGTGTGCGAAGCCCACTCGAATGATGTTGCACTCCCCTGCCCTTCGTGACAGATCGTGCAAGCAAATTCGGACATCTTATGTGGGCTCATTGAGCCGACGAAAAGGTCCAGTCGCGGATGCGAAGTGTAAGGACTCGGCAGGCCGCGACGAATCGTCAACACCAGCGTCTGATTCGACTCGGCGGCGTCCAGAAGACGGAAGACGGTTTTGCGAGCGTCACGAACTGGGTCGCCGTTGATCTGCGCGATCACGTCACCCAACTTCAAACCAGGGCTAACAACATCTTGCCCGTCTCCGCCACGCAATAGTTGCTGACGGACGTCCGCTCCAGGTGCGAACAAAGTTTCGTTTTCGGTGACGGCAGTCGCCTGCGCGGACAGCGATTGGGGTTGAACAAATTGAACGGTAACGTCGTTAACTGCCAACAAACCTTCGCTGGCCAGTCTTAGGCCATAGTAACGAGTCAGCAGTTCATCGGCGCCTGCTCCACTCGCCGAACCGTCGACCGAATCGGGAGGCAGCAAGACAAAGTCGATCAAGGTTTCGTCAACATAGGCCGGATCGACGGCGGAACCAGGATTGGTCTTCTGGATCGATTGATGGCAAGTTGTGCAGCGGTCAAATCGACGTACTTTGCTGAAATTGTAATCGATCTGCAGCCCGTCGCTCCACAAATTGTCGATCTTGCGAGGTGAGTTAAAGGCGTCGAGAATTGGCAATTCGAGCCAACGCTTACCGGGCAGAGGCACGATGTCATTCCACCAGGTAAAGTAGGTCGAACGCCGGTCGACTTCCGTGACCTCTAGCTGAGCGAGCCCGGCTTGATTCTTGGCGAGCGCTTCCTGAGCTAGATCCTCGTCGTTTGTAATTTTCTTGATGATCGCCAACAATTCCAGGCGTTGTGTCTTGGCTTCGTCGTAAGCGCGTTGCAATTCGTCGACTTTGGCAAGTGCCGCGTCGATCTTTACCTGCTGGGCTGCCATCTCCTCGGCAGACTTATTATCCCGAACTTGCAATCCCAGTACCGCGACGACCGCGTCGCGGTCGGCACGAGCGAACTTCAGATTACCCAGTCGAGTCTCCTCGGTAATTCGCAAGTTCTCGACGATCGCCCGCATCTCTTTGATGATGCCATCGCGTTTGGCTTCGGCCTGCGGAGTTCCTTCGACAGCGGTTAGATCTTCTCCGGCTTTTTCGAGTTTTTTCGCGTCTTTAACAGATCCAGCGGTCACTTCGCTGGATTCAACTTGTTCTATGAACGCCTTTACCAACTCCCATTCGATCGCCTGGCGTCGCGCTTTATCCAATTGCTCTACCAAGACGGTGTGTTCTGCGACCGCTTCATTGGTTTCAAACTGCAGCTTGCGCCAGTCGGTCAGCGTCAACTCGACCTGATTCGCCGTTCGCTGATAAGGTTTCCATGGGCGCGCGTGGTCTTTTGCAAACATCCAGATCGTCGATACGAGCAATATCATGCCCGAGACCGCGAAGATCTTGTGCAGCAGACTTGTGCTACGCCAGGTTTGTTCCGTTGCTGGCATCTTTCCATCCCCGCCCTATTGGGCGGCGTCAGCTAGAAGTTCAGGAAGTACTCGGGAATCGAAATGAAATACTTCATATCGACCGTCCAACGCGCGAGCATCTTAATAGGCAACAATGCCATTAGGAGAATCAAGTTCGACAAGACCATATAGCGCACAAATCCCATCCGCAGAAACATCTCTCGGAAGAACTTGCTGTAGATCACCATGGCTGGTGGCCCGCCGCCAAAATAGAACGCCAGCAAGCCAATGCCAACGATCTCTCGTTTGATGATGTAAAAAATCTGCCAAAACATCGACGAACCGTCTGGTGCTTTGGGGCGTCCCGTATGCAGCAAGTCGACCCAGAAGTACTGCGACAGGTCAACGTTGTTCAACGCTTCGACCTTGTGCGCATCCCAGGTCTCGTAGAACCCAAAGAAGTTCCAGTTCGGTCCGCGTAAGAACGTTCCCATCACAATCAACGTGACCCACAGAACGAGGAAGCCGAATTGAAACGTGCAATAAGCGAACTTGCGTTCGTTGATCGTGTAGTAACCGTTGCCGAGCTTGTTGAAGTCAATAAACGGGATGGCCATCAAGCCGCCGACTACGACGCCCGGCAGCACAACGCCCGCCATCCAAGGGTCGTAGTAAACCAACATTTCTTGAAGGCCAAGGAAGTACCAAGGGGCCTTCGAGGGATTCGGCGTCTTCACGCTACTGGCGGGTTCTTCCAGCGGAGCCTGCAGCAGAATCGCCCACACGAACAGCAGAGCCGTCAAGCCGATCATGCAGATCAACTCGGTGTATACCAAGTCCGGCCACACCAGAACCTTTTCGTCGTCGAGTTTCTCAAGCGGAACTTCACCGCGAGCCGTTCGCTCGTCATTCTGAACGGCCTTGTACGCCGATAGCCAAGTGAAATAACCAAGCAGGTAAATCATCGCCACGATCGGCACGTTATCCGGCTTCATAACGATGGACGCAAAGTCCATGTCGGTCATTGAGAGACCCATCAGCAGCAACGACAGATTCAAGCCAGCCCAGGCCACTGTCGGCTTCACAAAGAAGTTGCGACCCAGGTACAGGCCCGCGAGCAATACAAGGCTGCCCACGGTATACACAACCGGTCCCATGATGGAGTCCGCCGCTTCGCGCATCGCGGCAGGCAGTGACAGTGCCGCCGCTCCACCATTCGTCGCGTAAGCACTCAAAATCGTGAACACACCAGCGACCAGCAGCCACACGTGCGCGGTCGTGACCGCCAAACCGGAACCGGGCAATCGCAGCAATACTTTCGCACGACCGGACTGCCACAAGTACAGAGCGGCGAATGCGTTCATTACGGCGACGAAGAGATAATAGGCCGTCAGGAATCCTGCGACCTGCAAAATGAAATCTTCGTAACTAACGTGACCGTGCATGGCCTAAATGCGTCCTATGTTTCTACCGGGAGGACAGGTTTCTAATCTGTCCCTCGTCTGTTTGGACGGATTGGAAATCCATCCCACATCCCACCCTACAGCGGGCCACTGATACCACCGTCTTTACGTACTCGCCAGAAATGGATCGCCATCAACAACGCGGCTGCCAGAGGAATTGCCACACAGTGCAAAACATAGAAGCGGTTCAACGTTTCTTCACCAACGAACCTCGCACCCAGCAATCCGAATCGCGCGTCCGATGCGTTTGTGATCATGTCGATGCCATCGAGCGTGAGCAGCGCAGACCCTGGGCCTTCATGCCCAAGGAAGGGATGAGCACGAGCCATATTCGATCCGACCGTGATTGCCCAGATCGCCAATTGATCCCAAGGCAGTAAGTATCCAGTAAACGAGAGCAGCAGCGTCAGCAACAACAGAACCACGCCGATCACCCAGTTGAATTCGCGCGGCGGCTTATAGCTGCCCGTCAAGAACACGCGATACATATGCAACCAGACGGTGATCACCATCGCATGGGCTCCCCAGCGATGAATCTCGCGTAAAATGCCCAACGATGCGACATCGCGCAACGCCAAAATATCGTTGTACGCCCATTCTAAAGTGGGGCGGTAATAGAACATCAACAGCACGCCCGTCACCGTTTCAACCAGAAACAGGAAGAACGTAACGCCACCCATGCACCATGTATAACTGAGCGAGATTCCTTGCTTCTTGATCGACACAGGGTGCAAATGCAAGAAGAAGTTTGTCAGCATCACGACGACGCGGTTGCGGCGATCGACGGGCGCAGGATGCCGGAAGACACTCTTCCAGATCTGCGATCCACGAATGATTTCATCAAGAGGTGGCATATCTAATCCAGCCGAACCGGCTCAATAAACACTGCGCGAGAATTGAATTACACAGACACGTAGGAAGCCGGGTCTTTCCATTGCCCAACTTCTTCCTTGAACTTCCGGCTCTTATCGACTTCCAGCTGACCGTCATCAGCAACGCGAATGGCAAATCGCTCCAAAGGTCGCGGAGCCGGTCCTTCGAAGTTGATTCCGTCCTTATAAAAACCACTGCCGTGGCAGGGACATTTGAATTTCTGTTCGCCTTCAAGCCAGTTGGGCGTGCAGCCCAGGTGAGTGCACACCGACTGCAGTGCGTAAATCTCAGGCTGTCCGTTGTACTCATAACGAACGACCCAGACGCCAAACTGCGCCTTAAACTTCGTTGCGACCTGACCGGGTGCATACTCATCGGGGAAGCCGACCTTAAACTTCGTCGGCGGCTCGGTGAGAATGTTCGGGAACATGAAGCGGGCGAAACCCAACACCCACAAGAGCATCGTTACTGCCAGCGAACTGAAACCGATCGCCAACGACGAAGTCATAAAGAAGGTGCCGGCAAAAATCGCCGTCGCCGCAACCATAAAGCCGCGTCGCTCCGAGGAGGACGCTGCAGGCGCAGCGACCTTCGCATAATCCGGCTTGGTCGGCATTGGCGGAGCAGCCGACTTCTTTTTTGTAGGGTCTGCGCCAGCTTCTTTCGCTCGAGCCGCAGCTTCCGCCTTCGTGATTGGTCCGGGCTTTGTCGCACCTGCACGGGCAGCCGCGAGTATGCTCGTTGTATCCTTCGGACCAGTATGCTTTGCGGCGACGGGCTCTTTCGCAGCGGGAGCGGCCTTCGCTGCCGCCGGCTTTTTCGCGGGAGCAGGCTTCGCCGCAGCGGCACCGCCGGACTTGTCACCACGCGCCGCAGCCAGCATTTCGGCAACCGACATTTGGCCGGGCTTCTTCGCGGGAGCAGCAGTTTTTGCTTCTGCGGGAGCGGCGGGCGCGCTTTCGGCTGCTTCCCCGCCAGCGTCGCTCGATCGAGCTGCGGCGAGCATATCAGCAACGCTCATCTTACCGGGCTTCGCTGGCGCAGCAGCTTTTGCTGCCGGCTTGGGCGTTTCCGCAGGACCAGCCTCCGAGGCGGGAGCGGCGCCAGCGCCACCACCATCCTTGTTGCGAGCCGCAGCTAAAATCTGTTCTATCGACAGTTTTTCTTTATCAGCCATGAACCTTGAACCACCACAAACGGTTGTCAGCCAAGAGCTTGAAGACGAGAAATCGTTTCGCGAGCCCTGCTTGTGAAGTTTTTCACGGAACCGAGCCCAAATTTGTATCTCACCAGGGTTTATTGTCAACTACCCTGCGACTGCGACAATAAGTCACAGCACGCGGCGACGCGATAGAATGACCGCGATTTGTAGATGACCGCAGGTTATTTTCAAGCCGCTTTTCTCTCGAAGCTTGCCTTGATGAAACGGGCTGGTTTTCGGGAAGACGTTACCTTCCTAGAATCAGCAGCTTGCCCTTTACCAATTCCCGAAGTTCAGGCCGCTCAGGCGACTAGAGATAATTATGAATATCTTGATTGTAGGAAACGGCGGTCGTGAGCATGCGCTCGCCTGGAAGGTTGGGAAGAGTCCGCGTGCCGATCGCGTGTTCGTCGCGCCCGGAAACGCCGGGACCGCGGAAGATGCCGAGAATGTCGACATCAAAGCCGAAGATTTTCCCCGCCTCATCAAATTCGCCAAAGAGAACAAAGTCGAACTCACGATTATTGGTCCCGAGGCACCGCTGACGGCTGGTATTGTCGATGCCTTTGAGAAGGCGAAGTTGCGAGTCTTCGGGCCCAGTAAAGCCGCAGCTCAATTGGAAGGCAGCAAAGTTTTCTGCAAGAACTTGCTGCACCACGCCAATATCCCCACGGCGGATTACAAGGTCTTCAAAGACGCAGATCGAGCGGCCAGCTACATCATCGAGCGATATCCTGAGGAGAAACAAACCGTCCCCGTGGTCATCAAGGCAGATGGTCTCGCGGCAGGAAAAGGTGTGATTGTTTGCTCAAAGCGGTCCGAAGCTCTCGAAGCCATTCAACGCATCGCACGTGATCGTGAGTTTGGCGATGCCGGCAGTCGGTTGGTGATCGAAGAACGGCTTGATGGCCAAGAAGCCAGCGTGCTTGCCATTGTCGATGGCCGGACAATTGTGACACTACCTCCTGCACAAGACCACAAGCCGGCTCACGATGGTGATACCGGTCCGAACACCGGCGGAATGGGAGCTTATTCCCCTACTCCCTTGGTCGACGTAGAAAAACTGAGTTGGATCGAGGAGCACGTTTTGGTGCCAACGGTTCACGCCCTGAAGCGTTCTCGCAATCCATTCCGAGGGATTCTGTACGCGGGGCTGATGATGACGAATCAAGGGCCCAAGGTCCTGGAGTATAATGTCCGCTTCGGTGACCCCGAATGTCAGCCACTGTTGATGCGACTGAAGTCCGATATTGTGGATGTGTTGGACGCCACCGTCTCGGGCGAACTGGATAAGTTTGGCGGTCTCGAATGGGACCCACGTCCTTCGGTATGTGTGGTTATGGCCAGCGAAGGTTATCCAGGGGCGTACGAACGTGGCAAGCCAATACGCGGATTGGCGGATGCGGCGAAGCTGCCCGACGTGAAAGTCTTTCATGCCGGGACAGCAACTTTGGACGGCCACGTCGTGACGAACGGCGGTCGCGTGCTTGGCGTCACGGCGATGGGAGATTCGATTTCCGATGCCAAGCGGCGAGCCTACGAAGCTGTGAAGTGTATTCGCTGGGAAGGTGCTTGGTGCCGCAAGGATATCTCCGACAAAGCGGTGCGATAGCGGCGCGAACTCAATGACACGGCTCCCGTCAATTAGTCTGTTCGATCAACAAGGCGTTGAACAGCTGCGTCGCGAGTGGAAACTCGATCCTAGTCGCATTCGAAGCCTGCGGAACACGCTGCTGAAGCGATTTGAATCCGATTCACTCGCGTTGGAAGGTTTCCCGGCAGCTGATCGCTTGCTGCTACACTCGCTCGAGCTGTTTCGTCGCTGCGATTCGTCGATCGACGGGGCCACGAAGTTGTTGCTTCGGACGGTCGCTGGAATGCTGATCGAAGCGGTGATCTTGAGGATCGAGACGGGGCGGACGACGTTGTGTGTGTCCAGCCAGGTTGGCTGTGCTGCGGCGTGCGAGTTCTGTGCCACGGGGAAGATGGGGATAGCTCGTAACTTGTCGACCGACGAGATTCTCGATCAAGTGCTTCTGGCGGGGCAACTGCTTGCCGGCGAAGGCCGCACACTGCGCAACATCGTGTTTATGGGAATGGGCGAGCCGTTTCATAATGAAGACAACCTCTATCGAGCTGTCGAACTGTTGATTTCGCCGTCGTTCTTTAATATCGCACCGACGAAAGTTCTCGTCTCGACGGTTGGCGTCGCCGACGCGATGCTTCGCTGCGTCGAACGATTTCCGAAGGTTAACTTGGCGCTCAGTCTGCACAGCGTGCGGCAAGAAGTCCGCGAGAAACTGATTCCGCTCGCGACGAAATTTCCGCTCGATCAACTACATCGAACGGTTGCCGAGGCGAATCGTCGGCAGTCGACGAGTGTCATGATCGAGTACCTGATGCTGGCCGGCGTCAACGATTCTCAAGACGATGCACGCGAACTGGCAGCTTGGCTTTCAGGACTGAACGTGCATGTCAACTTGATCCCTTACAATCCGATTGAGGACTCGCCGCAACTCGTTGGCAGTGATCGTGAAACGCGACTCGCCTTCGCCAAGACGGTCCGAGACCACGGGTTCAAGACGACGGTCCGCTACTCGCTTGGCAACGACATCGCCGCCGCTTGCGGCCAGTTGGTCCGCCGCGAGAATCGCGAAATGGCAAGAGGATTCGCAATTAGTGCACATGCTCTACGCCAGACATGATGCTGTGATAGCATGCTGCCGCTTGCATCGAAGAAGCGTTTTCGACTGAAACTTGAGGAGGATGTGCGCATCACGTGCTTCGAAAAATGCACTGGACCACTCTCCGCGATTCTGTATGATTCTCCCGCTAATCTCTCGGGGAAGTGTCGCTCGACACGTTTGAGCACGTTTGTTTAAGTTCAGAGGAGTTCTCCTCATGCGAAGTTACTTCGCCATGATTGCGATTGTTGGGCTGGTTAGTTGCTTTGGTTTGACGACAATTGCTGCCGATACTTCGGAGCCCGTCAACCCGTTCGAACAGCCGGCACCGGGCAATCGCAGCGTTTCCGCTAATATCTCTGACGAACCGGACGGCGAAGAGAAGTCTGGATTCTCATTTCCGAAGTTCTCACTGCCGAAACTTCCCACACCGTCATTGCCAAAACCGAAAATGCCTAGCTTTGCGTTGCCAAAGTTACAGATGCCCAAAGTCGCAATGCCACAGTGGACGAAGAAAGAAGCGTCGCCGAACACGGGACCGTCGACATGGCAGAAGTTGAACAACGGCACCAAGAGCGTGTTCTCGAAGACTCGTGATACCCTCATGCCTTGGACGGTCGACAATGACAAGCCGCCTGTGCGGCACGCAACCGGCAGTCGCTCATCGACCGGCGTCAGTCGCACACGTGTTGCATCGAATCGTGGCGACACGCGTTCATCGTCTGGCGAGAAAAAATCCATCTTCAGCTCGCTCCTGCCAGATCCCGAACCGGAGCCGAAGCCAATTAGGACGACGAGCGACTTCCTGTCGCAGAAACGGCCACTGTTCGACTGAGTGGTGCATTCACGTAGGCGTTCCCGCCGGTAGAATGGTCCGCTATGACAACGGACTTGATTCTAGGTACTGCGGGCCACATTGATCACGGCAAGACTTCGCTTATTCGTGCGCTGACCGGAGTCAACACCGACCGACTGCCCGAAGAGAAGAAACGCGGCATTACCATCGAGTTGGGTTTCGCCGAACTCGTATTAGGTGATTTCCGGCTCGGCATCGTCGACGTCCCCGGGCATGAACGCTTTGTGCGAAACATGCTCGCTGGTGCGACGGGCATGGATTTAGCACTGTTGGTCATCGCTGCCGACGACTCGATCAAGCCGCAAACGCGTGAGCATCTCGAGATCCTGCGGCTTCTGGACTTGGAAGCCGGCGTCATCGCTCTGACAAAGTGCGACTTAGCCGATCCGGATTGGATGGAACTCGTCGAAGAAGAGATCCGGGATTTGGTCGCCGGGTCCTTCCTGGCCGAAGCTCCGATCGTCCGGACGAGTACCGCAACCGGCGAGGGGCTAGAGACACTTCGCGAGCGACTCGCCGAGGCCGCGCAGATCGCCGCAGCAGGAAGCCATCAGGCTCGACTCCTCTCGCCGTTTCGCATGGCCATCGATCGCACCTTCACCATCGCGGGCCACGGAACTGTCGTGACGGGCAGCGTCAGCAGTGGTCGCGCCTCGATTGGCGACGAGCTGCTTGTCGAACCGGGTGACGTCAAAGTGCGAGTTCGTGGCATCCACAACCATGATCGTCCCGTCGAATCGGTCCAGTGCGGTCAACGCGCGGCAATTAACTTGGCAGGCATCCATCACGATGAAACCTGCCGTGGCCAAGAACTGTGCTCGCCCGGCCATTTGGTGCCGAGTCGCCTGATCACGGCGGAGATCTCACTGCTTGCCTCTGCGCCTCGACCGCTCAAAGATCGCACACGCGTCCGTATTCACGTTGGTACGGCGGAACTGCTTGCTTCCGTCCGGGTCGTCGGTGCCGATCAGATCGACCCAGGCACGACCGGCCAGGCGCAGCTGTTTCTCAGCGGAGCGGCCGCGACCGTGTGGGGCCAACCGTTCGTAGTTCGTAGTGAATCGCCAGTGTTAACGATTGGCGGGGGACGCGTTCTCGATCCCAACGCCGAACGCATCCGGCACGTCGACGAAGAGGTCCGGCGAATGGTGTTGCAACTCTCGTCGAAGGACGTTGTCGAGCGAGGCAGTGCGGCGTTGTACTTTGCCGGCTTCCGTGATTGGAGACCCGAGAGCCTCTCACGCACCGCGGGGATCGAGGCGATTGAAGATGTCCGAAAGACTCTTGCGGAACGTGGCGACCTGCTCGAAATTGCCGTGACGCCTAAACGCTCGATTCGGCTTCATCGTCTGGTCTTGAAGCAGTTGTGCGAGCGTATCGAGTCGACCTTGAAGAAGTTGCATGAGCGTTATCCGCTGCGGTCGGTCCTCGAACGCTCGACCGTTGCAAATCAATTCCGCTACTTAGACGACGAGAGTATTCTCACGACGGCACTGAAGCAGATGTCGGCAGACGGCACGATCAAATTCGGGCCGAATGGCATCTCGCTAGTTGGCCACGGCCCCAAGCTCTCGCAGAACGAACAGAAGCTTCTAGCTCAACTGATCGAGACCTTCCTTGCCGCAGGGCTTCAGCCACCTTCGGTAAAGGAGTGTCAGCAGCAGGCAACGAAGAACCAAGACTCGGTCCCGCAACTTTTGGCACTCGCAGCGGCCAATGGCGAGTTGGTCGAAGTCAGTTCGGAGTTCTACTTACACGCGGAAGTCGATCGTGCCGCCAAGACGCAGTTGGCAAGTCATCTCTCGGGCGGCAAAGGCTTAACCATGAGCCAAATCCGCGAGATCCTTGCCACCAGTCGTAAGTACGCGGTGCCTTACTGCGAATATCTCGACAAGATCGCCTTCACCAAGCGGGATGGTGACGTGCGTGTGCTGGCGTGATTTCGCTAAAGATTGGAGCAAAGCCACCCAAACAACGCAGCTCAGACTCTCTCCCCTGCCCTATCCCACGTTCCAATCATTGGTAAACCAATCAACTCGGTCGGCACGACGAGGGCTGTGGTTTTGATCGCTCTTGAACTTGTTCGCCCGTACGAAATTGCAGAATGCATCAAACGGAACGTAAGCATGCTGGGACAGCACGTCGACTTTTTCGCTTTCGGGCTTCCAGTCGTAGAGCAGGGAATTGTCGCGCTCGAACCAGTCGTCTAAATACTTCGCATCGGTTGAACTTACCGTTAACAGCCCGCAACGATGCTTGCACAGAAATCCCAGTAATCGGCTGGCGAGTGTTCTCGTCTGAACCGCGTTGCCGCCCATTGTCGACGATGCAATATTCCAAATGCTGACGAACTGATCTTCATCAACGTCTGTTGGTGATACTGTGAATTCTAGATCCGGCGAGTCGCTCGATTTCATAAGTCCCAACGTTTTTACGAGGTCGTATTGATAACTGTTCCGATGAACATCGGCGGAATCGCGACGAGCATCCAATTGAAATCAGACTATATCTCTTTTCCATCGAGGCACTAAGTCCAATGGACAACTTCCCGATGTCGAGATATGTGGGCCGTCGGCGACTGGAGATCATCAAGCTCGATAGCGCTTCGCGTGCGTGGGTTGTGATACCATTTGTAAGTCGGACGCCTCGTCCGACCTGGGAAGCGTTTGATACCTTGGACGGACGGAGCGTCCATATTACGGACAAGTCAGATGGTACCACTACTCATGATCGCAGGGCTTTTCATTTGTTGAAGTTGCACAAGATGTACGACGGGCCTCCGAGCCCGTCGAAAAACGACTTAGATTCATCGACGGGCTCGGAGGCCCGTCGTACAGACCTCTCAGTTTGAAAAACTGAAAAGCCCTGCCCATGAGTGAGGGAGCTTCAACGATTTGTCGATGGCGTGCTACAATTGACCGTGTAGCTCGGAACGAAGACGATTCGTGCCCTTTGCGGTTGTCTGCTCCTACGCTGAGCAGGAGAAGCGTCTCTTTCAATCATTGGAACCAATCATGCAAAACCCACTTCGTAACATCCCCTCGGTCAATGAACTGCTCGAAAGTCCTCAGCTGGCAAACTTGGTAGATCGAGTTAGCCACAACGTCGTCGTGACGGAAGTGCGAGGCTTTTTGGATCGGATTCGTGAGGAAGCCCAGTCGACGGCTTCCGAGATGAATATTCCCACGCCATCCGAGTTGGCCGAGCGGATCGCGGATTGGATCGTGAAAGGGGAAGAACCGGCACTACGACCTGTCATTAATGCGACTGGCATCCTGCTTCATACCGGACTTGGCCGCGCGCCGTTGGCAAAGGAAGCGGTGCAGGCAATGGCGGATGTCGCCGAGTATGCCAGCGTCGAACTTGATCTTGCGACCGGGGAGCGATCGCAGCGTGTTGCGGCAGTTGAGAAGTTGCTTAAAGAGCTGACCGGTGCGGAAGCCGCTGCGGTGGTGAATAACAATGCGGCTGCGACGTTGCTGACGTTGGCGGCCATTGGACGTGATCACGAAGTGATCGTGTCGCGCGGGCAACTGATTGAGATAGGCGGTAGCTTCCGATTACCGGACGTCATGTCAGCGAGTGGCACTCGGTTGCGAGAAGTCGGCACGACGAACAAGACGCGTATCGGCGACTATGAGGCCGCCATCGGCGACGAAACCGCTGCGATGATGCGTGTGCATACCAGTAATTTCAAAGTCGTCGGATTTACCGAGGAGCCCACATTGGCGGAACTCGTCGCGCTGGGGCGCAGGCGAAACGTGCCGGTGATCGACGATATTGGTTCGGGAGCGTTGATCGATTTCAGCAAGTACGGCATCAGCGACGAGCCAATCGCTTCGGAAAGCATCAAAGCAGGCGCGGATCTTGTGTTGTTCAGCGGCGACAAGCTTGTCGGTGGCCCGCAATGTGGCATCATTGTGGGGCGGAAGAGTCATGTTCAGAAGATCGCTAAGCACCCGATGATGCGAGCGATGCGCGTCGACAAAGTCATCTTGGCTGCGCTGGCGGCAACGTTGCGGTTGTATCGTGACGTGCCAACGGCGGAAGAATCGCTACCGTTGCTCGCACGTTTGAGTGCGCCGGTCGAGAATCTCCGCAATCGCGCCGAAAGGCTCGCGCCACAGCTGGCCGCCGCTGCTGCGATCCGCAGTGCGGAAGCAATCGAAGGCAAAACCTATCTTGGTGGCGGGTCGGTGCCCACGCAACAGATCCCGACTTGGTGCGTCGCGCTCACACCGAACGAGATGACTGTCGACGAGTTGAGTAAGCGACTTCGCATTGGCACTCCCGCAATCGTTGGGCGGATTCAACAGGACCGGTTGCTGCTTGACTTGCGTTCCGTGTTGCCGCACCAGGATACGGCCATCGTCGATGCCGTGGGGCGAATTGAGACGGAAGTCAAAGCCCAGTCGTCGCGCGAGTCGGCCTAAGCGTTAAAATCGACATTGTCCTGTGAGGAAAGATGCGTCAATCGCTCGATTGCGGTATTCTCAACGTGTCGTCGGCGGATCAGAATCAGTAGGTCAGATGTTGCCCCGTGCGTTCGTCGACTTTCGGAGTGCCGCGTGCATTTTCGCTGTCCGCTATTCTCTTCGTTCACTGCTGTAGCCATTGTCGTTGGTCTACAGAGTTCCCTCTATGCGCAGGCCCTGGAGCAGTCGCCTTCGATCGGTGACAAACACGCCTGGGCTCAATTTGCTGTCGGATCCTGGAAGCTGGTTCGTGTCTATACGGAAACAATCGGCGAGGGCGGTGCGGTGGAAAGCGTCAGTGTCGCGGAAACGAAGACCACGTTGGACAAAGCCGACGAGAATGGCTACGCGCTGAACGTTGAAGTCACGATCGAAGTCGCAGGCAAGCGATTCCAAGCGGAACCGAAATACGTCGCCTACGGCTATCACGGCGAGTTGCTCGGGCAAGCAATCGATGTCAAACATCTTGGCAGCAGTCACGCCGAGATCTGTGGCCAGAAATACCCGACTGGATCGCGTCGAATCATCATCAACACGGACTCAACACAGAGTACGAGCACGGTTGAGTACTCGGATACGGTGGCTCCTTACTTTTTGAAACGGACCACCGAATCGATCGACAACGAGACGAAGGCTCGCAATTACTATTCGGTTGTAGAAGTCATAGCCGTCGACATGCCGGTAAAAGTATTGACCGAGGTGAAATCTGCGGCACACGTCAAGACGATCGAAACGTTTGGCAATGGCACTAGTAAAGTCACGCTCGAAGTGCATTGTGAATCGGTGCCCGGCGGTGTTGTTTCACATACGTCAAAGCAGCTGACCGCGGACGGCAAAGTTACCCAGCGAAGCACGCTCGACTTGCTCGATTATCAAGCGATCTCCAAAACCTCCGACACAAAAGAACAGATTCCTGCCCGCCGCCGCCTGTTCCAGGGGCGCTTGCGAAGGTAAGGCTGCCCACGGCGTCTCGTCTTTTCCTGCAGCACACCCTTGCGGAACCGATCTTGGGCCCGCCGCTACGGTTTCCAACTACTGATGATTTGATCGACCAGCCACTTGCAGGAAGACTCGGCCAAGATCAGATTGAATCGTGACTTGCTTTCGTCCCGGTCGACGACGATCTCTGTACCAGGAATCTCGTGCGTGGCTTCAAGGAATCGCATCGCGCCAATACTTTTTCTGTTGTTATTCATGGCCGTGGGGTTGGTGCCTTTGGTAATGGGGATTCGCGAAGTGCAACGCGCCCGCGAATCGCTTTCGTGGCCGACCGTTGAAGGTCGAATCGTGCGGTCGGGGGTTCGCTCGGAGCAGCGCACGTCGCGTGACGATAATGGCAACCAGCGGACAACGACCTACTATTACGCGGACTTGTCGTACGACTATGCTGTGGACGGCAGACCGTTGACAGGAACTCGCCTCACGTTGTCCGAGGGGCAAAGCGGCAGCGAGGCCGACGCGAAAACTACCGCAGAACGCTATCCCGTTGATGCAACCGTCGACGTGGCGTACGACCCTAATGCTCCCGACCAATCTGTTCTTGAACCGGGCAAGTGGGGCGGTGCGACCTTCCTGTTAATATTCGGCGGAGTGTTTGTTGGAGTGCCTGGCTTGATGTTGTGGGGCGTGATCCGCGGATCGAAAGCCACATCGGAAGACAAACAAGCCAAAGAGAAGATCGAAGCTTGTACGTTACACGGAACTGTTTTTAAGGAGCGTGTCCTGGAATGGGAACCGGGAAGCCGGGTCCATCTGCATCGCGATCATGAGACGTTGATAACGATCGTCGTCGGAAGCGTCGTTTGTGGACTGATCTTCGGTATTTTCGTCGGCTTAATTCCCGCCGGGATATTTTTCTTTTCGCGATTCGGCATCATGTTTGTCGTTAAGGCATATCTTGTCGCCTCGGCGACTATCACCGTCGTGTTTGGCACCTGGTTTGGGATCGAGCACCGACGACGCGATACGGTGATCGATTGGGGCTTTCACACCGTACGGGCGCAAGTCGGATGGCATGCCCGGCAGTATGCGTTCAACCAAATCGAAAGCCTGACTTACCGCTCGCCGCCAAAAGCCTCGTCCAATGACGTTGACGGCAAGCGGACAGCGAGAATTGAGTTGATGCTTGCCGGACGCCGATACATCCTGCTCGAGGCGGAAGTCACCTGTCAGCAGGCGGCGTTCTTGCGCTACAGACTGTTGCCGATCCTGGACGCACTCAGCGAACACTTGGGCGTCCCGTGGTCGGAGCAGGAACTGAAGCCGTTGTTCGCCAGAACCGATGCGGCATCAAAGTCCTACACCGGAGAAGATCGTGAGTTGGTGGAAGCGATCAAGAAGGTCAATGGACGCGTGGTCCATCGCGATAATCAAGTTGAAGAAGTCGACTTGAGCGAAATCAAAGGTACGAATGGCATCGTCGAAATCGTATCGCAGATTGCATCTCTCCAGCGGCTGCACATCAAAGGCAAGGGCATTACGGACGAAGCGGTAAGATATCTGCGCCGGCTAAGCGACTTGCGGACGCTCGATTTGGAAAATACGTCGCTGACCGACGACGGTGTGGGCTCGCTGCGAGATCTCGAGCAACTTGAATGCTTGTCGTTGAAAGGAACGAGAATCAGTTCGGCGGCCTTGCGACGCATCGCTGATCTACCGGCTCTGGAGGAACTCGACTTAGCCTACACCGCCATCGACGATCAGGCACTCCTCTACCTCTCCGAGTGCGAGAACCTCGACCACCTCGACCTGACCGGAACCAAGGTAACGCCACTCGCCATCAATAGATTACAACAGCAGCTTCCCAAATGTTCAATTGTCGTGAATCAGCGAGATGCTGATAAGTGAGATGAGAATCGCGATAACTGGTAGTGGTACACTTTTCCGTAAGTCGGGCACTCCTGCCCGACATAAGACGGCCAAGAGTGGCCGTCCTACTCTCCGGAATTTCAAACTGTACCAGTACCCGATAACTCTTTGGGGCAACTCGCATTTCTAGACAGGGTATAGTAGAAACTGGCTGCAACAATCGAACGACCCAACGCACAAATTCCGATACTCGCCATGGCAAGATTGCTCGCTACGATTCTGTTCCTCTCCCACTTGTCAATCGTCTACGGCCAAACGGCCTCGCCGTCGTCGGGGAAACCGTCATTCACGGAGTACATTCGCCGTCACCTCCCTGTGAAACGGGAACTGGATGTGTTCCTCAACGAGATGTCGTGGGCCAAGTTTGATCCGGAGGTAGGGTATGTACTGGGCAATTTCGTTCCGCGCGACGGAGTCGATGAGAGTGCGACCATCTCGACGTCACAGCCGGACGGGACTCGAACATCCTTCGCGTATTGCAATCAGCCATGCCGCATCAACACCTATGGCAACAGCTTTACACTCTGTCATCAAGTTAGTGATGGCGAGACGTGGCAGGAGTATCTGGCGGCTCATCTTGGCGAACCGATCCGCAACTATGGCATGGGCGGTTTCGGACTATATCAGTCTTACCGCCGCATGCTACGCGAAGAACAGACCGACAACGGAGCCGAATATGTGATGCTCTACATCTGGGGCGACGACCATCGACGCAGCTTGCTTCGCTGCCGGTACTTGTTGATCGATGCCTGGAATCGCAAGCAGAATTCTCAAGAAGGCATTGGACGCATGTTCCACGGTAACTTTTGGTCCAACATCGAAATGAATTTGGACACCGGCAAGCTTGAGGAACATGAGAATCGGCTTTCGACGCACACATCCCTGTACAAGATGCTTGATCCTGACTGGATGGTCGAAAACCTTGAAGACGATCTTGCATTGGAGATGGGCTTGTACTTACGCGGCGAGATTGGTGACGTGGATCTGGCGCGACTCAAACGATTGAGCCAACATCTTGGCGAAGAATTAAGCGTCGAAAACGGTCGTCCGACTCGTGCAAGTGTCGATGCACTGCTGGACGCATATTCCTTCGCAGCGACGAAACAGATTCTAGAGAAGGCTCGCGCCTTTACCGAGGGCCGAGGCAAGAAGCTGATGATCATCCTGCTGGACCCTTATCGCGTCACGCGGGCACTGCTCGACGGTGGCACTCGCTACGACCAAGAGATCGTTGATTATCTAAAGGACAAAAACTTCCGTACCTTCGACATGAACGTCGTCCATCAGGAAGACTTCAAAAGCTTCAACTTGAATTCCAATGACTACATGCGGCGCTATTTCATTGGGCACTACAGTCCGGCAGGCAACCACTTCTTTGCCTACGCTTTGAAAGGCCACGTCGTCGACTGGCTCGACCCGAAGCCGGTCCCTTACCGCGATACGCAGCAGAAGATCATTGATTTCAAAGAATATTTGCAGGGCTTCTGACGATTCGATCCTGCAGGCGGCGCCAGGCAGACGACTGACCTAGAACGCGTGGGTGAACCGATGCAGCAGCGCCGCATGATCGTGAAAAAACACCAGCGTCTCCCGACCTGCCCAGAGACGCTGGTGTTTCGCAAGGTATCCCGTCCACGCACTAAAACGTAGGTTGCCGATCTGCATAGGTCTGTCATTTTTCGGGTATCCGCACGCCAAGCGACGGAAAAGAGGGGCGGGGTTTGCGAGGGAGTTGGCTCAGTTGGGTGGGGCTGAAGGCTGTAAGAAGACGCTAGATCGTGCGTAGGCGGTTGCCTGTGATCATGACCTACCTTCCATTTGATTTGTCATAGTTCCCGGACACCGGGCACTAGACGTTCCTAAATGTGAATCTGAACGGCAGTTCGGCGGCGCGCGGAACATCTCGGTCATCGATGCGGACGAGGTTACATGCTCGTGAAGATGTCAATTGCGCGGACGAATCCAATGGCCGCACTAACGATCGCACCTATGGCGAAGCCAAACCCTGCACCAACCCATGCGCCCATTCTCCCATTAGTGAGTAGACCTACTGCGGCACTGCATGCCATACAACTGATTGCGGAACGGAGTATCCAACCAAACATCCAGCCGGAAAAAGCGAACCACGCACCAAGGGAGATGGAAAAGAGAGTTACCCAGATCATTCTCGCGAAACTGACCTGCCAACGCGTTGGCGGGGTACCGTGGGGAGTCATTCGTATATCCACTTGAGAAGGGGCCAAACGATGAACGAGTGTAAGGCCAACACGCCAATCGACGCCACAATAACGGCCAGCAGTGCATAGGCCAATGTTGGCCTGCTATCCGGAAGCGGCTCGTATTCGACCTCTTCGTCATCGTTGGATCGCATCGTGGCATTGTAGCAATAAGGGTACACGTTACCTAGGTTTCCGCACCCGCGATGATCACTAGCAGCGGGAATGGATGGGCAAATGATCTTGCCGTTGTGTCAACGCTAAACGTATAAAATGGCCTTTCGATAGCTGGTGGAGGAGGTATCGATGAATCAACACATCTGCACCATCGCGATCATCATATCGACTAGTTGGGGATGCGTCGCAGCATCGGCAGACGAAGGTGTGATCGACAAAGACAAGACAATTGTGGAGCTGCAACTGACCGTTGCGGAACTTGTCGCCAGGGTGGAGGCGTTGGAGAAGCAACTCGCTAAGTCGCAAGCTGGCAGCGTCGCGCCTGACTTTGCGCTTTCTGTAACAAAGCTCAGGACCGAAGGCAGCGAAACACGCCCACGGTATCAACTGACGCCAGCTGCACATCGGCTCAATGGTGTCGATGAAGGGATGAGAATCGACGCCATCGAACATGGAATTCGATGGAAGCGTGCCACTTCGATCAATCACACTTTCGGACTGCCTGACGATATGCCAAAGCCGTACGCGCCGCGAGCCGGTCGGTTACCAATACGGTAAAAAATCGATGACAGCCGCGGAACGCACCCCGCGTGGTGTCGAGAACCGTCGCCAGGTTTGTGCGTACTTGCCGCGATCGTCGCAAGAGTAACCGCCCGAGACGGCGAGCCCAGCGAACGCTCTTTGACGCAGGGGAAATATCTTCGTAGTTATTAGAGGAAGTGTGTTGACATCATCTTTTGGGATGTATGTCTTCTAATTCGTACGACAGTGTGGCTGGCACGGAATCGTGGCACCCACTGACCGTCCCGACAGCGCCCTAGCAGAGAAAATAAGACAGTAAAGCTTTGGCAGCGGCTGACTACTTCTTTGGAGAACGAGTAATGGACTTCGCGTCGCTCGATACTTCAGACTTCCTGAGTCCTGGGTTTTGCATTCGATTTGCGATGACATTACTGCACTTCGTTTGGCAAGGTTGTCTTGGCAGCGTTGCGGTCTTGTGTATCGGTTGGCTATTGCGGTCGGCATCGGCACGAGTTCGATATGCGTTTTACGTTGCGGTCTTGTTCGGGATGGTGGCGTGTTTGCCGATCACCTACGCGATTCTCTCGGTGCCGCCGCAGGAGACGATTGCCTTGGCATCGGTTGGACACACGAACCACTCCGCCGATGCGGATTCAAGGACGACCGTCTTACCGACGCAGATCACTCCGTTGTCGAACGCGGAATTGGAATCGAATTCGATTTCTCAATCGGTTGCCGATTACAGCGAATCAACATCTCCAACTTCCGATCATGTGTCCTCGTCGTGGGCCGTGATTCTCGCGCCGCTGGCTACGATCGTGTATGCGAGCGGTGTTACGATCATGCTTCTGCGATTGGTCATCGCGTTGTGGGGAGGCAGACGCTTGAAGCAAAGTGCGTCCGCTGTTGTTGATCGAGGTGTGCTCGACGTGTTGATGACGCAGGCGAGTCGCATTGGATTGAAGGTAGTGCCGTGCGTCGCGTATTGCGAGCGAGTTTCCGTTCCGGTGGTGGTGGGCATTCTAAAACCTACGATTCTGTTGCCAGCATCGTTTGCGACTGGTTTAGCGACAGACCAATTAGAAGCGATCTTCCTTCACGAATTGGCTCACATCCATCGATTCGATCTCTTGATGAATCTGGCACAACGCGTGATCGAGTCGGTGCTGTTCTTTCATCCGGCTGTCTGGTACATCAGTCGGCGGATAAGCGATGAACGCGAGAACTGCTGCGACGATTTCGTCGTTCGATCCGGCTGCGAACGATTGCGTTACGCAAACGCCTTGATTCGCATGGCGGAGTTATGCGGCAAGTTCTCAGGCCTCGAAGATGCTCCGCCGCTTTCGACACTCGCGGCCACCGGAGACCGTCCCTCGCTATTTAAGCGACGTGTGATGCGTCTTATAAATGGAGAACCCAATGTCCGGCTGACGCGAGGCGGTATGATTTGCACGATTGCCATGCTGCTGCTCGTCGGGTCTCCCGTCGCCGTTCAGCATCTTCTCGTCTACGCGACCGCCGACGAAATGAGTTCAGCGACGACCGAGACCGATGTGTTGTCAACGACTGGTCGCATTGTTGGGCAGCTTGTCGGCGAGAACAGATTGCCCGACGCTGCACATGCCGTTGTCTTCCTCGGCGACGCACAGACAGGCGCCCCCATCTTGAAAACATCCAACAAACCGCTTGATCTCCAATCGCCCGGCGAAGATTGGATTTATGACGTCTCGTACGTTGTAACCGACGAAGCCGGACGCTTTGCCTTCAAAGAACTTCCGCCAGGGCGATACCGGCTCATGGCGCAGTCGTGGCAGGACACGAAGGGGATTCCCTGGTTAGACCCGAAGGCCAGCAAAGGGCCCTTCGGAAAGACGAGTACGACCGTCAATCTGCTGGGAGTGGCGGACGATGTTGAAGTCAAAGCGGATGCGTCGACGGAAGTCAACGTTCGTAAGATCGGCAGCGGCGTTTTAAAGATCGTCAACGACCCCGAGGAAGCGGCGGCCTTCTTGTTCGTCAGTCGTCAGCGACCGATTGGCGATCCGATCTTGAGCTGGCTCGGCTGGGGCGAGAAGTTCCTGCCTGGGTTGATCGCCGTCACGCACATGTCCGAGCCGTATGCGACATTGACTGGGTTGCCGGATGACAAGGATGTGCATGTTGCATTGTTCAACTACGACAACAATCCAGGCGTCGGTGGCGGGAGCTATCGCGTCGGAAACAAAGCCGAAGTCAAGCTGCCCATTCTGGCCAGTTGGAGCAACGGAAAGGACGATCCGCCCGAGGAATTGCTCAAACTCGTCGAGCACATGGAGGAGAAACTCCTTGCAATATCACCGCTCGTCGGACTCGCAGGCGAAGACTACCGAAACTGGAATCAACTGCGTGATCTGGTGAAACAAGATCCGGATCGCGCGATTAATGTGGAAGGAGTCGGCGAGTTCCGCCTGATCGATGTATTGGCCGCTTCCAGATACAGAGACCTGCGAAACCGTCATCGTGCCATGCGTGGAACGGGGGGAGTAAAACTGCCCCAAGAAGATGTGATCGTCGCTGATGCAGTGGACGGGGACGCAGCCCTCGACGATGAAGACCAACCTCTCAGGACTCCTTGGATTGTCACGGGACGTGTGACCGACGACGATGGAAAACTCAGCTTCGCCAATGTTCCTGCTGGCTTCGATTGGTGGTTCGAGGTGAATCTCGGCGAACGCCGCTACGCCCGATCTTTGCCGCTTAGATTTACAACGGGAAATTATGAGCTCATGCTGCGGCAGAATATCGAAGATTTCACGGGCCACGATGTGATGGAGTTGACCAGCGTGATAGACGCCTTGGGCAACCCAGACATCAACGATGTGATTTCCGACGATCCGTATTTCCGAGTGCCCTTGGGTGAGGTCCAGCAAGAGCAGGGCCGCGACATCTTGCGGAAGGTGCGTCTCGCGAATCAGTACTGGCTCGCTCGCCCGCCCGAAGACGTGAAGAGCTACAGCTATGAATTCACGCTGCGTGGCAAGGATTCGCAGTTGATCGCCATCAGCAATCCGGCGGCAGGCTCGCTCAACGAGCGTCGCGGAATCTCCTACTACTCGGCTATCGACTACATAACCGCCAATCCCGATAAAGCGATCTTTCGAGTTGTAGATGTAGGCGACGAGAAGATCGAACTGGTGTACTCACTGCCGGAGCGAGTGGTTGTCAGTGCGGGTAACGGAGTCGCGCGAACGTGGAGCGGCTTCTTCAGCATGGGAGTGCGTGAGGGAACACTGATCATCGACGCGAAGACGTACACCCCAATCGAACATCGCACAGGCGAGCTAACGGAGGCGTTTTCCAACTATGTCGAACTTCGCGATGGTCACTATGTGCCACTGCGGATTCAAATCAGCAAGTACAAACTCGACTGGACTTTCAAGGTCCATGAGCCGGGATTGTGGTTGTTCGACCACGGAACGACGGGCGGTAAGTCGGACTCCGTCATTGCTCGCGTTGAGCTCGTCTCGATTAATGGTGGTAGATAGCCTCGTCTGTCTAAGTACCAATGTCTGCGGCATCTCAAAGAGGTCCAATCATGCCACGATCGGCATCGGAACACCCAACGGAATTAGAACTGCGAATTCTAAAAATCCTCTGGCGACAATCGCCGTTGCGTGTTCGCGAGATGCGCGAGGCGCTTGCGAACGAAGGTCATGAGATTGCACATACGTCAGTCATCACGATGCTGAACATCATGGTCGAGAAGGGCTATCTCAAGCGTCAGCCCGTGAAAAACGCATTCTGCTTTGAGCCGCGAGTGAGCGAGAAAGACATCTCCGCGGGGATGCTAGGCGACGTGATCGATCGCGTGTTTGATGGTTCGGCCATGGCTGTCGCGCTCAGCCTGTTCGATCGATCGGACCTTAATCCCGAGGAATTGAAGGAATTGCGGCGGTTGGTGAATCAAAAAGTGAAAGAGCAGACTTAGGGACAACTCATAAACCACTTCGGCCTTGCAAGAGTAGGGTCCGCTGTGCGGACCAGGAAGCCCTGACTACGAATGACCAGTCCGTAACGAAGTGAACCATCGCCAGCCTGTCGGGGAGCCTCCTAGGATCTGGCGAACCCTTGACTGCACGCAGTCGGCCCGATGATGACCGCGATAGGTCTGTCCATTGCAAGGACGGTCGGTGCAGCAGCCACAATGATGACCTCGGTAACGTGTTAAATCGGCGTGGTGAAATGGCATTAAGGTGGTTGGAGACGGAATGGTCAGAAGTTCAAACGAGGTAAGCAGGGAGAACTGCCAACTCAACAGACAGCCCAGAATCTATCGTTAAGATAGCGATGAGGAACGTCGCTTACTCAATGTTCCAGTTTGGCCAACGATCGGCGAATGCGAGCGAAACGATGATCGTCGATGAATTTTTAAAGGCGGTTGGCAGTAGTCAGAGCCTTCATAGTAATGACGACCGTTGGACCAAACCGGCGACGAAGGGAGGCAGGAAAGTGGAATGGAATGACCAAGACACGAAACTAGAGCAACAACACATCCCGTCAAGTGCCGTTTAGCGCTACCCGGCGGTAGAACCGGGCACGAATCAACGTGAGATCCTTGGGCGAATCGTAGTGTTACCGACCGCATGTTGAACACTCGTTGTAGGAGTGCGAGGAGGCAAATGGCATGCTCTGAGCGACAAGTCGAAAGCGAACTCAACCTATTCACGTCGGCCCGCAAGGTCGTCGGGAGAGACGGGGCCGCTGGAGTGGACGGCCAGATTTCGCGCATGAGATCGACGAAATCACGCCTACACCGGCTACGCGAGACTTACCGCCAGCGTCCGGTACGCATTGGATTCCTAACCGAGTTCGACGGAACGTCCGCTGGGGATTCCAACGGTTCGAGATCGGGTCGTGCAAACGGCCATTCTTAACGTGATCGAACCGATCTTCGACAACGAGTTTCACGAGCGAAGCTTCGGCTTTCGCCACGGACGCAGTTGCCATGACGCGCTGCGAGTTGTCGACGCTGACGAAGGCAAGTGTTTGTTGACGGATCTTCAGCTACTTCGTTCCGAAGTCGCGATGCAACTCCGAAAATCTCGGATCTCTGTTGGCTTATCAATCGTTCTGGATCAATCGATCCTGGAAGAACTATCCGAGTGGACGCCCGAAGCGGGAGTTCCACAAGGGGCCGTTCTTTCACCGTTGTTGTCGAATTGTACTTGGTGAACTGGATCATCAGATGGCCAAGCTTGGCTAAATGGTCGTTACTGTGACATTCGTGATCGTGGTAGTCAGGCCAGCGAACGCACGAGAGTGAAACGTTTGTCACATCTGCCGACTTGACGCTTCATCCTGAGAAGACGCGAGTTGTTGATAGTCGCGAGACAGTTTGATTTCTGGGCTATTCGTTCGCTGGAGGATCGCTTCCCGCGGGCCAAGTCGCCAGATGGTCGATCGAATCCGCAATTGACTCCGCGTAATCGAATCGATAACGTGCGGTCAATGCGGGACGATCGGCTGGTTCACGTACTTTCGTCACAGTAACTGGAATGTTTTCGATGCCTATGATGGGATGATCCGTCGACGACTGCGCCGTCAGTTGCTCAAACGTCACCGGCATAATCCCCAACGCTTATCGAGAACATGCCGTTGGCCCAATGCCTACTTCACGGATCTGGGGTTGCGAAGTCTGCGCAACGCCCACACCCGTTACGTTCAATCCCTATCACTGGGCAACCACTGACTGGAGAGCCGTGTGCGGGAGAACCGCATGCACGGTTCGGAGGGAGGGGAGTCCGGCTCAACCGGACTTCCCTACCCCTATCGCAAAAGAATGAAGTTGTTGAGTCGATCTTTAGTGACTTCGATTCGACCGAGCCCGCGGTTGCGATCGCACTTTTCAGTGCACATAAGCGCCTCCCAAACAACGGCGATCGGTTAATGCTGTTGCTGATGTTAGCTAGGAGGCACCGACGATTTCTCGGGGAAGGACCGGAGCGCATTGCAGGTAGGCGAGTGGCAGCAAAAACAGATTCAGGAGGGTCGACGTCACGATCCCGCCGAGGATGACATAGGCCATGGGATACTCGATCTCTTGGCCGGGGACGTTGCCGGTGAGGACAAGCGGGACCAAGGCGAGGCCGGTGGTCAACGCAGTCATGAGGATCGGGGCCAGGCGTTCTTCGGCTCCGCGAACAATCAACTCTGGCCCGAAACTGACACCTTCTTCGGATTGCAAGTGGCGATAATGACTGACCAGCATGATGGCGTTGCGTGCGGCGATGCCAAGCACGGTGACAAAGCCGACCAGCGATCCTAGCGAGATGATTCCCCCGACTAAAATCGCGCCGACGACTCCGCCCAACAAAGCTATTGGCAGCAGCAAGGCCATCACGAGAACCAAACGCCACGACTGAAAATCGACGTACAAGATCAACAAGATGGCGATCACCGCGACGATCGACAACGCCAGCATACGGCGACGAGAAGCTTGCGCTTCGGCATACTCACCAAGAAACTCCGGATGATATTCGGTGGGAAAGGTGACGTTGGCTAACACGGCTCGTTCGATCTCTCGCGCCACACTGCCAAGATCACGGCCTTCGACGTTGCAGGTGACATCGATGCGGCGCGAGGCTCCTTCGCGTTGGATGGTGTTGGGCGCGGGCACGACGGAAATGTCGGCGACATCGCGAAGCGGGATTTGAGCACCGGATGGCGTGTCGATCATCAGCGACGACAATGCACTCACGTCAGGACGCAAGCTGCGATCGCCTTGGACAACAACGGCGTAGATCTTTTGGTCCTGGAAGATTTCGCCTACTTGCAGACCGTTGATCAACGTCGATACGTTCCGCATCAGGACGCCGGGAGTCAGCCCAAACCGCGACGCCGCATCCGGTCGCAACTCGACAGCGACTTGCGGGACCATGACTTGCGGCTCGACCTTCAACGTCGTGACACCTTCCACCTCTTTCATCGCGGCGGCAACGTCTTGCGCGGTAATTCGCAGTTGCTCTAAGTTCGGGCCGTAGGTTCGCACGACAATCGAGGCACTGGTGCCAGTCAGTACTTCTTTGATGCGTTCGGTCAAGTAAGTCAGTAAGTCGCGGTAGAGCCCCGGGTAGCCATCAACGATCTCCTGCACTTCCGCCACCGTCGTTCCGTAGTCAGCAGATTCGTCGATGCTAATCCAGAGTTCCGTAAAGTTCGGACCGACAACTTCGTCAGCAACCTCGGCGCGCCCAATGTGCGAGCCAAAGTTATTCACTCCCGGCACGCTCATCAACTCCTCGCTGGCCCGAATCGTGATCCGATTCATTGCGTCGATGCCAATGCCCGGCTTCTCGACCCAGTGCATCAGGAAGTCGGTCTCTTTGAATTTCGGCATCAACTCTTCGCCCAACATCGGCACGAGCAGCCCGAGGCTGCCCAACATCGCGAGCCCGACGCCGAGCGTCGCCTTGGGCCGGCTTACTAGTGGTCGCAAGATCGCCGAATACATTCGCTTCAGCAACACGACCAGCGGCGCATCGCGATGACGCCGCGCGGCTACACTTGGCAACAACAGCAACGACAGCGCGGGCGTGATGGTCAACGCCACGACCAATGAAGCAAGGATCGCCAGAATGTAGGACGTCGCCAATGGGCGAAAGAACGAACCGGCAAGGCCGTCCAAAAAGAATACCGGCAAAAAGGCAAAGATCACGATCAGTGTGGCATAGACGACCGCGCTGCGGACTTCCATCGATGCGGCCAGCACGACTTGAAACGCACTCTGCGGTTTCTCCGTTTTCAGATTTAACCGCAAGCGGCGGATGATGTTTTCCACATCAATGATCGCGTCATCCACGACCTCACCCAACGCGATGACCAACCCCGCCAGAACCATCGTATTGATCGTTCCGCCTCGCCAGTACAGCACCATCACCGCCGCGACCAACGACAGCGGGATCGCGGTGGCACTGATCAACGCGGATCGCCAGTCGAACAGAAAGGCGATCAACACGAGAATCACCAACACGCAGCCAATCAGCATCGAGTGGCTCAGATTCGTCAGCGAGCGTTCAATAAAGGTGGCTGGGCGAAAGATGGTTGTGTCGTATTGGATCTTGCCGAGCGCCGGTTCCAACTCATGCATCGCTGCTTCAACACCGCGTGTCACGTCCAGCGTATTCGCCCAGGGTTGTTTCTCGACAATCAACAGCAATCCAGGCTGGCTGTTGATGATGGCATCGCCGATGGGCGGTTGATGATCGATCACGACGTTGGCCACATCACGAATCCGCAGCGGAGCCCCGTTGCGAAACGTCACGACGACTTCGCCCAGCCCTTCGGGCGAATAGACCGTGGGAATGTGTCGGATGGCCAGACGCTGATTCGCCGTGTCCACGAATCCGCCCGAGCCAACTGCCGTGGCATCACGCACCGTTTGCAGCACCATATCCAGCGTCAGGCCGTGGGCTCGCAAACGATCAGGATCAACGATGACTTGAAGTTGCGGATCCTTTTCGCCCCAGATCGCAACATTTGCGACACCAGCAACTGCCATCAATCGCGGTCGCAGCGTCCAACGCGCGACCACCGTCATATCCATCTGCGACTGGACGTAGGGATCAATTGGATGTCCCGTGTCGGAAGCCGCTTTCGGCTCCGCATCGACATTCATCCACATCCCAATCTTCAGGCAGCGACTGAGCGACGACAGCGGTGGCAAGATGCGTGGCGCACGCGACACGGCGGGCAAGGTTGTGGCGACCGTGGCCAGTCGTTCCTGCACCAGTTGCCGAGCCATGATCAAGTCCGTGCCACTGGCAAAAATCAGTCGCACCGACGACAATCCCAACACGGACTTGGAGCGGACTGTCTTTACAAACGGCACGCCATTCAACGCGTTCTCGATCGGAACCGTTACCAGTCCTTCGACCTCTTCGGTCGAGATGCCGGGCACTTCGGTCTGAATCTCGACAACCGGAGGCGCAAACTCGGGAAACACGTCCAGCGGCACTTCGTCGCTCGTGCGGACGCCGACCACGATCAACGCGATCGCCAGCGCAACGACCAGCACTCGCAGTCGCAACGACGTTTCGATCAGCCAACTCATTTGCCGGCTCCGAATTCCGTGCCGTACAATTCCGCCGCGCCGTCGACCACAACTTGCGTGCCGACAGGTGGGCTCTCCCCAAGTACGACTCGTTGATCGACGGCATAGCGAATCAGAACTCGACTCCGCTCGAAGGCATGATCGCCCGATTTAACGTACACCCACGTTCCGCCGTAAATGTCGTATAGGATCGATTTGGCAGGGACCACGAAACCTTCTTCTTCGCCTTTAAGAGCTAGGTCAACGCCGACGCGTTGTCCCGGTCGCAAGCCACCATCCGGCGTGTCGATGGCGAAGTACAAGTCCGCCGTGGTACTTAGCGGATCAGCAGTCGGAGGCGCGGCGACCGGCGTCGCCCGGCGCGGAGTGAGCGAAGCACGGCCGTCCAGCCCGACAACGATCGCGTCGGCTTCGAGTTCGATCTGCGACAACAAGTCCACATAAATCGGCACACGAATCCAAAGCGACGTCACATCAACAACCTCGAAGAGTGCCGCACCGGCAGTCACCGTTTGACCACGTGTGACCAACACGTTCCGCATCACGCCCGCTTGCGGCGATGTCATCAGCAGTGGAGCAGCGGTCCCATTGGCGCCCGTCTCGTCTATGCTCGCGAGCAGCTGTGTAAACTGCTTCTCGCGTTCGCTGGCTGCGTTCAGGTTAGCCTCCGCCACATCCCGCATTGCCTGAGCGTCATCGACAGCGCGGGCACTGCCAGCGCGATCCTCCAGCAATCTCTTCGCGCGATCGAGCGTGATGTGTGCAGCGGTTAGTTCCGCTTCACCACGCTGGACGTCACCATGAGCAATCGTCAACGCCGACATCAAGGTCGCACGAGCATTTGCCATTTGCACACGCTCTGCCGGCGTTGGCACGTATCGCTCGGGGGACAACAACGGCGCAAGCGACATCACCGGCGCAGCGGCCTTCAGCGTCTGTCCCGGCAGTGGAATCTCGCCCGACTCTGGCGCGGCGATCGTGCCGGCCAAAGGAGCCGATACGATGGTCGACTTGCCAACAGGGATCATCAGTTCGCCGCCAAAGGTTCGCCGCTGCTGGACGTTTTCGCGAGTAACTTCAGCCAAAGTGATCCCGAGTCGCTGTTCGGCTTGCTCGGTGAGCGTGATCCGTGCGATCTCGGTTTCTTGCGGCAGCTTTTCTACTTTTGCTGGCGCGGTCGGCTTGTGGTCCGAAGAAGCAGCATGTGGTGTACAGCCTGCGGCAAGAGGCAGCAACACAGCGAAGGCCATTGTGAGCGTGAATCGAGAAATCGCTATGCTGGAAGCATAGCCTACGCCGTTCGTTCCAAGCTTTGCGTCCATCCATCTATTCATGTTCGATACCATCCACTCGGACTCCCGGTGGCAAACGCTCTTGCGAAGCATGAGGCGTCGGCCCTGCGATGAGTTGTCGTCCTACACTGCGTTCTAGTTCGGCTCGGGCTCGCTGCAATGCAGCGACCTGATCCAGGATTCTCACGCGGGAATCGACATACTGCGAAGTTGTTTGCAATACAAGCAAGTAGTCGGAACCGCCATCGGCGAACCCTTTGTCGGCGATTTGCCTCGCCTCATTGAGCGCGGGTGCGACCTTAGTCTCGAAAATCATCAGGTTGTTCTTGGCTTGTGTCCACTGGGCAGTCGCCGTGCGAACGTCTTGAACGATCTGATTCCAGATTGCGTCGCGGTTATATTGAGCTTGCAGTAACTCAGCTTCAGCTCGCATCACGCCGCCCTGGTTGCGGTTGAAGATGGGGATGTCAAACCGAATGCCCGGCCCAACTTCATAGCCCTTGAGTCCGCGTTGATTTGCATCGACGACGCCATCGATTCGCAGAAAGGCCAAGCGCGCGACACGCAGTCTTTCGTCGGCCGCGGCGACGGCCCAGTCTGCAGCCCGAGCATCCGGACGAAGGGCGAAGGCTTCATCGATCAGCAACGCCACATCAAGTTCCGGCAACGGCGGAGGCGGTGCCAGTACCGCGAACAGCGGCGCTTCGGTCGGCGGCATTCCCATCAGCCAAGCCAGACGACTGCGAGCGACGACGACGTTTTGTTCTAACAATCCCGCGTTGGCTTCCGCGTTCAAGACATCGACGCGGGCCGTCATCGCTTCCAACTCGCTGATGTCTCCGTGATCGAGCCGCTTTTGCGTCAGATCCGAGATGCCTTGCCGGATGTTGATGATTTCTTGAGCGAGTTGATACTGTGCAATCGCCACAGCCAGATCGGCGTGGGCAACGCGAACATCGCGGACCAGCGTCAACCCGTTTTGGACCAGCCCGTTCGCGACTCGCTCGTAATCGCTGTCTGCGATGGCCAAGCGATGTGGACGCAGCACAAACGCTTCGAGTGGCACGAACAAAGTCCACTCCCACTGCTTCGCACTGATTGGGAGGAAAGTGCCGAGGTTGGGATTTGTCAGCAGCCCGGCCTGAATGAGATCTCCTTCCGCCATGCCAAGCTGAGCCAGCATGGATTGAAACGCGGCGTTGTTGCTGAGCGCGGTAGCCACGGCTTCGTCCTCGCTGACACCATCTTCAAAGACCACATCGGGAGGAACGACAAACTCGGCGGGGCCCACGCACATGACCGTGTGCGAGGTGCGAGCCATCATTTCTTCGCCAATCGGAGCATGTGAGCAACTAGCCCGCGGCAACGAGCACCCGGAAAGCAGGGCCAGCATCAGCAACCCGCATATCCGCCACTGATTGGGCGTCATTTTCCGATCAGGCTTCATAACGCTCTCTATTGGCAGAGACTGCAAATCACGAGAATCCGTTACAGTCGTATCGGTGCTTAGGTGCGCCAGAGAGCATCACGAGATCTGTGCAGCGGTTCGTAACGGTTGTAGGGATCGTTAGGGTGAATCTCTAGTTGTCGACTACTTCGACTATCAGCCGAAAGTCACCACCCCGTTATTGCCTCAATGGCCAGTGCCGGTTGTGACAGTTGCATTTGGGGGCGCGCCTGATATCGCCTATTACCGAAATCTCCAAACAAAGAAATCGGTCAATCATGCAAAGCGTCAATGAGGCCTGACCTGAAAGTTTCAATGCTTGTGCCAAAGCCGAGTTCATTCGCACAAAACATCGTTGCTAGCAAAGAGTCGTTCCTACTCTCGAAATTAGGACCAACTCAAAAATAACTTCGGCATTTCAAGGGTAGTGTCCGCTGTGCGGACCAGGAATTCCCGCGGTCCGCACAGCGGACCCGACGAAAAGACAAGTAAGTTATTCTTGAGTCATCGCCTAGTTGGACAGCGCCAGTTTTTGAGTCATACAAGCAGGAAACGCGAGCGAGTGAATACGTTACGCCGAAACCCATTCGCTTGCGCGTCGTGCTTCTATTCGTGGTCGTTCGGGAAAAGTAGCGCTGTCCAATTAGGGAACCGCCTCTTCGCGTACATGTACAAAGCGACATGCCGCACAGGTGGGCGTCTACGCCGTCTGCACAATCGCCTTTTGGGGCTTAAGGTACGATCTCGGCATTTCCTTGAGTGGACCGTAGGAATCGCTTTCGTCTTTCGATAAGGTTTCGATGGGCAAGTATCGCCGCTCGATCCAGCATCAGCCTCGCCAAGCATCGTTGAACTCTTAAGAACGGCAATCAAGAAACGCAAAGCCGGCGACGGAGGAGGATTCCGTCGCCGACTCGCGGGTGGGAGTTCTCTCGCACGAGCGAAAGAACCACAGGGGGAGTGCGGGCAGGTGTTGGGGCGGGGCTGCCCGGCTGTCTTGTTTCCCGACGTCGCCGCGCGGGAAACGAAAACAGCCGGGCTGGTTGCCTTGCTCCTTTACTTCACGACTACAAAGCGAGAACCTTCCTGGCTGCGGACCAGCAATAGCAAGCCGTCGCTCGTTTCGGCCTTCTTCACGGCGGCGGTGAACTCGTCTAGCGACTTGACCGCGTGACGATTCACTTGCGTGATCACCATCCCGCTCGACAATCCCGCGAGGTCTGCGGGGCCACCGGAGCGGACGTTCGTAATCACGACCCCTTCGATTCCTTTCATGCCAAGTTGCTCGGCAACGGTCGCATCCAGCGAACTGACTTCCATGCCCAACTCGTCCATTTCCGAACTCTCAGGCTTCGCCGGGCTACTGCCGGGTGAGACCGCAGTCGTGCCGAAGTCGTTTGGTTGAGCTTCCGGAATGAAGTTCAAGTTGATTCGCTTGCCGTCGCGTACCACGACTAGTTGGTGGGATCGGCCCAGTTCACTTCTTTCGACAAGCAACTGAAGTTCACTTGGGCTGGAAACTGCGACGCCGGCATACTCGGTGATCACATCACCCGCTTGCAGACCGGCTTTCGCGGCCGGAGTGTTCGGGAACACGTCCGTCACGGCAACGCCCTCGCGCGGCTTCACCTTGAACTGATCGGCCAAGGCAGCCGTGACGGGTTGAATGCCGACACCAAGATAGGCTCGATGCACCGTGCCGCCGTTTGCCAACTGATCGCCAACCCATTTCGCCAAGTTGACGGGGACCGCGAAGCCAATGCCGTCATTGCCGCCAGTGCGGGACGAGATGGCCGTGTTGATGCCAATCACTTCGCCATCCAGATTTACCAAGGGTCCACCGCTGTTGCCGGGATTTATCGCTGCGTCGGTTTGCAAGAAGCTTTCCCGCGACGTGATGCCGATGCCACGATGCTTCGCGCTGATGATGCCCGCAGTGACGGTGTCTTCGAGACCGAACGGTTGGCCCAGCGCCAGCACCCAATCGCCCACGGAAACCAGGTCGCTGTCACCCAGCTTGGCCGCGACTAAGTCCTTGGCGTCGATCTTGACGACCGCGATATCCGTTTTCGGGTCGGTCCAGACGTTGATCGCTTTGAATTCCCGCTCATCGTGCAGACGTACGGTCACCTCACCGTCACCGGCGACGACATGATTGTTCGTCAAAATGATCCCCGATGGATCAATCACGACGCCCGAGCCCATACCACCGCCGTGAGGCTGTGGCTGCATGTGCGGCGTTTCGAACTTGAATCCGCGATCCTTGAAGAAGTCCTCAAACGGAGTGCCTTCAAAGGGATTGCGGTCGCCGAATTGGTTCGGCTGCTGCGGCATCGCAGGCTTGTCGCTGACGGCAACTGCCTTGGGCATGTTCTCGATGGTCACCACCGCGGGAAGCACACGCTCGGAAGCAACTCGAAAGGCAGTCGATAGATCCTTCGCCGACGATACCGCTCGTTCGGCTTCGGCGGGTGTGACATTGGGAGCAGACTTGGTACGGTAGGTCACGGGGCTGACACTTGCTTGTCGGTTGTTCGCTTGCGTTACGGCAGCCGCGCCAACCGCGAACAGAATCGCCGCTATTGCGCCAGCGGACAAGGTTTTCATATTGATTATTCGTTTCATTGCATTGGTCCTCTTCGTAATAGGTAATTTCACCAAAGTGTCTTGAGTTCGGAATTGAGATCGACTCTGAGAAGATCGCAATTGCACATGTCGTGCCAACGTCATGAACTGCGACGCCAGGACTGCTCTCCGATCAATCCACTAACCTCATGCTGTAGGGCCTTTCAGTTTTTCAAACTGAGAGGTTTGTACGACGGGCCTCCGAGCCCGTCGATGAATCTATGTCGTTATTCGACGGGCTCGGAGGCCCGTCGTACATCTTGTGCAACTTCAACAAATGAAAAGCCCTGCCTCATGCTGCCCGGCCCATAATTCGCAGTGACG
>JACKHN010000046.1 GCA_020638975.1 Planctomycetaceae bacterium
GCACTCAGCGACTAGCGTGTTGTAGAACTCGTCGGTCAGCAGCCACTCGTCAAAAAGGCCTCTGAGTTGTGTCAGTCGGCGGGCGACCTGTTGCTTGCTGAACTGTGGCGGACTGGTTTGGTCCACCTCACGTTCATTCGGCTGCAGTGGTGGTGGCACGGCTCGGCTATAGGTGTCTGCCGTCTTGGGTCGCAGGGCGACGACCGCCATCGATTGAGCGGGTACGAGATGTCGCCATAGGAACGCCTGCATGCGATCTTCCGCAGGCACGGCCTGACGCACCGGATGTACCGTTTTCGCAGTTGCGCGTCCCTGGATCGCAAGATCGACAGGGCCGTCCAAGTGTTTCAGGCTGGTCTTCAGACTGACTTTGGCCATGTCGCGGTCTGGTTTTAAAGTGACATTCGGCATGCTGAATGCGGTCTGTTCTTCGTCAAGCTGGATTCTAATGTCACCGTCGTAACCGTCTTTTCGAATCGCATAAACACTGAGTGGCGTGCCGGCGTTGCCACGAACTGCCACGCCAGACGGTGCGACTCGCAGCTCGAAGTCGGGTTGCGGCTGGCTGATCCTCAGGCGATAGGCAAACGCTTCTCCGCCATTGCGAGTCGTATCGCCAATGTGGACGAAGGCGCGCCCGTCCGGTGGTGACTCGAACATCACGTACGAATCTGCATGATGCGTATTCAGTCCGGAAGCAACATCCGTGTGATCGTCATTCACGGCGATCAGCTTCCCAGACTGGTCTGTGATTTTGAGGACCGAATCGAGGTGTGAATCGAGCCGCCGCGCCATGACCTCCGCCACGATTTTTTCACCGGCTGCTGCGGCAACTTCAAAAACGTCCCAATCACCGGGCGAATCGATCCGTCCATTGAAGATGGCTGGGAGCGTCACTTTCTGAGCGTCACCGAGTGTGTCGTTTGGTTCACCTTCAGATAATCCTGCTTGTTCCGACAGCAGGAACGGGACACGGTTCGAAATCAGGCCGTCCTTCTCGACCGTCACCCACTGAATTCCCTGTGCTTCGTCGCGTGCGTCCAGTCGCAGCGTCGCGCCAGCGACGTTCCAACCTTGCCACTCTAACTTCGACAGTACCTGTTCGGTCCCGCCCAGCGGAAAGATGCCAGTGATCAGCGGCGATTCGCCGATCGAAATGCGATACACGAAGTCTTCTCGCCCTCGATAGATGGCATCGAAGACGCGCACCTGATATTCGCCGTCTGCAGGAACTTCAAACAGGAGCGTCGGATCTGGTTTGAAGCCGAAGTCGTCGTTGTAGCTGAGTTCTTCTCCGCGCGAGTTGAGAACAGCGATCACCGGTTGAAACCAACCGGGAACTGCATCCGCAATAAACGGGATCAGTTCCCGCGCGGCGCACGACACAACCAACTGCTGCCCCTTGCGTGCATGGAAACGATAGGTGTTCACTTCCCCCGAAGCAATCTGGCCGTTGACGGTACACGGCAACTTGACTTCAACTTCCGCTTCGGCGGCGGGGCGTTGTCGCAACGCTCCTTCTTCCTTGCCGAGAACTTGAATCTTGCTGGTCAACATCGGTTTACGCGCGACTTCAGGCAATTGGCCGACGTGGAACACCAGGGGATTGGTGACGCCCTGGTCGGTGACCAATCGCAGTTCTCGGATGCCCGGTTGAGCATCGGCGGCGATGGTGATGTTTACAAACACCAAGTCGGCGATCGATGTACTCGCCGGATTATTGCAGTACTCCGCCAGTCGGTTTTCGAGATTGGAGAGGATTCGCTTTTCGACAGCGGATAGGTCCTGTTTCGCTTGGCCCCTCGTCTTCTTTCGTAGCGCATTCAACTGCTCACGCAGCACCACCATTTCCTGGTTGCTGAGCGACCGGTACACCTTATCGAAGGCTGCCGTCACACCGTCGCCAGTGACAAGCACCTGATCGGCACCACCCAACCGCTGCCCTCCCAGTTTCACGCTGAAAGTCGTGCCTTGCTGGCCGCCAGCCGGATAGACGTAACCGATATATGGCGGCGATTGAGCGATCGCAGCCGAGCTGAACATTGCCAAGGCCGTGAAGATGCAACAGACCAGTTGATGTGTCGGGCCAATAGACGGTCGAGGCTCAGTACTTCGATGGTGAGTGTTCATTCGGTTGTGCATCGCCTTCACATGATTTCGGTCAGCAGTCCACCGGACTGGACGGTGTCAGAGGGTGCAGGCAACACGCGTGCGTCCAGGCCCAAAGGATGCGGCAGGCGTGCGTTCACATCGATACCGGCCAGTGCATAGATGCTGCCCAGCAAGTCGACGGGATAGACTGGACGATCTGCGACTGCTTCCGCTTTCTGGTCCGACGCACCGACGATTCCCCCGCCCTTGAATCCTCCGCCGGCGACAAGAACCGAGAATACCTTTCCGTAGTGATTCCGACCGCCGTTCCACGGTGGTTGCCAATCCACCTTGGGACCGCGACCAAATTCGCCGCAACACCACACCACCGTACTCTCCAGCAAACCGCGATCACTCAGATCGCTCAGCAATGTTGCCAGTCCTTGGTCCAATGCGGGCACCTGGCGACGCATTTGCTGAAAGTGGTTCTTGTGTGTATCCCAGCCGCCGGGGTAGTTGATCACCACATAGGGAACCCCGGCTTCGACCATTCGCCGCGCCGCCAAGCACTCCTGCCCGAACGTGTGTCGACCGTAACGATCCCGTAGCGACTTGTCTTCTTTTTCCAGGTCAAACACCTCCCGACCTCGACCGAGGATCAGGTCATAGGCCTGTTGTTTCGCTTTCATCGCGTCGACGATTTGCGAATTCGCCGCCAACTGTTTGCTCAGCGTGTCTATATCGTCGCGCAGCTCGCGACGTGTTTCTTGTCGCGCGTCGCTGATGCTCGCTGCCACCACGCCTTCGACCTGGAAGCGAGCCGCATTGGGATCGCCGCCCGTCGCAAACGGTTTAAACATCGGTCCCAGAAAGCCTTCTTCGGAAAACCGACCCTGAGGTTTTGTGAGAACAACATAGGGCGGAACGATGCCTTCATAGTCTCGCCCGCGAAGCAGGGCAAAGACCGCACCGACGCTTGGATATGCCAAACGTTCCCCCGGCTGATGTCCTGTCTGCATCAGATACGCTGCCGTCTCGTGCCCGTTGTTGCCGTGCGTCATGCTGCGAATCAGCGCATACTTGTCGGCTTGTCGGGACAGTTCGGGAAACAGTTCGCACAGTTGAGTCCCAGCGACATTCGTCGAAATCACTTTGCCGAACTCACCCATGTAGTCCCGTCCCGATTCGGGTTTGGGGTCCCAAGTGTCGTTGTGCGACATGCCGCCCCACAGAAAGATCTGGATGACCGATTTGGCGGTTGGCGTCGTAGGAGCCGCCTTGCGACTTTCGTCGGAGGCCGCCAGCGCGGAACTCCCTCGCAGACCATTGGCAAGCAGCAATCCGCCACCACCGTGAACGCTCTGCTGTAACAATCGGCGTCGAGTCACGAGGTTGCCGCTGTGAGCGTGTTCGTTCCTAATCATGTCATGTTTCTCGTTGCAAATTGAGAATGTGTCAGTCAGGAGATCAATGGCGGTACAGAAACTCGGTGTTGTTCAGCAGCGCCCAGGTGAGATCAATCCATTCGATTCGATTGAGCTTTGCGTCCTTTCCGGCTGGTATGGCACGTGAGACTTCCGCAGTCGATGGTCGGCGTGAGAGCACCGTCAGGTAAAGCTCTTCCAGAGTTTCCTGTGGCTTGCGACGTTGTTCAAATAGCGTTTTCAGTCGGTTGCTGTTTTCCAGTTTATTTTGAATGTGGCTGGAGTTCAGCATGTGCAGCCACTGCGCGGAAACGGGCTCGTTGTTGCGTTCGTCTGCCATTCCGGTTGCTCGCGCCGATCGTCCGAATAGCGCCAGAAACGGGCTCGTGATGCTGCCATCTGCTAACGCGATTGCCGGCACATCACGAGGTATGTAGGTGAACGGTTCGGGGATTGGGCTGGTATAGAGGTCAGTGGTCCCGGTGATTTTATTGATCGCGTCGATCAACACTTCCGCATCCAGACGCCGAAGCGGGTATGCGGAGAAATTTACTTCGGCTTGTGCTGCGGATTGCTGACTGATCGAAGAAAACTGATACATGTTGGACGTCAGAATCAGTCGATACAGACGTTTCAAATCGTATCCGCTGTTAACGAATTCCTCTTCCAGGTAGGCCAGCAACTCAGGATGGCAGGGCGGATTGTCATCGCGAATGTCGTCGGGTTGATGGATGATCCCGCGTCCCATCAACCAAGCCCAGACGCGATTGACAACGCTCTTTGCGAACCACGGGTTCTGTGGCGTGATCAACCAATCAGCGAATACCTCGCGAGGATCTTTACTGCTGTCCAGCGGCACCGTCGTTCCGTCCGGAAAGATCGCAACAACGGATGGGTTCGCGGACGATGACTGGACTACTTCATCCGCAGTGACATCCGAGTCTTCGTCGATCGCGGACGACGCGGCTCCGGGAACGGCACTTCCTGGTGCAAGGTTGCCAGGTTGAGCAACGACCTTCAGCGGATCCCAGAAGACAACTTCCTCTTTCCATTCCGCAGTGGGCTTGTAACCTATCTGCGAGAAGAAAATTGCAGTACCGGCCAACTGCGATTTCGACCACGAGTCGGTACGGGTTCCCATGAAAGTCAAAGCGACGGCACTGGTAATTCCTTCTGGCGTCTTGTTTTGGATGGCCCGATAGAAGTTCACCGGAGCGACACGGAAATTGCTGCCGCTCGAAGTCAGCAACTCACGTGCAAACCGATCGTAGGGTTTGTTTTCGGCAATCGACGACCGAACCCAGCGGTGATAGGCCTGCGCTGCGTTAGGCCAGAGATTTACCGGAAACTCGGCCTTGATTCTCAGCACGTCGCCCCACTTCATGGCCCAGTAGTCAGCAAACTCGTCGCGTTCCAACAGACGATCGATCAACGCCTCGCGTTTGTGTTCCAAATCAGGGTCATCAATGAATGTCCGCGCTTCATCGGCGGTCGGCAGCGTTCCGATCACATCCAAAAATGCCCGCCGCACGAAAACGGAATCCGAACACAGTGCCGACTCGATTCCAGCCGCTGACTGCCTTGAAAGCACCAGCCGATCGATTTCGGAGCGCGTTGTTGGCGGAGTCGAACTCTCGTACAAAGGTGGCTCAGCCGCACGAGTCGGTTTCTCGTTCGCGATTGCCGGATGATATGGCAGAGCCAAAGACGCAGCGATCAAACACCACAAAGAAGACTTCACGTTGTCGCTCCAAGCTGAGGCAAGTTGATGCGTCGGGCGGAGTGGGTGGGGAGTAATAGGCAGGATGTCGCTTGACGTCCCATTCGAGTAGTTTCCGCCTGCCTGTGGTCGAGGCGTCAGTCGAACCGATTCATGCGGAGCGACGCTTTCGAGCGGTGACAAGTGACGCTCGATATTATTACCGTCGCAATAATGGATGTCAAGGTCTTTATGTCGTGATATAATAAAGGCGAGTGGCAGCTCAACGGCCCCACCTCGACGTGATGCTGCCGTCGAAAACGATCAGATAGCGTCCTCTGTCAACGTCCGTTCAGTGCATCCTCACAGAGCACACGGAAACCTACGTTGTTGACCACGCAGTATCAGTTGTGTTTGATCAATACCAAGGTCATCAACAATCGTGATGCAGCTACGGTCGCACTCTCGATCTTGGGTGCGTTCCAGCACGAATACGGCGGGCAGGTCGAGAGGAACAGATTGCTTGTTTAGTCACCTCAACACAGCTACATGAAAACGCCATTCGAAACACCACTCGTGTTATGTTGTTTCAGTCTTCAAGGAACAACCTCCAAGGACCAGAAACACGTCCGAAATGATTGCTGGGGAAAACTTCGACAGTATTTTGGCTAGAATCGAAGCCTGACAAATTTGTTCTCCCTTTACCAAATTGGTGGGCGACGAGTCCAACCTGAAGGAGGTGCCGTTTTGCTTCCGGAAGCTTGCCAACCCCAAGAGGCCGATTGATGGGACACGAGTCGTTCGTTAGTCAAGGTCATCCGGATCCCTTACGAGCCCACGGAGCTTGGATCTACCTGTTCGCCTCCGTCGGATCGGGAGCGCTGGTCGGTGTCGAGCAACGCGTCGAGCCAGCGATGCTTGTTGGAACGGGGTTTGTCGGAGCGTTCCTTGTGGCGGCAGCGATTGCTGTCGGAGCGAGGCGAAAGATGCGGCAGATTCTTGTTGGGTCAAGTCTGGCGATACTCGCACCACTTGGCGCACTGTATCTAGATGCCAAGCCCGAGTTCTTCATCGTGGCTGCGTTGGCGGTCGTACCGGCGGTCACAGCGATCGGGTTGCAGAAGACAATAGGCTTCCTGTCGCGACCCGCCTTGGTCGTCGGGGTGGCAGCGATCGTTGTTGCAGCACCCACGGTGGCATTAGCCGGAGGAATCAGTGTCGGGCGCAGTCTTCTACTCTTCGCGCTGCTGTGGCCATTCTTCTCCTGGCAGACTCTACGTGTTGCGGCACCACTACGCATTGGCGCAACTTGGGAACGCGAGAAACTTAGATCGAGAGGCTTGCGGGAAGCGGGAGTCGCTGCGGTCTGGACGCTCGCAGTTGCTGTTCTCTTGCACATTACTTGATGTCGTGAATCACCAGCAACTTGTAGTAAAGCGTTCCGTCGCATGCCAAGAACCGCTCGCTTGCGGCATCGAGGGTTCCATGAAACTTCTCCAGATCGTAGCGAGAGTCGTTTTCCATGGATTCCATGACGAAGCAACCAAGGACTCAGCCGCAAACACGGACGAACTCGCAGGCAACATCAGGAAGATAAGCATAGTTCACATGGTAGCCCCAGTTCCTCCATGTCGAAGTCTTAGAACATGAGTGCTCGATTTGTTTCAGATCCCGACACGTCAGATCTTGTACTGCGGAATTTTCATTAGCTCGCCATCTTTCAAAGCGGACTGGTGTGCCACAACACCGGCAACGGTCATATTCAATGATTGGGCAATATCGACTAACGGCTTACGTTCTTCAAGGATTGCCGTAACGAATTCGTTCGTGAGTTGACCGTGTGATCCACCGTGGCCGCCAGCATTGACGCCAGGAGGAAGTGGCGGGCGTCGAATCGGCGGCAGCTCCTTTTCCAGCCCTTGGTACTCGCCATAGTACGTTCCCTTCTGACCACGAATTCGCCCCTTCTCTCCGTGGTCGCCCGGCGTGTCCCAACTGACGCCCATTCGCGCCATGCCGCCTTCGCTCGTGCGAAACAAAGCGATTTCCGTGCCGAACGGATTCTTATACCGATTGTTCGTCGGCTGAAGAAGGTCCTTCACGCTTGGAATTCCCATGCATGAAACGTCGGTAAAGCTACCGCCTGTGACCCCCACATAGTACGCGTTCGAGTGCGTCGGATACCATTGCGGTGGCAACCCGATCCGCCAGCCCTTATACGAATCGATTTGCTCCACAGAGTAGTGGTAGTACTCGCCTTCGGAATAGACGAGTTTGCCGAACCCGCCCGCGTTGTAAACCTGCCGCATTGCGTAGAGGTCTTCGCGGAAGTAGGACGTCTCGAACATCATGTATTTGCGGTCGGAAGACTTGACGACTTCAAACAACTCCTCGGCATCGGCGAGCGATCCGTGAACGGCCGGTACGGCACATGCAACGTGCTTGCCGTGCTTTAATACTTCGATACAGTGCTTCGCGTGACTCGGCGCGTCGGTGGCACAGAAAACTGCGTCGATCGTGTCGTCCTTGACCAACTCTTCAAGCGACGGATAGGTCTTCTGGCACCGGCATTCCTTGGCCAAGTTGGCACATCGATCGGGGAACAGATCACTAACAGCGGCGACCTCAACGTTCGGGTGGTCTTGAAAGCCGAATGCAGCACCGAAACGACACACGCCGTACCCGACGATGCCGACGCGAATCTTGCGATCCGAAACGGGCTTCCAATCTTTCGAGGCACTCGGATCGGTCGGTGTTTCCTCGAAGCCCTGAATCTTCTTGTTCTGGGCGGATGCCGATCCTTGCAGACCGACAGCGGCTGCACCAACGCCAACCGTCTGCAAAAACGAACGTCGTGATGTGGAATCAGTCATGCTAGGTGCTCCTCGGAAGCTGAGATTGCCGATCATGCGAGTGTGAGACAATACGCCGTACCTGTTTTTCCTCGAATACGCATTCGAAACGCGCAGACCGGGAACAGCGACAGGTGCGATTCTTCTCCTTCTTCAGAAATTCATTTGACAACTGGATACATATATCCTATTTTAATCGCCCAAGCAACTTGGATGGTTGGATTTGCCTGTTGCAACGTTGAAATTGTCACTACTCTCGCCGGGAGGATGTCCCATGCGGTCGAGCGAATCTCTGGACAACAATACGTTTGGTGCAGGTTTGGTGGGGTTGATCGGGATCGTCGTCATCGCTGCCGTTCTAATCGGCTTTTCAAGCCCGTATCGATCGTCGCCACCAATCGCGAAAACGTCTCCCCAACCGGAGCCCTCTCAGGAAAAGCTTCCAGCGTCTGAATTCGTTGCTGCGCCGCATGAGAGTGATCGAGCCGAAGATGCTCCGACGCCGGATGCGGGCAACGACCATAAGGCCGAGGTGAAACCAGAACCGACGGCGACGACCGGCATACCAGCAACGGCGAAGACGGGCCAGCAGCTTTACGCGCAACACTGTGCCGCTTGCCATGGAGAGCGCGGAGACGGGAAAGGACTCGCGGCAGCGTTCGTATTTCCCAAGCCGCGAGATTTCCGGGCCAGTCGATTTCGTCTTGTCAGCACGGACAACAATGTTCCCACGGAAGAAGACCTCCACGCGGTGCTGCTTCGCGGGATGCCCGGCTCGTCCATGCCGCCGTGGTCTCACCTTCCTGAAGCCGAACGCATCAAGCTTGTCAAAGAAGTCATCCGCTTGAGTCGCGAAGGGGCTCGCGAACAATTCGTCACGATGCTCAAAGAGGAAGAAGGTCTCACGGAAGAAGAAATTGCGGACGATGACGATTTGCAGGTAGAGATCAAAGAGTTCGTCGACAGAAAGGCAACGCCCGGCGAGAGCACAACGGTTCCTCCGATTGGCGAGCCGACAGCGGCAGCAATCGCCCGAGGCAAAGAGGTCTATATCAAACAGACCTGTCATTCGTGCCACGGTAAGGAAGGCAAAGGCGATGGCGCGCAGAAAATGCTGGACGCCGAAGGGCTGCCCTCGAGCCCACGGGACTTCACTCGCGGTATCTTCAAGGGTGGTCACGATCCAGCCTCGTTGTATCGCCGCACCGCTTACGGAATGCCTGGTACGCCGATGCCCGGCTCCAAAGATATGCCGCCCGAAGAGATCGTCGACCTCGTGCACTTCATCCGTTCTCTGTCGGATGAATCAACACGTCAGAGTACGATCTTGAAACGTGAGACGATCACTGCACTACGCGTCGATGCGATTCCGGCATCGGCAGCTGGGTGGACTGCCGATGCCGTGAGCATGCGGATGACGCCACTGTGGTGGCGTAACGATTCTGATCCGCACTTACAGGTGCAAGCCGTGCATGACGGGAAGTCGCTCGCAGTACGCATGTCATGGAGTGACCCCAGCCACGACCGGCATGCGGCGCGAAGCGAATCGTTTGAGGATGCGGTTGCCATGGAACTGTATCGTGGCGACGCCGAGCCGTTCATCGGCATGGGAACGTCGAAAGCCCCTGTCGATGTCTGGTTCTGGGACGCGGATCGTCAAGGAACTCCGCTGGCTGTTGAAGACGTGTATCCGAACACGGTGGTTGACGTTTACCCCTTCAGCGAGACGGTTGTTGCCAGCGCCGAGTTAAATCGCGACGGCGCGAGCACTGCCGACCAGCCAGACATCTCGTTGCCCGCTCGCGCGAGCGGAAATCAGATCGTGCCGACCGCTGGCGAATCGGGTGCGTCCTCCTTGCGAGGTGGCGGTCCCGGAACTTCGACGTTCCGTATTCCGAAGAGCCAGCTGGTGGAAGCGCGCGGCCAGTGGCAAGACGATCGATGGACCGTTGTCATGACCCGACCGCTGACCGTCGAATCGGAGCTGGGTATCGCCCTCGAACCCGGCGCGCATGCGTCGGTGGCATTTGCCATCTGGGACGGTTCGCAGCGAGACCGCGATGGAAAGAAGCTGATCACAATCTGGCAGGACTTGGAGTTGGAAGACTAGCGGTGGCGCGCAACCGCCGTTACGAGAGAAGATGCCGTAGCTCGTACATGGAGTTGAACGATGGATATCAGCCGACGTCGCTTCCTGGAAACATGTGCCGCGAGTGGCGGGGCGCTGCTGGCCGTGGGACCGCGTGCCTGGGCGTTTGACCCGGTCAACATCGAGAACCCGTTGGGCGCGTATCCGAATCGCGATTGGGAGAAAATCTATCTCGATCAATACTCCTACGACGACACGTTCACGTGGATTTGCGCGCCGAACGACACGCACATGTGCCGGCTGCGCGCCTTTGTACGCAACGGCGTGATGATCCGTAGCGAGCAGAACTACGACCATGATCGCTGCGGCGACCTGTACGGCAACGCGGCCACCAAGGCTTGGAACCCGCGCGGCTGCCCCAAGGGATTCACCATGCAGCGTCGCGTCTATGGGCCTTACCGACTGAAAGGCCCGGTGCTTCGCAAGGGCTGGAAGGAATGGGCGGATGCTGGCTTCCCATCACTGTCGGATACTCCCGAATTGCGGACCAAGTACAAGTTCGACGATCGCGGCAACGACAGCTACGTTCGCATGTCTTGGCAAGAAGTCGCGAGGTATGTCGCGGGCGGTTTGGAGGCGGTTTCGCGCACATACAGCGGCGACGAAGGCGTGGCGCGATTGCGGAAGGATGGCTATGAGCAAGCGATGATCGATCGGGTCGAAGGAGCAGGCACGCGGACGATCAAGGTTGGCTCGAACCTGCCGATCCACGGGCTAGTTGGCAAGTTCGGCATCTACCGCCTGGCGAACCTGCTCGGCCTGCTCGATCATCACGTCCGCGGCGTCGCTCCCGAGGACGCTCGCGGCGCGCGGGACTGGAACGAATACACGTGGCGCGGTGATCAAGCGCCGGGCCATCCGTTCGTGCACGGCTTGCAAACATCCGACATGGACTTCAACGACATGCGCTTCTGCAAGCTCGTGATTCAGATCGGCAAGAACTTGATCGAAAATAAGATGCCGGAATCCCACTGGCTCAACGAGTGCATGGAGCGTGGGGCGAAGCTGGTCGATATCGCGCCGGAATACAACTGTCCCGCGACGAAATCGGACTATTGGATCAGCGTGCGGCCGGGCCTATCGGACTTGGCGGTCCTGTTGTGTGTCACGAAGATCATGTTGGACAACAATTGGTACAAACCTGACTTCTGTCGCCAGTTCACCGACTTTCCGCTGTTGGTCCGTCCCGACACGCTTGAGCGTTTGCGGCCCCAAGACGTGCAAGCCGATTATCAGCTGAAAGACATCTCCGGCGGGCCGTCCTACCAAGTCCAAGGCTTGAACGACGAGCAACGCGCGAAGATTGGCGACTTCTGCGTCTGGGATGCTGACGACAATGCGGTGGCCTTCATTAGTCGCGACGATGTCGGCAACAACATGCGGGTGAATGCGGCCCTGGAAGGAACGTTCCAAGTTAAACTCGCGGACGGTTCGGAAATCGAAGTGATTCCCATCATGGAAATGTACCGGCGGCATCTACAGGACTACGACGAGAAAACGGTCGAGGAGATCTCCGGTGCGCCAGCGCACCTGGTACGCCGCTTGGCCAAGGACATTTGGGAGACGACCGAAGCCGGGCATCCTGTCGCGATTCACATCGGCGAAGGCGTCAACCATTACTTCCATGCCACGCTGCACAACCGAGCGACCTATCTGCCGCTGATGTTGACTGGCAACATTGGCAAACACGGCGCGGGCTCATGCACCTGGGCCGGAAACTACAAGGGTGCGTTGTTCCAGGCTTCTTCCTGGAGCGGCCCCGGCGTCGGCAGTTTCACGAACGAAGATCCATTCAATCCCGTCCTGGACGAGGCCGCTCGGATCACACACGAGAACCTGCGGCACACGACCGATGGCGAAGACCCGTCGTATTGGGCCTGTGGCGAGAAGACCCTGACCGTCGATCTGCCGAACGGCCAGACTCGGAACTTCACCGGCCACACCCACATGCCGACGCCGACGAAAGTTGTCTGGTACAACAACGCGAATTTCTTGAATCAGGCGAAGTGGATCTACAACATCATCGCCAACGTGCTGCCTCAAATGGACATGATTGTCGATCAGCAGATTGAATGGACAGGGAGCGCGGAGTACTCCGATGTTGTCCTGCCCGTCAATTCGTGGGTCGAGATGGAAGATTACGAGTGCGGCGGGTCGTGCTCGAATCCATTCCTGCAAGTCTGGAAGGGAGGCATCAAGCCGGTCCATGATACGGTCGATGATGCCGAGGTGTTCGCGCTCGTCGCCCGCGCCTTCACGGAAAAGACCGGCGACCAACGCTTCGCCGATTACTTCAAATTCGTGACGGAGAAGAAGGCCAAAGTCTATATCCAGCGCGTCTTCGACAACTCGACGACCACGCGTGGAAAGGACGGACCTTACAGCGTCGACAAGATGATCGCGGGCGATTATGGCGGCGAGCCCGGGGCGGCACTGATGCTCTTCCGCACCTATCCTCGCGTGCCGTTCTACGAACAGATTCACGATTCGATTCCGTTTTATACCGATAGCGGTCGGATGCACAGCTACTGCGACATCCCAGAAGCGATCGAGTTTGGCGAGAACATGGTGGTGCATCGCGAGGGAGTCGAGGCGACGCCCTACTTGCCCAATGTGATCGTCTCGACCAGCCCCTTCGTCCGGCCCGTCGACTTTGGCATCCCGCTCGACACCATCGATCCGGACTTGCGCCAAGTGCGCAACGTGAAGATGTCGTGGGAAGAGGCGAAGAAGACGGTCAATCCGCTCTGGAGCCAAGGCTACGCGTTCTTCTGTTGTACGCCGAAGAGCCGCCATTCGACCCATTCATCGTGGACCACCGTCGATTGGCATTGGATCTGGAGCGACAACTTTGGCGACCCGCATCGCACCGACAAGCGATCTCCCGGCGTGGCGGATCGTCAAATCCAAATCAATCCCCAGGCCGCCAAGGATCAAGGGTTGAACGAAGGTGACTACGTCTGGGTCGATGCCAACGAGCTCGATCGTCCGTACCTCGGTTGGAAAGATGACCAGGGCCCTCGGCACAAGGCGTTCCGCTGCATGGTTCGCGTCAAGGTGAATCCGGGGCTGCCTTATAACTTCACGATCATGAAACACACCGGCTGGATCGCGAGCGAACGGTCTGTCAAGGCACACGAAACGCGACCCGATGGTCGCGCCTTGGCGGCCGAGACCGGCTATCAGGCCAGCTATCGATATGGCTCGCATCAGAGCATCACCCGCAACTGGATGATGCCCATGCACCAGACCGACACGCTGTTCCACAAGAAGACCGGCGCGATGGGTTTTACGTTTGGATTCGACGTCGATAACCACGCGATCAATACGGTGCCCAAGGAAACATTGATTCGTATCACCAAGGCGGAAGATGGCGGAATCGGTGGCGTTGGCATTTGGAAACCGGCCAAGTCGGGTTACAGCCCCAGCCATGAATCGGCGCAAAGCACGTCGTATCTCGCGGGCGGCTATGTGCAAATCCGGACGTAGCGGGAAGTGAACAGGAGTACCGTCGCATGAACAAGCGGGTTGATCACAACGCCGTTCCCAAGACCCATCCGGCCACACGGGAAATGCTTCCCGACGACCCCATGGAGATGCACGGCGTTGAAGTGCCGGGTGATACGGAGTTGATGGTGCGGCTGTTGGTCGAGGAATACGCGCGCATGGGATTTGGTTCCGGACAGATCATGCAGTTGGCCGCCGATCCCAACTACACGGGCTTTCACGGCCTGTTGCGTTTGTATGGTGAAGAAGAGTTGCGGCGGCGGATCGGCGAAATTCTGGCACGCTGCGGCGTCATGCGAGTTAGAGCCGTTGATGCCGATCCCGTTCAGGTCGATCCCGTTTCGGAGCAGTTAGTACAAATCACGTTGCCAAAGTAGCAGGCACGATCCAAGTGTCGTTCACGGACGGCTCGCGGAGCGACCTCTGCTTCGGTGGGAGAACAACGATGGCAAACGTCTACAATTGGCAACTCGGTCGCGAGATGAGCTACCCGCACGAGGAACGCCATCCCGACTGGCAATTCGCGTTCATCTTCAATCCGAATCGTTGCATCGGCTGCCAGACCTGCACCATGGCTTGCAAGAGCACTTGGACATTCTCCAAGGGCCAGGAACTGATGTGGTGGAACAATGTGGAGACGAAGCCCTATGGCGGCTATCCGCAGCATTGGGATGCGAAGCTCCTGGCGATGCTCGAAGAAGCGAATCCCCAGGGTCAGGTGTGGAACGCCACGGAGAAAGATGCCGACAAGAAACCATACGGCACCTTCGAGGGCATGACGATCTTTGAGGCCGCCGACAAGAAGCCGCGACCGGATGGCCCGCAGCAAGCACTCGGCTATCTCCCCACCGACGACGAATGGCGCGCCCCGAACATCCACGAGGACATCCCACGCGGCACCGACTTCGACAAAGATCGACAATTTGGCGGCTCGACGCAGTTGCCCGAACACAAGGTCTGGTTCTTCCATCTGGCGCGCATCTGCAACCACTGCACGTATCCTGGATGTCTCGGTTCCTGCCCGCGCAACGCGATCTACAAGCGTCCTGAGGATGGCGTTGTGCTGGTCGATCAAAGCCGTTGTCGCGGCTATCGCAAGTGTGTCGAAGGTTGCCCTTACAAGAAGGCCATGTATCGGCCGACAACGCGGACAACCGAGAAGTGCATCGCCTGCTTCCCTCGCTTGGAAGGTAAAGACAAGGAAATCAGTCCGACCGGCGCTCCGGCCGAAACGCGTTGCATGTCGGCCTGCGTAGGCAAGATCCGACTGCAAGGCCTGGTGAAGATCGACGAAGACGGTGGCTGGGCCGAAGATCCAAAGAACCCGCTCTATTACTTGATCCGCGAGCGACAAATCGCCTTGCCGCTCTACGCCCAATTCGGCACCGAGCCCAATGGTTTTTACATTCCTCCGCGCTGGGTGCCGCGCAACTACCTGCAACAGATGTTCGGGCCTGGCGTTGAGTCCGCCATCGAGCAGTACAGTTGCCCGGACCGCGAGCTGCTGGCGGTATTACAGTTGTTTCGAGCGAACCGGCAGATTCTCTTCCGATACGAAATCGAAAAGGGTGACAAGGTCGGCGAAATCGAAGTCACGATGCCAAACGGCGACTCCAAGACCCAAGAACTCTTTAACGACACGGTGATCGGCTACAACAAGCTCGATGAGGAAGTCGTGCGGGTCACCGTCGAGGAACCGACCTTCGAGCGACCAGCCGAGGCGCACGTGAATTCCATTTAAACGCATTTCACCGATTTCATAGAGACGTCCCGATGCAAGTGCAACCAACCTCGACAATTCAATTCGATCCTGCGTTGAACTTCGCCAGGCAGAGCCTGTATCGGTTTGCAGCTTTGTCGTTGCTCGATCCGCAAGCTGGTTCGTGGGAGCAACTGAACGCTTTGCAAGAGGATCAACTGCTCGCTGAAGCGGCTGAGATCATTCGCGCCTTGCCGAAGGCCAAACCCGATTCGCTTGGAATGGGCGAGCGAGGGATCGAACATCTTCAACCTGCCGCGGTGTTTGACAAGCTGCCACCGTCGGCGTCGGAACTCAACGCTGAATACGAGCGCACGTTCGGCTTGCTTGTGGCAAACGGCTGCCCGCCTTACGAAACCGAGTACATCAACGGCAAGTTCACCTTCCAACGTTCGAACGCGCTCGCGGATGTAAGCGGATTCTATCGTGCCTTTGGGGTGCTGCCGTCGGCGCAACGCCCCGAACGTCACGATCACATCGTGCTGGAACTGGAGTTCATGGCATTTCTCGTCGGACTCGAACGCCAGGCAGCGGAAGCGGCAACAAGCGAACAGGAGGAACGCCTGGAAGTCTGCAGCGCGGCTCAGGAGCGTTTCTGCCGCGAACACTTGGCCTGGTGGGTACCGGCGTTCGCAAAGCTGCTAGGCAAGGAATATCCGAGCGGCTTCTATGCTGCAATCGGTGTCTTTCTTTCGGCCTGGATCCCGGCGGAGCGGGCGATGCTGGGCATCGAGGTCTCGAACACACCCGTTGCTCCCACTGCTAACGAGGTGCCAGAAGAGTGCGAAGGCTGTGGCTTGAGTACGTAACTGCAGCCCCGTCAGCAACAGCGCGATGTGTGGCTCATGCCGGAACTGGGTAGTGGTACCATTTGAAATTCCGGAACGTAGGACGGCCACTCTTGGCCGTCTTTCCTCTCGTCGGGCAGGAGTGCCCGACTTACGGCTCGGGCAGGAGTGCCCAACTTACGGCAAAGTGTACCACTACCCGGAACTTCGGAAGCCTGTCCCGGCCTACGAATCACGAACACACGTTACTCAACCAACCGCACGGTTGGCCTGTAAATGATGTCCTTCAGAATCTGAGTTAGATTATTTTCATACTGGGTCGGGTCACCACCGGCCTGGAGACCGCTTCCGTAGCTTGAAGTACCGCCTAGCGTAGCGATTCGATTAAGGAATTCGCTATCCGCCCCGAAGCCCAGCCCGACGGCAAAGACCTTGTATTTGTCGGCATGCATCATGCGGGTTTGCATCAACGGACCGTTGAACCAATAGCGGCTATTGGGCCAACTGAGTGGATCGCTGCTGTAGAACTGTGCGAAATCAGGGGCGGGCACTCCGCTCACATACGCATTGATCGTTCCGGCACTCGACCGCACGAGATTGGGTACGCCGTCACTCAGCACGATGACCAACTTGTCCGTAAAGTCACGGCCATTGGCCTGCATGTGCGCGTAAGAGACAATCATGCCGGCTTCCATCGCGGTCGTCGCCAGTTTATCGCCCGTTGGCTGCAACAGGGCACAGGCGTTCATCGCGCTGTTATAGTCGCCGGTCAACGGCATGAGTATCGACGGAGTCATGCCGAGCGATGGATAGTCGCCGTCAAACCCGACCACGGCGACATGATCTGCCACCGCGCTCGGCACGCCATCGTTCCACTTCTTGATGATCTTGATGGCGCGAATGAGCGACCGGCGTGCCGCGTGGATCGGCTGTTCGCGCGGCGGAAAGCTGAAGGTTTCGTAACCGGTGTCGGCATCTCCCACGGCTTCGGAATGAAAGGGACAGTACGGGCTCTGTGCCGAAAGTGGACACAGTTCCGTCAGTCCGCTCATGACGCCTGGTTTTAGGTTGCGTCCGAAATCGGCTTGGAACTGCGTGTAGGTCCTGTAGCCAATTTTGTTGACATGGGCTGCGGGCACCGATTCTGGAAGGTTTGTCAAATCGGAATTTGGATTATTAAAGTAGTACGAATTGAACCCGACATTCGCAATGCGATCGACTTTCGAGTACTCGTTGAGCGGCGGATTCGGTGGAAGTTCGCCTCGGCTATAGGGTGGCGAACCCTTCTTCTTGGCTTCCGCGATGTAAGCCGGCAAGTAAACGTTGTAGTAATGCTGCAGCGCGACCTGCCATTGAGGAATCAGAACCGTGTGCCAATGGTTCCAAGCCGCCTGATAGTTGGCATATGCCGTGTTGTAGGCCGCATCGACAGCAGACACACAGCTCGGATCGTAGTAACCGCCCGTTGTGCCCAGTGACAAACCCGCGATCGCGGCACCTTGCAATGCCGTAGTCGAGACCGGGACGTGTGCTTGATTCGATCCAAGCGAAACGCCGTACCAATCGACACCTTTAGGAATGGCCCCAAGCGGACCACCTCCACCAAATGGGTCTGGATCTGGATTTGGATTTGGATCTGGATCTGGATCTGGATCTGGATCTGGATCTGGATCTGGATCTGGATCTGGATCTGGATCTGGGTCTGGATCTGGGTCTGGATCTGGGTCTGGATCTGGATCTGGGTCCGGATCTGGGTCTGGGTCTGGGTCTGGCACCCAGCATGGACCGTAGTTCGGCGGGCTGGGTGGCTGAGGCTCGGTCGGCATCGCTGGCGGTGGGTCCGGCGGAGGTACGCTGTGGGTTATCGGGCGAAGCACGTAATGCAGATAGTGATCCCAGTAAGCCGTCTGTGTGATTGGAGGGTTGGCCCCAGACATCTGGCCGCCGACGATCTGCTCGCGTAACCACCGGAAGGCTTTTGCCTTTCGAGTCGCTTCGCCATCACCTGGATTAATCTTGTAATTGGCGTTCGGATGCGTTGACAGAGGGCCTTCGTCCATCGTCAGGACCGCATAGGCATACTCGGGCGCGGCGAGTTCGAAACCGTTGCTTGTCACGAAATCCGCCAAATCGAAATCACTGCCACCGATGCCACCATAGAGATCGGTGTAGAGCGTGCTGAGCAAAGCATCACCAGTTCCGGCTGGTACTCCCGATTGACCTTCGATGGCGTTTGCCGACCAGGCTGGTTCGGTGTCGCTGTTCATAGAACCAGACAAATCGACGACGAGGACGATGTCGCGCGGCACGGCCGAAGCGATCGCGGTGGCGCCGGACGAAAAAGTTTGAGGGCCAGCCATCTTTGCGAAGAAGTAGCCATGATTCGTACCGCGTGTCGTGACGCGGACGGCATTGCCATGATCCGCCGTCGTGAACGTCTGCGTCGTACGATCCCAAACGCCGATATTCACTTCGCTGGGATCGATTTCGGCGGAGGAGCCACCGAGTTGTTTGTTGTGGTTCGCGTACGACGTCGCTTCCGCGGCAACAGCCACTTGCCCATATCCGAGTTGAGTCGCTGCCGCGAGCGCCGCCGAGTCAGACGCGGATTGCAGCTGCGTGCGCACGAGTACGATCGCACCGATGTCAATAGCAGCCGCGACACACACCAGTAAGACGACTAACACGATCGCGGTCAGGACGGCGATCGCACCAGGACGACGTGGGGACAACGAGTTCCTGTTAAACGACGATCGCGGGGCAGTGGCTGACATCGTTGGCCAGGCTCCTATCGAAAAGGAGTGTCGTGGATCGGGCATGATTAAAGCTCTTCGATCCGGTAGCAGTCGTCTTCAACAACTGATCCGCGATTGGGCACAGCTCTATCTATATGAAAGATGGAATACGAATCGACCTTGAGCAAATACTTTCGACCCGATTAAGACCCACGATTGCCGATGTGCCCCCACAGTTGTTCTTTCGCAACGCGCGGAATGTCGAGTTTTCCGAATGGACACGTCACGGAGTACGACGCATGTTTTCAGGAGAGTCACAAGTCCAAGAAGACCGGAGCAAGTCAGTTCCGGCTCGTGCGCGCAGGACATATTTGACCAATGGAAAGGCCGTCGAAGACGGTTACGATCGGCTTTCCAGAGCGATACTGCGGAGCGACGAATGCGCCGACTTCGTCAAGCCGCCGTGTTAGAAACCAAAGCCCGCAGGACTGGGCAACTAAAGTTCCGCATTCACGCTCACCATCGGACATTGTGTGTATCCCATCGCTTGAATGCAGACATCCATTCGATACAACGGATCCTGCATTAAACAGACGCGTCGATCCTTGGCCGGAATCGTGGTTGTGTAGATCCGCAGCTCGCCAGCCACGCTGGTGATGAACTCCTCACGCCAATCGCCCAGGATGTCCGCAAAGCCGATAATGCTGCCCGCGATGCCGATTGGAAATTCGCCGCCGGTGTACTTGAGGATCTTGCCCGAACCGATAATTTCACGTTGCGGGTCCGCGTCCCAGTAGACTGCTGGTCGACCGAATCCCCAATCCAGATCACTTCGCAACAGGTTGCCGCGAGCGTCGAACAACCATCGCTTCTCCGATTTCTTCTCACGATCGGTATCGGAGGAATAGCACTCCCAACCGGGAACCGCAGGATCAAGATCCGCGCACATTCCTGTCGAGTGTACGTGCCGAGTTGGAAAGTCCAAGCCCCATAAGATCTCTCCGGTGGCGGCATCGACCAGGCAGCAACCGTTCTTGTCCTGGCGTGTCTCCATGCCGTAGTAAACCTCGAGTCCCGGATGCGCGGGATCGATGTCGCCAACATAATGGTGGTCGGGATGTCCGAAACCGGTGGACCACAATCCAACGCCGTTGTCATCCAGTACCGACGAGCCGAGAAACACTTCGTCGCGCCCGTCACCATCGACGTCGACCGCGTGCATGCTGTGAGCGCCTTGGCCTCGATAGCGCCCGCCACCTTCCTCTGCGTCACTCCAGTTCCACAGCGACCGCAGCCGATCGTTGCGAAATTCAAATGCTTGAACGTGCATCGTGTCATACGTGCCGCGTTCAATTAACAGACTGGGAGTCTTACCGTCGAGATACGCAACGCACATCTGATTGCGCGAAGCACGGTTGTATTCAGGGAAGTGCTCACGCGGGATCCAATCAACGCGGGCTCGTTCCTTGCCCGTCATGCCGTCAAGCACCAACAAATGCTCGGGTCCGGTGAAAACGCGGCCTTCCGCATCTCGCCGATCACCTTGCCCGGCTTTCAGGCAAACCTCTGCTTTGCCGTCGCCATCCAAGTCATGAACGATCATCGGGGAATACCAGATACCGTGTTCAATGGCCCAACCGAGATCATGTCGCCACAGGAAACTGCCATCGGCAAGATAAGCTTCGATCTTGAACGTGGCGGGGCTGGGCTTCCAATACTTCTCGTACGGGTCGACATTTCCGCCGGGCTGTTTGATGACAAAGTCGAAGCTGCCGTCGCCGTCTAAATCGGCCAGCCCACACTTGGAAAACGTATGCTCGCCATCAAGCTTGATTGTCAGGTGGTGTTGAGGATCGTTCGCAACTTCCGCAGCAACCGATTCGGATCGGGCCAGTTCTCGACCGTCCACCACGGCAGCGATCGCATATCGATTCACGCGTCCCGCCACCGGACGTTCATCGACGAAGTCAGTTGTTGTCGTCAACGGCGATTCGTTCAGTTTGATCTGCGAAGTATTCTCCGTGTGGCGATAGACATTGAAGGCGACATCCTTCGGATCTTCGGCTAACAATCGCCAGCCGAGGTAGATGCTTCCTTCGCCCGCAGGCATAGCGAGCAGGCCTCGATTGAGTCGTTCGGTTACGCGAGTCTTCGCGTATCCAACCACTTTGGGCTTGCGATTCGGGTCCGGTAGTGGCGTGAACTCGAGGTAGTCGTAGTAACAGGAACCGGGATTCGTTGCCGATGCATACCGGTCGTCGACCCACAGTTCGAAGCCACGTTCCCCAACTTCGACAAGCCCCAGGTTACCACGCGAGCTTTCGAGTTTCTGCCAAGTGCGTCCGTCGAACGAGACACCGATGGGACGCGCAACGCCACCGAGTTCCGCATAGTACTTACCGGGAGCGAGATCACGGATGACCGTGTGCAGAGGTGGTGCGCCGTCGGTCGGTGAGTTGCGGTCTTTCTCGACTCGTGGCGACTGGAGCACGACGCCTCCTGACCACTTCTTGTCCGCATCCTTGTCGGTTGACCAAAGATTCCACTTGCTGTCAGAAAATCGGTTCGTTTGCCAAGCATCACTCGGTTGTGTCACGTCTTCGGCTTCAAAGCGAACAGGATGTTGCTGCTGGGCGGAAAGATCCGCGAGCGAGAAACTCAGTAACAGCGCGCAGCACACAAATGATTTCATAGCGAACCGCCTGAATTGCGATTGATTGCAGTGTTGTGTCATCGAATCATCACTCTGGCTTATACGGGAGTCACGACATCAGCTAGAAGGCACTCGACGACGTCTTTGGCGGAGTAGCTGTCGGCATCGGATGTGGACAGGAAATTGACGATGCTACGCACGTCGTCACCACTTGTCACCAGAGGCTGTTCGAAAACCTCGTTATCTCGAACTTGCCCCAGTCCTACATTCGTGAGCAAACCGTTACAAACACACTTTCGTCCGTGAGTATCCGCCTCGTCGCCTCCCTTCCGAACGTAGGCATCAATCCCTTCTGCCGGGCAGCGCCACCCGAGTGATCCATCCGGTTGCTTGTACGCCTGGCGCAGGAACCCGAGATCACACATCCTGGTTCTTTCATTACAGACCGCTTCGTCTGACATCGAACCGGCAAGTTGCAGGACCTTGAACGGAAAGCCAGCGGGTGACGCACGAGGGTCGGTCCGGACGTCCACCGTGCCGGCTCGGACCATGGCGAGCACTTCTCGTTTAATATCTTCTCGAAATCCCGATTCCTCACAGAACGCGAAAGCGGTTCCTACTTGTACCCCGGCGGCTCCCAGCGCCAGCGCTTCGCTAACTCGTTTGGGAGTCCCGCAGGATCCGGCCAACCAGAATGGCAGCCCAATCGATCGTATCGCGTTCAAATCCGGAACGTCTCGCTCGCCGTAGATTGGCTCGCCGCGTTCGTCGAGTTGCATCGTACCTCTTGGTGGCGCGTTATGGCCGCCGGCGGTCGGTCCCTCGACGACAAACCCGTCCACCTTGCCGCTCGATTTACGTGCGAGCATGGTGGCGAGCGCCGGCGATGCAATAATCGCCAGGAACTTCGGTCGCTTGAGCCAAGGGACTTCGCCGGCGGTAAACTCTTCGGGGCTAAAACGAGTCACGAAATTGTCGTCGCCCTCCGCACCAGACACGTGCAAGGACAACTCGACCGGCTCTCCCCGACTCAACTGATCCAGGATGCCTGGAATCGCCCGCGGAATGCCAGCGCCCATCAAAACATAGTCGACATCGGCCAGCATCGCACCAAACAAAGACGCCAGAGTGGGAGCTTGGATCTTCTCCAGATAGTTGATGCCTACCAGCCCGTCGTGCCCTTCTTTCGCGAGATAGACCTCCACAAAATTCGCGACGACGAGTAGTTCTAGCTGACGCTGCGTCGGAGACACACTCGGCATCGCGCACGAGATGAATGGCTGACCCGGTGCCTTGCCCCCCGGAATGAAATAGCGCTCAAGTATCGGCTCGATCATCGCGGGGAAAGGAAACTCGGCCATTGCCCGTCGCAAGTCGCCGCCCAGATCCCCAAGTTGCAATCGACGACATAGAACCAAATCCAAGGCCGTACCGGAAACAACTCCCATTTGGCCCGTCTTGGCGACCGCCCGTGCCAGCGGCCAAGCAGAAACGGCAGCTCCCATTCCACCTTGTATGATGACAGGGTCGGGCTTCGCGATCATGATCCAGCTCCTTGTATTACGTAGCAATTCACCTTGTGGCTTAACCATCGGCCAGCAGTTGATTCGACGCAACTCTCATCAAGAAGTTTACCAATCTGCCCCGCCGTGAAAGCGACGCATCGGTAACAGTTCTGTCAAAGAAATGTAATCGTCGGGGCCGGTCAACGCAGATTCATCGTTCGATGACCGTCGCTGGAATCGTGCGGAAATAACACACCTTTAAGAATAATTGATGTAGAGAACCGCAATTCGGAGAGCGATAGCGACTGCAGGACGGCGACGGTCGCCGTTGCTGCGCGCGACTGCACCGCTTATGCACACTCGAACGGTGACCTCTCTGAAGTTCAAGTGACCGATCGCGTCGATCAGCGTACGTGTCCGAGGCAGATAAGCCGGGCGAGCGTTGTGGACTATTCTGGCATCCACATGGATACAACAATTCCAGACATCTGCACTCCCCAGACACTGAGTTGACGAATAATATCGTCGATGCTCGCTTCCGGCTGTTGGGTCAACGCTCGCCGAATCAACTCGGGTGCGTTCACGTTATTGCGAGCAAATAGCCAAGGAGCCGGCGCGACCTGCTGGATCGAGGACGGGCGTAGAATGTCCATTTGCTACGTCTCTCCGATGCTGGTTTCGCAATTGATATAGCACTTTAGTAATATGACCACGTCTCCATTGGCTGCGAAACGCATCTTCAATGCTCGAGTTGCAGCACTCGCGAGCGTTCCGGTTGATACACGACCTCTTCAACTCGCAAACGTCGTTTGCCACTGGGCACACGCCAACGGATCACGTCGCCGAGGCGGTAGCCGAGAATTGCGGTCCCGATGGGTGCGAGGATCGACAGTTTATTTTCTGCGATGTTGGCTTGGTTGGGGTAGACCAGCGTGTAGGTTTCCACTTCATCGGTGTCCAAGTCGCGCAAGCGGACTGTCGAGTCCATCGTGATCACGTCACTGGGTACCTCTTCGGAGTCGACGATCTTGGCCCGTTGGAGTTCCGTACGCAGATCCGTCAGGTACGACTTGGGCAGGATCGCTTCCGTGAATTCGCTTGCGAGCAGATGCTCCAGGCGTCGTCGATCGCTATTGGTGATAATGATTGTTCGTCGGGACATTGCTCAACTCCTAGATTCGTGAATGAACTTGTCACAACGACAAGCGATGCAAGAGACGCTATGCGAGTAACAACGCAAGTCGTGTGCCGGATTCAATTGCAGTCTCAATGGAAGTGTCGGAACTGCGATAGACACGTTTCAACCCTGCCTCTTTGAAAACGCTACAGGTTAGAAAAAGAGATCAGGTCCACTTGGATCACTGTCGAGTCCGCCGCGCAAGTAGGCCCACGCGCCCAGGAGCCAAAGAAATGTCCCCACGCAGACCACTCCCAATGTTGCACCTGTGAAGCGATCTAATGCTTCGAACTGCGTCGTTGCTGGTTGTTGACTGGCGTCCGCCTCAAGACTCAGGGCGCAGTACGCGACCATTCCTATCGTTGCGACGAGACATCCGCTGATGACAAGTCGCTTTCCTCGACGCATGATTCGCTCGGCCTGAGCATAGATCTCCAATTTCGATAGAGCGGGGTCTGTTTTTGAAGTGAGAGCGATCATGGCTATCTCGGAAGGTGAGTTTCGGTTCGGCATGAGCCGGAAGTATCGACGGAAGTCGAGCGATGGCTGTCAACCGAGGAGGACAGTGTTAATGACTGGCGACGACGGTGATATAGTACTGTCGGAGTTGTCTCGTCAGTTGCACAATTCGAGAACCGCGCGACTGGCGAGCGTTTGCGAACGCCATGTCGCGATACCGCATGATCTGCAGATTCCATGTGCAAGACGAGCATATGGCCATTCACGCGAACGGCAAGCGTTGTGGGTGTGACGTCGGGAAACTCAGAACTAAGCATGTCGATCGCGGCAAGGGCTAATTGGACGGCATGGTAAGTCGACGAGCGAGCTTCAATGACGACGCCTTCGTCAACAGCCTCGATTGATAGGCCCGACAAACGCCCGCTGGTTCGTTGCTCGATTGCAAACTGAAACAAATTGAGGAGTTCATTTTGGGCATTCCATTCCTCGACAGACATAAAGAGCATCCTTGTTCGATAGAGACCTCGGTGGGAGTCAAGAGACACTCGGCTCCCGACTTGGTTGGTGAGCGGGGTATGCAAGTCCGATGCCTGCCGACCAGTTTCTGCAAATAGCATCGTCAGACTTGAGATCCGCTGCTGCGCGCGGCAACACTCCGTGACTTGTTCCGCGGGCGCCAAAGCCTGTGTCGCAATGACTGTGTGACACTTTCGATGGACAGTGTCGCCGCCTGTTGTCAGTTCATCAGATGAGGGCCGATAGATTCGTCGAGAAATTGATAGGCCTCGTGCTTTACGCTCGTGGCGCGAGGTTTGCTTTGAAAGCATCGAATCGTCGATGTCGCTGGTGACGTCGTCACAGAATGCACTCGGGCAAGTACTTACGGAGACTCAAATGAGACTAACGATTGTAGCTTTGATGCTAGTCGCAACGACTAGCTCGGGGGCCCCGCTTCCTGATGAAGATGTTCAGTTCCAAAACGACACCTTTCAACACTATTGGGGCCAGGACTTTGTTTGGAAGTTCGATACGCTGCCGACCAAGGGAGCCGTCCCGTCGGAACGAGTTCCTTATTCCGGATACATCTATCCCGATACGGCTGGTGGGACTCAAGCTGCTCTACGAAAGTACGATGCTGCCTTTCACGGTCGTCGATCACTTGCCGCTGCCTACGAACGATGGGATACAACCGCGTTTCAAGAACCGGTTAGAAGACGTGGTGGCCTGTTTGGATTAGTCCAAGTTACTCGCATGGGCACGCCGCACTGGCATGGACACTGCAACGGCTGGACATCTGCTGCGATCCGTCATGCGGAACCACAGCACAGCGTGACACGAAATGGCGTCACCTTCTCGCCTGCAGAGATCAAGGGACTGCTGGCGGAGATCTATATCTACAACGATCACCTGGATCTTTCAGGCTCCGGCGACTTGATTAGTGCTGGGCTATTTCACGCGGTGTTGACGAACTGGCTGGGCCGCGGCAGTCATCCCTTGGGGATGGAGTCGCACCCGGGCGAAGAGAAATGGAACTATCCCGTTTACTCGTTCGCCAGTTCTTCTGCGATGCATTCCGACCACCAAGTCGAAGTGAAACTGAATCTCGCGTCAGCAAAAGATAGCCAGGGCGAGTTCGATGAGAGCCCACGGATTCAGAAGGTCACCTACTTTCACTACATGTTGGATTTGAACGACGACGGCGAGATCGTTGGCGGTTACTTCCTTCGCGACAGCAGCCGGATCGATATGTTGTGGTTGCCACTGCGACCGAAGCTCTCCGGGGAGGAAGGACATGAGCGCGGCAATCCACACGTCAATGTCAACGAAGTGCTGGCCATATGGCGGGAGTCGGTATCGGAAGAGACTCGTGCTGCATGGCCTGTCGCCGACCCGGCCCCCGAAGACCGGATAACGCTCGACGCTGATCGCTGGCAACCTCTTCAGATTCCAGGCACCACCGCAGCGTCAGCCAACGTGGCGGAAGAAGACGAATCCGTCGAGACAGGCGGTTGATTCTTAGCGATTGGAGCGGTCTTTGCGTATGTGTCGCGTTGTTTCGTCAAACTCCCTGGGAATTCGACGGCCACAGCCGCTACACGTCCGTGCGACTCGCACTAGGCCGAACAAGGCTCTGCGCAGTTCCGGAGGTATCGTTCAGCGTGGACCGTGTCGGAACTGCGTGGACCTGTTCCGCCTACCTATTTCTTGGCCGGCCCTCCGTCTGCAAGCGAACTTCCCAATCCGATGCGCTTCAGGCGGACGGGCCATCAAGAGGCAGGGCGATTCGTTTGTTGAAGTTGCACAAGATGTACGACGGGCCTCCGAGCCCGTCGAATAACGACTTAGATTCATCGACGGGCTCGGAGGCCCGTCGTACAAACCTCTCAGTTTGAAAAACTGAAAGGCCCTACATCAAGAGGCGTCAGGTTTGACTTACGGGCGATAATCGGCGGCCGCGAGACCATGCTTATGCAGCAACTTGTGCATTCCTTGCCGCGACATGCCGGCCTGCCTTGCTGCTTGCGAAACGTTGCCCTGATGTTGCTTCAGTAAGGATGTTAGGTAACTACGCTCGGCGTGATCCAGCGTTTCGCCGCGAGACGCACTGAAAGCGAGTCCGCCAGCTTGCTGCGTGTCGAGAGCCGATGGCTGCAGGGACGGCGGAAGATCACTCACTTCGATCATTTCCGTCCTCGCCAAGGCGATCGCGCGTTCGACCACGTTACGTAGCTCGCGGATGTTGCCTGGCCAACGGTACTGTCGAAAACAGGCAGCGACTTCGTCAGAGAAGCCCTGGACAACGGAATTGGCGGGCCGCAATGTATGGAGGAAATGTTTGGCGAGCAGAATGACATCATCGCCTCGTTGCCGCAACGCGGGCAGTTCGATGTGGATCACACCGAGGCGATAAAACAAGTCGCGGCGGAACCGGCCTGAGTTGACTTCCATTTCCAAATCGCGATTCGTCGCGCAAACGAATCGCGTATCGACTTGCACGGGCGTATTCATACCGACGGGCGTGAACGTTTGCTCTTGAACAACGCGCAGCAACTTGGCTTGGAGCGGTGCTGGCAACTCGCCAATTTCGTCGAAGAATGCTGTGCCGTGATTGCATCGATTGAGAAGACCTTCCTGATCCTTCACCGCTCCGGTGAACGAACCCTTCACGTGCCCGAACAAGACGGATTCGAACAGCGTTTCTGGGACGGCCGTACAGTCGATGATTTGAAAGTTGTGTTTCGCGCGCGTGCTGTTTTGATGGATGGTCCGCGCGACGACTTCTTTGCCTGTGCCGCTTTCGCCAGTGATCAGGATGTTGATATCCGTTTCGGCCACGCGATCAATGATGTCGAACAGTTCGAGCATCCGAGGACTGTCGCCGATGATGTCTGGGAACTTCGCCGCCAGCACACGTCTTTCGTCGTCGCTGCGATCGACAACGGGCGTCCGATCAGTCGGCTGGGCCAACGCGCGGCGGACGCTCGACAAAAGGTCATCGTACTTGACCGGCTTCAGTAGATAATCGGTGATGCCCAGTCGCAGGCTCTCTATCGCCGTGGGAATCGATGGCACGCCGGTGATGACAATCAGCGGGATATGCGGCCACTCGTTTCGCCCTTGATGCAACAACTCGAGCTTCAAGTTGCCCGGCATATTCAGATCAGACAACACTAAGTCAAATGACTCACGCGAAAGCGCTTCGAGCGCTGCGTGAGCGTCCGGCACGCACTCGCACTCGTAGCCCGCTTTGCGCAGCAGTTCACCGGTCGTCCTCAAGTAGAGAGGCTCGTCGTCGGCGATTAAGATGCGGGCAGTCTGTTGGTCAGTCATGGGAGTCTTCAACAGCGGGTTCGGTACATGCCGGAAAAATGGCCGTGAATCGGCTGCCGTTTCCAACGCTTGAATCAACTTCGATCGCGCCGCCCATCGCTTCAATCAAACTTCGCGACACCGACAATCCCAAGCCCATGCCGCTCGTCGGTTCACCGCCTTTGGTCGTAAAGAACGGGTCGAAGATGTGCGGCAATACTTCATCCGCAATGCCGGTGCCACGATCGGAAACGGCGACTTGAACGTCGCTTCCGGTATGTTTAATGCGAACGGTCACGGTCTCGCCGGCTGGCGAGGCTTGGATCGCGTTGCGGATCAAGTTGTACAAAATCTGCTTCACCTCGCCTTCCGGCAAATGAACGGGTAACGAATTGCCCACAGAATCCGTTTTTAGCTGGATCTGCTGGTTGCGAGCAACGCCGTCAAGCAAAGTCGCGATTTCCGTGACCGTTCGCTCGAGTTTGAATTCGTGGGCCGCCTGCGGACTACGTCGATAGAGTTGATGCATCTGGTGGACGATCGAACTAATGCGTTCGATCTCTCGGTCGATCAATTCCAGCAACTCGTAGTGCTCATCCTCTGGCGTGAGATCGGCTTTAATCAACTCAAACGCATTGCGGATGCCGGCCAATGGGTTATTCACTTCATGTGCGACCCCTGCCGCGAGCTGTCCCAAGGCGGCCAGTTTTTCCATGTGGCGGCGATGGCGTTCTAACTGCTGGATGCGTGCGGTTCGCTCTTGCACGAGTTGTTCCAGATGCTCGGCGTGAAGTCGAATCTGGTCCCGCAAATGGCGTCGTTCGGTGATGTCGCGAATACTTGTGCGAAAGCCGAGATGTTTGCCCGCGTCGTTGTACATCGGCTGCCAAGAAACTGCCATCCAGCGTTTCTCACCGTTGCGGTGAATCGATTGAAACTCGACGTCGTTCGACGAACCACCACGCTTGGCATCTTCAAGCATCTCGGCAATCCGGTCGTGGTGGTCGGCAGCAGTCATTGGGAGCGGATAGTCAACCATCAACAGACACTCTGCAGGACTGTATCCGGTGACTCGCTCGACTGCCGAATTCACCCAGATCAGACGACCGTCCGGCGCGTGCCAACTCTCCCAGTCATAGGTGTAAGTGGCTACGGCACGAAAGCAACCGTCGCTCAGATCACCTTCGTGAAAGGCGTCGTGGCATGTAATCTCACGGGCATTTGTGCTTTTAGGCGACGACAAGGTCTGCTGTCCAATCATTACATCGCGAAGTTGCCAACTCGTTCCGGCTGAAACAAGATCGCGGCAATTCGCCAAGGTCCGGGGTCGCTTTGACTTTCGCATTCTATCAGGTCGCTCACTTCGCAACCGATAAGGCGCGTGCCCAATGGCTCCAACACCGAGACTCCTTCGTCGATGATATCGACGTCCTCTGGATAAACAACCGTGCAGATGAATTCCGCGCCTGAGTTGGTATTGACCAGCAGAACGGTCGAATTCATCGTCACTACGTCATCCGGGACCGACTCCGACTCGACCGCCTCGGCTTCTTCGAGCAGACATTCCAGTTTATCCAGCGTGTGTCGCAGTGCCACGCTTCGTGCATCGTCCGACGATACCAACTGGCCCAGGCGGCAGCGATCGGTGTATGTGAAAATGTTTTGTGCGTTCATGAGATCGTCTCCTTGCTTGTAGGCGCTGCCATCTCCGACAGTTGCCGAAATGAGCTTGGCGGAAGCAGTGTATGCGAACTCTGTGCCACGTCTCGGTTACTTCGAAGTGGCTTTGCCAAACTTGGTCGATGGGCTGCAGTTCCCGCGGTATGAGCTTTGCGTTTACACTGCTGGCGCAAATAAATAAGACACCGGACTTTAACGAGCGAATTATCCACCTTAAAAAAGTGCCAGAGACGTACGTCAACTGCCTTTCGCACCTGACGTTGCGAGTGTCAACGACGGGCGACACTGTCACCTGTAGGCGACATGCCAAGTCGAATCGATTTCTGAGACAGAAAGGATACGTTTGTGTCCACAGAAGAACCGGTTCCCGGCAAAGAGAGCCAAAAGCGAATACCTGTATCCACCTCGCTCCAGCAATTGGCTGACATGACCCAGCAGCCGGCACCTGAGCAACCGCCAATCGACCGTCGAGTCGTGCGGTTGTCGCTCTTGTCGATTGCAATCGGTGTGGCCGCGTCGTTCATTGCCGTCGCGCTGATGAAACTGATTGCCTTGATTACGAATTTGGCGTTCTACGGCAACTTATCAATCGCTGCCGCCAGTCCGGCAGGTAATTCATTGGGTCTGTTTGTCGTTCTTATTCCAGTTATGGGGGCGCTCGTGGTTGGCGTAATGGCCCGTTTCGGATCGAAGGCCATCCGTGGTCACGGCATCCCCGAAGCGATGGAGCAGGTCCTTACAAACCGCAGTCGAATTCCGGCTCGGCTGACAATCTTAAAACCTCTTTCTGCTGCAATCTCGATCGGAACCGGTGGGCCATTCGGAGCGGAAGGTCCCATTATCGCGACCGGCGGTGCACTCGGCTCCTTGATTGGCCAATGCCTGGAAACAACGGCCATTGAACGCAAGACATTGTTGGCGGTTGGCGCAGCGGCAGGCATGGCTGCAACATTCGGCAGTCCGGTGGCGGCGGTGCTGCTGGCAGTGGAGTTGCTGCTGTTTGAATTCCGTCCTCGCTCCATCATTCCAGTTGCACTGGGCGCAGCAACGGCGGCCGGAATGCGAGTGTTTCTGGAAGGTGCCGAGCCAGTCTTCGCGATGCCGAACATCGCTCCTCCATCGATCGGTGCCAACGTGTTTTACATCGCACTCGGGGGCATGATGGGAACCGTCGCGGTAGGCATCACGTGGATCGTCTATTTGATCGAAGATTCCTTCGAGCGACTTCCGGTTCACTGGATGTGGTGGCCGGCGATTGGGGCGGTTGCAGTTGGAGTTGTCGGATATTTCGAGCCGCGGACGCTCGGTGTGGGCTACGAAAACATTTCAATGATCATTTCCGATGGTTGGACGACGAAGGCAATTCTGTTTCTTTGCTTGCTGAAGGCCATCTCCTGGTCCGTGTCATTGGGCAGCGGAACGTCGGGCGGAACACTCGCGCCGATGTTCACGATCGGAGGAGGAATTGGACATCTGTTCGGAGCTGTCGCAGTCGTCATGCTGCCGATGGCAGGCATCGACGTTCGCGTGGCGGCATTGGTGGGCATGGCCGCCATTTTTGCAGGAGCTTCGCGGGCCTTTCTGGCGTCAGCGGTATTCGCCTTCGAGACAACGCAGCAAGTCCATGGCCTGCTTCCTTTACTCGGCGGCTGTACCGCCAGCTATTTGATTGCAATGCTGCTTACGAAGAACTCGATCATGACGGAAAAGATCGCTCGCCGCGGCGTTCGTACTCCGTCCGATTTTGTTCCCGATCCGCTGAGCAGCATCCTGGTGAGTCAGATCGCAACGACGCCAGCCGTGACACTCACGACCATGCAAACCGTCGAAGAAGTTCGCCAATGGATCAGCGCTGCCGCACCAGGTAGTACCCACCAAGGATTCCCCGTCGTCGACCAAGCAGGTTCGCTGCGGGGAGTGGTAACGCGTCGCGATCTGCTGAAGGAAGGCGTTCCAGTGGATGGTCGTGTTGAAGAACTCATTCGCCACTTGCCGCGCTTCGTCTACGACGACTGCACCGCCCGGCAAGCCGCCGATCATATGGTCAATCACAATATCGGCCGCCTTCCTGTCATCAGTCGGCAACAACCTCATTCGCTTGTCGGCATTGTTACACGAAGCGATATTCTTTCAGGCTACCGGCTCCAAATGGACGAAGCCATCGCCGAGAAGCCAACCATCAGCATCCCCGGCTTCAAGAAAAACAAAGATTCCATTGGTCGCAAGGTTGACGACGACAGCAATAGCTAACTCGTTTCTGTTGATGCAACCCTCGGAGAGCTTTGTCAGATCGCGATGAACACCACTCCGAGTTTCCGGATGATGTTGGATCGCAAGCTGGAAGCTTACGCCACAAAGAACTCGTCAGTTATCTTCGGTCGATCCTTAGTGCAGACCATAACGGCTCATTTTGTAGTGCAAGGTACGCACACTGACGCCGAGCAATTGGGCGGACTTCTCGCGATGGTAGTCGCAGGCGATGAGCGCAGACATGATTGAAGCCTTTTCTGTTTCCTCAACCGACTCGGCGAGGGTGCGTACAGCAGCTGCGACGTCCGGATGAGGGCCAAGCTCTTTGGGGATATCTTCGGCATGGATGCAATCGTCACCAACAGTTACCACAAGCCGTTCGATGACGTTGCGAAGCTGGCGAACGTTGCCGGGCCAGCGGGCCACGACGAGTCGTTCCATTGCGTCGGCCGCAATGACTTTGGTGGGGCGACCGTGGCGTTGACAGAAGTGGGTGAGGAAATGTTCTACGAGCAAAGGAATGTCGTCACGACGCTGGCGCAGTGGTGGAATCTCGATGGGAACAATGTTGAGGCGATAGAAGAGGTCTTCTCGAAACGAGCCTAATTCAATTTCGGCTTGGGCGATTTTGTTGGTCGCCGAAATCAGACGCACGTCGCTGTTCAAGACCTCTTCACCACCAATTCGTGAGTACTGCCCGGTTTCGAGGACACGCAACAGATCGACCTGACACTTGGCGGGTATCTCGGTGATCTCGTCGAGGAACAGCGAGCCGCCTTTGGCTCGTTCAAAGCAACCAGGTTTCTGCCGCGAAGCTCCGGTGAATGATCCCTTCTCGTGACCGAATAGTTCACTCTCCAAAAGCGATTCCGGAAGCGCTCCAAGATTGACGGCGACAAATGGCTTCGCATTTCGGTCGCTCAAGTCGTGCAACGCACGGGCAACTAATTCCTTGCCGGTGCCACTCTCGCCCTGAATCATCACCGTCGCGTCCGTCCCAGCGACCTGTCTAATTTGCTGCAAAACATCTTGCATCGCGGCGCAGTTGCCAATTATCCCGGAAACCTCGCCGGCATTCGCCAGTTGGTCGCGGAGTACGCGGTTCTCCAGTCGCAGGCGATAGTGTTCGCGGGCCTTACGTACCTGTTGACGAATCAAATCAAGGTCGAGCGGTTTCGTGATGAAGTCGAACGCGCCCAAACGCATCGCTTCCACGGCGGTTTCGACGGAGCCGTGTGCTGTGATCACAATGACTGTGGTCTGCGGACGGCTTTGCAACATTCGTTCAACCAACTCCAGCCCGTTCATCGCGCTCGGAAGTCGAATGTCGGTAATGACCAAAGTGAACGCGGTTTCGCGAAATTTGGCGAGTGCTTCATCGGCGTCGCAGGCGGTTACGACAACTTCAGCTTCCTTCGCGAGTCCCTTCTCGAGCCCCGAACGGATGTTTGGTTCATCATCGACGATCAGAATGGAAAATGAACTGGCAGGCATCAGGATCACTTTAAAGGGAGCGTCACGACAAAGGTCGTACCATTGGCGGACGAAGTAAACTCAATCGTCCCATCGTGTTGGCGGACGATCTTCTCACACAGGGCAAGTCCCATTCCAGTTCCTGTGCCGCGAGTCGTAAAGTAAGGATCAAACACCTTGTCGCGGAAATCGTCGGGGATGCCGCAACCGGAATCGGCGACCTCGATCGCCACCGAGTCCGCCATCATTTGCAGCCGAATGGTGACAGTTCCGCCCTCGGGCATGGCCGAGAACGCGTTGAGCAGCAAGTTCAGCAGCACTTGTTCGATGCGGACGGGGTCGAGCAACAATTGCGGGCTCCGACCGTCCGGCAGATCGGTTTCGAGCCGAATATTTTGATTCCGCGCCTGCGGATCGGTGAACTTCACTAGCTTTCTTATCAACTCATTCAGATCGACCCTGGAGAAATTAAGTTGTGCAACAGATGCGAAGTCGCGAAAGCCTTCTAACACGCCGGCAATGCGACGCACTTCCGTACTGAGAACGTCAAGGCTCTCGTCAACAGTCGTGGCATCCGGTTCGCCATGTAGTGCTTCCTTCAACAATTGAACGTGCAGCGACAAGGCACTCAACGGGTTCTTGATCTCATGCTGCAAGCCGACCGCCAGCGAACCCAACCCCATATAACGCTCCATGCGGAGCAGCCGCTGTTCCATGAGTGTTTTCTCGGTGACGTCACGAACGTGTATCACTGTTCCAATCTGTCTCTGATCATGGTCGCGGAGCAAACTACATCCGGCTCGCAAGTTGCGGATGTTGCCATTGTGGTGGACAACATAGTCGAAGTCGCTAACGGTGTGTTGCTGTCGTAGCACATCCCGGCACAACTCGTCGAGCGTGCGATGCTCGTCCGGAAGAGCAGTCAGAGCAACTCCGATGCCATTGTTCGATTGATGCAGTAGCTCACGACCACGCGGATTGATGCTCAGGATCGCAGCATCGCTGTCGGTAGTAATCACGCCGTGATCGAGACTGGCGAGGATATCGGTAGCGAGCACGCGAACCTTGCGGAGCGATCGCTCGCTGCTGATGTAGGCTCGCACTAGCATCACGAGCGCGGCGCAGGAAGCCAGAGTGTTTAGAATCAGCAATACGGCGAGTCGTGACTGTAGCCGCAACTCGCCGGCAAGTTGATTGGCATCGGCGAGGTCGCTGTCGGGGAGATGCCGTATCAGTTCCTCAACGATTTCCTGTTCGTGATGGACATCCGCGAGAATCCATACTGTGACGACCAGTGCCATCAAGCTCAGCAAAGCCCGACAGCCAATTGCCCACTTCGAGCCAAGCACGGACTGTGGTCGGTCCTCTTCAAACATGAGTTGCTCCGGTGACCTCAAAAGCCGAATAACCGTGCAGGATATTGCAGATCACATGCACCTTTCTGCACAAATCAGGCGATTCAACGGGCTGCAAGGGTTCCAACTAGGCAGTTCTGGGAAGATCGAATGGCAGCCGCATATTCGTTCATATCGTTACAGTCTGTGAGACGAATCGAGTCATTATAGTCGCTCCCACCGGAGGCCCCAGGCCAAAGGATTGAGAACGACTGACGGATAGAACAAAGTCGCTCGGAAGTCGACATCGTCGACGGCGGATTCTTGGATTCTTGGATCCAGCGAGTCGTCGGAGATGATGCGTCTGGATCATTCGACGCACCATACAAGAAATGATTGGAGCGAAAAGCCTTGGCCTGCCTTTTGCTTGGACGTGATGGAACGAGAGTTTCCAGAAACCCACCACTCCCTCAATCTGCTCGAGGCAGCACCCCCGAGGGCAACCACAAGGTATCAATCCAATGAAGTTCTGTCCGATCGCAGCCATCCTGTTAACATCGTTGTCCTTGTCCCTGGCCGGCTGTAGCAAGGTCGAAGAACAACTCCACGCGGAGGTGCGGGAGCACGACGGGGGACACGACGAACAGCACGAAGTACATGGGCACCCAGCACACAAGATCCTCGTGACCAGTCCTGTGCGGAAGGATGTCATCAGCACTCAACAATATGTTTGCCAGATCCACTCGCGACGCCACATCGAGGTCCGTGCCCTGGAGGGCGGGTATCTGGAGGAGATCAAGATCAAGGAAGGTCAGGAAGTCAAACAGGGCGATTTGTTGTTCAAGATCCTCCCGGTTCTCTTCCAAGCCAAGCTGAACGCCGACGCGGCCGAAGCGGAGTTAGCGCAGATCGAATTCAACAACACAAAGAGATTATTCGACCAGCGGGTCGGTGGTCGTTCCGTGGTCTCGGACCAAGAAGTGGCTTTGGCGAAAGCCAAGTTGGCAAAGGCCCAGGCCAAGCTGGAACTAGCGCGGGCCGAGTTGAACTTCACCGATGTCAAAGCACCGTTCGACGGCATCGTTGACCGCCAACGCAACCAGCAAGGCAGCTTGATCGAAGAAGGCGACATCCTCACGACTTTGTCCGACAACAACGTGATGTGGGTGTACTTCAATGTGCCCGAGGCCCGCTACCTCGAATACAAAGCGGAACTCAATGAGAAAGACGAAGACGCCCTGCACCTCGAACTTAAGCTGGCGAACGGCAAGACGTTTCCGCAGCACGGGACCATCGGTGCGATTGAAGCAGATTTCAACAACGAGACAGGGAACATCGCCTTTCGCGCGGACTTCGCGAACCCAGACCACCTGCTGCGCCATGGACAGACCGGCACTGTGTTGATCCACCGCACCTTGGAAAACGCCATCGTCATCCCGCAACGAGCGACCTACGAGATACTTGCCAAACGCTACGCATACGTCGTCGGAGAAGACGGTGTGGTACACCAGCGCGAGATCATCATTCAGACCGAACTAGAGGATATTTATGTGATCGAACGAGGCTTAGAGGAAGGAGAAAAGATCGTTCTCGAAGGGATTCGACAGGTGCGCGACGGCGACAAGGTGGAATACGAGTTTCGCGATCCCTTCGAGGTTCTTAGTCACCTGAAATACCACGCCGAATAACCACTACCGCAACGTACCGAACTAAGCAGCTAAGCCGGTCTCGACTTCGCGAAGCCACACGCCCACAAGAAGTGACATGTTCGAGAAATTTCTGCATCGGCCGGCTTTGGCCATCGTCATCTCGCTGTTGATCCTGTTCATGGGCGGGTTGGCCATCAATGTGTTGCCGATTTCGCAGTTCCCGTCGGTGGCGCCGCCGAGTGTGCGGGTTTCGGTCTCTTATCCTGGTGCCAGCGCCAAAATTCTGGTCGATTCGACGATGGTGCTTCTGGAGCAAGCCATCAACGGCGTCCCGAACATGCGCTACATGTTGGGCGCCGCCACCAGTGCCGGTGAGGGAACGATTCAGATCATCTTCGAGCCCGGGACGGACCCGAATGTGGCGGTCATGAACGTCAATAACCGGGTCCAAATGGTCAAGAACAACCTCCCGCCGATCGTCGAACGCGAGGGGATTATCGTCATGCAGAACATGACGAGCATGTTGATGTACGTGAATATCTTTAGTGACGATCCGAACGTCGACCAGAACTTTCTATACAACTATGCCACCGTCAACGTGCTGAACGAAATCAAACGAATTCCCGGCGTCGGCAGTGCCATGATTCTCGGCAACCGCGCCTACGCCATGCGCGTCGAGCTAGATATAGACCGGATGCGTGCCTACAACGTCAGTGCCGAGGAAGTCATGGAGGCGCTCGCGGATCAGAGTATGATTGGTTCGCCCGGACGCCTTGGGCAGGCCACGGGCACGACGTCCCAAACTCTTGAGTACGTTCTTACTTGGGTAGGTCGCTACGAAACGCCTGAGCAATACGAAAAGATCATTTTGAAGGCAAATCCTGAAGGTGAGATTTTGCGGCTCAGCGACGTTGCCAAAGTCTCGCTGGGCTCTTCATTCTATGACCTCTACTCAGACATCGACGGGTTGCCTTCGGCTGCTGTCGTGCTGAAACAAACCCCCGGCTCGAATGCTGCCGACGTGATTGCGAAGGTTAAAGAAAAGGTCGAAGAAATCAAGCAGAAATCGTTTCCTCCGGGAATGGACTATGCTGTCACCTACGATGTCTCCAACTTTCTGGATGCTTCGATCGAAAAAGTGTTGCACACCTTGTTTGAGGCATTCATCCTTGTCTCGCTGGTGGTCTATCTCTTTCTCGGAGACTTCCGCAGCACGCTGATCCCGACGCTGGCGGTTCCCGTCTCGTTGATCGGTACGTTCTTTTTCATGCTGATGTTCGGAATGTCGATCAACCTGATTACGCTCTTCGCCCTGGTGTTGGCGATCGGGGTTGTGGTCGACGATGCCATTGTGGTGGTCGAAGCGGTGCATGAAAAGATGCACACCAAACACCTCGGCCCCTATCAAGCGACCCGAGAGGTTGTGAGCGAGATCAGCGGCGCGATCATTGCAATCACTTTGGTCATGACCGCTGTATTCATTCCGGTAACATTCATGACCGGGCCGGTCGGCGTCTTCTACCGACAGTTCGCCCTGACAATGGCGATGTCCATCGTGATCTCCGGTGTGGTGGCCCTCACGCTCACACCCGTTCTCTGTGCGATGATTCTCAAACCCCACTCCAGCCACGAACAGCAGCACGGCCTAGTTGGCTTGGTGAATCGCAATATCAACAAGGTTGGAAGGCGTTACGCCTTCGTCCTGCGTGGCTTGCTGTGCTTGCTGCTCGGTCTCGCGGTCGGTGCCGGGTTCTACTATCTGCTGAACGTTGAGATCGTACACGAAGTGGTGTCTGAGCAACTGCCGTTGAATGCGACAAGGACGATGACGATCGCCGGGATCGTCGCGTTATTAGCCACGCTATCGTTTCGAGCGGCGTTATGTGGGAGCGATGGGAGCGAGAAGAAACGCGGACCGCTTGGTATATTCCTGCATCTGTTCGATCGGGCAGTCGAAAGAGTGACCGGTGGTTACGTCGCGATCCTGAGCCGGATCATCACACGCCGTGTACTGACCGTACTCGTCATCGGGGCATTCGGTTACGGCATATTGGTCGTAAACAAGGTGCTTCCCAGCGGTTTTATTCCGCTGGAGGATCAAGGCATGATCTATGGGATCGTGCAGACGCCTCCGGGCTCGACGCTCGAGTACACCAACTCGAAGTGCCACGAACTGCAAGCGATCTGCAAAGAGATGGACGAAATCACTTCGGTGTCGTCGATCGCCGGTTATGAAGTTCTGACAGAAGGACGAGGCTCGAATGCCGGGACTTGCATCATCAATCTAAAACCTTGGGCCGATCGCGAACTAACTTCGAAGCAAATCATTGAGGAGTTAGAGGAGAAGGGCCGTGAGATTGCCAACATCAAGCTGGAGTTCTTTGAGCCACCGGCAGTTCCGGGGTTCGGTGCTGCGGGCGGCTTCTCGGTGAACCTGCTCGATAAGACAAACAGCGGCGACTACACGGCTCTCGGCGAAGAGACGGACAAGTTCATGGCGGCCTTGGGAAAACGCAAGGAGGTCAAGGGCTTGTTCACGTTCTTTGCGGCCAACTACCCGCAGTACGAGATCGTGATCGACAATGATGTGGCGATGCAGAAAGGTGTATCGATCCGCGACGCCATGGACAATCTCTCCATCGTCATCGGCAGTACCTGGGAACAAGGCTTCGTACGCTTCGGCCAATTCTACAAGGTCTATGTTCAGGCCAAACCGGAGTTCCGGCGATTCCCCGAAGACCTGGATAACATGTTCGTCAAGAACGATCGTGACGAAATGGTGCCCTACTCCGCCTTCATGAAGCTTGAGAAAAAGCAGGGCCTGAACGAAATCAGTCGCTACAACTTGTATCCAACGGCTCCTATCCAAGGAGCACCGGCGGCGGGCTACAGCAGCGGCCAAGCCATCGCGGCGATCAAAGAAGTCGCCGCCGAGACGCTACCTAACGGTTTCGACATCGACTGGCAAGGTCTAGCGTACGACGAGGCCAAGGCGGGAAATACCGCGATCTATATCTTTTTGATCGTGGTCATCTTTGTCTACATGGTTTTGGTCGGGCAATACGAGAGCTTTATCATTCCCCTGGCCGTGATCATTTCGCTGCCGGTCGGTATTTTCGGATCCTTTTTATTCTTGCAGTTAATGGGACTAGCCAACGACGTCTACTGTCAAATTGGACTAGTCATGTTAGTCGGTCTGCTGGGCAAGAACGCGATTTTGATCATCGAATTTGCCGTGCAGCGTCGTCAAGACGGCTTGAGCATCAAGGACGCAGGGATCGACGGCGCAAGATTGAGATTCCGTCCGATTATGATGACTTCATTTGCCTTTATCGCCGGCTTAATTCCGTTAGTTCGTGCGACCGGCCCCGGAGCGATCGGGAACCGCACGATTGGCACCACCGCCGTCGGTGGAATGCTTTTGGGCACTTTGGTCGGAGTCCTCGTGATTCCCGGCCTGTACTACCTGTTCGGCAGGATGGCCGACGGGCGGCAACTTATCAGGGATGAACATGATGAACCTCTCAGCGAGATATTCGAACGCGAAGGATAAACGCGGAACTCTTTTGCCAACGATCACTGCCTGCGCGCTGCTGGTTCTGCCGGGCTGTGGTATTCCTCAACTCCGTCAGGCGATGCCTGGACCTGCGTTGCCGGAGGGTTTTTATACCGCCAACAACGCGGAGTACTTTCAAAGACCTGCCAGCTCGGCCCGCGTCGATGAGTCGACTCACCTTGTGAACTACGTCAGCGCCGCCAGCCAGCCGAACCTGCCGCCAGCACTTAACGTGGTCGATCCAGCAACCGGTTCGAACATGGGAGATGGCGGGCCGTACGCTGGTCCCATGGATGCCAGAAGGGAACCGATCGGCCCGGGCATCGCCAATGCGGAAAACTCGTCCGCCATCGGCTTCCTCGAATTCTTCAACGACCCAGCACTCACGAGCTTGATCGAGCAAGCACTGGTCGGCAACCAGGAGCTGAATATCCTGGCCGAGGAAATCCGGATAGCCTGCAATGAAGTTCAGGCAAGGCAAGGCGAGTACCTGCCCTTCGCCACCCTCGGCGCCGGCGCGGGGGTGGAGAAGTACGGCACCTTCACGCGTTCTGGTGCCGTCGAGGATCAACTCGAGATTGCCCCCGGCAAGGCCTTTCCCACCCCGCTACCTGATTTCCTAATCGCCACCAACATTTCCTGGGAGTTGGACATCTGGCGAAAGCTGCGAAATGCCAAGGACGCGGCGGCGCTGCGTTTCCTGGCCACACAAGAAGGACGGAACTACGTCGTGACCCGACTGGTCGCCGAGATTGCCGACGAGTACTACGCGCTGTTGGCGCTCGACAACCGCCTGATAACGCTGGACAGAACCATCGAGATTCAGCAGCACAGCCTTGAGGTCGCCCAGGCGATGAAGGCAGCGGGCCGCAGCACCGAGTTGGCCGTACAGCGATTCCAGGCCGAGGTGCGCAAGAACCAAAGCGAAAAGCTGATCGTCCACCAAGAGATCGTCGAGGTCGAGAACCGAATCAACTTTCTGGCCGGTCGCTTTCCGCAACGAGTTGAACGAATGCCGGTGCAATACATCGACCTGTACCTACCCGCGCTCGGCACGGGCGTTCCCTCGGAACTGCTGATGAACCGCGCGGACATCCGCCAGGCCGAGCGTGACGTGGCCGCTGCAGGACTCGACGTGCAAGTAGCCCGTGCCCGCTTCTATCCCTCGCTTTCGCTCAACGCCGGCGTTGGTTACCAAGCGTTCAATCCTCGGTACTTGTTTTTCACTCCAGAATCTCTGATCTATAATGCGGTCGGTGAGTTAGCCGCCCCGTTGTTCAACAAGAACGCCATCAGGGCCGACTATCTGACCGCCAACGCCAAGCAATT
>JACKHN010000047.1 GCA_020638975.1 Planctomycetaceae bacterium
ACTCACTCGGGTGTCACCTGCCAGCCTCGCCGCCTCGGCGAAAACAATGGCGGACTGTCCCAGTCCGCACCCAATCGAAAGGATCTCTCCTTCTGCGAGCGGGCATGCTCCCATCAAGGCAAGAAATCGAATCTCGCGATCACTGAGTTGGCCAGGGATCTTCTTAACCAGTTGCGGGGCAGAGGCGACATAATCCGTGATGGCTCGGTCTAGCATCACTAGTTCCTTGGCGGGCGGAGCATAGGGGCACGTGGTTAATCGTCGGAAGATTGCTGGCGCAGACTTGAGAATGCGATGGACTAAATATCGATGCTAGCTCTGCCAGCGGTCGAAATCCTTGGCATTCACGCGCGTTGCTTTACCGCTTGATCGTCTTGGGACCGTCGCCAACGACCTTCTCGTACGTGCCATCACCCGACTTCTCGTATTTGGTGAAACCAAGCTTCCCGAGTTTTTTGTCGTCCGCGAGATTACGATCCGTTTTCATCGGAGCGTGCTTGCCCGCGACGTGGAACGGTACGAAGACGCGCCGGACCGCCTGCCCAGATTCAGGATGCTTCGTCAGCGGATCGTCTGACATCAACTGGACAACCTCGAACCGCTCGCCGGGATTCCCGTCGGCGTCCAGAACTTCATAGACATAAGTGGGCATTTCGTTTCTTCTCCTCGGTGACTACATGCACGACGTACGGACAGCTAGATTTCGTAGTCGCACGCGGCAAACTCTACCTCAACCCATGTATCGTCACTTACCGCTCACATATCCGCCTCGGATCTCCAGGGTGTTCGTTCCACCACCCGATTAGTTAACTCGACGCTGATGATCCGTTGCAGATGACCTTCCATGCTATCTTCAAGAATAGCACGGAACTAAGGGCAGTAAATGCCCGGATTACGGCATCGTCGCAAGCAAACAAGGGCTAAGCCGTCGCGCCATCCAAGCGGCTGATGTGCTCGCGCAAGAACTCTGGCAAGTCGCCCTGATGGAGGTCTTCCACGGATCGAAAGGCCAGTTTGACGACGTCGCAGTCGTCTTTGGATTCATCCAGTTCGCGTTCGTGTCCAAGGTCGGCAAAGCGTCCGAGGGGCATGGCGCCTTTGGGGCCGCTGAGCGCCAGTAACACATGTTCGGGCTTCTTCGTCACGATGCCAGCCCAAGGATCGCGATGTCCGTTCAGGTACATGCGAACGACGACTTGATTGTTCCAGAGAAATTGCGAGTCGGGGGCGACGTCTTCGAGTATCTCGCAGAGCTCTTCTAACACTTCGGGGCCCCAATGCACTTTCTTTCCGGGTGGAAAGCCTTTGCGCATGAAGTGCCATTTCTGGCCAAGCTTCTTCCACGGCGTATGGTCGTCGAGATTCAGCTCCTTGCGTTCCTCGACCTTCGAGAACCCCGCGACCGCTTCTTCGAGGAACTGCCAGAACTCGGGTTTGTCGATCTCTTCCAGCGTGAACGCGCGGACTTCAACTTCCTGCCAGGGCCCCTTTGCAGATTTGACCCTCACGCGAGGCTCGTTGCCGTAGCTCGCGATATCGTCCATCTGATTGAGCGTTTTCAAGTCCAGTCGCTGGACTAGTTCTTTGCGATCAAACGTCCCCCGATAGACACGGAACTTCATCTTCAAGAGCCATGTTTCGGCGGTGATCGCATGGAAGAACCAGCCGTCCGACTTCTTCTGGGCCGAGATCTCAACAACGCTGCGTGTATTCCAGTCGGTCTCGCTAAACTCTCCGAGCTCTTGAATTCGGTCGACCACACGTCCCAGCACCTCGCCCTCCCACTTGCACGGATTGCCTTTGCGGTCAACGCGATCGCGTGTATGCCAGCCGCGACCATCTTCTTCCCAAGGCATCTTTGCACTCTTGCCAACTTCGGTGATATCGAGTTCGCCTTCTTTCTTCTGCTGATCGGCGAGTGGATCGTAGGGTTTGCGTGCGACGAGCGGGCCGGCTGCGAGGACGGGCGCGAGTGCAATGCCGGTGTAGGAAGGGAGGTGTGAGGGGGTGACGAGGTGAGGGGGTGAGAGGGTGCTGTCACCTTGTCTCCCAGTCACCTTGTCACCCGCCTGCGTTGCATATTCAACCAGCCCCTCCGGTGTCCCCGCGAATACCACGCGCCCGCCGCCTTCACCCGCTTCCGGGCCCATGTCGATGATCCAATCGGCTTGCTTGATGACATCGAGGTTATGCTCGATGACGACAACCGTGTTGCCAAGATCGACTAGCCGTTGGAGGACTTCGAGAAGCTTGGCCAGATCGTCGAAGTGCAGGCCCGTAGTCGGTTCGTCGAGTAAATACAGCGTACGCCCGGTATCCGGTCGTGATAGTTCGGAAGCAAGTTTCACACGTTGTGCTTCGCCGCCGGACAGCGTTGGGGCGGGCTGACCGAGGGTGAGATAATCGAGACCCACATCGCAAAGCGTTTGCAGAATGCGGCGGATCTTCGGAATGTTCTCGAACAGAACGACCGCATCGCCGCAGGTCATATCGAGGACGTCGCTGATCGAACGTCCGTGGAATGTGACTGCCAGCGTTTCGGGGTTATATCGTTTGCCTCGACAGGTCTCGCATTCTACCCACACGTCCGGCAAAAAGTGCATCTCGATACATCGCTGGCCGTTGCCTTCACAGTCGTCACATCGACCACCGGGCACATTAAAGCTGAAGCGACGCGCGGTGTAGCCACGCAATTTCGCGTCCGGCAACTGAGCGAACATCATCCGAATCAATTCGAAGACGCCGGTGTACGTGGCGGGATTCGATGTCGGCGAGTTGCCAATTGGCTGCTGATCGACGCGAATCACCTTGTTGATATGTTCGATCCCGCGAATCGCCTTATGAGCGCCGGGAATCGTTCCCGCACGGTGTAACGTTCGCGCCAGCGAACTGTACAGTACGTCTTCGATCAAAGAACTTTTGCCGCTACCGCTGGGTCCCGTGATCGCGGTCAGCGTGCCCAGAGGAATTTGAACGTCGACATCGTGAAGGTTGTTGTGGCGAGCACCGAGAACGTCGAGAGTCAAGTGTCGAGAGTCGAACGCCGGAACGGATCGTTTCTCTTCTGGCTCTCGACTCTTGTCCCTTGACCCTAGACTCAAAACGCGTCGCGTCTTAGGAACCGGAATCGCCTTCTTCCCACTCAAGTACGGTCCAGTCACGGAGCCACGCCGCTTCATCAGTTGATCGACGGTTCCTTCGGCGACGATCTGTCCGCCACCCTTACCGGCTAGCGGCCCAAAGTCGCAGATGTAGTCGCTGCCGTCGATTACTTCCTTATCATGTTCGACGACCAGCAACGTGTTCCCGAGATCTCGCAAGCGGTGCAATGCGGCCAGCAGGCGCGTATTGTCCCGAGGATGCAAACCGATCGTGGGCTCGTCCAAGACATACAACACACCGCACAAGCCACTGCCGAGTTGGCTGGCCAAACGAATGCGTTGTGCCTCGCCGTTCGAGAGCGTTGCCGCTCCGCGTCCAATCGCCAAATACTCCAAGCCCACATCGTTCAAAAACGCCACGCGGCCAATAATCTCGCGAATCAACTCGCCAGCGATCTTGCGATCGCGCTCGGACAGTTTCCAGTCGTTAATAACTCGCTGTAATTCGCCGAGCGGCATTCGACAGTACTCATCAATCGTATGCCCGTGGAATCGAACGGATGATGCATCGTCTCGCAATCGACTTCCCGAACACGTCGAGCAATCAACCTCGTCCACGAACTGTTCGAGTTGCTTGCGAAAGGAAGGCGAAGTCTTCGACGCTTCATCCAACGCCGGATAGAGTCCCTTAAACTGAAACCGAAATAGGACTTGTTCTTTCGCTTTCCCAGTCCGCTCGCTCCTCGCCTCGAACCAATCTTCGCCCGTCCCATGCATAATGATCCGGCGATGACGCGACGAGAACTGTTCAAACGGAAGATCCAGAGGTACGCCCGTCTCGCGCGACAGTGCCTCCAGCATCATTCGCGACAGGGGATTGGTCGGATCGGGCCACAACGCCACCGCACCTTCGGCTAGCGAAAGCTTCGGATCACGCAGCAGCGCCGTCGGATTCGCACCGACTTCGACGCCAAGTCCTTCACACGCTTGGCACCAACCGAGATAGCTATTAAAGGAAAAGCTATGAGGCGTAAGCGGCTCGAAACTGCGGCCACAGCTACTACACGACAGATGTTGACTATGCGTGACAACGGGCCAACGCGGTTCGGGCAAGTCGTCTGAAGGAAAGGCAACTTGCAGAATGCCTTTGCCGAACGCAAGTGCCTGCTCGATACTTTCAGCGATTCGCGAGCGAGCCTCTTGCCGCACCACGATCCGATCGATCACGACGGACACATCATGCTTGCGTTTGCGGTCGATGGTTGGCGGCGAGTCGACGGAGTGCGTTTCGCCATCGACTCGAATTCGTGGATACCCGGCGGCACGAATCTCTTCCCACCGCGTTTCGTACTTCTCGCCGACAGGCACATCCAACGGAGCCATCAAGTACAGGCGAGTTCCTTCCGGCTCGGACAGGATCTTGTCGACGACTTGATCGACGGTCTGTGTCCCGATTTCGATATCACAATCGGGGCAGTGCGGTTGCCCGGCTCGTGCCATCAGAATCCTGAAGTAGTCGTAGATCTCGGTGACCGTGCCGACGGTACTTCGCGGCGTGTTGCCGAGATTTTTTTGCTCGATGGCGATGGCAGGTGATAGTCCATCGATATGCTCGACTTGCGGCTTCTGCATTTGAGCCACAAACTGACGCGCGTACGAACTGAGGCTTTCGACATAGCGTCGCTGTCCCTCGGCGTAGATCGTATTCATGGCCAGCGAACTCTTGCCCGATCCGCTCGGGCCGCAGAAGACCGTCATCTTGTCGCGAGCCACAGCGACATCGACACCTTTGAGGTTGTGCTGGTGTGCGCCGGTCACGGTGATTTGCTTGGCAATTCGAGCGAGGGAATCGCGAGTCTCTTTCGAGCGTTCCGCCTTTGCGTGCGATCGCTTCGCCGCTGTTCCATCCAAATGTGCCTGCAAAGCGATCCCCGTGCGTGAGGCTTTGACTTGCATGATGTCTTCGGGAGTTCCCGTCGCGATGATCTCGCCCCCGCCCGCACCGCCTTCGGGACCGAGGTCGATCACCCAATCCGCCGTCTTGATGACGTCGAGGTTGTGTTCGACAACCAGCACCGTGTTGCCGGCTTCAACAAAATCATGCAACACCTTGAGCAGCAGATGAATGTCGGCGAAGTGCAATCCGGTCGTCGGTTCGTCCAACAAGTAAAGCGTCTTTCCGGTGCTCTTCTTGGCAAGCTCTTTGGCCAGCTTGATGCGTTGTGCCTCGCCGCCTGAGAGTGTCGGCGAAGGTTGCCCGAGCTTGATGTAATCGAGTCCGACATCGTGCAGTGTTTGCAACTTGTGGCGCACTTTCGGAATGTTCTCGAAAAGATCGAGAAGTTGCTGGACATCCATCTCCAGCACTTCGGCAATCGACTTGCCTTTGAACTTTACCTGCAACGTCTCGCGGCTGTATCGATGTCCCTCGCAAACCGGGCATGTCACCCACACATCGGCAAGAAAATCCATCTCCAGCTTGTTCGAGCCGTTACCTTCGCACGCTTCGCACCGCCCACCGGTCACGTTGAAGCTAAAGCGACCAGGTTTGTACCCGCGACGCTTCGATTCAGACAACTGCGTGAACAGCGTCCGAATTTCATCGAACACTTTGATGTAAGTGCCCGGGTTCGATCGCGGCGTGCGGCCAATTGGTGATTGATCGATGGCGATCAGCTTGTCGAGATGCTCTAAGCCCTCGATCGATTCGTAGGTGCCCGGCGTCCCCTCGCCACCGTTGAGATCGCGCCGCAGCGTTTCGACAAGGATGTCATTCACCAGCGAACTTTTGCCCGAACCGGAAACGCCCGTAATGCAAACGAACGCGCCGAGCGGGATCTCGGCAACAATGTTTTTCAAATTGTTATGTGTTGCACCGCTAATGCGCAACTTCTTGTCGCTGATCGCTCGCCGTTGCTTAGGCACTTCGATCTTGGCGGTGCCAGAGAGATATTGCCCCGTCAAACTGCGGGGCTCTTTCATCAACTTGGCAGGCGACCCCTCGACAACAACTTCGCCCCCACGGACTCCCGGCCCCGGCCCAAAGTCAATGATGTGATCGGCAGCGCGCATCGTGTCTTCGTCATGTTCAACAACGACCACCGTGTTGCCCATATCGCGAAGGCGACAGAGCGTGTCGATCAAGCGCGTGTTATCGCGAGCGTGCAATCCGATGGAAGGCTCGTCCAAGATGTACAAAACGCCCACCAAGCCGGAACCAATCTGGCCAGCCAGGCGAATCCGCTGCGATTCGCCGCCCGACAGTGTGGGAGCCGTTCGGTTGAGTGAGAGATAATCGAGCCCGACGTTGAGCAAGAACCCAAGGCGCCCGCAGATCTCCTTGAGTGCTTCGATGGCAATCAAAGTCTGCGTGGGATCGAGAACTAGCTTCTCGAAGAAGTCGACGGCATCGCTGATCGCAAGATCGCAGACTTCGGGCAAGGACTTCGAGGCGTGTTCCGCGAACCGCTTGTGACCTGACGTTATCCGAACCGAACAAGCCTGTTCATTCAGTCGCTGTCCGCGGCAATTCGGACACGTCATCGTCCGCATGTAGCTTTCAAGTTGACGACGCTGCGGAGCGCTGTTCGAATTGCGATACTTGTTCAACAGGTCCGTCACGATGCCTTCGAACTCGCCGCCGTACTTCATCGGCGACTTGCCGCCGCGCCACGTGTAGGTGATGTGCAACTTGTCCGTGCCCCACATCCAGAGCTGCTGGAGCTTCGGGTCGAGTTCCTCCCAGGCCGTCTCGAGCATGGTGCCCGATTCGAGTTCATGCACACGCTCGATCGTCTCGGCCACACCGCTATAGATATGTCGACGCCAGCGCCCCAGGTCCTTCCAACGACCAATGAGTTCGAAACAACCTTGCTGAAAGTTCAACGACGGGTTGGGGATCAGTAGATCGGGATCGAAGGAATACAGTTCACCTAGCCCGTCGCACTCGTAGCACATCCCTTGCGGGCTGTTGAAGCTGAACAACTGTGGCGTAGGCGGTTCAAAACTGAGTCCGCAATCGGCGCAGGCATAATCAATCGAGAATATCGTGTCGTTGGCGCGCGTCTTGGAACGACGCTCGGGTTTTTCTTCGGTGTTCTCATCGGTCTGAATCTCGACGAACATCGTTCCTTTGCCAATGTTCAATGCCAGTTCGACTGCTTCGGCCAGTCGCGGTCGAACGTTGGCTTTGATCTCCAGCCGATCGATGACGACTTCGATGTCATGTCGCATCTGACGATCGAGGTGCAAGTCGTCATTTAACGAGACCGTCTCGCCATCGACTCGCGCACGGACAAAGCCTTGTTTGAGCAGATCGACAAACAGATCGCGATACTCGCCTTTCTGGCCACGAATTAACGGAGCCAATACCGCGAACTTGGTGTCTTTCGGCTGGAGCAAGATGCGGGCGATAATCTGTTCACGCGTCTGGCTCTTAATCTCCTGGCCGCACTTCGGGCAGTAGCCTTGTCCGACACGAGCGAACAACACTCGCAAGTAGTCGTAGATTTCGGTAATCGTCCCGACGGTTGAACGCGGGTTATTGCCGCTGGATTTCTGCGAGATAGAAATCGAAGGGCTCAAGCCGCCGAGGTAATCGACATCGGGCTTGGGCATCTGGCCAAGGAACTGCCTCGCGAAGCTCGACAGACTTTCGACATAGCGGCGCTGCCCTTCGGCATACACCGTATCAAACGCTAGCGAGCTTTTGCCGGAACCGCTCACTCCGGTCAAGCAAATCAGCTTGTTCCGCGGCAGGATGAGGTCGACGTCGCGCAGGTTATGCTCGCGAGCGCCTTTGATCACGATGTCTGGAGATGCCATTTCTTGGGTCGTTCGTGCGAGTCCGTTCGGGGAAAGCGAACCTCCCATTCTATGACACCGGGGCGAAATCGGATACCGTCCGGATTCATCGATCGAACCACAAAGTGACGGCACCAGATCGCCCCCCTCGCGGCGAATCTTTGATTACAATGGTCGAACGCCCTCTGACAATCAAATCCTCCCGTGGGCGCACTACCTTGCCACTTGCTCACCTTTTGCCTTGGTTGGAGATCCAGCAATGCGTCGCTCCGTTGTTCTACTGCTATCAATTGGACTCAGCTTTTTCTTGCTAACCGCATCCGCTGTTCATGCGCAGAATTCGGCAGCGACACCCATCGATCGAATCAGCGTCGCAGATGGTTTCAAGGTCGAGTTGCTGCACACGGTCCCCGCCGATCAGGAGGGGAGTTGGGTCAATATGACTCCCGATCCGCAGGGCAGATTGATCGTTTCGGATCAGTACGGCAGTCTCTACCGCGTCACACCCGGCAGCGATGCGGCGGCTACGACGGTCGAGAAGTTGAAGGTCGACATCGGCGAAGCTCATGGCTTGTTGTGCGCCTTTGACAGCCTGTACGTGATGGTGAACGGGAACGCTGCCGAGGGGAGCGGCTTCTACCGCGTTCGCGATACGGACGGCGATGATCAATACGACGAAGTCAAGTTGCTGCGGAAGATGCCGGGAGGTGGCGAGCATGGCCCTCATGCGATCGTGCTGAGTCCCGATGGCAAGTCGCTGTATGTGTGCGCGGGAAATCACACCGATCTGCCCAATCCGGAAGAGTCACGCGTACCACGTAACTGGCAGGAAGACCAACTGCTGCCGCGGATGTGGGACGCAGGTGGTCATGCCGTCGGCAAGCTGGCTCCCGGCGGGTGGGTTTGCAAAACCGATCCTGACGGCAAGACCTTCGAGTTAGTTGGAAGCGGCTTTCGCAACGAGTTTGATATCGCCTTCAATCCCGATGGTGAACTCTTTACCTATGACGCGGACATGGAGTGGGATATCGGTTCGCCTTGGTATCGACCGACGCGAGTTTGTCATGTGACCAGCGGCAGCGAGTTTGGCTGGCGATCAGGCACCGGCAAGTGGCCGGCCTACTATCCCGACAGTTTGCCTGCCGCCGTTGATATCGGTCCGGGCTCGCCAACTGGAATTGCATTCGGCACGGGTGCCAAGTTCCCGGCCAAGTATCAGAAGGCGTTGTTCATCTGCGATTGGAGTTATGGTTTGCTCTATGCCGTCCATCTTGAACCGAATGGGTCATCCTATACCGGGACGTTCGAGCAGTTTGCGACGGCATCGCCGTTGCCGCTGACGGATGTCGTCGTGAACCCCAAAGACGGAGCGATGTATTTTACGATCGGTGGTCGACGAACGCAGTCGGGTTTGTATCGAGTCACCTATGTCGGTGACGAGTCGACGGCGATGGTGAGCGGAGTCGACGCTTCGCAACAGGCACAACGCGAGTTACGCGCCAAGCTCGAATCGTTCCACGGTTCGGCCAACCTGGATGCGATCGAAGTTGCCTGGCCACAGCTCTCGAACCCTGATCGCTTCATTCGCTATGCGGCGCGCATTGCGATCGAACATCAACCAGTGGCCCAGTGGCAAGACAGGGCATTGGCTGAGAAGGATCCTGTGGCATCGATGACGGCCATGATCGCGCTGGCTCGTTGCGGCGAACCGTCCGTTCAAAGTGGGATTATCGAGGCATTATCGCGACTTGATTGGAACAAGCTGTCCCAGTCCGAACAACTTTCGCTGCTCCGAGCGTACGGTCTGACCTTCGCCCGGCTCGGGCCGCCCAACGCGAAAACTCGCGACGAGGTGCTGGGACGACTCGATCAGCACTTTCCCGCGAAAAGCCGTTCGCTCAACCGCGAGTTAGCAGCGGTCTTGGTTTACCTGGAGGCACCGCAAGTTGCCGCGCGGACGATCAAGCTGCTTCTTGCCTCGCAGACTCAAGAGGATCAAGTTCAGTACGCGCTCGTGCTGCGGACGTTGAAATCCGGCTGGACGCTCGACGAGCGTCGTGCCTATTTCAACTGGTTCAATACGACCGGCAGCTTCCGTGGGGGCCATTCGTTTTCTGGCTTCGTGCAAAACATCCGCAACGAAGCGATCGCCTCGCTTGACGAGAAGGAGAAAGCCGCTCTGGCCGACATCATTAACGCGAAGCTGGAAGCGACAGATCCAAATGTCACGGTGGCAGCTCGGCCGTTCGTCAAGAAGTGGGAAGTCGCCGATTTGTTGTCCGCAGCCGAGGGCACGGGACGCAACTTCGAGCGTGGTCGCGAGATGTTTGGTGCCGCAGCCTGTTTCAAATGTCATCGCTTCGCCGGCGAGGGCGGTATCATCGGCCCGGATCTGACGGGCGTGGGCAAGCGGTTTAACAACCAGTACCTCTTGGAATCGTTGATCGATCCGAGCAAAGTCATCTCGGATCAGTATCAAGCCAGTATCTTTGTCATGAACAATGGCCAGACCGTAATCGGCAAAGTCGCGAACCTGAACGGTGACAAGCTGATGGTAATCACCAACATGCTCGAACCAGGTGCCTTCACCAATGTCGCGACTGGTGACATTGAAGAAGTCCAGCCTTCTCGAGTTTCGATGATGCCCAACGGTTTGCTCGACACGCTGAGTCAAGAGGAGATACTTGACTTGTTGGCGTACCTGAAGTCAGGCGGTGACGCGAGTGATCCCGCGTTCACGCAGTAGGTCGGCGGGGCCGGCAACTCCGCAATAGCTAAATAGTTTTGCAGGATTCTGATTTAATTGAGCCGTAGGCGAGCGCCTACGGCTCACGAATCAATCGAAATCTAGAAGCTTCACGATCATCTCGCGTTGCGTCGAGATGATCTGTTCATGCCGCAGGAGAAATCGCCAGCCAATCGTACTTGTACTCCAGTGTCACTTGTCTTTGGGGGCCGGACGTCATGGTTTGGATCATCACGAACTTCCTGGACAAGCCCGTTACCCGTCCCGATCTATGGGCATTAAATCTTCAATGTACGGTCTGCGAATGGAAGACTTCGCCGGGCGGCCCGTACCGACGACGAGACGTGATGTCTCCGCCACTGCGCTGACTGAATTGCAGGAGCTCCGTGATATTGGTCGCTCCCGATTGCCCCTCCTGTGGCGACAATCTGCTGCCTGCTGATTCAACAAGCGAGAGCCAATTTCGTTCGATGTTTCGCCTGTTTCGTGTTCCATGTAGCAATGCATGTGTCGGGCTTGCCAAAGCTTCCCAGCAACCTTAATCCCATGAATCCGGAGAATCCTTACGCTGACGACGAAGTCTAAGACTTGTACGCGTTTTTGAACTCGCACAAGCTGGCGCACGAGTCGGACACAAGACGTGAATGCTCGAACGTCGGTGTGGGACTGTTGGGCCAATTGCTGGCGATCCAACAAAAGTTCTTCAGAGATGCGAGTGTTAGTCAGCCAACGCCATCGGTCTTCTAACGCACCTGTTGGATACTTATGGCATTCAATATCGCGGACGCCCCCTCGCTCGCCCCGCGGAATTGAATGTCTAATCGACCGTCCGTGACCGCCACATTGCGAACAGGATAGACCAGCGGCCTGGCGATTCCACCAGCCGCTTGGAACAAGTCGAAGTTCGCCGCGACGACTCGCTGTTCAGCAGCGATGGCGAATCGGCGACTGCTTGGCGTCGTCGACCAGTACTCACAAAAGTATAACGTCACATCATAGGTGCCCTCGGGAACCATCGCCCGAAACGCGGCGATACCGCGCTGTGCAGAACCTTGCACTCGATTCGCGATCAGATCTTCCGATACACCTCGTCCGCCTTCATGACCGAATGTTTCGTTATCGAACAACTTCGACGCGCGCCAGCGCACTCCATCCGGTGCCACGAAATCGTCTCCGCCGAGGTTTACGAACAGCGAGTAGAGGTCTCCACTCTTGGATTCGCCATCCGATGTGCCTGACAGTGACAGCGGACTAGGTGCTGAAGTTGCGAGTACGCGCAAGCAGCCCAAGCTTTCGCGTTGTTTTAGCTCGATTTGCAGAATGGAGATGCTGGTGAACGGCTCTGGATCTTGAACGATCAAGGTAGCAAAGACCTCTTTCCCTCGTCCCGATCCACGCCAGAATGTATTGCTATCGCCATCGATAAGTCGACTCAGATCGTGCCCAGATTCATCGACAGCCGACGCGAAGTTCAAGGGTCGTGATTCTTCTGAGGGGTCGTTGCCTATTGTTGTCGCGGAAACTTCGCCCAATGCGAATCGACCTCCAATCCCACGTCCCGGACCCGAAGCTGGCAGTTCCTCGTGAGAGATCGCTTCGAGCCGAATCGCCGTAATCGTTTCCACCGCCGATTCAAACTGCAACCGATAGATTTCCTCGGCATTCGCGGCCCCGCTCGCCAGGATCACACCTCCGTCGAGAGTGTTCAATTCCGTTCCTGCGGTGGACTCAGCGGCCAACGGCGTGAGCGCAACAAACTCCGTCTCGTGTCGAGGAGCGATGCGATAGTGAACCGACAATCGCTCGCCTGGAATCGGATTCTCTTGAGTGCCATCGGGCAGCGTCCAGCCGACGCTCAAATAGTCGCGGCCCGTACTCTCTTTGTGAAAGGCCTCGACGTAGTAGACCTTTCCCGCCTCAAACCCGATCTTGGTGCCAGATTCGACTTGCCGCTTGTTCTCGGACAGCGCATCCGTACTGACAAACAACCAGCCTTCCGCGTTGGCTCGAATCGAAAACTCATAGCTGCCCGTCATTGGCGGATGAAGATAGCCGCGCAAACGCTGGCCGTACTGATCGTCAAAGTCCTCGGGAGGTTCGAAGCGATCGATCGTTTCCGTTTGATCCGGTTCAGGATGTTCGATGATGTGATTAACGATGTCTTCAACCTTGTTTCCCGTCACGTTCGTCCACACTTCTCGCAGGAATCCACCCCGCTCAACGGTCAGGTTCGCGGAAGATGCCGATTTCACGGTGGTTTGAGCAAGTGGTTCGCTTTCAATCTCCGGCACACTCCGCTTAGACGGGATTTCTGCCGACTCTTCGAGTTTAGTAACTGCAGTTGAAGCTACCTCCTGTACGACGAAGTCCGGCAACGACGACTCGACGACGGGATCTGGTGGAATGGGTTCTGGTGGAATGGGTGCGAGTACTTCGGCGTCCTCCTTTTGCAATTCAAATTCAGTTGTTGTGGTGACTGGAATCGGGGAACCGCGGGATGGGGCCTCCGATGGCTTCAAGATTTCCGAAGTTTCTAGATCTTCGGAAGTCTCTGCGATCTGGTTCGTTGGTTCGGAGTTGCCTCGGAGGAAGACAACGCCGCAGATACAAAATCCAATCAGGCAGATCGTCGAAGCGACTGCGATCAGTTGAACGGACGTTCGCTTGGCGTGCGTTCGATGACTTTTGGATGCTTGTGTCTTTGATACGACTGGCGTGACGTGGACAGTGGCCGACGGTTCAACGTGCCGCGTGGACTGATCATAGGTCGGCGGTTGCATCGCCGCCTGCCCCGCGCGAAGGCCAGCATCGTACGCCTGCTTTTGTTCCACAACGAGCAAACATCGCTTCGCCGCTGCCAACTCGGTGAATACCCGCTTCGCGTCCTCACGCTGCTCGGCGGTTGCGGTGTCGCGGACGTACTTCATCAGACGATCCGCCGCGCACTCGATGGCATCACCATCGTCTTCAAACAAGTCCAAGCCCAGCAAGCGATAATAGTTCGCCGGCTGCTCGCGCGGAGGAATGCCCAACCACTTATGATATGGATCGAATCTACCCGTCATCACTACCCCCTTTCGAAGCGAAGCGGTAGTGACCGTTTTAGCAAACGGAATTCATGAATTCAACGAAATCGATATTTCGGTAGTGGTACAGTCTGCGATTCCTGAAAGTAGAACGGCCACTCTTGGCCGTCTTTTGTCGGGCAGGAATGCCCGACTTACGGTAAACCGTACTACCACCGATATTTCGCCGGATCGCTCGATTCACTTCGAGCATCCGCTCAAGAAGATTCGACGGGCGTAGACGTCCATCGCACCAGTGCGTCACGGTGTTTTGGCGAGTTGACGGACGAATGCTGCATGTTCGGGCGTGGCAATTCCCTCGCGCAGAGATGCCAATAATTTTTGGCTGTTCAATTCTAGGATCGCAGCAGGGTCGAGCTTCAGCCCCGGAAAAACGCTCGAGTGGTGGAAGCCATTGGCGTCGACCGCTTGCTCGTCAAACTTCCCTTCACGATTGACGAACCAGAATACCTTTTTCTGACGTAGGGCAATGACGAGATATTCTTTCACGCCCGCTAATTCGTAATCTCGCTTTTTACTGTGCAAATCATACGCTTCGGTACTTGATGCGACCTCGGCGGCGAATTCCGGAGCCCCTTCCAGATAGTCGTCGTCCGTGAATCGCATCTGGCCTCCGCAATCGGGGCGAATGATCAGGCATGCGTCAGGCTGTGGTTCGCTTTCCTCACCCATGATGGTCGTTGTATTGTCGTAGACTTCAACGCCAGGCGTGGCATCTTCATATGTCCCAAGCCACACCATCAGCAGTGTATGCGAACGCCCATGTGACCGTCGAAGCGCTGCGGGCATATAGACAACTCCTCCAATCAATTCCGCTTTCACATCCTCCGGCATTGCCTCGTAGCGCTCGTGAAACGTCTTTTGATCAAGATGATCACCGGGCTCAAGCGCCGGAACAGACGCGCTGAACTTGATGTCGACGTACTGACTCGTCTGTTGTCGAATGTCGTTTGCCATGAGGAGGAAATCTCAAACTCGATTGTGGTGGACGCGTCCGAACCCTTCTCGATTGTACCGCTGCATTTCATCCAATCTAGATCGAACGTCGGAAACGTCGCGATTAATCACTTGCCCGACACGAGTTGTGCCTGTGCTTCTGAACCGGGAACACCGACTAATTCGACCCGCAGAGGCATTTCGCGCGTCTCACGATCGATCGCGAAGTTGATGCGATGCGAGCCGCGATCCAGCTCCAATTTCACGTCACCCTGCAGCGGTGTGGGTTTCGAGTCGACCCACAACGAAAGCCCGTCTATGGAGTTGATCTGTAATCGAATGGCTCCCGGCGTCGATACTTCGAGATCGAAACGCACAAAGCTGGTCTGCGGCGTCTCGCGATGCGGCTTTACTTGTGGCAGCCCATCCAACGGCAGATCACCGCCAACGCGACTGTAGGCCGACTCCCATGTCAGCGCCGGATCGTCGGTCGCCGCGATGTCGTAACTCGTTCGATTCAGGCGGTAATTTCCTTCTTCGGTCCAGGTCAAGGTTTGCCAGCGCCGCACGACCTGCGCATTGCCAATAGCAAAGTCACCGACCTTGCCGAGTTCGGAAAGGAATCGCACGAGATCGACCAACTCGCCGCGTGTCAGTTGATCGACCGATCCATCAGGCATCAGCGAGCGCCCGTCTTGCTTCTCTTCGATTGAATTGACGGGGATCGTGATCTCGCGATCTTCAGCATCACGTAGCACGATTTCAGTGTCGCTCTGTCGAATCGGTATGCCCGTGACGATCCGGCCATCATCGGTCGCGATCACGAGCGAATGAAAGTTCTCCTTCAGTTTACTGTTGGGAGTGAGCAGCGATTGGACGAGGTAGTCGACCTGAGCACTCGCTCCGACGCTGATCAAGTCCGGCCCCACGCGACCGCCAGCACCGCCAATGGCGTGACACTTGGCACATTGAAGCTCCTTTTGACGGAAGATCGCTTCGCCGCGATGGGCATCGCCGCTGGCAGCAACTTCCGCAACCAACTCCTGGAGCAACTCAGGCGTCAGCTTCCAGCCGGCCTCCGACAAACCACCTGCCTTCTGAATTGCGGCGATCAGTTCGGGTGACTGTTGGCTGCTGGATCTGACGGCTCGCAACGTCATCTTCGCGACGTCGACATCAAGTTCGGTGTTCGCCAATGCGGCGATCAACTCAGCAGGACCGTTCTTGCGACCGAGCAGCACTTCCAGGACCAGCGAAGGATCGCTTCCTTCTGGGAGTGTTTTCAATACTTCCACCGCACGTTGCGCGGCGAGCTTGGGGGCAATGACCGAGAGACTTCTGACAGCTCGCAGACGATCGTCGTAGTTGTCGAGCATTGAAAGCTGATTCAACGTCTTCACACTCTCAGGACCATTAAAGGCGGTGACCGCGTCGATCGCGGCGTCACGTTCCTGTCGATCAACGTTCGTATTGAGAGCTAACTTAGACACGACATCGCGAAGTGACTCTTGCTTCCACTCGCCGGCAGCTCGCAAGGCCGCAGCACGTACTCGTGGATCAGAACTCTTGATTAGAGTTCGCAGCGCGGCAAGATCGCCTGTTGGGATGACCTTTCGCGAGTTTGTCGCGGCAACGAGTGCTTCGAGCAATTCTGCTTTATCCTCGTTCGAAAGCCGTGCATCGCTGCTGGCCAATGCGAACACTTGCCCCAAATCTTCTGCGCCACCAAGATTTGCCATAACCATGAGTACGCCAGCAACTTGATCATCGGCGACTTTTCCAGAGGCAATGAGAGTTAGTAACGGCTCGACGACGGCGGGTGAATCAATCGCCCTTAGTGCAAATGCCAGCTTGTCTATGTCGCCGTCAAAGACGACCTTTCCTTCTTGAACGGCGGGAAGCCAATACGGTTCCAGATCACGCATCGTTTGCCAAAGTGCGAAATCAAGGAAGCGATCGAGCGGCTTGTCGAGGGCAAGCATCGCTGCCTCGGCCGCACTCAGCGATTGGAACTTCGCCAATCCCCGAAGTGCCTCCAAACGAACGCGCGGATGCTCGTCTCGAATACCGGCTCCCATGAAGTGTTGATACTGCGTATCACCGTCAACCATCCAATCAACTGCGACGCGAATTGCTGCTGATCGCACGCGGTGATCGAGCGACTGTGACAACCCACGAAGCAATCTGACGTTCGGTCGACCGATTGCTTGATGAACCCATAAGGCTTCCAGAAGATGGTGGTTGAAGAGTGGCGAGTCGGGATCGAGTCTAGCGGTCCAACTTTGCAATGAAGTCTCTACGTCGTCGGCGTCCCGGGCTTTCAAAAGCAGTTTCGCGTGCGTGCGATTCCATTCTTCTGGTTCCTTCAGCACATCTAATAGTTTCGCAATCGACGCACCCTTGAAGTTCGGCCGCTTTACCAGCGGTCGATTCTTTGCCGTGACGCGCCAGATGCGACCATGCACGTGATCGCGTCTTGAGTCACGGAAATCGACTTCACCATGTTGGATGATCGGGTTGTACCAATCGGCAATATAGATCGCTCCGTCCGGTCCCATTTTGACGTCGATCGGACGAAAAGCCACGTGTGTCGACTTGATCGGTTCCACTTCCTGTCGCGAAGCGTAACCGGAACCATCTTCCGACAGCACAAACCGGCAAACGCGATGTGCGCGAAAGTCATTCGTCAGCAGGCTGCCTTGCCAATCGTCCGGCAGGTGACGACCGCTGACAACTTCCAAGCCACAGTGTTTCGGGCTGCCCGGATTCAGGCCGCTCACGAATCGTTCCGCTCCAGGTGCGGTGACAAAGACTGAACCTGGAAAGACGTAGTTGATTCCCTCTCGGCCAGCTCCGTCGGTCGCGAACGACTGCCCCCAAGCATCGAAGTGATGTCCCCAGGGATTCACCAAACCATATGACAAAACGTCGAGTTCTAGCGTCTCGGGCCGGAACCGCCAGATCCCACCGCCATTCAGCCGCTTGACGCCATAAGGTGTTTCGACGTGGCTGTGGATATAAATCGATTGGTTCATATACAGACAACCGTCATGCCCCCACCGCAGCGTATGTAGCAGATGATGCGTGTCTTCGGTGCCGAAACCGGAGAGTACGATCTTGCGGCGATCGGCTTTGCCATCGTTGTCCGTATCGCTCAAATGCAGCAACTCTGTGCTGTTGACGACATAAGCTCCACCATCTCCCGGAATCACACCAGTGGGAATCAATAAGCCGTCAGCGAAGACGGAAGTCGTTTCGGCGGTACCATCCTGGTCCTTGTCCTCGAGAATCAGAATCTTGTCGTCGGCTGGCTGGCCCGGCATGATCTGCGGATACACGCTGCTGCTGGCAACCCACAAACGGCCCTCCGCATCGAAGTTCATCTGAATGGGCTTCGCAATCAACGGATCGGCAGCGTAGAGATTCACTTCAAAGCCGTCGGCGACGATGAATGAACTGCGTTCGATTTCCGGATCTGGGTCGGGAATATCTTGCAAGTCGCGTTGAGCGTAAAGCAACGTGGGAAAGCACAGCGCCAAACAGGCAAGGCAGGGCAGTCGTTCGCTAATGCGACTTCGAATAGACTTCATGAGGTAACCTAATTTGTGTGCCAGCTCGAAAAATACTATTGCGAACTGGGGGGATGATAGGGATTGCTGTTATCAAAGGGAGCATGCGGAGTCTCCTCGGCGATCTGCTCGATCACCACCTCCAACTCCGTTTCTCGACCGCTGGCCTGCACAAAGATGCAAAACAACATTGCTAATACTGGCACAGAGAGAACGTCGAGCAGGGAGTCGACTACAGTCTCACCGATCGAATACTGAAAGTCCGTCATTGGTGTTGATTCGTAGACGAAAGCGAGTGCCAAATACAGGGCACCAACGAGGCCGAGAAGAAAGCCATACGACACAACGACGATTCCGAACACACCCCACATTCGTCCCCGCATCAAAGAAGTGCTCCTTGACCGCGCGGAGTCGCCGCTTCGCCCTTCTAAAACCACCGCCATTCCGATCAAGGAGTATCGCAGCGCAAGGATAATGCCGGGAACAACCAGTAACAAGCAGCTCAATCCAACGAGAAAGTCTGCGAGCAGTGTTGTGATAAACAACCGACCCCAGCAACGAAAGCCCGCTCGCATGGACTCGACATATCCTACGCGCCGAGCTTGCCATCGCCGATCGAGCGCATAGATAACGGCACCGACACAAAGCGGCCCGAAGATCGTTTCGATACCGGTTGGAAGCCAAAAGTCGGCGGGTGTCACGGTGTCTGAATCCGATTGCGATGCGACATAGTTGATGGCAATATTGCCGGGCAACCAGACCGTCAACGTGATCGCACTTAGCAGAGGGATGTTTCGCGCCCATAGCGTCAGGCCGCGTCCAATCGCTTCATACATACCACAGGTCTCCTGCCGCCCCATGAAGATCCGGGGACTCAGTCTCTGAGAGCATGAACCAACTCTGCGATCACCGCTTCTTGCTCTTCGACCAGCGGATCAAACTGGGGTATCTCGACGGCGTTGTTGCCTTGCTCGTGCTTGCGGAACAAGAACAGATAGGTTTCGTTCTGTGGGCGATAGCGATGGAAGTAAAGCTCGTTCTTCAACTGGATCGTCGAGCGAAGTTGACTCAAACGTTTATCTTTGGCGGCAAAGTCTAGCTTGGGCACGTCGACACCTAATCGCTTTGCAATCTCGAACGCGGCCTGTTGATATCCATATTCCGTCAGATGCATTCCGTTCTCCGTCACCGCGTCAGAGTCAGCGTCTTCCGCAGGCCTGGGCAAAGTATCGAGCAAGTCAAATAGCGAAATGAATTGCGCATCTCGCTTTGCCGCCACTTCCTCCATTGCGAGGCCGTAACGATTTAGACGCCCGTTGTACGAATTCCGAACCGGAACATCGGATGGGCCCGCGTGAATGCCATATGGCGAGAGCAAGACGACGCGTGCTCGCGTATCCGACACATCGTCGAGCAGATGATTCAAGCCGTCGATGAACCGCGACAAGCCGTCGCGTGCGAAAGCCTCGTTCGCTCCGTAACATAGGATCAACACGGTCGGCTTCGCATCTTTGATGTCCTTCACCAGTCGAGCATAGCCATCGGCCTGCGTGCCGAACAACGCCCGCGACTCGCCCCACACCGTATCGCCGCTCCAGCCCAGATTGCGAAATGTGAGGTGTTTGTCGGGATGAGCGACGGTCAGCAATGTCTCCAGATAGCCGTACTGCTGCATGCGTTCGATGAAGGTGCCGCCGACAAAGACGATCCGATCGCCGTCTTGCAAATCGAGTGACGCCGATCTGGCAACGGCGAGAGGGCCGAAGAGAGCTAGGACTGCAGCGAGAATCCATCGCTGGCACAACTCACAATTCACAGTGGAATCTCCGAAACAGATGTTCGTCAGAATATTTCTAGATGAACCGCAATGATACTTGACCGGTTGCCGACTTTCCATGATCGGACAGACTTTCGTGGCGTAAGCTTCCAGCTTGCGATGCCAGACGATACGCCCTGTATGGCAAACTGGAAGCTCACCCCACATGAAAGGCTTCTTCCGAGAGATCAGCGATCGCAGTAGAATCGACGCACACGGAGACAAGGGAGCGATGGGAACGGAATTCCAACATACGATCGAACGCGGGCGGAGAACGGTCACAGAAGTTGCTGCGGAGACGCGAAGCATCTATGAAGAGATGCTTCGACGTTCGACGCACCTCGGCACCGGGAATTTCAAATCGCTCTCTGCGGACGACGTCGAGCAGTTGTTCGACTTGTACGACGAACGATTCTTCAACGGCGGTTGTCGCAAAACGCTCGGCGGCGCACCGCTGAGTTTCCGGCTCTCAAAGCGGATGACGCAAGCCGCTGGGAAAGCGACCCGTCTGCGACAACGCGATCGGCGCAGCAAAGAAGTCACAACCGAGTACGAAATCGCGATCTCGACGACGCTTCTGTTTCAGACATTCCACGATATTGATCGGCCAATCGTAATGAGCGGGATCGCGTGTCGTGATCGGCTGGAAGCGTTGCAACGCATCCTCGAACATGAGGTCGTACATCTAATCGAGTTCATGATTTGGGAGCAATCCAGTTGCTCAGCTCCGCGCTTTCAATCGGTGGCGAATCGTTTCTTCAGCCACACGGAGCATACGCACCAACTGATCACTCCGCGCGAACGAGCGTTCGCCAAGTTCGGTGTGCGAGCCGGAAGTCGTGTCGCGTTTCGACTGGACGGCCAGCATTATGTTGGCGTCGTAAATCGAATCACGAAGCGTGCCACCGTGTTGGTCGAAGACAGTCGCGGCGTTCGATATACAGACGGCAAGCGATATGCCAAGTTCTATGTTCCCGTCGCTCAGTTGAAGCCGGTCAACGACTAGCCGGCAAAAACTCGCAAGATCTTTAGCCGTTTTGGAAGAAACGTCGAATGCCGTCTTGCCGCTTCTATTGCCCTCGCGACACCTTGTGTCACAAGTACAAATGCGATTGCAAATCGTTCGTAAAAGACGGCGTCCGATTCGTTTGCGGCGAGCAAGCTCCGAAAAATAAGTCGTCGCAAATGCCTGATGAATTAGCCGTTTGCGTGAATAGTACGGGACTCTAACGGACCGCCGCTCACCAATTGGCATGTCAGTTGCAATGGTTGTAGGACGTTAACAACTCACATCACCGTGCGACTCAGCACGACCACTTCAACGAGGAGCAACAATCATGGATGACAAGCAAACTCGAATCGCGAACATTGCCCGAGCCACCGAGCGAGAGATCCTGGATCGTATCGTGAACGCCATGCTGGCCGCTGAGGACAAACTTTGCCACGCCAGCGTTCAAGAGTGGACTCGCGTTCTCACCGACTCGTGCCGAATGCAAAAGCTCGGAGATCGCGGCGTGTTGGTTACGACGTGTTAAGAGATCGAAGGAACTAAAGCGGTCGACGGGCAAGTGTAGCGTTGTTTCGTCAAGATTCCCTGGGAATTAGATCGACGCAGCCGCTACACGTCGGTGCGACTCGCACTAGATGTCGTAGTACAAGCAGAACTCGTAGGGATGTGGTCGGAGACGAATCGCATCCGCCTCATGCTTCCGCTTGTAATTGATCCAGGTTGAAATCACATCAGGTGTGAACACATCACCGCGAAGTAAGAAGTCGTGATCGTTGGCCAAAGCGTTGAGCGCTTCATCGAGTGATCCAGGAGTCGTCGGAACGTTCGCCGCTTCCTCGGGTTCGAGATCATAGATGTCTTTATCGAGCGGATCGCCGGGGCTGATCTTATTTTGGATGCCATCGATCGCCGCGAGTGTCATCGCGGCGAAGGCTAGATAAGGATTGCAGCTTGGATCGGGGCAGCGAAACTCGACGCGCTTCGATTTTGGGCTGGGGCTGATCATCGGAATGCGACAGGCTGCCGAGCGGTTACGCTGCGAGTAGGCAAGATTGACAGGGGCTTCGTAGCCGGGCACTAATCGCTTGTAGCTGTTCGTCGTTGGATTGGTAAACGCGAGCAACGCGGGGGCATGACGCAGCAAGCCGCCGATGGCGTGTAACGCCATATCGCTGAGTCCGGCATAGCCGCTGCCGGCGAACAGCGGCTCGTCGTCTTTCCAAAACGACATGTGGGTGTGCATGCCGCTGCCGTTATCGCCAAAGATCGGCTTGGGCATGAACGTGGCCGTCTTGTTGTTGCGAGCCGCGACGTTCTTGACAATGTACTTGTATAACACGATATCGTCCGCCATCTTCACGAGTTCGTTGAAGTGGAGGTCGATTTCGGATTGGCCGGCGGTGCCGACTTCATGATGTTGACATTCGACATCGAGACCGCACTCGATCATCGCTTGCATCATCTCATTGCGGATGTTCATCATCTGATCGGCTGGCGGCACCGGGAAATATCCCTCCTTGTACCGCAACTTGTGGCCGAGGTTCGGCTTCTCGTCCCGGCCTCGATTCCACTCGCCTTCGATGCTGTCGAGGTGGTAGTAGCCTTCGCGAGCGTTCTGGTCAAAGCGAACGTCGTCGAAGATGAAAAACTCGGCCTCTGGGCCGAAGTAGGCCGTGTCGGCAATGCCAGTACTTTTCAAATAGTTCGCCGCTTTGCGAGCAACATTCCGTGGATCGCGTGAGTAGTCTTCCCGCGTGATCGGATCTTGGATGTTACAGATCATGCACAGCGTTGGCAGCGTGGTAAACGGATCGATGAACGCAGTTTCCGCTTGCGGCACGACGAGCATGTCGCTTTCGTTGATCGCTTGCCAACCGCGAATGCTTGAACCGTCAAAGCCCAGACCGTCTTCAAAGACGTCTTCGTTCAAGCGGCGAACGGGGATCGTAAAGTGCTGCCACAGCCCTGGAAAATCCATGAAGCGAAAGTCGACTGCCTTCACATCTTTTTCGCGACACAAGGCAAGTACTTCTCGAGGCGTCATCGCTCGTCTCCGGATCAGTCAACGTGAGGAATCACGTTTGTTATAGCAAGCCAAACATCACTCGTCTCGTGTGGCTGTGACGGAGTCTTCGACGCCACGGCTGCTTCCAACTACACGGCCGCTTCCAGCTTGTGCAAGGCCAGGGCTTCGCAGACTCAGCCCCAGCCACCGCCAATTGCCGCCTCATGTAGACGTCGTCTGATAGCTCTCGGACCAGGCCAGCAAATCTTCCTGCCCCTTGCGATAGCAGAAGTCACCAAAGGACTCGCCCTTGTTTCGGTCTTGCTTGAAGTAGACGAACAGCGGCGTCAGCGTGGGAACGACTTCGGCTTCCGGCACCAAGTCCTTGTAGATGAAGTTCAAGCGATTTCCTAGCAATCGCCCGCCGACCGACACGGTGTATTTTCCAGCCGTCTTGCCGACCAATCCAATATCGGAGTTGTAAGGCCGAGCGCAACCGTTCGGGCAGCCCGTCATGCGAACCGTGAATGCTTCGCTGTCCAATCCGAGCTTGGCGAGTTCGACTTCCATTTGATCCATGATGCCTGGCAGCGCACGTTCCGCTTCCGTAATCGAAAGACCACATGTCGGCCAAGCAACACAAGCCATCGACCACTTGCGCACGGTCGAGACCTCCTCGGACAAAGCAACTTTGTGCTCGCGAAGGATGCTCTCCAAAGTTGCCTTGTTCTTTGCGGCAACGTCGGTGAACAGAATGTCCTGGTGAGCCGTCAATCGAATCCCCGGTTTCAACTGACTGCAGATCGCACGCAACGCGGCCTTTAGCTGCAAAGTGTCGTCATCTTTAATGCGACCGTTCTCGACATTCAGTCCATAAAACCATTTGCCATCGCCCTGCTTGTGCCAACCCATGTGGTCGTCGAAGCCCGACACATCGATCGGATCAGGCGTTTGCAGCTTGTGGCCATAATACTCTTCGACCTTGGCCTTAAATCGATCCAAGCCCCAACTGTGAATCAGGTACTTAAGACGAGCGTTCTTGCGGTCGCTTCGATTTCCGAAGTCGCGTTGCACTTTGACGACGGCCGTCGCTAGTTCAACTGCCTGGTCTGGGGTGACGAAGGCCAGCTTCTGACCCAGCGCGGGGAACGTCTTCGCGGCACTTGGCGTCACACCCTGGCCGCCACCAACGAGCATGTTATAGCCGGTGATCTTGCCGTCCTTACAGATGGCCATCAACGCTAGGTCGTGCGTGTACAGGTCGACGCAGTTATCCTCCGGCAAGCCAACTGCCATTTTGAACTTGCGTGGCAGGTAATGCTTGCCGTAGATCGGCTCGATCTCGTGGCCTTCTTTGCCGCCGCCCACCAACTCGTCTTCGCCGGTTTTAAGATCGCGCAGCCACAACTCGTGGTACGCCGACGTGCGAGGCGCGAAATGCGCCGCGAGCTCGTCCGCCAACGCTTGCATCTCGTCGTGGATGGCATCGTTGCGATGCGGAGCTGGGCAGCACATGACGTTGCGATTCACGTCGCCGCACGCGCCCAAAGTGCTCATCTGAATCCGGTTGATCTGTTCGATTGTGTTCTTTAAGTCGCTCTTCACAACACCGTGCAACTGCAACCCTTGTCGGCTGGTAACTCGCAAAGTCGAGTTACCGACTTCGTCTGCCAAATCGAGCTGCGCGAGCATCTGATCGCTCGTCAGTTTGCCGCCCGGAATCTTCGACCGGACCATGAACATATAGTCTCGCTTCGACTTTGATCCGCCACCTTGGGCTCGTGCGTCACGGTTGTCCTGCTGGTAAGTGCCGTGATGCTTTAGGAGTTGAATGCTCTCTTTGCCAAAGAAGTCGTTGCCATCCACCAACTCCTCCGGAATCTTGCCACGAAGCTGGTGGCTCGCTTCTTTGATATGTTCCACCTCGCTGGGCTTGTTTGGATCACCAAGTGGCGCGTCGCCTGTCGCAGACACTTCCGACTTCGTCGCTGGTTCTGCTTTCGCCCCTTGTCCGTTCGATCCCGACTTTGGTGACTCGCTACGGGCCATGGCTAAGATATCCGCCGTGCTGAGCCCTGTTTTGGTAGCCGATCCAGGCTTAGCGGCAGCCGGTTTCGCGGGCGTCGCTGTCGGAGCATCATCGCTGGTCCCGTCTGGGGTTGCACTGAGAGCGGCCAGCAATTCCTTGTAGGCCATCTGTTGAATCGACTCGGATTCGAAGCCATTTACGGCGTTCGCGATCGAGGGCATCTGGCGGAGAAGTTCGTTAAATCGATCGTTCGCCATGCGAACCCGTCCTTTTGCGTTGCAATTTATGAGTCGAGTGCCGACGCAAACCGCGATACTGCTACGATTTACGGCCTTGGCACGCATCTTACCTGAATAGTCAAGTCAGTATAACTTCCCTGATCGGCAAGGGCCAACTGCACAATATAGCGGAAGTGGTCTAGAATGCCCGCCCGTTCAAACATGAATCGCTACTTCCCGAAAGGATGGAACTTGTGGAGGCACAACGACTTGATGGAAAAGGGATTGCTAACCAGATCCAAGCCGAAATCAAGGTGGAAGTCTCCGAGTTTGTCGAAAAAAGCGGCGTGACGCCGTGTTTGGCGGCAGTCTTGGTGGGCGAAGATCCGGCTAGCCAGGTTTACGTGAGAAACAAGGAGCGAGCCTGCGAACGAGTTGGCATCGCCAGCCGACTGCATCGTCTACCAGCAGACACGGCCCAGGCAGATTTGCTCGCGCTGATCGATCAATTGAACGGTGACTCGGGCGTGAGCGGCATTCTCGTTCAGCTTCCCTTGCCATCGCACATCAGCGAGACCAAGATTCTCGATTCCGTCCATCCGCTCAAAGATGTCGATTCGTTCCATCCCGAGAACGTTGGGCTCGTCGTTCAAGGCCGCCCGAGATTCCTGCCGTGTACGCCTCATGGCGTCGTGCAGATCCTACATCGTTGCGGCATCGAGATCAGCGGCAAGCACGCTGTGGTTGTCGGCAGAAGCGAAATCGTTGGCAAGCCGCTCGCGAACATGCTGGTGCAACGGAGTTCGAATCTTGGTCCGACGGCAGCGAATGCCACGGTCACCGTTTGCCATAGTCGAACTGCAAACTTGCCCGAGATAACTCGCCAAGCCGACATCCTGATCGCGGCGATTGGTCAAGCGAAGTTCATCACGGCTGACATGATCAAACCTGGAGCGACGGTGATCGATGTGGGCATTAATCGCACGGACGATGGATTAGTGGGCGACGTCGATTTTGAGGCAGCACTGGAAGTTGCAGGCGCGATCACGCCGGTCCCAGGCGGCGTAGGACCACTCACGATTGCTATGCTTCTGTGGAATACCCTTGCGGCTGCGCGAATGCAGGCCAATTGAACGGCATGCAAGATTGGGGCTACGGTGACAACTTTCCCTTGGATTCCGGCTCGTTGGTCGGCAGTCGTGCTAGTTTTGCAGCTTTCGTAAGGCGGGGAAAGATGCGGCCCGTGCGTCGCGCGTATTCGCGGTAGCGATCTCCAAACTCGTCACACATCAACCGCTCTTCGCGAGGTGTGCGAATGAAGTACATCGCGGCAAACGCGGGAATCACCGACCAACCCGCGAACCAATTCGCAAACATCATGCCTTGAGCGAGTCCCCACAACCAAATGGAGGCGTACATGGGGTGTCGAATCCAACGATAGACTCCGTGCGAGACGAGTTGATGGTCTTCTCGCACTTCCAGACTAACGGACCAATTTTGTCCCAGATCCACATGAGAGCGCCAGAACAGCCACAGCGATGCAACCATAATCACTGCACCCGTCCAGCGGATCGACGCAGCCAGATCATAGTCTGCAAAGGAAAGAAGCGGCGTGAAGCAGTAGAGTGGCGGCAACAGAAGTGCGGTCGGGAGCATTATGGCGAGTAAGATCTTTTCTGTTCGGTCAATCTGCCGCACCTTCTTCTTCTCGGATTTCGTTCGCTCGATAAAGTGGTGGCGAAGCACGAATTGGACCACGAGCCCCACGAAGAAGACGGCGTTCGGAGGCTGCATGATATTCAAACAAACGTCCTCGATTCGAACAGGTTCTCATTCGAGCGATTCAGCAACACTTCTCCGTCGGCCACACGCAAGTAAACCGCTTCGAATTTGAACTTGCCGACCGCATCGGAAGTTAGCGTCTTGCGCAGGCCGAATGTTTAAGCCTGCAAATCGTCGAACGCTGGTCGCCAAAAAGGCAGTCTCGGGAACAGCACGCTGGCCGTCTCTGTCGCGACGCGTGTCGAGGCGACGATTTTCCCGGTGTCCACGACTGCGGCAACATCGAGATGGCCGAGCAGCAGTTGCATGAGTTCGCCAACGCCACACTCCAGATAACTTCGTCCCACCTTCTCTTGCAGTAACTTCACCGTGCGTTGTCGTACGGAGATGATATAGCGTCGTCCGTCGACCATTAAACCCAGGTCACAAGGCATGCTGAAACCCGCGTCGCGCACTCGCTGATGCAGCAAGTCGAACGAGTCGACAAGCAATTGCATCGGGTCGAAGACTTTGACCATCGTGACTTCGCCGTGGTCCGATTCGTCGAAGCACGTTCGCCCGCCAGCTTCGGCGAAGATTTGATGCAATGGTTCATCTGAGGCTGCGTCTAGCCGGACATGATGCAAATCTCGCTCGATAGCATCGCCGCAGGCTCGGGCGAGAAGCTTTGCGGCGGCGTCTTCGTGCTGTGGAGCGGTGACGAGTTCGGCAATGCGACCTTCTTGCATCACCGCGTAACCGACGATCGGTGTCAATGTATCATCGAGTTCCAACTTGTCGGGTCCATTGATCGCCACGTAGATACTGTCGTAAGCACGTCGACTAACGAGCCATTGCCAGTACGCATCCGTTCGAGACAACGAGCCGTAAGAATTTTCGATGCGTTGCGAGTAGAGCCGCGTGAGGGCTGCTAACTCGACGTGCCGCCACATGCGGATGTTGAGCGGAACCGCTTCAGGTGCGAGTGGGTTGTAGACTGGCGTTTCGCGCTGTTGAAGTCGGGATAAGATGTCACGCGCTCCGGCCGTCGAATAGCTGTGACGAGCGCCGACTGTCCAGCCAAGCTTCGTAAAGAACTCAGGCTGACGAGTACGGAGAAACGCCAAACGCGAGCCGCCTTCGATCATCGAACGCTCTGCCGCTTTAACCAATTCGAGAGCACAACCTTCGCCGCGATATTCCGGCAGCACGACCAGATCGCTCAGTGTGGATATCGGCAGCAGCTTTCCCGCAAAGTGCATTTCGCGGTTGGTAATTCGCGTGTGGGCAACGATCTGCTGATTGCGTTTTACCAGTAGCCGATCGCTCGGCTCGTAGAACGGATCATCCAGCTGTGCGTGAAACTCAGCCGAACTCGGTTGATGCAAGACGCTGACCAGCAGAGCTTGAAGATCGTGGTGGTCGCCAGCTCGGGCCGGAACAATACGAAACGCCTGCTCGGTGCCGAACCGGTGTGGTTCGGGAGCTGCGCCGAGGAGATGGTCTATCACCGGTCGGCGAGGCTTCTTCGGAAGTGCATCCGTGGCCGATAGTCGAGATGTCTCCCGGTCGAAATCTCTACGCGTTGCAGCAGTCGAATTCATGACTCAGCATCCCTTCTGCAAAGTCTGTCGATCCTTCGGAGTTTCTACTGTCCGTCTAACTTATAATTGTTTCCTAAAATGTCCAGTAGTAAAGGTCGCAAAGTGGCTTCAGGGAACAGACAGAGAGAATACTCGCGCGAGCCGAGCAACTTCGCGGTTCGTTGTTGCTCGATCAGATTGTCGCGGTCCTGAAACCACTTTGCCCTCTGTTGTTCGACCATCGGTTGCATCGCGTCGTTAAGATGGGCGATTTGTAAACAGCGCTGGATTCTTTGGTCTGCCGTCGGTTGCATCGCGATCAAACGTTCTTTTGCCTCTACCAGTGATACCGCTTCTGACGTCGATGCGAGGTAACGCTGTGGGTTGAATCGCAGTTCTCGCAGCTTTAGCCGGATCGCGCGGACCTCATTGTCCGAGACCTCGCGATGTTCAATCGGGAGCTTGGCGGTTGCGGTGACCGTCAAGAAGCCGGGCGCCGCAAATCCAAAAAAACGTTGGATGATCGCGTCGGTCAGCTGGTCATACTTGGCACCACCAATTCCGTGAATGAACAAATCACTAAGTAAGAGACGAGCGAACATCGTCGTGACCAAAGCACGTGAACGAAGTTTGACACCTTGGTCTCGAAGTGTCTGCATTTGCTCGACCGCTACCTCGAATGGGCCGTCTGAGGAGAGTGATAGGTGGTGTCGTTCGTTATGAAGGTCCGAAATCTCAATCCCGTGTTGGACGGGACGAGCAAACAAGCGCCGACGTTTCGGATCGTTCGACGACCACAACCAGAATGGTGCCTCCCGCCATTCGCCATCTATCGCCAATGGGGGGACCGGGTGCGATCGGCTGCGGACGTGATTGACGCGTCGATACTCAAACAGCGATTCATTGTAGACGTGCTGAAACTCCGGCAGTCGAGCCAGGATCGTCGTCGCGAACCATCGAAACGGTTCGCCATCACAGACTTGGCTCAACGGCAACTCCAAAGTCTTCAAGCCCCAAGCGGCTTCGAGCTGATGGCGTGATTGCGAAAGGCAAATCCCCAAGTTGTTGTTGGTTCGCGAAGTCGCGACTGCCACTGGCCAGAGCTGTTCGACGAGCGGTTCTTTGATCGCGGGGAGCAGCTTCGCTCGGACGCGTTCCGCAAACGATCCGAATATTGCAGGGTCGACCAGTTGCCGCTCCTCGAAGGGCATCTCTTCCAGCGATTGATCCAGCGCGACGGACTCGACGATCGGCGCGTCGACTGTACCGGTTGGAACGCGGATCGCTGCCTGTCGAAGGGTGTCGTTGTCGATCAGCAAGTTGATACCGATGGCGTTTCGCTCGCGAGCGACATGATCGAGCACAAAGTTCTTGTACCACACGCCCGCGTGATACAACTCCGGCTGATGCCCAGTCATCACAATCGGATCCTTCGATCCGTTAAGCGAATTGGCCACGTTTCGGTAGCGACTTGTGAAATCGATCGCAGCGCGAAGCACATGCGACCGCGCCGCTTCTGATAACGCAGCGAATGACCGGCCTTGCAGCTCCAACTGACGGTGTCGCGCTGCCTCCCGATTTGCTGCGAGCCGTTCAGGAATCTCCGATAGCGGTGGATCGATCAGCCGTCCGCCGTGATCCTTAGGGCTTCGCAGTCGACGGTACTGGATCGCGCTGCCGACGCGACTCATCAGAAGCCGTCCGCACAATTCGACAGCGCGAGCTGTTCGCTATCGCCTCCGACCGCGTGAATGCTGCGATCAAGGACCAGATGGTAATATTCCAGACGCGTGGCCGCATCATCGAGCACGCCACCGAACGAACGTTTTTCTTCGAGATACACCAAAGGCACGGGAAGCTCGATGATCCGCAAATCGGCGTGGGCCGCTTGAACCCAAAGTTCCAACGGCATGGCATAGCCGTTTTCGGTGATTTGCAGCGATCGCATGGCGTCCACGCGATAGGCCTTGAAACCGCAGAAGGCATCGGTCAAGCACAGGCCTAAGCGGCGGTTCAGCTCAGCGGTAACTTGCACATTGATTCTGCGACGTTGTGCCGGGGGTTCGCTGTCTCCTTCAAATCGTTTCAAGTAGCGGCTACCCGATACGATATCAACCCCTTGGCAAGCGGCGGCGAATGCGGGGATGCGTTGCGGCTCATGCTGTCCGTCGCAGTCGATCGTGACGACGACTTCGTAGTTGTTTTGCATGGCATATTCGAACGCACTGAGCAACGCTGCCCCATAGCCGCGATTCACGACGTGCGTCACCACGCGGATGTCGTCATGTCGAGCGAGCAGCTCCGCCGTACCATCCGTCGAACCATCGTCGATGACGAGGATATCACTACTGTAACGGCGGACTTCCGCCAACACACGATCGACGTGCCGAGCCTCGTTATAGACTGGGAGTGCAGTAAGCCAACGTTGCGACATAGGGAACTCGGTGCCAGGGTAGGAGGCGTATCGTTTTGCGATTGGCAAATGGGAGTGATCGCAGGTGCCATAGGATTCATTGCATTCTAGACGGGCCGAAATCGGAGTCAACGCTGCGCGCTTGAAGCCGCCCGACTGATGACTGGAATCCAAGATCGAACTTCGTCCAAAACCGACAAAATCGTTAGGCTCACGTCGCATTTCTGATGCCGTCCTCAAAGTCATTTAGACGGCAAAAGTCGATCCAGCCCGAATCGAGACTCCGAACTCGCGATTAGATACCACCGATCCGGCCAGATACGCGGTTCGGTAAGATCCCTGTGTTCGAGCCCGTTACGCGCACTCGATCGCGCGTGGTACGATCTGCGAAGCATCGGTCATTCGGCTTTGGAGTTGCCGACGGTTCCGCAGACCTTCAAATATGATGAGGCTATATGATCCAGACTTGGCGTGCACGACTTGAAATGGCACTGCCGCTCGCTCGGTGGTGTGTCCTGATCGCTGTGGCATTTCCGGCACCGCTGTTTGCTCAGGTGGTGCCGCAAGAACCTATAAGTGTGACGGTTGGCGCCTATATCAACGATGTGCAAGCATTGAACTTGCGTGAACACAGTTACGCGATGGATGTCTACATCTGGTTCCGATGGACGGATGATGAACTATCACCTGCGGAAACCGTTGAGATTGTGAACCCAAACGAACTGTGGGGGCACGTCGCTGATGCGCAATATGACGAGCCGCTTCGATTGCCGTCGGGCGAGTTATATCAAGTGCTGCGCGTTCAAGGCAGGTTCAGCCACAAGTTTCTGTTCTACAACTATCCGTATGACCGTCAGGAGTTGGTCGTCGAGTTCGAAGACGAGACACATGAGGTAAATCGACTCGAGTACATTGCCGACGTCGACCCCGTGGCGATAAACCCGCGTCTTCTTCTCCCGGGCTTCTATATCGACGCGCCGAAGCTTTCTGTGGAGTCGTTCGCCTACCCGACGGCCTTTGGCGATTCGCGGCGCAGCGAGCCGAACAAGTACTCGCGTGTCCGAGTTGCTATTCCTATCTCTCGGCCCGCTTCGACATCCAGCTTAAAAATGCTGCTGCCTGTGTTATGCGTCGTGTTTGGAGCGTCGTTAATGCTGCGTTTGAAGGCGACGCTCGTCGATGCTCGCATCGGGATCGGCATTACGTCGTTGCTGACTGTCGTCGCGATCCAGTTGGCGAGCAACGAAACGATGCCCAGCGTCGATTACCTGGTGTTAATGGACAAAATCCACCTTACCGCCTACGTCTATGTGCTCGTCGGTCTGGGGATCGTCTTGGCAACGGTGCGGCACGTCGACGAAGGGCACGTGGAACGCGCACAGCGAATCCAGCGACTAGCTTGCTGGTGGCTGAATGGATTGTTTCTCTCTGCCATTGCGATTTTAATTGGAATCGCGATTGCACGTGGATGACCGCAGGCGATGGTGTAGGTAAACTCGAAGGCATATCCATCTGATTCGCTGCAAAGGTGCTTGACCATGAACTTGCCAAACTCGATCCGACGGTGTCCGGTCGTTTCCACTTTACTCGTGGCGGCGATTACGGCGGCCTTGCTCACACCGCAGGCAGGAGCGGAGACGATCCTGAAGCTCGCGGCGCGAGACCAAGTGCGAGCGGCGACGGGCGAGTTCAAAGCCGCCGAGACGCCGATTGCTTGGGACGCCAACAAGACGGCGATCGTCGTCTGTGACATGTGGGACAAGCATTGGTGCGAGGGGGCGACACGCCGCGTTGGCGAGATGGCTCCTCGCATGAATGAAGTAATTTCGGCAGCTCGCGAAAAGGGCGTGCTGATCATTCATTGCCCGAGCAGTTGCCTCGACTTCTACAAAGACTCGCCGATGCGGAAGCTCGCCCAGCAAGCTCCCGTCGTCGAGACAAGAGTCCCGCTCGAACGCTGGTGCCATCTCGACACCAATCACGAGGCGGCGTTGCCGATCGATGATTCTGATGGTGGATGCGATTGCTGGCCGACGTGCAAGAACTATCAAGCCTGGACACGCCAGATCGACGCGATCGATATCGTGGAAGGCGACGCGATCACGGACAGCGCCGAAGCCTACTACCTGATGAAGCAACGCGGCATCGACAACGTCATCGTCATGGGTGTGCATACCAACATGTGTGTGTTAGGCCGGCCTTTTTCGATTCGCCAGATGGTCAATCAGGGGCAAAACGTCGTGCTGATGCGCGATATGACCGACACGATGTACAACTCACGCAGTAAACCTTTCGTGCCGCATACGAAGGGAACGGACTTGGTCATTGATCACATCGAGAAGTACTGGTGTCCGACGATCACGTCAACCGCGTTTACTGACAAGCCGGCGTTTACGTTCGCCGAGGCGACGCAACCGCACGTTGTCTTCATGATCGGTGAACGCGAGTACGAAACGAACGTCACGTTACCCGAGTTCGCGAAAAAACACCTCGAGCCTCGCGGAATCCGTTCGACGATCATTCATGCCGATCAAGCGGATAACAATCGGTTCGCGGGACTCGAAGCGTTGAAAACAGCCGATCTCCTTTTCGTCAGTGTCCGGCGTCGATGTTTGCCCAAGGAGCAGCTTGATTTGGTACGAGAGTTCGTTGCGGCAGGCAAACCGGTGATCGGCATCCGGACGGCCAGTCATGCCTTTGATACGAAGGGCGAGCATCCGGACGGCCATGACGAATGGCAAGAGTTCGACGCTCAGGTACTCGGTGGCAACTATCACGGACACCATGCGAACGGAGTCACGAGTATATTGAGTTTGGCTGAGGGAGCGGAAGGTCATCCGATTCTTGAGGGCGTCTCGGTCGATTCGTTTATCGGCGGCGGATCGCTGTATCAAGTCAGTCCCTTGGCGAAGACCGCGACGCCGCTGATTATTGGCACCATTCCCGATCATCCGGGCGAACCGGTGGCTTGGACCCATCAACACGGTAATAGCCGCGTTTTCTATACCTCACTGGGGCACATCAGCGACTTCAAGAATACGGCGTTCAATCGGTTGTTAGAGAATGCAGTCCTGTGGGCACTCGATCGACCCGCCCTGTTGAGATAGGCGAATCGAGCAAGCGGAGTTCAGAAGCGTCGCGATCGCTTGCTCTAGATAATACTTCAGGGCGATTCCTTTGTGGAAGTTGAACAAGAAGGACGACGGGCCTCCGAGCCCGTCGAATAACGACTTAGATTCATCGACGGGCTCGGAGGCCCGTCGTACAAACCTCTCAGTTTGAAGAACTGAAAGCCCTAGAAAATACTTCACGCTTGCAGAATTAACGCGGGAAACGCGGTAGACTGATGGATAGCTGACCAAGGAACACGGCCTGGCGGCATGTCAATTTGATTTGAAGGCCATATCGGGTAACCAATCTAATAGTTCATGGCACCGAGCAACTCGCACACAACGATCCTATTCATGCCGGCATCACTGCTAGATGACTCGCGTGACATTGTGTGGCGGGCGGACAATGGCGGCAGGCTGAACTACCTGAACCGTGCTGGCGAACGACTCTTCGGCAGGTCACTGGAGAGTCTTGCGACTTCGCTCCCGTGGTGGTCGGAAGTTATTCATGCGGCGGACCGCGATGCTTTTGTCGCAAGCCTTGCGGCTGACCATTCGGAGAAGGCGTCGTTTCGAGTCGAGCGTCCCGACGGCACAACGTTCGTGATCCAACATCGTGTGGAACGTGTTGAAAAGTCGAACGGCGAAACAGAGTTGTGGGGCGTGGCCAACGAAGTTGATGACGCGGCCAATCCCGAACGGGCGCTATTGCGTGAGGCCGAGGCCAGTTACCACGCGTTGATCGACAGCTTGCCGCTCTGCATGTTGATCAAGGATCGGAATGGCAAGCGAACGCTCGCCAATCACCGCTATTTGGAATTGCACGAGAAGACTCTCGAAGAAGTAGTCGGAAAAACGGATGCTGATCTGTTTCCACCGGACTTGGCGGCAAAGTATACCCAAGACGATCAGGCCGTTATGCGTACCGGCACAATCATGCACGGCCAGGAAGCGTACGTGACCGCGAGCGGTAAGAAGTTGTGGATCGAGCGTATCAAGTGTCCGCTTCGCGACGCCGACGGAGAGATCACCGGTGTCCAGCTACTGTTCTGGGATATCACCGACAAACGAAACGCGGAAGAAGCGTTGGAAAAAGAGCGGTATTTACTGCAACAGTTGCTGAAGACAATTCCCGATGCGATTTATTTCAAAGATCGTGAAAGCCGGTTCCTGCGGATCAGCCAGAGCATGAGCGAGAAGTTTGGCTTGAAAGATCCTGACGAAGCGATTGGTAAGACGGACGCCGATATCTTCACCGAGGAGCACGCACAGCAAGCCCGAGCTGATGAAGTCGCCATTATGGAATCCGGCGAGCCACTTGTCGCTTTAATCGAGAAAGAAACCTGGCCGGATCGCGAGGACACCTGGTGCTCGTCGACAAAGATGCCGCTACGAAATAGCAGCGGCGAGATCGTCGGCACCTATGGCATTTCGCGAGACATCACCGAGTTGAAGAAGGCGGAAGACGAACTGCGCGAAGCACGCGACGCAGCGAATGCGGCGAGTCGGGCGAAGAGCGAGTTTGTGGCCAACATGAGCCACGAGATTCGCACGCCGATGAATGGCATCATCGGCATGGCGGAGCTGCTGGTGGATACGTCGCTGACTCGCGAACAAACCGACTACTTAGGGATGATCCGCCAGTCCGCCGATTCCTTGCTTCGTCTGTTGAATGACATCCTCGATTTCTCAAAGATCGAAGCCGGCAAACTCGAGCTTGAATCGCTGCCATTTAACCTGTCGGATTGCGTTGGCAAAACCACTCAGACGCTGGCCGTCCGAGCCGCCGAGAAGGGGTTGGAATTGGCATGCCGTATTGCTCCCGAGTTGCCAGAACGTTTCATCGGCGATGCCGGGCGAGTGCGACAAATGATCGTGAACTTGGTCGGCAATGCCATCAAGTTCACTGAGCAGGGCGAAGTTGTTGTGGAAGTGACGGAGGCGAGCCGCAGAGATGGCAACATTCGACTGCACTTCTCCGTGAAAGACACAGGCATCGGGATTCCGGAGGATAAGCGGAAGGCCGTCTTTGAAGCGTTCACACAAGCCGATGCTTCGACCACACGCCGGTTCGGAGGAACGGGACTCGGCTTGGCGATATCGTCACAGTTGGTCCGGATGATGAAAGGTGAAATCTGGATCGAAAGTGAAGTGGGAAGGGGAACCACCTTTCACTTTACGGCTGAGTTTGAAATCGCTCGCGACCAGCCAACTCCTAGCTCTTTCGAACGATCTTCGCTCGCCGAATTGCCGGTGTTAGTCGTCGATGATAACGAGACGAATCGCCGCATCCTTATGGAGATGCTGAAGAGCTGGAGTCTTGCGCCGAGAGCCACGGCAAGTGGTGTCGAGGCACTAACCGAACTGCAACGCGCGGCAAACGATGACGAACCTTATCAGCTCGTGCTGCTGGACTGCATGATGCCGGGGATGGATGGGTTTTCATTGGCGCAGTTAATCAATGACAATAAGGTACTTGCTAGTCCCACGATGGTGATGATCTCGTCGGCGGCTCGACCCGGCGACGCAAAACGCTGTCGAGAGATCGGCGTATCAAGATATATGACGAAGCCGGTGATTAAGTCTGAGTTGCTGGATACGATTCTCGAAGCGTTGGACGAACACGCGATTGAAATGCCTATTGTGGTACCGGATACACCCGCGGCGCAAGACGTTCCTCCCTTGCGAGTGTTGCTCGTCGAAGACGGCCTCGTCAATCAACGAGTCGCGGTTGGGTTTCTAGAACGAGCAGGTCATCAAGTTGTTCTGGCTGAAAACGGAGAAGTCGCGATTCGCAACTGGGAGAAGCAGACTTTCGATGTCATCTTGATGGACGTACAAATGCCGGTCATGGATGGATTGGCTGCCACGACGGTGATCCGCCAACGGGAATCGACGTTGGGCAAGCGAACGCCGATTATCGCCATGACAGCTGCAGCGATGAAAGGTGACAAAGAACGCTGCCTCGCGGTCGGCATGGACGATTATGTATCGAAGCCAATCGCACCTGCGGCGCTCTTCGCGACGATCGCAAAGTATGTTGGAGAGTCGAGTGAGTACGAGCCTGAGGCCAATCTCACGCAGGGATTTGCGAACGATCAACGCGATGTCGTTGACTTTGATGTGGCGCTAACGCAAGTCCCTGGCGGCATCGATGTGTTGCGCGACCTAGCCCGAATCTTTTTGATGGAATGCCCGAAGCTGTTGAAGGATTTGCGCCAAGGTTTGGCGGACGAAAACGTGGAGGCCACGCAGCGGGCCGCTCATACCTTGAAAGGTGCCGCTCGAATTCTCGCCGCGAGTCGGCTGACGGAAATCTCTTCGGAATTCGAAGTCCTTGCCAAAGAAAGGCAGGTCGAGACGATCCGTTCGCGGCTTCACGAAATCGAAGCTGCTGTTGACGAAGCGTGCAAGCTAATCAAGGCGTGGCGTGGCTGATCCACGGGGTTGAACTCAGGCGCTCGCTCGCTCGATTCGAAACACCTTGTCGAATCGGCGACTCGTGAACTGCTCGAACACCTGATTCGAAATGTTACAGAGTATCAGTTCGGCATCCGCGGCCTTGGCCTTCTTGTGTACGATCAGCAGCATGGAGATCGCGGCGTTGGCGACATACTCGACATTGGAAAAGTCGACCCGCACTTCCGAAACGTCGGTTCGCTTTACCAGATTCAACATTCGGTTCTTGATCACTTCCATTGTCACCACGCTAACCATTCGCTTGGCGTTGATCCGGACCCAGAACAAGCCGGGAGTCGCGTCCGACTTTTCGATCTCGATCGAACGTTCGACCACCTTGTCATCTGACTTGCTGGATTTGCCGTCGAACTTCGGAGTTTGATTTCGATTTGGTGCAAAACTCAGCGCCCGCGCGAGCCACTTGGCGTGAACTTCACTTTTGACCAGATAGTCGGCCGCACCTTGCCGCAGCGCGTCTAACGTCAGCTCCTCGTCGTCCACGCTCGTAAAGATGACGATCGGAACTTTGGGAATGACGGCTTGCAAGGTGCTGAACGTTTCGAGCCCTTCGCTGTCGGGCAGCGTCAGATCGAGCAACACCACGTCAATTCCACCTCGTGCAAGCCGCTTGATTCCTGCGGCCAAGGATGACTCAGCCTCGACTACGAACGCGACGCTCTTCGATTCCGCCAACATCGAACGCGTCAATTGAACGATGGTTGGGCTATCTTCGATTTGTAGAACGTGCAATTGATCGGCCATGAAGATGAGGCTTTGGGTAAGAGTGTGCCTGGATTCAATCCTGCTCGCCGTCATCTTCACAACGCTTCACAAGTACCACTTCGGTGCCGGATTCGTTAAAGCGAATATCATCCAGATGTGATCGTATCAACATAAAGCCACGCTCGTTGGTCGTCTTTAACGCATCGAGATCTTCCACATCAGGGACGGCAGTCGCGTCGAACACCGGTCCATCCTCCGGTTGGGAACGAATCGTAAAGCGAGCCTTGTGACGATCAATGCGAACGGCAAACTGTATTGTTCGGTCACGATATAACGCGTTTTGCAACGCTTCCTTTAAACCCACGCCCAATCGATACGTCTCGGTTGCATCAAACAAACGCATGCCGCCAACGATCTGCTGCAGATACTCGACGAGCGGTTCGATGAGTGCTCCATCGTTACTCAATTCCAGCTCGAACTGGACAACATTGAAGCACTCCAACAGTTTGCCATGTGTCCGTTGGGCATGCTGCAATGCCAAGACGTCGTGGGCCGTATTCAGCAACCACTCGTTCAGCATTCTCTTGGGAACGTAACTAGCGGCACCCTGAGCCAGCGCATTCATCGCGACGACTTCCGTTCCACCTCCAGTCATCAGGATCACCGGAGTGTCGGGATGATCGACGCGAATGGTGGTGACAAGTTGCAAGCCGTTGATGTCCGGCATCATCAAGTCGGTCAAGACAAGATCAATGCCGCCGGCATTTAAGCGATCTAGTGCTGCGCGACCGTTGTCGACGGTTTCGACCGTGAGTTGCAAGTCCTCGGCCAAGATCCGTTTCGCCAATTCGCGATCGAGAGCCGAATCATCAACGATTAGCACCGTGGTCATGACGTGTCTCCTCGTGTTCTAGCCGTCGTATGATTCGTCTGACTTCAGTTTCGTTCACAGTCATCTACACGCCGAGCCATCGCTCGAACTTCTTCCGTGAACTTCCAGCCGACAAGACTGAACGACATCGATTCGTCACATCGCTCGACACACAGTAGTTTCGAGGGAGCTCGAGAATCAGACGCGGTTCCTCTGACTTCGTTCCCAAATCCTTATTCAATACGATGAAGGTTGATCTGCGTCTTGTCAACGGATAATCGACTGCGGATCGATCTAACTCTGTTTAGAACATAGGCTTGAGTGGCCACGCGACCCTCAATACCCAGGGCCAGTAGGATATTCTGTAGTGCGAGAGCGTCGAGCTGACCGCACGATCGCACAGCGGTGTGTCGAGTTTGCACAGTCCCAGGGCTGGGCGCTGTGCGAATTTGTTGCAATTGCGATCCAAATATTTATCCCAGCTACATTGGCGCGAAGTTTGCTCGCTTGGAAGTGACTGGGTCGAAATTCTGCATCGCATCGGACGCGGTGCTTTCATCGCACGAGGGAGAAAGCCATGCGCAAAGTCATTCTTATAGCCGCCTCCATTTGCTTGCTTGGGATTACCGCAGCTCGGGCTGAGGATCAAACAAAGGAAGACGAGCCAAGTATTTGGATGAAACAGAAGCTCGTTTACT
>JACKHN010000048.1 GCA_020638975.1 Planctomycetaceae bacterium
GCCAGTCGAAGTAATCTCCAACGTCGGCGGCGGCAGCAAGAGTTCCAATGCTATGAAGGAAGGCAAGCTGGACTACATCAGCGGCGAAGAAGGCATCAAGCACATGGCCGTCGCAGAGGGCTTTGAAGTCAGCCTGTTCGCGGATGAAGCTCAATTTCCGCAACTCGTGAACCCGGTGCAAATGCAGTTCGACACTAAGGGTCGATTGTGGGCTGCCGTTTGGCCGACGTATCCGAAGTGGGAACCACTGAAGGAAATGAACGACGCCTTGATCATCGTTCACGATGACAACAGCGACGGCAAAGCAGATCGCATCACCGAGTTTGCTCGCGTTCAGAATCCACTCGGCTTCGAGTTCTGGAACGGAGGCGTCATCGTGACATGTGCGCCGGAGATCCTGTTTCTGAAAGACACCGATGGCGACGACGTGGCTGACGTTCGCACGATCATGCTGCAGGGCGTTGATTCATCGGATACCCATCACGGTGCGAACAATCTGATCTATGGCCCCGATGGTGCGATCTACTGGCAGAGCGGTGTGTTCATGCAACACAATCACGAACATCCGTGGGGACCTTCGCTGCAATCCGCCGCGTCCGCCATGTATCGCTTCGATCCTCGCCGTTTCACGATCTCGCTGCACGCCAACAACTCGCCCAATCCACATGGCATCGCATTTGATCATTGGGGCTATCACTACGCGACGGACGGAACCGGCGGACGGGCTTATCAAGTCCGACCGGAAGGCAAGGGTTTTGCGATGCACGAACTGCTGAAGAAAGAGGTTCGTCCGGTGACCGCCAGCGAGGTGGTCAGCAGCACGCATTTCCCCGAATCAATGCAAGGCGACTTCCTGATTTGTAACGTGATCGGTTTCCTTGGCATCAAACACTATCATCTTGAGCGTAACGCTCAAACTGGTGTCGTGTGGGGCGAACCCGCGGGCGGCGATCTGACGGTCACAACAATTAACGCGGACGGCTCCACCACGCTCGACCAATCACGCGGACTGTTGATGAGCGGCGACAAGAACTTCCGTCCTTCGGATGCGATCTTCGCACCGGATGGCTCGTTGTATTTCTGCGACTGGCACAATGCCATCATCGGCCACATGCAACACAACGTTCGCGATCCAAACCGCGATCACGCACACGGCCGCATCTATCGCTTGACAGCGGTGGGCCGACCACTACAAGAGCCGGTTGCCATCGACGGCCAGCCCATCGCGGCCTTGCTGGAAAATCTGAAATCGCCAGTTGACTCAATTCGCCATCGGACTCGTGTTGAACTTAGCGAGCGAGATTCAGCGGAAGTGATCGCCGCGACGAAGCAATGGATCAAGACGCTTGATCCGAACGATCCGGCCGACGCACATCATTTGCTCGAAGCCCTGTGGCTTCACCAACAGCACAACGTCAGAGACTATGCGTTGATGAGAGAGCTGTTGAAGTCCCCGGATCCTCATGCCCGAATCGCGGCCAACACCGTGAAGCACTTGTGGTTCAACGTGGAGAGCACGATGCGTGGCGGCGTGATTGCCGCTGAGAAGATGGCGGCTGCCGAGAAGTCCGGCATTCTCAGCGACACTCCCGAACTGACTACGATTCGCGTCGGCACGATTCCTGAACGGATGCGGTACGACGTCACGGAACTGACCGTCAAGCCTGGCAAGAGAGTGAAGCTTACCTTTGCGAATCCCGACTTCATGCCGCACAACATCCTGCTGGTAAAGCCCGGCACGGATAATGACATCGGACTGAAGGCGATGGCTCTAGGTGCGGGCGGTTTCGCAGTGAACTATGTGCCGGCGAGCCCAGACATTCTTTGGTCCAGCAAGCTGGTTGATCATGGCCAGGAAGAAGTCATCGAATTCACGGCTCCGACAGAAGAAGGTGCGTATCCTTACATCTGTTCATTCCCCGGTCATCACCTGCTGATGCGCGGCACCATGTATGTGACGAACAACTTGAAAGAGTTCCTCGTCAGGAACCCCAAGCCGGTGGTTAAAATCACTGAATGGAAAGTCAGCGACCTGCAGGAAGATGTGAAACGCGTCGGAGAGCACCGCAACTTTTTCCGAGGCCAGCAGTTGTTCACAACATTGGCCTGTGCACAGTGCCACAAGGTGACTGGTGCCGATGCAGTTCCCACCGCCATTCACAACCACGCAGGCCATTCGCACGGTCCGAGCCTGACGGTGGGTCCGGACTTGGCCGACGTCGTCAAGAAGTACAAAGGTGATGTGAAGGTCTTGTTGCAGGAGATTGTCGAACCTTCTCGCAATGTCGAAGAGAAGTATCGCAAATTTATGTTCGAATTGGATTCCGGCAAGTATATCTCTGGTAACATCGTCACCGAGGACGAAGAGACCGTGATCGTCCAAACAGGACCGACCGCAGATCAGCAGCAGAAGATTGCGAAAAACGAGATCGAGTTTAGGCGCCCGTCACCGGTCTCGATCATGCCGGTAGGGATTCTCAACACCTTGGACAAAGAACAGATTCTGGACCTGCTCGCGTACCTGCTTGCGACAGGAAAAGCTGATCATGCGGCGTTCAAGCAGTCGGATTAAGAGTAGTTGCCAGGGTGATCGCGGCTTTCGGTGGGTCGTTCGCAACGCAACCGACTGACGCCGAATCAAACAGAGGGAACGCAGAAACGTTGAGCAGCGAGACTCTGTTCCCTTTTGTTTGAGATCTTGTCACCGAAGCCAGAGGTAAGATGCCACCGATAGAGAGAGACCGATATGAACCGTTTGTTCTTCGTCTTTTTTGCCTTGTCCTTGGCCGGCTTGGTTGCCCATGTCGAGGCGGAAACTACCCCGCCGAAGAAAGCCAGTCGTCCCAATGTCATCCTCGTGATGACCGATGATCAAGGCTATGGCGACCTGGCTTGCCATGGCAATCCAATCCTCAAGACTCCCAACCTGGACCAGCTACACCGCGAGTCCGTGCGTATGACGGACTTTCACGTCAGTCCGTTCTGCACACCCACGCGAGCGGCGTTGATGACCGGGCGTTATCCAGGGCGAACAGGTGCCTACCGGACCAGCAGTGGCCGCACGATGATGCACACGGACGAGCGAACGGTCGCGAACGTGTTTGCGGACGCGGGCTATGTCACGGGAATGGTTGGCAAGTGGCATCTTGGCGACAATGCTCCGCATCGTCCGCAGGACCGCGGGTTTCAGGATGTGGTCTGGCATCGTTGTGGCGGTGTCGGCCAGGCGTCGGATTACTGGGGTAACGATTACTTCGATGACACCTACGAGCGAAACGGGCAGTTTGAGAAGTTTCAAGGGTATTGCACCGACGTCTGGTTTCGGGAGTCGATTCGCTTCATCGAAGAGAATCAAAAGAATCCGTTCTTTCTGTATCTTGCGACAAACGCTCCACATGGTCCCTACATCGTCGATCGAAAATGGAGTCAGCATTATAATGCGATCGCGAAGTGGGGCAGCGGGGCGAATTTCTATGGGATGATCGCAAACTTCGATCACAACCTGGGCGAACTGCGGCGGAGATTGGATGAGCTTGACCTCACCAACAACACGATCCTGGTGTTTATGACGGACAACGGGACAGCCAATGGGGGCAAATTCCACGGACTGGATTCGGAGGCTTTTGAAGGCTTCAATGCGGGTATGCGGGGCAAGAAGTCTTCCCTCTACGACGGCGGGCATCGTGTACCGTTCTTTATTCGATGGCCAGCAGTTGGCATTCTTGGCGGTCGCGACATCGATTCGCTCGCGGCCCATATTGATGTGCTGCCGACACTGGCCGAACTTTGTGGGATCAACGTACCTGCGAATCACCGCCCCGATGGCTCTTCTTTCGCCAAACAGTTGACCAACGGAGATGCTCCTCCTCATCGCGAATACTTGATCGTTCAGTTTCAGGGAGGAGCCCACTTTCGTGAGGCTCCTCAGGCGTGGAGCGACACGTGTGTCCTTCGGAAGAATTGGCGGCTGATCAACGGCCAAGAACTCTATGACATGCAGGCTGACCCTGCGCAGCGCAACAATGTGGCGACGGATCATCCGGAGATCGTCAATCAGTTGCGCGAGCAGTATCTGCCGTTTTGGGATTCCGTTTCGCCTCGAATGACGCCGGTGCGCATTGACCTTGGTAATCCAGCAAACAACCCAACCGTGCTATGTTCACAGGACTGGTACCTGCCCAATGGCAACCCGCCGTGGAACTTCGGCTCGATCAGGAAACTGCCAAAGACGACTGGGCCATGGATGGTCAACGTTAAGGTGCCGGGACGTTATCGACTGACGCTGCGTCAGTTGCCCAAGGAGGCCGACGCACAGATCAAGGCCGTGCGGGCCAGGGTCGTGATTGCCGGGCAGGAACGAACCAGGGAAGTGGAACCCGGCAGCAAAGGCGTCGTATTTAACATCGACCTGCCAGCGGGACCAACGGAACTGCTGACGTATCTGTATGACGAGAATGATCGCGCCGGAGGAGCGTATTTCACGGAGGTGGAACGACTCTCGTCGGGTCCGCGAAGGCGTTGAATCTGTTAGACGGTCGTTGAAAAGTCGCTTCAAAAGATCCCGGTAGCCCGAACAGGCTGCGCGACCTTTGGGGCAGCGAACACGCCCAATACATTGGAGTCACACTTTGAAGCGATTACTAATTGCGATCTGTTTGCTCGCAGGAGTGATGTTGCACGCCGAGGCTGCCCAACCGAACATCGTTGTCATCTTCATTGATGACATGGGCTTCGCCGATCCGAGCTGCTTTGGTAATCCGTTGATCAAGACGCCGAACATCGACAAGCTCGCGGCTCAAGGCATCAAGTTGACTAACTTTTACGTCAACTCGCCGATCTGTTCCGCCTCGCGAGTCGCGCTCACCACCGGGCAATATCAGGGGCGCTGGAAAATCCATTCGTTCCTGAACACACGGGCTGGCAATGCGAATCGCGGCATGGCTGACTATCTCGACGCGTCCGCCCCGACGACAGCAAAGAAGTTGAAGACCGCTGGCTACGCAACCGCTCATTTCGGCAAATGGCACATGGGAGGCGGTCGTGATGTCGACGACGCACCGCTACCTCAAGCCTACGGATTCGACGAATCCCTGGTTTCCTTCGAAGGTCTGGGCGACCGAATCATCGAGAACAACCCCAACGCGATCGAACGAGCGAAAGCTCTCGGTCATGGAGAGATCATTCCCTGCGAGCGCTGGGAGCGAATGCAGATTCAGACAGATCGCACGATCGATTTCATTCGCCGCCACCGCGAGGGCCCCTTCTACGTGCGGCTGTTTCCGAACGACGTTCACGACGCGCACGTGCCGCTTCCCGGCAGTGCCGACAAATTCAAGTCCGTTTCCGACGATCCCTATGTTCGCGATTTTTTCGGCGTCCTCGAAGAGATGGACAATCAGATCGGGCGAGTGATCGCGACGATTGATGAATTGAATCTCGGCAAGAAGACGTTGATCCTCTTCACAAGCGACAACGGTCCCACCGACTGGCCGAAGAAATACCTGACAGGCCCGCCGGCCGGTTCCACCGGTCCTTACCGAGGTCGAAAATGGTCGCTGTTCGAAGGCGGCATCCGCATGCCCTTCATCGCACGCTGGACCGATACGATTCCCGCCGGCAGCGAAGACACGACCAGCGTGGTCAGCGCGATTGATCTTTCTCCAACCATTTGTCGATTCGCGGGAGTTCCTGTTGAGGACAACCTAGACGGTCTGGATCGTGGCGACGTTCTTCTCGGCCATCCGTCCCAACGGGCTAAACCCGTGTTCTGGCAATACGGCCATCCGCACGCGATCCTTAAGGGCGGCAAACCGGAGCACCAGAGTCCCACCTTCGCGATGCGCGACGACCGCTGGAAGTTCCTCACCAATCCCGATGGCAGCGAAGCCCAGCTGTTCGATCTCGAAGCGGACGAGGGCGAGACCACCAATCTTCTCGCCCAACAACCCGCGCGTGCTACCGCGATGGCCGCTGAAATCTCCGCGTGGGCCGACAACCTGGGCTATGCGTTCGATAAAGACGCTCCACTCACCGCGCCCGGCCCGACGATTGCGATCCTTGCCAGTGACCAGCTGCTTCGTTTTGTGAACCATGGTGTCAAGGGCGACACGGCTTCACTTCAGTTGGATGGAAAATCATGGCTCGACCTCCCGGCGTTTCGCGCGCCGAAAGTGGCAGGCGGCTGCTCACTTCAGATCAAGGGCACGATTCGCTCCGACTCGCCTCCCGGTGTCATTCTGGCTCACGGCGGCAGTCGAGCCGGCTACAGCGTTTACTTGAATGAAGGCCATTTGTGTTTCGCCGCATGCGTGAACGAAAAACGCACGTTGGTTCGTTCTACGGCCGCGATCGCAGGTTCCACCAATTTCGAAGCGAACTGGAATCCCAACGGCGAGATGTTACTTAAAATCAACGGCAAGGTCGTGGGGAAGGAGCAAGCAGGCATCATGCAACTCGAACCCGGCGACTCCATTCAAATCGGTGCTGACCTGAACGAACCGGTGGGAGACTACAATACGCCGAACTACTTTTCCGGCACGATTGAGGATCTCACGTTCAAATATCCAAATGGAACATAACTCAGGCTGTGAATTTATCGTGGCGTAAGCTTCCAGCTTGCGGTTATTCGATCCGGCAAGCTGGAAGCTTACCCCACGTCTTTTTCTACGAGGCCGATGAATGAAAGCGGAATTGATCAGTTCGAGCGGCGCGCGCCTGATCCTGGTGACTCCCGGTTCGTTTATCATGGGAAGTCCGCCGAGTGAACAGGGGCACATGCCCTGGGAGGAAGAGCGTGAGGTAACGTTGTCGCATGAGTTCTATCTCGGCGCGACACCCGTGACGCAGGCGCAGTACGAACGGGCAACCGGCGAGAACCCAACAGTCCACCCAGCAGCCGGCAAGGATGCGCCCGTCGACTCGGTGAGCTGGGACATGGCCGGCGCGTTCTGTAGCAAGTTGACCGAGCTTGACCGCCAAGCCGGAGTGCTTCCCGAAGGATGGGAGTATCGGCTACCGACCGAAGCAGAATGGGAGTACGCTTGCCGGGCGGGCAACCAGGAGGCGAGATATGGCGACGCCGATTCGATCGCCCTCGATCAGATAGCTTGGTATCTCGACAACGCTGAGGGCCGTCCGCACACGGTTGGCCAGAAGGTGCCCAACGCTTGGGGATTCCATGACATGCTGGGTAACGTCTGCGAATGGTGTCAGGACTGGTTTTGGCGGGCGAATCCCTGTCGCGCGGTGCGAGGTGGCAGTTATTACAACACGGCCGCCGCGTGCCGCGCCGCTCGACGCGAAGGCTGGATGCCGGGCAATCGCGGGCGGTATTGCGGCATGCGTGTACTTGCCGCTCCGGTGGGCCCTTTCGAGTTGACTCCACCCGTGGATGATTTCACTGCACCTTCTAGAAAACCTTCCCTCTTCGACGCTTTCGATGCAAAGGACTATGCACTCGCGGAAAGAATTCTGGCGGAGAACCCGGAGGCGCTCGAAGGCTTAGACGGTATACCACCCTCATTGCACGCGTGCATCTACACAGACCGGTCGGAGCTGTTCCAGTGGCTGCTGGACCACGGCGCGGCTATCGAACGGCGCGAGCAGGATTACGGTGCGACACCTCTTACAACCGCGATCGTCATGCGTCACAAGCGGATCATCCAGATCTTGCTTGATCGAGGCGCCGACACATCAAGAGCCATGGACGTTGCGCTGAGGGGATCGGCCGGTGACTTCGAAGCCGACCCCAGCCTTGACCGCGAAGGATACGGGGAAATCGTCGAGCTGCTTCGAACACTTGGAGTCAAATAGCACTTGGCAAGGTTTGCAGCGAGCTGGCTACAGCGTTCATTCGAAACGAGAGTGACGACAATTCAGCCGCGTTGCACGACCTTGCCTTGCCGCCGCGCGTGCCCACGGACTTTAGTCTGGATCACGTAAAGAGTTCGCGCGGAGCGCTGCCACCAGCTGATGTGTCCTGGCACCGATTGTTCGCCGTTTCAGTTTGCAGCTCCATCGACTAAAATGATCTGTGTTCAATCTGATTTAGAAAGAATGATGAGGTTAACATGACCACGAACACGGAACTCCAAGGCACGATCGTCGCTGGACGAATCGAACTGGATCAACCGGTCGAGCTTCCTGACAGTTCACGAGTCGCTGTCACGCTTCGTCGCATCGTGCAACCGGCAACCACCGACCGCCGCGAAGCTTGGCAGCGGCTGAAGCGGCGGCTGAGCGAGCGGCCGATTCACGCTGGCGGCGAGAAGTTCGTGCGGAACGATCTTTATGAACGCGATTGACACCAACGTGCTGGTCTATTCCTTCGACACAGATGATCCGATTCGCCAGCAGCAAGCCATCGAGTTGATCGACCGACTCAGCGAGAAGCCAGACGATACGGTTTTGCCGTGGCAGGTGATCGTGGAATGCCTCGTCTGTCTGCGGCGGTGGGTGGACCGTGGACGACTGTCGGCGAGCGATGTGGATCAACACATGGCCGACGTTTCGGTTTTGTTTCCAGTCGCGATGCCGTCGATGAACATGATTCCGAGTTCACTCGGATTAACGTCCCGGCACAGCTTGTCACACTGGGACAGTCTGCTGATCGCGGCCTGCATCGAAGCCAACGTCGAGACGCTATACTCGGAAGACCTTGGCGATGGCGAGCAATATGACTCGGTGACTGCTGTGAATCCATTTGCCTGACGAAGGCGCGTGTTGATAGAAGCCTTGAACGAGTTCCTTGATGCGTTCTGAGAATTCCAGGCGAGCGACAAAGGTCAGATGGAGTTGTGCCTGCCGTGGCTGGAATCAACGGCTCCTGGAACGAATGGCACTGCCGGTTGGCTCACAAGGGTTTACGGCGATCGAGTGGCGAGCAGATCGGCTCGCGCTTGGTCACGGGGAATGGTGAGCAGTTTCTGAGACTTGGGTCGGCGTTTAAGGCAGCGAGGTTCGATGCGGTCTGGGCGGTGGCCAACTCGATGAGAAGGCAATTGCTCGCGGTGGGTGTCACCGACGGTCGTAGCACACGTTTCCAACACCGCCAACACCACAAAGCCGGCCGCGATCTTTTGCAAGGCGGCTGTGAAACTCTGATGCCGGGGAGAGACGCCTGCCTGATAAGCCGATTGCAGCATCGTTTGGCGGATCAAGTTGTAAGCCAACAGGCAAGCAGCCACTTCACGGCGAATCATCTCCGGGGATTTGCAACGCAACACATCCATGCCGAGACTGATCTTGATCGCGCGGATGTCGAGTTCCGCGAGCCAACGTTTGTGATAGAGCTTCGCGATGTCGGCGTTACTATACCGTGTCGCTTGGGTGAGTGTGGTGACGACGACGAACGAGTCGACTCGAAATCCAGGCTGCTCGACACAAACTTCCAGTTCGCGGACAGTCAACGAGTCAGGCAAGCTGTCGTAGGTCTCTTTGTCCATCCAATCGGGACGTGCTGGTTTGGGCCACACCACAAGATGATCGGATTTTCCCAAACGTCTGCCGCGTCGAAAATCGGTTGTCCGCAGTTGGTGCTGACGTGTGACGACATCCACTCCGCGTTGCAACAGCAGAACGAGGGTGAACCAGCCGCAGTAGTAACGGTCGCCGAGCAGAATATCGCCCACGGAGAACTGCTCGAACAACTGCCGCAGCAGAGCCGTCTCACCACTCTCCTTTCCCGAGTAGGGCCCCATCGCATAACCCGTTGTCAACGCGGTAGCGAGCGAGACGAGCACGACCAGTCGGGCGATCGGAAATCCCAATCCCGCTTGCTGTGTGTTGGGTTGTGGAAACTCCGCTTGATTCGCTTCCGTGTCGGGCATACTGAAGGTCGTACCGTCGACCAGATGTACGTGACGACCTTTCCACAACCAAGCCGTTGGAACTTGTTGTTCGCAACGACGAGCGACGTCTTCGACGAGTTCCTGTAGCACCGACTCCGGCAGCTTCGCTCGGGCGCGACAGTAAGCACCTGTGTTACTCGATGGCGAATCTTTTCCCAACGCGACGAACATGACGACAACACGTGCAACCGCTGCCGCACAACTGCGTTGTTCGTCTTTGAAGAGCACTTGCGAGAGAAACGCCCACAAGGTTACCGCAGGACAGTAGACTTCGTCTTCTTGCATGGCGAAGCCCACGTCTTGCGTGTCGAACACTTTTTGAATCTCGTCTTCGGACAAAGCGTCAGAGAACGGCAGACCAGCGTGCTGCAAGAAAGACCGCAGCACCAACGAGAATCGCAGTGGCAACGTAGGAGAAGAGTTGCGATAAGACATGAGACCTTCCTTGGCCAAGGCAAAGTCACACGCCACCAAGGAAGGTCTCAATACTTGGCATGATAGGCCCAGGAAGGCTCGCCGTCCAAGATCAGCATTCGCGTTTTGGTTCGCCGACTCTCACGCGTCACGTACCATTGCCGAAGGCACGCGCCTCCGCAAGAATGCTGGCAGACTTAAGTGCTTACTACGCAACCGGCAGTGCCATTCGTTCCAGAAACCGTTGTTTCGGCGGAAACCGTGAAACCGTATTCCGTCAACACGTTACGCTGGCGGCGTTGCACGAACTACGTCTTGAGGTGTTACGGCCGTAACAAACGGATAGCGGGCAAAGTCGCGGGGGTTCAGCGAAAGGATGTGGTTGATGCCCGCCGTTTGCAGCATCGCGACCAGTCGGGCGTCATGGACCGCGACCCCTTCGACGTTGTAATCCTCCAGCAATTGTCGCCACGCCTGATATGCGGCCGGTGATTCAGCCTGAATCCAACTCGTGCGTTCGATGAACTGCACGCGCGGCTGCGTTGTTGCCACGCTTTGTCCGTAGTAAGGTAAGGTAGGGTCGGTTCCTAACGGCCTCAAACAACGATGCCTGGCTCGTGGGAACCGGCCCTATCACTCAAAACGCGAACGGCTGAACCCAAGATGCGAACCAACACGATGAACTCTCGTCTCATCCTCTCACTACTTTGCGTCTCTGCGATCTCCGCGACAGCAACTGCCGAGACGCCCGCGCCGCCCGACGCCTTGATGTGTGTGCCGGGCGAACTCAACTTCTCAGAGGACTTCGACCCCACGACCGTCTCCGACCGTTGGGGATTCAAGGCCGATTTTGCACTACGTGACGGCGCGTTGTTGCGCACCAATGTCGATCCGAACGAAACCAAACGCGTCTTCCTCAAAGACCCGTCCTTTCATAACACGATCATTCAGTTCGACTTTAAACTCTCCGGCCAAACGACAGACCTGCGTCTCGTGACTGGCAGCGGCGGGCACTACAACAGCGTCACTCAAATCCACCCCGATCACTTCGAGGTCAACACGCCGGTCGATCGCGATGCCGGCATCGTCCCCGCCCAGCTTGACGAATGCATCCGCACGCCTCGACCCGGCCAGTGGCGGACCATGACGGTCGAATACTGGGACGACGAAATTGTCGCGCACCTGAGCGACAAAGAATTTGTCCTCGGCAAACACCCCATCATTGACCGCACTCGCGAGTACTTTGCTTTTCAGTTCGACTTACCCGGCGCGTCGATCGACAACGTCCGCATCTGGAAGGCGACCGGCCAGCGCGAGGATTGGACCGAGACACGCGAGAAGCTCGCGATGGCCCAGGCCAACCGCGAACCCGTCAGACGCGACCCGGCCGACCGATACAAACTCGAGTACATGAACCTCAAGTCCCGCCTCACTCTGAATGACCAGACCTACCGCGACCTCGTGGCCCGCCACGACAAGCTTGAAGCTGCACTGCACGCGGACTACGCGGAGGCCTTCGCCACCCACAAGGAACTCAGCAAACTTATCGCGAAGCAGAAGCAGCACATCAAGGAGACCGAACCGGACTTCAAGGCATTGGAAACCGCCGTCCACAAAGCGGGTCGCGCCGAAGACGATTACGTCCTCTCCACGAAGCCAGAACTCGCCAAGCTCAAAGAGGATGGAATCCCCAAGCAACGCTACACTTCCGAACTCGGTCAGGTCCGCGCCCAACTCGAAGCCGCCGGTGACAAACAACTCGCCGCCCTCGTCGCCGAAACGGCCCGTCGTCAAGCCGCCCTCGTAGCCCGTTTCCCCGCAGCCTTCGAAAGCGTTGAGACGGTCGTGGAAAAACGCAACGCCATCCGCAAATCCCTCAATGACGATTCCGAGTTTCAGACCCGCAACAGAGCCGTTGTCGACGCCGGCAAAGCCATCAAGGACTACGAGCATAAGGTTGCTCCCAACCTCGCACAACTCGAAGCCGCTTCCAAAGCCTACATCGACTCCCTCAAGTCACCTAAGACAAAATGATAGTGCCTGGGTCATGAAATCAACTTGAGGTCATGGAGAGAAAGATGAGAGCTCGAACGAGATCGGTGTGGACCGCTGTAACTCTTCTGTTGCTTGGGGGTGTTCCTGCTACGGCCAAAGATCAGCCCAACGTCGTTCTCTTCGTCGTTGATGACATGGGCTGGATGGATAGCTCCGCTTATGGTTCGGAATATTACGAAACGCCGAACATGGAACGACTGGCCAATCAGTCGATGCGATTCACGGATGCCTATGCCGTGCCGCTGTGCTCGCCAACGCGTTGCTCAATTCTCTCGGGGCAACACTCGGCCCGTCATGGCATCACCTCGGCAAGCGGCCATCAACCGCCAGCGGCACCTGGTGCTGCGCGTTATCCCGAGAAGGCTTCACCAGCCGCACAGTTTCTCTACGCTAGCAGCAAGAACTTCATTGATCCAGCGATCGTGACGTTGGCCGAGGTGTTGCGGGACGCGGGCTATCGGACGGGGCACTTTGGTAAGTGGCATCTCGGCCTGATGCCTGAGAATCGACCCGATCAAAACGGTTTCGAAACGACTTGGGGATGCGCGCCTGATCCGGGGCCGCCAAGCTATTTCTCACCCTACGGCGTCTCGACCAAAGGCCGCCCGACTGGGCAGCATCACGTGGGCAACATCACCGATGGACCCGACGGGGAATACATCACGGATCGCCTGACCGACGAGGCGTTGAAGTTCATCGAGGCGCATCGGGACGAACCCTTCTACCTGAACCTCTGGCAGTACGGCGTGCATGGACCCTGGGGGCACAAGGAGGAATACACGACCGAGTTCGCGAAAAAGTCTGATCCGCGAGGTCAGCAACGCAATCCGATCATGGCGTCGATGCTCAAGAGTGTGGACGAAAGCCTTGGTCGCGTGATGGCCAAGCTGGACGAACTGGGACTGACCGAGAACACGCTGTTCATTTTTTATTCGGACAACGGCGGCAACGTGCACAGCAATCGGGAGGACGATCGCAAGATCGCCAATCTGAGTGAGAATCACCCGAAGATGGCCGCGATTCGGGAGTGGCGGAAGTGGGCGGGAGGTGAAGGTCCGACAAATAATGCACCACTGCGCGAAGGCAAGGCACGCATCTACGAGGGAGGTCAGCGTGTGCCGTTGATGGTGCGTTGGCCGGGCAATATCAAACCGGGCACGACCAATGACACCGTTGTCGGAGCCATTGATCTTTATCCCACCGTACTCGATGCGCTGAACGTCGAGTTGCCAGCCAATCACATCGTCGATGGACTCTCGTTTCTACCGGTGCTGAAGCAAACCGGTCGCCTCGAGCGTGAGGCTTACTTCACCTGGTTTCCTCACATCATCCCAGCGGTGTCGGTGCGGAAAGGTGAGTGGAAACTGATCCGGCGTTTCGAGCCGCATCGAGATTACCCCGAGGTGCGCGAGCTTTACAACCTGGTGGAGGATATCGGCGAGGCGAACAACTTGGCCACGGTCATGCCAGAAAAGGTAAAGGAACTCGATGCACTGATCGACGGCTTCATCGCAGACACTGGAGCGCTGGTGCCCAAGCCGAATCCAGCTTACGCGCCGCAGGTCGCCAGAGCGGCTCGGGCCCCTGATGCCGGCCTCGTACCGAAGATGTGTACGGTCGAAGTGAAGAACGGAGCCTTGGTAGTGACGATGGAGCCGGGAAAGCGAAATCCCTTTCTCGGCACGGCTCAGATCAAAACGGGGATGCCGTTGACTCTGCAATTGCGGGCTCGAAGTCAAACTGGTGGTGCAGGGAAGGTGCAGTGGAAGCTGGCGGCTCAGGAGGAGTTTCCCGCACAAGGGCAGGTCGTGAATTTCGCGATTCCCGCTGGATCCGAATGGCAGGAACTGCTGATTGATTTGCCGATCGAGAAAACGACGCAGATCGTTCGTCTGTATCTTCCTCTCGAGAATGCACCGATAGAGATCCAATCCATCGACTACCTTGATGCGAAAACGAAGCAGTCGGTGAAACGCTGGGAGTTCCCGTAGTTGCCATTCACGAAAGAAGGCTATTTAGAAGCACGACTTTGCTTTGATTACTGTTCTCCCAGTCGTCCAACGCAGGACGCTGATCGACTTCCTCAAAGGCGTCGCCGACGTCCCTCTCTTTTGGATCGAAGAACTCTTTCAAGAAACCGTCGCCGACTGGACTCGCTTGAAGGGCTGCCTCTTCGCCAGCGGTCGCGAAGAAATCGTTCGCGCTGACGGCGAGGCTCAACCCGATTTTCCCATCCTCGAAGAACTTCAGAAAGATCACACACTCCACGTCCGCCTGGAAGACATCTGTGGTCACGGACTTACCAAGTGGCGCGAGAAAATGCCGCGACTCACCTAGCAAGGCACGTGCGCGTCTCCGCACAACTGGGGCGCCGCCCTCAAGACGGTTTACACCGCCCACTTCATCGGCGGTTATGGCAACGCTCCCACCGTCGAAGGCGCAACCACGCAAGTCGGTGATGTCGACTTCGGAGAAAACAGAATCATCGACGCTGAATTCCACGATTCCAATCAGCTCGGCTTTGCCCTCTCACTGCCGTCTTTGCCTTAATAGCGATGTTGAGTGGCGGAGTATCGCGCCACGACATTGGCCGTGAACGCGACCCACGATAGCAAAAAGCTTCTCCGGTCAATCGGCAACAACGTGCCACGCTGGACCTGTCGACCGCAGGAAGGCAGTGCGCAATGGGTTGAAGCCCGATTCGCCGCGACAAAGCAAGTACGTCAGGTCTACGTCGAATGGATGCAGGACTAGTCCGACGTCAAATGTCCCACCGATTCGCCGCCTTGGAGATTCGTCAGGACCGTGCTGGGATCAACTTCAAACATTACGCCTGTGCATCTCTGGCTGTCGAGTCGCCGTTTTCAGAACTCATGGGATTCGCCACGTTCGATACGACCTGCAGCGAGTTCCACTTTTGCAGCGACATTCCATACGACAATTGCGTCCACGCCATGACTGGGCGGTGCGTCGTTGTCCATCACCGCGGCACTCAATCGAGTTTCGCGCAAGAACTACATGGATTCGGACGCAATCTGCTATGGCTTTACGTTCCAAATTTTGACATCGTCCAGCAGCAGCGCTTCGCCGCGTGTGACAAACCGATAGCCGGTTTTATCGACGTCGAGTGATGGTTCTTGAATGCTCAGCTTTGAGCCGTTGTCCGACTGTACCGAAACCCTGTCGCCTAGAATCTCGACGAGCAGCGTGTGCCACTCTGCAGAATCAAACTCACCAGAGGCTTTGGCGAGCGCCTTCGCCTTGGAAGTTGGGTCCTTCTTGTCAGCATCTTTCGTAAGTGTCAGACCGGTCTCACTGACGGCGATGCGAAATAGATGTCCCTTTGCGTGGTTGAAGCTCAAGTTGAAACCCGTTGCGCCATCGAGTTGGAACGAAAAGCGAATGATCGAATTCCGATGCGGATGTTGCAGCGTCAGGACTGCCGCGTGCATGTCTTCCTTCTTTTCGCGACCGACAACGACACCGTCCTGGACAGGCCAGTCTCCTTTGTTCGCGACCCAGTTCTCGCCAAGTTCCCCGCCGGAAAAACTTTCGTCTAGAACGACACTGCCAGGTTGAGCCAACACAGGCTGAAGCTCTGTTCCCTTCTCCCCATGAGCGATCGTGCTAGTCAGAAGAACGCCTAATAAAGCCAGCATGTTTGTATCTCGAAGCCGCATCGTTAGGGTTCCTCTGGGTCCGGTGTGAATAGCTCTTGTTAAGAAAGTGGTTGCAATTCTGGCAGTCTTGCGCGCCTTTGCCAACTAGCCGCATCGCTCGCTCGATCGCGATCTGGTCGGTTTTCGTTGCGATCCTGTGCAAGCGACTCGCGACAAGAACGAAGTCGGGGTATCCTGTCACTAACCGATGCTAGTTGGACAGCGCCACTTTCACGACCATCACAACCCGAAGCGTAAGCGAGAAAATGGTTTGCCGCAGCTCCTCGCTTACGCTTTTTGAAGTTGCGCTATTTGCGTTGCTCAGGGCCAAAGGTCCGGCCATTTACCTAGCCCAGCCTGAAGGGCCGGGTGTTCGGCGAAATCGTTGGCTCTACGATTCATTGTTATTGACGTACCTAGCCCTTCAGGCTGGGCTAGGTAATCGGACGGGGCCTTGCCCCTAAACCAAGAAACGCAACTTCCAAACTTACGCTTCGGGTTATGATACCCAATGACTTATGTCAAAAGTGGCGCGGCCCAACTAGTTACGAGGACAGAACCGAGATGAATTCCCCTCTGAGGCGGCTCTGTGCAACACACGCGAAACGTGCCGTCATCGCTTCGTTGGCGGATCGCGAGGCATCAGTAGCTCTGAAGTACGTCCTGATGCTCCTGGGACTCGGGTTCATTACGTCGAGGCTATTACTGCCCGAACTAGCACAGGCGAAACCACCAAATATCGTCCTTATCATGGCTGACGACCTGGGTTGGTCTGACCTTGGTTGCTATGGCGGCGAGATCGAGACTCCACACATCGATTCGTTGGCTCACGACGGCATGCGTTTCACGCAATTCTACAACAACGCGATCTGTGGACCGACTCGAGCCTCCTTGCTGACCGGCTTGTATTGCCAGCAGGTTGGTCATCGCGGTGATCGTTGGAACGATCCGAAAGACTTCAGCAAGTGTATGACTGTCGGCGAGGTGCTTCAGCAGGCGGGCTATCATACGGCTATGGTCGGTAAGTGGCAGGGAAGAGACTCGGCGCTGGATCGTGGATTTGATCGGTTCTACGGCCCGATGTGTCAGGCAAAGATCAGTTACTTCCACGAAGTGCAAGGCAATCCATACTATCTCGACCGCACACGAGTGGACCTGCCGCAGGACTTCTATTTGACCGAGTCTTTGAATGACTATGCTGAAACGTTTCTCGACGAAGCGATTGAGAAGGAGAAACCATTCTTTCTGTACGTTGCACACATCGCGCCACATTGGCCGTTGCACGCACGCGCAACCGACATCGCCCGCTATCGCGACCGATACATGGCGAGTGGTTGGGATCAGATTCGTGCGAAGCGATTTAGAACGCAGCAACAAACAGGGCTCGTCCCTTCCGAGTGGGGACTGTCGCCTCGACCATCAAGTGTTGGCGACTGGGATGCGGATGCCTTCAAAGAGTGGCAGGCAGAACGCATGTCGGTCTACGCAGCGCAGGTTGCTGCAATCGATCGCGGCCTCGGGCGACTACTTCAGCAATTGAAGGATGCTAACAAGGCGGAGAACACGTTGGTGATGTTCCTGTCCGACAATGGAGCCGCACCTGACGGGGGCCTACGCCCAACGGCGAGCGGTTTCGGCTTCGGTCCCAAGGCTGCGAACGCGTCGTGGCGAAACGATGGCATCGCCATGCGACCGGGCAGCGGTCCTGGCAACATGCCTGGGCCTCATGATACCTTTGCGGCCTACGGGCTGGCCTGGGCGAATGCCAGCAACACGCCATTGCGTGGTACAAAGTTAGGAGCCTATGAAGGGGGCATCCGCACGCCCTTGGTCGCTCGGTGGCCCGCAGTCATTCGCGAGCGAGCCACGATCACCACGCAGCCCGGTCACGTGATCGACTTCATGGCCACTTGCCTTGACATTGCCGGTGCAACATATCCCGACGAGTTCCAAGGCCGCCATCCGCTGCCCGTGGAGGGCGAGAGCCTGCGACCAATCTTCGAAGGAAAAGAACGCGCAGCCCACGATGAACTGTGTTGGAGTGTTGCCCAGCATGAGGCAATTCGAGTCGGTCAATGGAAGGCATTGCGGCCACGCAACGGTGGCGCGTGGCAGCTGTTCGATCTCGAATCGGACGGCACCGAGACGACTGACTTGGCACACCGCGAACCAAAACGGTTGGCAGACATGGTAAGCCGATTCGACGCTTGGTACGCTCGTGTTGGAGCAAAAGAACGATGAATGGCTTTTGGCGACCGCGCGGCAACACATTTGAGGAGGCGATCGACCTGCTTCGCCTTTGCTTTCTCTGCACGGACACGTGAGCCATATTCGAACGAACGGCTGCACGCAATGTTCGATTACTTCGTCACACTATCATCGCAAGGTGACAAACCCATGGCCAAACACGCACCCGGCTTCTTAGCAATCGTGAACGACGCCAAGTCACGCGTTCGAGAATGTCAGCCCCCAGACGTAAAGAACTGGCTCGACGCTAGTGAGTCGTTTCACTTGATCGACGTCCGGGAAGAAAGTGAATGGCAGCGGGGACATCTGCCTTCCGCCGAGCACCTCGGAAAGGGCATCATCGAGCGAGACGTCGAGGCACGTTTTCCCGACAAGTCCGGGAAGTTAGTCTTGTATTGTGGCGGTGGATACCGCTCAGCGCTCGCCGCTGACAACCTCCAAAAAATGGGATACGTCAACGTCTTATCGATGGACGGTGGGTTTACCGGCTGGAAGAGCGCAGGCTTTGAAATTGATCAACCGGAGTGCGCCTGAGAGGATTCGAACCTCCGACCTACGGTTTAGGAAACCGTTGCTCTATCCCCTGAGCTACAGGCGCGTGGCATAACCTGCCAGATGGTGCTTCCGTATCGTAGCAAACGACTGCTCGATTCACCATCCGCGTGGGGTACGAACAGGGCCTTTCAGCTTTTCAAACCGAGAGGTTTGTACGACGGGCCTCCGAGCCCGTCGATGAATCTAAGTCGTTATTCGACGGGCTCGGAGGCCCGTCGTACATCTTGTGCAACTTCAACAAATGAAAAGCCCTGGGCTACGAACACCTAGGCGAAGTCGCGTCAAGCTGCTCCTTTTTGACTTTGCTCGCCACCCAATAACTTGGTGAGTGGTGCGTCGACCGTGCGAACGTGCAGATCTTGTTGTGGGAATGCGATCTCGATACGTGCTTTGCGGAACTCGCGGTCGATGGCCGAATGCAACTCGTGGATGACGGTCAGACGATCATCGAGATTGGGCAGGAAACAACGCAATGTGAAGTTGAGCGAGCTGTCTGCGAAGCGGTCGAAAGTGGCAAGCGGTTCTGGGTCGGCGAGGACTTGTGGCTGATGCCGAGCGACCCTGAGTAAGAGCTGACGTACCAAGTCCGTATCACTGCCATACGCCACGCCAACTTGGATCTCGATGCGATTCACATCGTCGGTCAGCGTCCAGTTCATGACGTCTTCCGTAATGAACTTCTTGTTCGGCACAATTAGTTCGCGTCGGTCAAAGCCCGTTATCGTCGTGGCACGGATCTGCATGCGAGTGACTCGCCCAGAAACGCCGCTGACCGTTACCAGATCCCCCACACGAATTGGCCGCTCGAACAGAATGATCAGACCTGAAACAAGGTTCGCAAAGATCTCCTGCAGACCAAAGCCAAGCCCGACTGTCATTGCCGCCGCGAGCCACTGGATGCTGCTCCAACTGAGTCCGATCGTCAGACACGCCATCGCGATCGTTGTGAGTGTGAGCAGATATCGCAGAATCATGCCTGCAGCGTACCTTTGGCCTTTGTCGATGGGCATTCGTTCAAGTATCAGCACTTCCACCAAAGCCGGGAGCGTCCGGGCTACGAGTAACCCCAGCGCCAGTAGCAAACAGGCCAACACGGCATGCTTCAATGTCGTCTTCACTTCCTTGTGGCTCGTCAGAACGCTCGGCGTGCCATCCATGTCAGTGACCGTTTGTTTGACTTCGACGGTCTTTGAAGAAAGCTCGACCTGGTCGAGGACACCGAGTGCTGGTGTGACATCTGCCCACACAAAGTAACCAGCAATCAACAGCGTTGCGGCGGCGGCGTAGCGGAGAAGGTAACGCAACTCCGAGTCGTTATGGTCGTCGACGGGTGCGGAGTTGTTGCCAGGTTCGGACGTCGCGAGTTCACCGTCCGCATCGACTTGTTCATTCTCATCGACTTCCGGGGCATCTGCTTCGTCCAAGTGAAACTTGCGCACCGAAAGCCAACGCTGTGCGACGGCCTGGCCGAGCGTGACTGCAAAGACGACGCTGGCGGTCGCTTGCAATCGCAGCGCCAAGTGCTGGGCCGAGTAGTCGTAGCCCAGAGCGGTAAGTGCAGCAAGCCCAACTGGAGTGCCGACTCCGAGGAAGTAGATGGCATGTCGTAGTTGATGAAGCCAGCCGCTTTGCGAACCCGTCGACGGATCTTCCGATTTGCTCTTGCGCGATTTCAGAGTTGAATGCGCGAAGGCAGCCAACGTCGTCATGCCTACCAGAAAGCCAACGCGACCAAGGAACGAAGACCATTCGCCATCGCGATAGACGGTCACCGACGCAATGAAGAAAACACATGGAATTCCGATTGCCGACAGCCAAGACAAGTTTCGTCGTGCCAGCCCCGCAGATTCATTGTTCCAATCGAAGTGACGTTCGGCGATTCCATTTCGTCTGCACAATTGCCGTGCAAAGCGACAGAGCCAGAACGCATAGGCCGCGCTTTGCAGGCCCTGTCCGACGGCAGTGCCGAGGTCTGGCATACTCTCGATCGTCCTTAACTGCCATCCGGCCAACCACATCAACCCGGGCCAGAATGCAGTCGCCAGCGACGCCGCGACAATCGCTTCGATCGTCGGCATAAAGCGTCCTTGCAACTCAGCAGGATCGGTTTCGCAGATCCTATTGATCTGACGTCGAAAGCGGTCGCGACACAGAATCATTAGAACGATGGCGAGAACCGCCAGTACGGCGAGCAAGGGACGCTCTGCGATCCGATCCTTGATTACCTTTGTCACGGCAGACCATTGAGTTGGCTCGGACAAATCCTGCAACTCGACCCATGCTTGGCTGAAGTGCGAGAGGCTAATTGGCTCGCTGCTGCGAATCCATAACACGCGCTCGTCAATAAAAGCTTGTGACTGTTCGGTCTGTGCAATCAGCTCGCGCTGGGCGACTTCCAATTCGCCTAACAGTTTGATGTAAACGTCGTGATCGCCGATGAGCGTCCCGAGCAACTCGGCAGTCGTCGTCAGCAGATCTCTCACCATCTGGGTGATTTGCGATTCGTCGTACTTTTGGATCGAGTCGTCAAGCCGAGCGATGACGGCCGTGATGGCGGCCTCGCGGTCGTCGAGCATCTCTTCATACTCTTGCAATTCCAATAGCCTCAAATGGATTGCCGGTGTTTCATTGCTGACAAATCGCAATCGCTCACGGCAGGTGCCCAACTCAGGCAATTGGTCTCGTTCACGTCGCAGGAGCAGTCCGATGGTTGTCGAGTTCCCGGCCTTTCTGACCTTCTCTGCCATCTTTTCAAAGTCCGCCTTGACGGTCGCAGCGGCTTGTGTTGCTTCCTGAACTTCTTTCGTCGTTGACTCAATCAACGCGACGAGTTCCTTACGCCGCTCGGTGATCTGAGCATTCTTTTCCGCCAGACTCTTGAGGGCAGGCACCGCTTCGTGCAACTGGCGTCGCGCTTCCGCCGCTTGTCGATCCAAGTCACGTTTGCGAGTGTCGGCGACGAGTTTCTGCCAGCGCGCCGACTCTTTTTCCAAATGCTCGACCTCGCGTTTGGCAAGATCACGCTGCAAGGGCGCCAGTTCGGCCAACGTGTCGATGCGCTTCGCCTCGAGCGGGAATACCGCTCGCTGTATTTCCAATGCAGCGAACTTTGCTTCGGTCTCCAGGCGTCGCACCGTATCGACGAGCGAACTGTTATCCCGCGCCGCAGTGAGCGCCTTCTTGGTTTCCTCAAAGGCCTTTTCGGTTTCCGGAATGAGTTTCGGCAGGTCTGCCTTCCTCACGCTGCGACGCTTCAGAGTCTCCTCTTTCTTCGCCAGAAGGTCTCTCGCCTGCTTCAGCCGTTCGTCGGTTTCGGTCGCTGCAAGTTCGACTTGGCTCAGCGGTACGTCGAATGCGACGTTAAACGTTGGTTCGCCGCGTGGGACCGCCAAGCCTTGCTTGACTTCGATCATGTCGTTGGGCAGCGACTGGATTTCGGCCTGATACTGCGCGAGCTTGGCAGCCGCTTCGGTTGCCGTCTTCAACCACTCTGTTGCTGCCTTGAGCCGTTCCAACGCCTCCTTCTTCGCGGCTTCGTCGAGTTTCGTGTCGTCTGTGACTTCTTTGATCTTGGCGTCGATATCACTTTGTGTGATTGTGGCCGTCAATTGCGACTCTGTTTCCATGAAGCTCGCCGGAGCAACATGCTGCTGCTCGCTCTGGGCGATTGGTGTCGGTACGACGCCAGCACTTGATGTCTCACGCTCCTGCGACTCCGATGCCTCCAACGAACGTTGCGCGGATGGCAAATAGCGGTTGTCGTTGATTACCGGTGGCAATGGCGCGGTGGATTGAGAGTATTGCTGGGCATGCGCAGTTTGCGGTGTGGCAACGCCCATGTTCAGTGTCAATGAAAGCAAAATCAGGTTGACGGTTGTGCGTGTCACTTCAGGCTTCATCTTTCTCATCGGATTGGACTCGCGCGTCATGGCGACGCAAGATCGAGTCGGATTGCGAAGTCGTGTAGGGTGGGCTGTGCCATCCCTGGATGCTGTGCAATGGTGGGCACATCCCACCTTACGCGTCTCTCCCTCTTGTTAAGCGGCTTCCGAGTTGCGTGAGTCGGTCAATCGATCGCGCTCGTCATGCGGAATCATTCGGATCGGAATCGGTGTCGAGGCGTCGATGTGGATATCGCGTTGCGGGAATGCGATCGTGATGCCGGCATCGCGAAACAGTTGGTCGATACGAAATCGCACGTCGCTTTCGATACGAGTGCGATCCGAGATGCTCCGCACCTTGACCCAGAAGTGGACCTCGAAGTTCAATGAGTTGTCGCCGAACTCAACGAACCACACAAACGGTTCGGGGCTGTTCAAGATGCGACCATGCTCGACGGCGGCGTGTTTCATCAATTTGGTTGCATCGCGTGTCGGCGATCCGTATGCAATACCGACCTTCACGTTAGTGCGAAGTTTGTCGTCGCCACGTGTTAAGTTGACAACATTGTTTTCGAGGAAGGTGCTGTTGGGAACGATGATGTCCAAGTTGTTGCCCGTCCGAATAATCGTGCTGCGAGCACCAATGTGCTCCACGTTGCCGTACAACTCGTCAATCTGAATTAAGTCGCCGACTTTGATCGGACGTTCTGCCAATAGGATCAGTCCACTGATGAAGTTATTGAGGATGTTCTGGCTGCCGAAGCCAACGCCGATCGCGATCGCACCACCGAGGAAAGTGAACATCGTGAGAGGGACGTTGACGAACCGCAGGGCGGTCAAGGTAAAGCAGACGAGCAGCACGTAGAATGACAACGATTGCAAGGCGGCGGCACCGCTCTCGTTCATCCGAATCCGGCCCTGCTGCAGTCGATAGCCCAGCGTGCGGCTAAGCATCCGAGCGAGAACGAACCCGCAGAAGATCAGGAACACGCCCAGTAACAGCTTGCCAACGGTCAAGGAATGATCGTCGACTGTGGTGACTTCCATGTTCCAGACGGTAGCCGCGTGATGTCGCGCGCTCTCAAGCCACTCGGCGAGCGTCCAATTCTCGACGTCGCCACCGATCTCGGCGAGCAGTTTCTCCGTCAGCTGCCGACTCGCTTCGATACTGACAATGTTTGCATCGTGAACTTGAATCAATTGTGTGAGCAGGTCGCGTTGTTCTTGAATCCATCTGCGAACCTGTGTGGCTTCCTCGCCGGCAGCCTGATACTCCTTGTCAATTGCAACAAGATCCTGCCGGGCCTCGTTGATGCGGTTTTGTTCGAGCGGTCGATCCGTGTCGAGCTGCTTCAGCCTTGCACGAGCCTCCTCGTCCCACGTAATCAACTCGTCGGTCGTTGCCGTCCCGCGAATGACTGCAAATCGGCGATCCCAGATTTGTCGGTTCCCGCCGCGGCGTTCCAGCCGTGACGTCAGGACGGACACTTGCGTCTGGTAGAGTTGTTTGGCAAGCAGTTTTGCCTCGACCTGTTCGGCGAGTGCCGCATCTTTGTCGGGCTTCGCGTCGAGTTGCTGGCGTGCCCGTGACCACTCGCCTTCCGCGTAGCCTAGATTCGACTCGGCAAGTTGCTTGTCGTTGCGTAGTTCGTCTTCTTGCTTGGCGATCTCGATCAACTGCGCGTCAAGGTCTTCTTGCGAGAAAACGACGCCCTTCTGGACGACCCACCGGATCTTTTCCTCCAGCAACTCGATTTGCCGTTGATGCAACTGCTGAGCGAGTTGTTGATTTGCCTCCTCTTGTTTCTTGAACTCGACCCCAATGGTGGCGATGCGCACCTCTAGCTCCGCGAACTTCGTCGCGTTGGCGAGTTCGGCTTTCTTGTCTTCAGCCGTATTGGACTGCTCGACTTCCTTGGCTCGCCGATACGCTTGCTCCTTGGTCTCCAAAGCTAGTTTAGCTCGCGCGATCGCCTCGGTTGCACTCGTGACGCTCGCATCGACGGTTGCAGTGCGCGTCTGGCGCGTCGCGAGGTCATCGCGCAGGTGGTCAAGGAATAAGAAGGACGAAGAGTTCTCCTCAGGTGGACCGGATTCGCGAACCACTGCCAATTGGCCTTCAAAGTCGCTGATGCGGTTTTTCTGATCAAGGTGTTCCGTTTTAGCCGCTTCATTCTGAGCGACGACGACCTCAAGCTGTTTTAACAACTCGACTTCGCGCTGAAGACGCTCGGGAGGTTTGACATTGTTCTCTTCCGACGTTTGTTTCGCCGAGTCGAGTGTTCGCTGTGCGACGCGCAGTTCTTCCGCGACTTGTTCTCGCTTCGATGGCGACGCGAGATCGGGCTGAGGTACCAATCCGTCGGTCGGAGCCCCGGCAATTGGCGTGACATCACCGTTGGCCGCATTCAGAATGGGCGGCTGAGCCCGAAGTGCGGTCGTCCTGACGGACAGAAGTGCGCATAACAGAAAGAACCGTAACCAATTCATCACGTCCCTCGCATCCATGATTGGGAGTGTTTTCGTGTTTTCCGAACCCGACGCGCACAACTCGTACACGCACCCTAGGCAAAACCTATGGCGGGCTATCAAAACTGTAGTGTTGGTTCCCGGCTCGCTTCCCGCGATTGCGGGCGGCGGATGGTATCAGAAGGCAAATAGAGGAACAAGTCCGAGCCACTCAGGCAAATAGCCCGTTTTCGAGTCATTCCGCGAAGATCGTCGTAGTGCCGATCACTTCCCGCCGCCCAGCCAGCCCTTGCGCCAGAAAAATGCGACCATTCCGCCTGCCGTCGCGACCATCGTGCACCAGACCGCCGGGTACGCCCAACGGACGTGCAATTCCGGCATATGCTCGAAATTCATTCCGTAAATGCCCGCCAAAAAGGTCAAAGGGATGAAAATGCTAGCCATGATAGTTAGCACTTTCATCACTTCGTTCGTCCGGTTCGCGATCGACGAGAGATAAGTGTTCATTAATCCCGTAGACATCTCGCGATACATTTCGATAACTTCTGCCGTTTGAACGCTGTGATCGTAGGTGTCGCGAAGGAACACTCTCACTTCGTCGGTGACCAGCGGATTCTCGTCGCGAATCAACGAGTTGACGGCTTCGCGCTGTGGCCACACCGCGCGTCGCAAGTTGACGAGCATGTTCTTCGTGCGGTTCAGATCCCTCAACACTTCGTTGGTGGGATTCTCCATGACCACGGTTTCGAGCTGTTCCAGATGATCGCCAATCGCTTCAATGACCGGGTAGTAGCCGTCGACGATCGTATCGACGATCGCATAGGCTAGATAACTTGAACCGCTGTGTCGCATCCGACCGGTACCAGCACGAATCCGTTCGCGAACGGGATCGAGAATGTCACCGTATCGCTCTTGAAAGGTCAACACAAAGTTATCGCCGAGGATCAGCGATACCTGCTCCATGTCGACACTCTCGGAGTCGCTGATGCGTACCATCCGCGTAATGATGAGAACTTGCTTGTCATACGACTCGGCCTTCGGACGCTGGGGCATGTTGACGACATCTTCCATCGCCAACGCATGAATTGCGAATATCTCGCCAATCTTCCGGACTAACTTCTCATCACCAAAGCCTTGGACATCGACCCAAGTTACATTTCCTGGCTCCAAGGCCGTAGCCAGTTGCTCGACATCGTGGACGTCCACCTCAAGACATTCGTGAGCGTCGTAGCTGATCATTCGGATCTTCGGAGGCGGTGCGTCGTCGGCGATCAGCAGTGTCCCGGGGCTGGCCCCGACTTTCGGGTGCCGTTTCTTAAATGCAGCACTACCGAGATCGAGTAGCGTCGAAACTATGTCCGATCCGGTTGTGTTTGCTCCGGTCTTCGCCAATACCACGGGCGTTGCAGTCCAACTGCTCACGGCATCCTCCGTTTGCTGTTAACTCTTAAATCGTGTTCAGGCAAGCCGCTACGATTCCAGCGACATCTCGCCGATGCTGTCGACGAACACCACGCGCAACAAATCGCCCGACCACTGTTCCATGCGGTCATAGAACGACTGTTCATCACCTTCGTCTGGAGCTTCGAATCCCATCAATACCAACGCAGCATCGCGCGACGTCCGGCGAATGTCCTCCATCGCATTGGAAGAAACAATCGCGATTGGCGTGACGATGATTCGAGCCTCATCTGCCAATTCGCGCAGATGGCTTTCCACTTCAGCGACTCCCGCCTCGTTCTCGATCACTCGCATCAGCCGAATGGGACGGTTACGCCATTCTGTCGTCTTGGTCAACAAGTGAGCAAGCAACAACATCAGGCTGCCGTTTTGGCGACCGCGCCACCACACGTCGATCGTTCCGCTCGGTGCGACCCAAGGATCGTCCGGATCGTCTTTGAAACGAACAGAGATAATGCTGCGTTGCAGACTAGCGATCGTGCGCAATGTCGCACCAAACGCCTCCGCTCGCTTTGTATCCGTCGGCCAACCAATCATGACCGTGTTGGACCGCAGCGCGCCCATTCCCTGGCATTGGACAAGCGATTCGATGCCGTCCGCCAAGTAAGGTGCAACGACAACCGCAGGGAATGCCTCGAGTTGTTCAGTGCGAATGAAGTCGTGAAGAATCCGCTCCTGAGCAGTTCTCCGTTCAAGCCGGTTCTCGATTTCCCCTTGAATTACTTGGCCTAGCGTGAGTATGCCCTGACCCGAGGTGAACCAGTGGCCATAGACAGCCAACTGCGGACGGTCCCATCCCGCACCGCTGAGAGCCAATATGATCGGGCGCCAGTTCTTGGGGTGGTACATTTGATCTTCGAGCCGCAGCAAATTGCGTCGCGTTCGTTCAAAAAGCAGACCGCTTTGCAAGTCGCCCCACCGGGCTTCGACTTCCTTGCGGCTGATGTATTGATGCAGCAATGCCATCGCCGCGATCGACGTCAATGCCCATCGCCAATCGATCAGGAACATTACAACCAAACAGCCAACGGCTCCTGCCAACGAGGTGGTCCAGTGGCTGTAACGGAATCGCGGACGATAACTCGGGTTCTTCGTAATGGCTTCGTAGAAAGTTGCCAGATTCAGCAAGCCGTAAGTAATCATAAAGAACATCGTGATCAGAGGCGCAATTGTGTTTAGGTCGGCCGACAGAATACACGCTTGCGAAATTGCAAAAGTGATGACAACCGCGCGCCGCGGTTCATTGCTCGTGCCGCTGCCCGAGGCAAAGGGCGTCAGCCAACTGAACACGTTATCACGGGCAAAGGCCTGCAAGATGCGAGGCGCACCCATCATACTGCCAAGCGCCGAGGATAAAGTCGCCGCGAACACGCCCGCCGTGATCAGCAACGGCCAAGTCGCGATATCAGCGACGATCAACGAATTCCCGATCAATTCCGCAGAGGGTCGCGCGCCAGCCAACAGTCCCGCCATGCCCAAGTAGACGATTGCGGTCACCAAGACGGCCCACAGCGTTCCACGCGGAATCGAGCGAGCAGGATCACGCAAGTCGCCCGACATATTCGCTCCCGCCATGATCCCCGTTACAGCCGGGAAGAATAAGGCGAACATCGAAAATAGGCTCTCCCCCTCCGAGAAGTTCGGAGTCAGATTTGTCTGGAAGGTTCCGGCATCGAACGCCTGTCCCGATCCCACGATGAACGATCCGATCGCGGCGACTAGAACTGCCAGGATGAAGTATTGCAGTTTGATCGTCCAACCCGCACCGATCAACACGCAGATAAACACGCCGATATTCGTGATGGTTGCCACGGTCGTCATCGACACACCGGTACCGGGAATCGATCCGACAAACGCTTCCGCAAAACCGATCACATACATTGCGACCGAGATAGCTTGAGCCAAGAAGAAGACCAGCCCGATTGCGCCTCCAAACTCAACTCCGAGACTGCGGCTGATGACATAGTACGCTCCGCCGCCCTTCACTCTCGTATTGGTGGCAATCGCGGACAGAGACAGCGTCGTCAGCCCCGTGATTGTCTTCGAAACGCCGACGATCAGGAGTGCGTACAGCAACCCGGCCTGGCCGACGACCAGACCGAACCGCAAAAACATGATCACACCGAGAATCGTCAGCACGCACGGTGTGAATACTCCGCCAAAGGTGCCGAACTTAACTGGCGCTCCATCTCTTTCCATGCGAGTCACGAACTCCTTTTCGCCGTTCTCTGATCTGATTGGTCTGATTGGTCTGATTGGCGGATATCGTAGCGGATGCCATTCATTTACCAAACGGCGCTTCCTGCGCAATTTATCTGCGTCGACGCCTGGATGAAGCGTGCCGAGAGACGTTCCGACGTCTCAAGAGCCTTCCGAGGTGCTCCTTGCCCCAGCACTTGTTCCAACTCGGATCAGTCGTCGATGGATGACAACGAGTTTGCGCTGTCGGTCGCGCCTTGCGACAGCAACCGGTGCGATTCCTTGAGCAGAAATTCGGCATCCATGAACGGCTCGTAGCTAATGTCTTGCCAGCGGACCAGGCCTTCAGCGTCAATCAGAAAGGTTCCATGCAACGGCTTCTTCTCGAAGTCGTCGTACGCCCGATAGGCTTGGAATATGTCCAATTCAGGATTTGCGACCAGCGGGATCGGCAGTTCGCCTTTATCGTAATTGGCGATCGATATCTTCAGCCCCGGCAAATCGTCCGAGCTGATTGCGATCACTTCGATGCCAGCCTGCTTAAACTCTTCGACCTTCGGCGCAAACGCATGCAACTGTTCAGCGCAATGCAGGCAGCCGTAGCCAAGGTAGAAGATGACAACCACGGGCTTGCCTTTGTAATCGATCAGGGCATGGAGTTCATCTTTAGCGTCCTTCAGCACCCATTCTCTTGCTGGTGAGGGTTGCCAACGGAACGTGCCCAGCGAGTCGAGCGACGGTCGGACCCCGATGTCTTCCGCAGGTGGCTTGGATACTCGCCAATCGGTCGAGAAGCCAAATTCGACAGCAATCGGTTCGAGGCGGGCGAAGACTGGGGAAGCCAAGTCGATCGAGTTCGACACTTCACGAAGCTGCTCGAACACCTTCTTGGCTTCGTCCTTCTTGTCCGCCTTCCACAGCAACTCGGTGAGCATTGCCAGTGGTTGCACTTCGTTTTTGTGTGAGTTGACGTGTTTCTGAGCTTCCTTGATCGCTTCGTCAGCCTCTTCTGCAAGAAGCCGGACGTGTTGGACATACATCGTGTCGATGCCGCGAGCCTTCTTCAGAAGCGGCAACGCCTTTTTGGCATCGCCGGCGACAACCAACTGCAACCCTTCCAACTCCGCGATCGCGGGCTCCAATTCCTTGATCGTTGTATCGAAAGGCTTCTTCGCATCCGAGCCGGCCTTATCAATATCTTTCTGTTTGTCCTTGACTTGGGCTTCGCGAGTCGATGTCTCTGCCTCCGACTTCGCTTTCGCAATCGCCGCTTCATCGCCGCCGTCGTCTTTCGCCTTGGCTTCGGCTGCAGCAATTGCTTCGTCAATCTTCGTCTGGTCGTAGGCCTTTTTCGTGGCTTTGTCTTTGGCTTCGGCAATGGCCTTGTCGCGTTTTTCCTCCGCCTCCTGCTTGCGTTTCTGGAGGTCCGTCAGCTGAACCATACCGTTCTCGGAGTCGCCCTTTCGAAAATAAGCTTGTCCCAGATAGCGAAGGCGTTTGATCTGTTGTTTCTCGTCGTCGGTCGGTTCGAGGTAGGGCGTTTGGCACAGTGCGATCATCTCGTCCCAGCGTTCAAAGTTACTGAGTGTTTCAAAGAGCCGGTCGCGACCATAGCTCGTGCTGCCGCGTTTCGCCAGCGTGTTATACTTGGGATGCCGAGGCAATTCGATCATGTTCTTCGCTAGATCGATCGCGTCTTGGATACGCCCGACATGGTTCAAGTTGCGAATCAGCCACTCGTTGTTGTGAGCAAAGTTATGAATCTGATCGGGCATGACACGGTCGCGCATCATGTGGGCGTGGTCGACACGTGCGGATGCTTCCTGCTGCCAGCAAGCATCGTCATATCGCTTTAGCCGCGAGAAAATATGCCCCGGCATGTGCCACATGTGGGCAATCGCCGGCAACGACTGCCCGCATTGGGCGGCTGACGACACGGCGGTCTCGGGACGCTCGTAGTCCCACAGGTGGATGCGATAGTGATGAGCCGGATGTAGCGGTTCGACGTCAAAGACTTGTTGGATCAAGGCGTCGATGGCCAGATGGCTGGCGATCGGAATGCTGTTCGATTTGTTGTCCCAGATCTGCAACGCCAGAAACGCCTTGGCTTCGACATCGTCGGGGAACTCGTAGAGCAGCTTCTCGAGGGCTTGTGTGTACTTTTCAGCCCGTTCCTTTTTCTTGGCGACATCCGCTTTGAAGTACGCGTCCAACGCATCGATATAAAGTTGCTCGCGACGCGTGGTCTTGCCTTTTAGTTTGACGGCCTGTTCGATAAATCCCTTGCCGCGTTTCTCGTTGCTACGGTTCGCCATCGCCATGCCCCAATAGGCCATTGCACACTCGGGATCGAGTGCGGCCGCTTGGCGAAAAGATCGTTCGGCTTCGAAGTACCAAAACCCATGCACCTGCGCGACACCCTGCGTGACGAACCGCTGTGCCATCGGTTCCGTGGTGGTGACTGGAAAACGAACTCGCCCCATCCCATCCATCAAGTACGCACTTTGCCGCGGCCCTTCATTAAACGCTTCACCGTGAGCCGAATGACCCGCCAGGAGTTCCGTCGATTCTTCGGGCTTTGCTTCCTCCGGCTTTGTTTCTTCAGGCTTCGTTTCCGCTGGCTTTGCGGCAGGGTCCGACTCTTGAGGATCTTCGGCGAAAGCCAGGCATGCGCTGAGCGTTAGACAACTGAGTAAAGCGAATCCAATACGATCGGCAGGTCGCATGCGGCACCTCATGCGTGGAGGGAGGAAGGAGAGGCAATGGCAACACGCAGTTTCGACGCGTGGCGACGGATTCTAAGGTAAATGCGGCAATCTCGATTTGCAAGCCAGTCGCCTTCCAACCCTCAATCCACCGCTATTCGCTCCGGACTTCGCCTCGCGCACGAATCGATGCCAGTAACTGCTTCATGGTGGCCACTCGTTCCGTTTCCTCGGCGTAGAGATTGTTGCGCTCGCCGAGATCGCGGCTCAAATCGTAGAGTTCACCGGGCAGGTTGTGCTTTGTGTAGCCGTTGGCTGCGTCGAACCAAGCCGGGACCGCACTCACGTGACCACTCGGCGCGTCGATCAACAACCACTTTCCCTCGCGTATCGCGTAGTGGTCCTCTCGCGTGTTGTGAACGTGGGAACTGCGAGCGGATGGACCTTCGCCTCGCAACAACGCGACCTGGCTGTGGCTATCATCCGCGGCGGTGGCAGGCAACTCGTATCCGATCATCTCCGCGATCGTGCCCGTTAGATCAATCTGGCTGATCAACTCGTCACTCACCGCGTTCGCTTTCGTCACACCCGGCCAGCGGACAATGAACGGCACTCGATGTCCGCCTTCCCAGATATCTCGCTTCAAACCTCGCAAGGGCCCTGTGCTGCGATGATCGAAGTTTCGAATACGATCGTAGGCATATTTTTCGGGTCCGTTGTCGGCTGTGAATATTACCAATGTGTTATCTCGGAATCCGTTCGCATCGATTGCTTCAAGGACTTGACCTGCCGTCCAATCGCTTTGGTGCATGAAGTCGCCAAAGCCACCCGCCTTGGTACTGCCTTGATACTCTTTCGTCGGGACGATGGGCGCGTGTGGTGACGTCCACGGAAAGTACAGAAAGAACGGTTGCTTGGATCCTTTCCGACCTTCAATCCACGCGACCGCTTTCTCGGTCAATCGCGGCATGACCTGATCCTGCTTCCAACCCTTCACCATCGGACCGGGACGACCTTCGGGCGATCCCTCCGTTGGCATCGGATCGGGAACGTAAGGGACTGTCGGGGCTTCGATAACGCGATCGTTCTCGATCCAGGCGTAGGGCGGGAAATTCGGGACATCGTCGCCAAAGTAGTAATCGAAGCCATGATCACAAGGACCATCAGGAATTGGTTTCGTCCAATCGAACGCATCCGCCGTCCAAGTCTTTTTATTGCCGGTGCCGACTGGCTTGGCATCCGGCTTGCGAATCGCGTCCCAATCGAATCCAAGATGCCACTTGCCGATGCAGGCCGTCAAGTAACCGCATTCCTTCAGCATCTCCGGCAGCGTCAATCGTTCTGGCTCGATGACCGACGCACCCCATGAATTCACAATGCCATGAAACTTGCGCCAGTGATAGCGACCGGTGAGCAATGCATAGCGACTTGGGGTGCAGATGCCCGATGAGCTATGTCCGTTTGTAAATCGTGTCCCTTCGCGAGCGAGTTGATCAAGATGCGGCGTGGGGATCTTCGACTCGGGATTCTGAATCGCTAGATCGCCAAAGCCCATGTCGTCTGCATAGATGATGACGATGTTCGGCAAAGGCCGCGGCGAGTCCATTGCGAGGGAGCTTGTTGCGGTCGCGACGGCCAACCCCACAATCCACAAGTACAAACGGTTCATTCGCAGAACGTCGTCTCTCGTGAGCGGCATAGTTTCTTCCTGTATTCTTGTCCCGAGAGGGCTTGCTTTCTTGCGATCCGCGCTGGCGCTAATCAACCACGCTCGTGGGACAGAGCGAGCACGAATGGACGGTGACATTGTAGTCCAGGGACATCCGACTTGGAACGAACTTTTGAAGTTGCGTTTCTTGGTTTAGGAGGAAGGCCCCGTCCGATTACCTAGCCCAGCCTGAAGGGCTGGGTACTGTAAATAACAATGAATCGTAGGGCCAACGGCCCGACCGTTTGCAAGGACCGCGTTAGTTCAATTGCAAATGGCCGGACCTTTGGCCCTAACAAACAATTTCGCCGAACACCCAGCCCTTCAGGCTGGGCGAGGTAAATTGCTGGGCCTTTGGCCCTGAGCAACGCAAATAGCGCAACTTCAAAAGAACGAACCGAGGCCAACAAGCTCCACTCGCGATGGGCCACACGTCACTCGCGAACGCGAATGATCTGAATAAAGCCGGTACGATCATCATCGCCGGTTTCGAGCCACGTAATGCCTTCGTCCGTTTTTGAATCGCGTCGATTCGCGTGAGGATGCCAAACCTCCGCGTCGATGACCGCAGAAGCTCCCAGCGCCTCCTGGTGACGAGCCATCGCTAGTTCGGCTTGCGCGGCGAGGAATACAAACGCTGCAATGAACAGTAGTGTTCCGCCGTTAAACAATCCCATCACGCCGAGAAATACCGCCACAACTTGCCCCACACGAACGGCGATCTCGGTGGCCCGCAGGTACGGCTTCCGCATTGCTAGAAATGCACGAAGCACTCGTCCGCCGTCCATCGGAAAGGCGGGCAGCATGTTGAACAAGACGAGAAAAATGTTGACCACCAATAGATTGATCAGAAAGGATCCGCCTGCAACGTTAAACGCCACGCCCTGCGTACCGATGCCAGCCACCAGCAAGACTCCGAAGAGCACACCCGCAATCACAACGTTCACGGCAGGTCCGGCTAGCGCGATCGCTAGTTCCTGTGATGGTCGCCGAGGCATTCGCATCAGGCTCGCGACGCCCCCGATCGGATAGAGTGTGATGTCACGCGTGCCGATACCGTAGTGCCTAGCCATCAACGCATGTCCCAACTCATGCAAGACAACGCATCCAAAAATCGCAAAGACAAACAGCACCGAGCCAACCGCCCCGGCTAGTCCTCCACCCGCCGACAACATGATCCAAGCGGGCAGCAGCCAGAACGACCAATGCAAATAAACGCCAATCCCGGCGAGCTTTCCCAGTTTCCACTTCATGGTTTTACCTCACAGATTCTCAAGCCTCATGCCACTTTTGAATTGTAGTAGTTCGACAACCGCGGCAAGATCTCGGCCTTCAGTCTCAAGCAACGACGCATTTCTCGGGCCGGAACGAGTGAGAGAGGCGAAAAGGCTTGTGTCAGTAGAGTTTAGCCCGGCAAGCTCTTGCGGATGGTTAGCGATGCTCTGTCACTTTGGCAGGTCTCTACGTTGGATTGACTGGAGATGCTGAATTGAAGGAAACAATGGCGACAGAGAAAGGCATCCCACCAACCTCCGTCGCCTTTGTTTTCCTTCTATTCAAAATCAGTGGCACATGCGAGTCGAACAGGGTCGCTTGGCCGAGTTGGCTCGGAGTCCTTTCAAGCTCGCTACTTGCTCGACATGTGAGCGCAGTCGCTAGTGCTGCGTTACCGCTAAGGATTAGGGTGAATGAAATGAGCCGCTGGCCGTAAGGCCCCGGGCGCGCCCTGCATTTCTAGCCGCCCGACCTCTTACGCGTCGCGGCTCACGAAACGGGCAAACCCTAAAATCAAGGTGTAACGCAGCACTAGGGCAGCGGCGAGCCTTCGTGGACTCAGCCGTAGCGAGTTTGAGTTATCCCTCATCAAGCCGTATTACTTGTGCGCGAAGGCTCGCTTGAAAAGATCGTCGTCAAATTGCTCCGGGACGGTGCCTTCGGCGGCGTACAGATAGAGGGCACCAATGATGATGGAGTTCATGGCCGACGAGATCAGGGATACGGTAAGTAGAGCGACGACTCCCAAAACGATGGCGGCGATGCCTAATGCGGTCATGCCCGCGCCGAGTGCGACGACTCCGCCCACGATCGGCAGGATACCTGCGAGACTTGCCAAAAACACGACAATTCCGATTCCGAAGTTCGCGACCAAGGCTTCTCCCCAGGTTGTCTTAAGGACTTGAAATGACCGCTTGGCAGCATCGATCGGGCCGACACTTTCAACAACAATGACGGGGACCACAAAATAAGTGACGGCCGCCCATCCCATGCCCAGCACCGAAGCTATGATCGCGCCGACCTTTTCGGATCGTGATTCGATAACTTTGAGAATCAATCCGACGGTCGCTGCGACTAACGCCCAGCCGATAATTTGCGGCAGCCGAGAGCAGGCCGCCGAGAAGCCGTCCATCAAGGTCGGGTTCCCACCTTTGAAGCGAATGATGGCACAAGCAATCAACGCCGAATTGAAGAACACAATCACGAAGTAGTTCACAAAGTAATAAGCGAACAGCACGACATAGCCCACGATTTGCTGCATCTGACTGATGCCCTCTTCGTTGCCATCCGCCACATCGCCGACATAGCCAGACATCCACAGAGGCACGGCGAAACTCGCCATCACAAACATACACGCAATTCCGCTAATCAAGGGGAACAGCAGCAGTTCCTTGTCGAGCTTCAAGACACGCCAACTTTGTTGAGCCAATTGCCAACCGTTTCCTGCTCGTTCAAACATTGGAAGTTCCCTTTGACGGAGAAGAGGCATCGACAAGCGACAGAGCGATGTGCATCAAGGATTATAGAGTCAGCGTTCAGGCGACTGCAATGCAGGAGGCACGATTGACAGGGACCAGGAAGTTTTCAATCTGGCTGAAGTGTGCGGTCACATCCTACCCGAAGCGTAAGTTGTGAAGTTGCGCTGGTTTCAGTATTCATTATGCGGCGGCCCGGAACTCTGGGGGTAAGGCGTTGGTTAGTAAGCGTTGCACTTTTTTGATGCCGCCGGAAGTTTTTAGACGCTGAGAAGGTTGTTTTTTGCACATCGCCGCTACACCCCTGCAGAAACGCTTCGCACAGTCCATGCAGACGTTGACGCTGCCACCAATGTCTACGTTCTTCGCTGAGACGCCGATCCTGGAGCCGCGTTGCTCGCAACTGTTCCAAGAACAATGCCGTCGCGATGGCACAGTTCATCCAAGCTTCTACCGCTTCGAACCGCTCGAATTGATACTGGCCAACGCCAAGCGTTGATTTCAGTTCTTCGAAGTATAACCCGGGTTGCCACCTGACCGAGTGCGCCTCGATCACCCCTCTCACGCTCAGGTCGGTCGCATTGATCATCAAGATCTTGACGTCGTCGGGGGTCGCTTTCTCCAAGTTTGGTTTCAATATCGAAAAAGCAAGTTGCACACGGCCAACGCTATGTACCGCAAGTGCTTCCTGATGGGCGTAGTACACGCGTAATGAGGATGGTCACATCGCGTTGCTCCGGATGGCGAGCAGCAAGGGAAAGTTCTAATTCCTGATCGACGCGACGTCATTCTCCCAAGCCGGCAAGAAAACCCAAAACACGTTCAACGCGGATAATCGGACGCGCAGGCCGCAGAAGGGACATCGCTACAACAACACACACACTCGACTTCGGTCACATCGACCTGTGCGTCTTTCCGTGTCCAGTCTGCCTGACTGTCCGATGTTATCCATTTGGTGCTACGATGGTGAGTGAGTCACGAATGTCAACGGAATCGCCGACGCAACTATGTACCCCGTCATTGCAATTCTCACGAGTCTCGTCGCCATTGCCGCTTCGATCGTGTTGTTCATCGCCCTCCAACGGCTGCGTCAGATGGAAGTCGCCATCAAGCGGTTGGCAGCGTTACACGACGATCACACGTCGGCGTCTTCGAACGATCAACCGGGCGGACTGCGGAGATGGTTGACGTTTCGAATGAGTTCGCTGTTGATCGCAATGACGGTGTTTGCGTGTCTGCTGGGAGTAATCGCACGCGAAATTAACCTTTCGCATCGTCAAGCACTCGCCATTCAGCATCTGCAATCAGTCGGGGTCACCAACGTTCGACGCACGTATGAGAAGCCGAGCGGCCCTTTCATTTGCAACTTTCCAACGCCGCTAATCGACGACGGATTTCTTCCGCCTGACTGGGTGCGGCACGTCATGGGCGCGGAGTTCGGAATGTCTGTTGAAGAGGTCGTGTTCGCCAGCCCGCACGATGCGGGGCGGTTAGACGTAGGGCCACTAGATTGCAAGGACGCCGACTTGGTTTGCCTTCAAGATCTGAGGAATCTGCAAAAGCTGAACCTCGACCACACCGACATCACGGACGACGGGTTGCGGCACGTCGGTCAGATCGGTTCGCTGGTGCATCTTTCGTTGAGACACACGCGGATCGACGGGACGGGGTTGCGGCACCTTCGAGGTCTGTCGCGCTTGCAATACCTCGAACTGGACGGGACGAACATGGAGGACGAATACCTCGCCTGCCTCAACGATCTGCCGGAGTTAAGAGGTTTAATCTTGCCCACGCAAACCACCGACGAGACGCTCGCTCAAATCGCCGACTGCACGAATCTCCGCGTACTCGACCTCGAGGGCACGCAAGTCACCGACGCGGGGCTGCGGCACCTGTCGAACATGCCACACTTGATGTCGTTGTATCTCAGCGACGAGGCCAGCAGCCTTGCAGCCGTGAAGCAACTCGCGGATGTAGCGTCGCTGCGAGTGCTGCGGTTAAATGCGTACGAAATCGATATCGAAACACTTGACGCCCTCGCACAGATGACGCAGCTCCGCGAACTCGATCTTAATGGCTACGAAGTGGAGACCTATGATGATGAGATTCTCGCAACACTCTCGACGATGCGGCACCTCACAATCTTGCGGCTAGCGGGTGGCATCACCGACAATTCAGCGGGGGGTGGGTTTGGTATGGCGTTATCGCATGACCTCACCCCAATCGCACCTCTACTTGACCTACCGTCCACGGAACTAAAGACGAGTACGCCCCGCAAATCAACGACCGCTACCTTCTCATCCACCGGCGGATTGTTTTAGATCATGAACTCGCTGGCGGCGAAGGGGTCGGGAGTCTTTTTCGGCCAACCCGATATGATTATGACTTGTCGCTTGGCCGAAAAAGACTCCCGACCCCGTAAGGTACGCTGTCCAATTGGTTTTCTTACCCACGACGCATTCATCGAGAACTCGCCATGCCGCTTCGATTCGCCACCCTGCTGTTGATCGTTGTCAGCACTTCCGTTCAAGCCGCGGAACTCCGATTCGCTGGAGTGCTGGGAAATTCCGGCGAGTCCGGGAAATCGCTCGTGACATTTTCGGGAGAGCCGGCAGCCGGGATCGGGCCGGTGCTCGATCGCGAGATGACGATCTGGGAGCGCGGTGGATCGGGGCAACTCAACCGCTACTCGCTCGATGGACGACTGCTCGCTTCGTTTGAACTGCCAGGACAAAGTGATCGCAACGACCAGTTGACGCTCGCTGGTGATCGGTTGGTCATGCGTCTCGCAAAGTCGGTGTATTCGTTGCCGCTTGATGCCGAACCCGGCACGTTACCGGCGCGATTGATCGGCGACGTCGAAGTCATCTCAGCCGGAGCGGCAGGTCGCCGCGTGGTGATTTACCGGCGTAGTGACGAGCAGTTGTCGTGGCTTGATGCCGTCAGCGGCGAACTGGCGCCCATTGTCTCTCTTGGCTTCGGACCACTGGCGATTCATGTGGATGACGAGGGAACCGTGTATGCCTTCGGTGGGAACGAAGTTCATGCCTGGCAGAACGGGCATCTGGTCGACGGATTTCCCAAGGAGTTTCGTGGCGAGCGACCACAGAAGATCGGGCGTTTCTGGTATAGCCACAGTTGGCACGGAACGATCAATCGGATGAACGATCGCTTTGAGCCTGCCCCCGGCGTGGTGCTTGGTGGAGCGTCGGGTTCGTTTATCGGTTACTTACCACAGAGCGTGGATATCACGAACGGGCGCGGTCTGGTTCACATTCGCGACAACATGTTCGCGGTATCGGGCATGAATGGAGTGGTCCAATTGCTCGTCTGGAACGCCGACGAACTGCGGTTCGAGGTGGCTCGGAGATTGGGGGCGTTGCAGGGACTGTCTGGTGTGGCGGTCGATGCCGTCGGCAACATCTGGACACCGCGAGGAAGTCTGCGGTGGGATGATTCGTGTGAAGTACCGTTCACTCTCGGTGACCGCGAACCCGATATCCACGCCCAGC
>JACKHN010000049.1 GCA_020638975.1 Planctomycetaceae bacterium
TCGAGTGATGACATCGCGACGATCGTTGATTGGGCAACGGGAGATCGAATTGCGGGCGATCCGGCAGATGCTCCTCCACCGCTCGAGCCACGTGAATCGGAGTGGCGGATTGGCGAGCCGGATCTGATCGTTCGGCTGCCGGCTCCGCAAAAGATTCCCGCAGAAGGTTACATTCCTTACCGATACGTCGTGCTGCCGTATGTTTTTCTGCGCGACACGTGGATTCAAAAGGTCGAGATCAATCCTGGTAACGACGCCGTCGTGCATCACTGCAACATGGGCTTTGCCAGCGTCTCCGATCTTGGCGGCGAGGGTTTTAGCGCCGAGAAGAATTTTATCACGGGGTTCGTTCCGGGTGGCGATCCGATGGTGCTCGATTCGGGAATCGGTTTCTGTATCCCAGCGGGATCTGTTGTCGGACTGCAGATCCATTATGTGACGACGGGCGAAGAGACGACCGATCAAACGGCCGTTGGCTTTGTGTTCGCCAAGGAAACCATCCAAAAGCGATTGCGGCACTTCCAATGTCACACCGGTCGGTTCGCGATTCCGCCGGGTGCCAGTCACTATGAAGTCAAGGCAGGCACGAAAACGTTCCAACACGACGCAACCGGACTTGGCATGTTCTGCCACATGCATCTGCGTGGCAAAGACATGACGTTCGTGGCAAACTTTCCCGATGGTCGGCGGGAAACGCTGTTGTCCGTACCCAACTACAACTTCGAATGGCAATCGTCGTACCGCTGGCCCATCGACGCGATGAAGTTCCCCAAAGGTACTGGCATCGACTGCACTGCGCATTACGACAACTCTTCCTTTAATCCGTACAACCCTGATCCAAAGGCCACGGTCCGCGAGGGTTCGCAGACTTATCAAGAGATGATGTATGGCTTTCTGTTTTTCACGCACGACGACGAGGCATTGAACTTGACGGTCAATCCAAAGTCGGGCCACGTCGTGAAATAGTTCTAAAACTCGGATTCGGCCAGTGTCGCGGCTTGCAATCTCGCGAATGACTAGACGAGCGGGGCTCATGTCGCGTGTCGCACTTCGGCATCCATAACACTGTCAATTCGCACAATGTCTCGCATGGATTGTTCGGTATAAAGATCGTGATAGTGGCCGCCCTGACGCAGGAGCTCGCGGTGGGTTCCTTGCTCGATGATCTTCCCCTTTTCGATGACAAGGATGCGGTCGGCGGCGCGGATCGTTGAAAGGCGGTGAGCGATCACAAAACTCGTGCGTCCGGCCAGGACGCGGGCGAGGCCAGCTTGAATCTGCTGTTCGGTTTCCGTATCGATCGAGGAAGTGGCTTCGTCCATGACCAAGAGACGTGGACGCTTGAGAACCGCGCGGGCGAACGAGACCAATTGCTTCTGGCCAAGACTCAACTGATTGCCACCTTCGCCGACAGGCGTGTTGTAGCCCTGGTTTAAGGCGGTGACGAATTCATGCGCGCCGGCCAACTTCGCAGCGTCTTCGATCTGATCGTGAGTGGCGTCAATATCGCCGTAGCGAATGTTGTCGCCGATCGTTCCGCTGAAGAGATGCGGTTGCTGGAGAACGATACCCAAGTGTGATTGCAGCCAACGCAGACTACGGTCGGTGTAATCGACGCCGTCGATCAAGATGCATCCCTCGGTGGGCTCGTAGAAACGACAAAGCAGATTGACGATCGTGGATTTGCCGCCGCCCGTAGCTCCGACTAACGCGATCGTTTGCCCTGGTTCCACAACCAGGTTCAGGCCTGCGAGAATCTGTGGGCCGTTCCGATATCGAAAGCCGACGTTTTGAAACTCAATCCGTCCAATCGTATCGGGATGTCCGTCATTGCCTAACTCAGCGATTCGCTGCGCGACGGCGGCGTTGTCTCGCACCTCGGGCGTCGCCTCGACAAGGCTCAGCACCCGCTCGGCCGACGCCTGAGCCATCTGCAACTCGGCGAACCAAGCCGAAAGATCTTGAATCGGCGCGAAGAAGAGCTGCGCGTAGTACATGAACATCACCACCTCGCCAATCGACAGCGTGCCGATCAACACTTCGCGACCGCCCATGACGAGCGCGGTGGCGATCGCCACGCTGCTGATCGTCAAGACGAGAGGGAGATAGACGGCGGACAGCACGGCGTTTCGGACGGAGTGTCCGAGCATTTCGTCAGCCAACGTGTCGAAGTCGCGAAGATTCTCATCCTGCCGTACAAACACCTTGGATGTCCGTACGCCCACGATGCCTTCGTTATAAACCGCTGTGATTCGCGAGTTGGTTTTGCGAACCAATCGTGAGGTCCGCAAGATTCGCTTGCGAAAGTAGACGCTCACGGCGAACAGCAAAGGAACTACGGCGAGCACCGCGAGGGCAAGCTTCCAATTGTAGATCAACATCGCGATGCTGATGCCGGTCATTAGGGTGCCGCCCCAAATCAAATCCATCACGCCCCAGGCGAGGATATTGGACAGGCGACTGCAGTCGGATGTGAGTCGAGCCATCAACCAACCGACGGGTTTGGTGTCGTAGAAGCTGAATGACAACTCTTGCAATCGGCTGAAGGCATCGCGACGAATGTCATGGCTGACGTGTGTCCGGATTTTTCCGGCGCAAAGGATAAATCCCCAGATGTTCGCGCACAATATCGCGGTTAACGCCGCAAAACACCAGCCGTAAACCGCCACGTCGGTCTCGGCCCCCTTCGCTTCGACTTCGGCGATCAGCTTGCCGGTCAAGATCGGAAAGCACAGATCGCTCGCCGCCATATTGAAAGCGACTACCGTGAAAGCGATTGCTGTCCGGCGATAGTGCAACGTGTACCGAAGCAACTTGCGCCACAGTCGCAAGTCGACTTTGTCTTCGCGATCATCTTCGACCCAATCTTCTTGTGTCATCGGTCGGTCGCTCCCGAGAGATCTCGCTCGATCTCTTCTTCGAGCGTGCCCTGGATGCGCCACAGTCTCCGATAGGGGCCATCGATCGCGATCAACTCTTCGTGAGTTCCCTGTTGGATGAGGCGTCCGTGATCGAGCAAAAAGATGCGGTCGGCGAGTCGCGTCGAGGAGAGGCGATGCGCTATCAGGATCGTTGTCTGCTTGCCGCGCCGCGCGGCCAATGCACGCAGAATCTGCGCCTCCGTCTTGGTGTCGACCGCGCTCAGGCTGTCGTCCAAGACGAGAAACGTCGGCTGCTTGAGCAAAGCGCGGGCGATCGCCAGTCGCTGACGCTGTCCGCCAGACAGCGTGACGCCGCGCTCGCCGACCATCGTCTCGTACCCGTCTTCGAACTCAATGATGTTCTCGTGAATGTCTGCCGCGCGAGCAGACTCCTCCACCTCATGTTCTGCTGCAGAACTTTTGCCAATGACAACATTCTCGCGCACGGAACGCGAGAACAAAAACGGATCCTGCAAAACCATACCGAACGCGTCTCGTACCGCATCGCGATTGAGTGTGCGCAATTCGTCTTTGCCAATATGAATGGAGCCGTCTTCGTAGTCGTACAGCCGAACGAGCAGATTCACCAGTGTCGACTTCCCGGCACCTGGTGGTCCGAGCAACGCCACGGTTTCGCCTTCGCGAATGGTCAGCGACAGGTTGTTGATCGCGGGCTGGCAATCCCGGTACGAGAAGGAAAGGTCTTTCACTTCGATTGTGCCGCGAACGGGGCTGTCCGGCGAGGCTTCTTCGCTTTCCGCGTCTTTGTTCAATACTTCTTGAATGCGACCGATGGCGACCGTTGCCTTGCTACTATCGGCCAGCACTCGTCCGATATGTCGAACGGGCCAGATAATGGTTCGCACCAACCAAAAGAACAGCACCCATTGGCCGAGCGTCAATTCGCCACGGAGTACGAAGTAGGCACCACCGATTAACGCCAGGCCAGTCTGAAGAAAGACAAGGAAGTCCGATAACGCCCAGAACTTGGCGAAGATTTGGAACAAGCGGAACTCCAGATCTCGGAATTCGCCATTGCGGGCGAGAAACTTGGCAATCTCGAAATCCTGCCGCCCGAAAGCTCGCACCACGCGAATTCCCGTCAAGTTCTCTTGGATGACGGTTGTCAGTTGACCTTCCGACTCTTCCATCTCCTGAAATGCTGTGCGGACCTTACGGAAGAACACGACGGCAGACACCACCAACACCGGCAGGATGCATGCGGAGACGAACGTCATGCGGAAATCTTGCCACAGCATGATCGGGATCGCGACCGCGACGAACAAGCTGACTCGCGCGATCTCGACGACTTGCGATGCCAGAAAGACGCGTACCGTTTCCACGTCGGACGAACATCGTTGGACGAGGTCGCCGGTGTCCACATGGTCGTGATAGTCGCACGGCAAGCGTTCCAATCGCTCGTACAGCCGATGTCGCAATTGACGGACGATGCCTTCACTCGCCGCCGCAGCCCAGCGACCACGCAGATACGTAAAGAAGCCGTGTACCGCATGTGCTACGACGATCGCCAATCCGGCAGGGATCAGTATGCCGGTGAGGCTCGCTTCACCCGTTGCGAGTGCGTCCAATGCAAGTTGCATTACATAGGGCACAAATAGCAGGAAGACCGTTCCAATCGCCATGGCGGCGATGGCGGCAGCATAGCGCGCCCGCTGCCCCGCTGTCAGCTCCCAGAGCGTTTGTCTCGCGCTCTTCTGCAACGTTCTCGCCTTTGCTCTCGCTGGACTGGTTGGTTTCTCCGGGAGCCGCCAACTTTAACACGAATGCCTGTTTGGCAATATGGCCGGTCCGGTTAGATGTATGTCGTGCCGACAACAGCGAAGCGACAAAGGTTCGCGAAGGAGTAAGTGTCAGGATTGTCGTAGGACGGACGCCTCGTCCGTCCGGAAGGGCAGACGGACGAGGCGTCCGTCCTACGAATTCATCTGCGGACACGGGACCGCATTACTTCTGATAAATCGGCAGATAGTGGTACTTAACCGAGAGGCTCAGCACGGCCATGGAAGTGGCGTAGACATTCCCGGCGTTGCGTTCTTCGCCGTTCTCCGCCTGCCACGATCCGTCGGCGGCCTGCTTTTCGAGGAGCATGTCTTGTACGAGTTGCCTCGCTGTGGTGGCATGTTCGCCGCCACGTTGGTACATGCCTTGAGCGTAGTAATAAGTGCCATACATGCAGAAGCGTTCTTTCCATTTCGGCGGATGTTCCAGCAGCCAATCCGCGGCCCCGGCGACCAACGGCGAATCATACTCACCACAAACTTGCATGGCGAGCAATCCGGCGGCGGTCATCGTGAAGGTTGCGTGGCGGCGACCGGGTTCATAGCAAAACCCTCCCGCCTTATCCGCCGGCAACCCGTTGCGGTCCAGCGGCGACGAGTAGGATCGTTTCAAGTAATTCACTGCGTCGTGGATGGCCGATGCGGGCACTTGCAAGCCGTCGTTCTTGGCGGAACGTAACGCCATCAATTGCCAGACCGAAACGGAGAGATCCGCATCGCGGGCATTCGGCGCGTATCGCCAGCCACCCTGCGCGTCCGTACTCTTTTTCTCTTTCTGGGCACTCAGAATTAGATCAATCGCCTTCTGACAATGATCGTGAAGCAGTTCGTCTTGTTCGGCGCTCGTGCTCATACCGAGCATTTCGGTCAGCATCAACGTGATGATGCCGTGTCCGTACATCCGCGATCCGTCCTTGCTGCCGAAGTAACCTTTGTCGTCCTGCCGATCGTCTTGCAAAACGAAGCCCAAGGCCCGTTGCATCGCTTGGCCTTCCGCACCGGGATCAGCCGGTTGGATACCCACGCTGGCCATCGCCATGATCGCCAGCGACGTCATGGTCGTATCGTGCCCCTTGTCGAAGATGGCACCGTTGTCCTTTTGTTGGCTCAGCAGATACGCAATCGCCTTGTCGGCGGCGATGTCGACTTCGTCCTTCTGGAACAACGACGGAGTTGGTGCGTTGTTAAGTTTCGGTTCTACGTTCTCTTGGGCAGTTGCCTGTGTGCAGAGGCTGAAGAGAAGGATCGTAATGGGTAGTGAATTCGAGAATGTAGTCGAACGCTCTGTTCGCACCTTACGGGGCTGACCACTCCCTACACCTTCGCCCCGGGGCCGTTTACGGTCCCTGCCGGCAAAGCCGGTCCTAGGCCCGGCGTTCACGCCGGGTTGCAGCGAAACGCCACCACGATTTCTCGTCTCATCCGCCGCGGAGCGGCGGATGAGATGGGCGTATGGTGACGCACGCCCCGTACTAAAGCACGGGCCTAATAACTGGCTTCGCCGGGAAAGGGCCGTGAACGGCACTAAGAATTGCAGGCCACGGCCTGTTTTCGAGGATCGGGTGATATTCACGAGTTCCATAAAACTACTTTCGCCGCGCACGTTCTGCGAGAACTCGGAAATAAGTCTCGACGCTCTTGCGATACTCTTCCGAGACAACTTCTTTACGTCCCTTCGTTAGATCGTCAGCGGCTTGCTCGCGAAGCTTGCCCCAGTCGGCGTCTTCGTTGCGGTTAACTGTTTGCACAACGAACGGCTCCGTGTTGCCTTCGTACGCTGGAATGCCGTCCTGCTGGAAGCCAGTGGGATTCTCGGCCAGTGCGGCTTGTTGCTGAGCTTGAGCACGAGCGGCTGCGATCTGTCCCTGTTGAGCTTGAGCCGCTTGAGCCAAGCTCGGTCGTTGGGCCAGTGCTTGTTGTAAGGGAGTCGGCTGGCCCTCTTGCGCGGCGGTGGCAGTTGCCGGTTGTGACTGCAATCGATCCAGTTCGTCCAAGGTCTGTGCGAGTTGTCGACCGGCGGCCATTTGTTCAGGAGTGAACGACGGCGGTGTACTCGCTCCTGGAGCGGCTTGCGCCGCGCCACTCGGATCGGCGCTGCCGGTTGGCTGACCTTCGGGTTGACCTTCTGGCCCGGACGCGTCTGGCTGCTGACTCGCGAGTGCATTGTCAGCCGCAGCGGCCTGAGCCTCTTGCATCGGTGTGAGCACTCCCGTTAACGACTCCGCCTGTTTGGCGATGGCTTCTTCGGACTGAGCCACGGCCTGGTTGGCGGCTAGTGCGGGCTTGTTATCGGCTGGCGGTTGTTCACCGGAATTCTGAGGCTCGGGGGCCGCTGCGCTCGCCGCGTCTAGTTGTTGCCGAGCCTTCGTGGCTTCGTCCTTGGCGACTTGGTCGATCCCTTGGGCGGCCTGTTCCAATGCCTCCGCCGTTGCAGATTTCTCCAGCCGTCGTTCGTGTCGGGCGGCGCGAGCGATATCTGCGGCGGTCTGCTCGACATCCTGTTTCACGTTCTCTTGTTGAGTGCTTGCATTTGCAAGTTGCTGTTTGGTGGGCGTCACTTCGTCGCCAAAGTTCGCGTTCTTGGCAAGCTCTTCCGCTTTGCGATTCAGTTCCTTGGCGTCTTCGATTGCCTCGCTGGCGTAAGCTTCGGCCAGTTGTGCCGCCGGATTCTTGTCGTTCAGGGCAGGTTGTGGCAAGCGGTCCAACTCCGAGCGTGCTTCGCGGGCTTTGGCGGTGTTCTGCTTGGCGACTTCGTGTGTGGCCTTGGCGAGATCGACCTTCTTCTGAGCGTCTTGCTTGCGATCTTCTGCCTGAGTGACGGCTCGTTTCAAGTTATTGTCATCCGGCTTGCGGGCAAGGTTCTTCTTCGCCTGGTCCACTTGACGATCCAACTGTCGCAGATTGTTCTCTTCATTCCGCACGCGCTGATCCGCCTGACGCTCGACGTTTTCGACCGCTTTCTTTACCGAGTCAGCAGCCTTTTTGCGATCGTCCATGAATCGCTTGCGCCGGTTTTCCTGATCGGTCTTGGCAGCTTGCAGGGCCTTGTCGTCGGCATGAATCTCTTCGTTCTTCGCCGCTGTGGATTGTTCTTTCGCCGTCTGCAGTGTCTCGGAGGCTTCCTGAATCGCCTGCTTAGTTTGTTGCAGCTTGTCCGCGAGATCAGCTTGCAGTTCGGATTCGTTCGCACTATTCGCCGTGCTGGCAGCTTCGTTCAGCTTCTGTTGCGTCTTCGCGAAGTTCTGCTGAGCCTCGGGGGTCTTGGCCTGCGAGGCAGCCGTGTTGGCCTGTGCAACCAATTGTCCAGACAACTTCGCCGCTTCGCGTCCGAGTTCCTTCAGGTTCTCGACCAGTTCCTTCTTCTTCGCTTGGAACTCTGTGTCGGAACGCTCGTTCTCGCGTTGGATATTTTGCTCCTTCGCGGCGGCGTCTTGCAGTGCGTTGCGGGCTTCTTGAACGGTCTTCTCCGCGATCTCCGACAACGCTTGTTGCATCGCGGGGTTCTGTTTCAATTCGGCTTCCAATTCGTTCAGCAAGTCTTGTGGACTTTCCTGTGCCTTTGCAACCAGTTGTTCGACATTCTCGAACTGTTGGTCGAGTTCACTCGCAATTCCCATCTCTCGCTCGAACTGGCGTAGTTCAGCTCGCGATTCGGCAACGTCCATATTCTGGTCGAGTCGATCGAAGTGCTCGGCGACCTTGTCGAGAGCCTGAGCCGTCTTCTCCTGCTGCTCGGCGGCTTTCGCAAGTTCCTTTGCCTGTTGATTAGGTGCCGGACTGGATTCTGCTTGCTGAAGGGCTTCGTTCATCTGCTGAGCAGGCTCCTGCACCATGGCGATGCTGTCATCGGCATCGCGTGCACGCTCGCGTTGCTCTTCGTCAAGCAAGTCCTGTGAATTGGCGTCTTCGACCAGCGCTTCGAAGAGGTCGTCAATCTGCTCGTTGATGCGTTGCTGCTGTTCCTTCAAGTCTGCAAGTTTCGGAGCTTGTTCGCTGGCGGACGTTGTCGGATCTTGAGGCTTCTCTTCTAAGGTGTCGGCAATTTGAGCGGTTTGTTCTTCAAGTTGCCGCAGTTGTTCAGCCGCCATTTGAGCCATTTGCGGAATCGTTGGTGCATACTTGGCAATCGTGGCACGAGCTTCGGCCAGGATGGGCTCCAAGTCATACACCGCCGGAGCGAGCAGATCGCGAAGTTCCATCAAGTCCGATCCAGCTCCCAGGAGATGTTCACGAGACCAGCGGCGTTGGCCGATCTTGCGGCCCGCTTCTCGGGCGGGCTCGGACCAGCGGACTTGATCGAACTTAGTCATAAGTTGATTGTCGACCCCTGCCCTGCGGAGTTTGTTGATTGCCTCGTCGAGCCCCTTTTGGATTACATCGTACTGACGCGGATGCTCGATCTTCGATGCTAGATCCTGCGAACCCCAACGCTCCAACTGAACGAGATTTGTCAGGCAGGCTTGCACATTCTTTACGTCGTGCCCCGCTTCGAGAACGCGATAGGCCGGCGCGATCTCGCGGAAGGCATCGGGCACGAACGTTTCTTTTGGATCTCGCGACCGATGCTGATTGAGAACTGCGGTGACCGCGCGATGTGTTAAGCCCGCATCTGCGGCGAATTGCGGATCGGCGTCTTGGCGACTCTGTGTCAACTCGCGCCGAGCACGCAGTTGTTCAAGGCTTTGTTGTTTTAGATCGGCTTCCGCAGCGAACCGCTTCGCCTGATCGGTGAGTTCCGTTGCTTTGATCGAATCATCGGCTTCGTTGGCTTGAACGGAAAGGCGATTCTCTTCCTGCGTCGCACTGGCCATCTGCGCGAGCGGCTCGTGCAGCGTTCCTGATCGGTTGTCGAACTCGCGGCGAGCCTGGTTGAGTCGCTCGGCCAATCCTCCGTCGAGCACATCACTGCGTTGTCGATCTTTCAGCTCTCGCAGTAGATTGGGAGCAAGCCGCTGAAGTTCCGGCAGCTTGTCTTCCGATTCCGTGGCTTGTTCGAGTTGTTCTCGCCGGCTTTGCGACCAATCGATCAGTTGTCGGAACTGGCCTTGTAGATGCGCCGTCATGCGGTGCTGCTGATTCTCCAGCAATCGGCCTACGACGTCCAACTGGTTCAAGACGACGGTCTCTTGTCGAACTAATCGCGTCCAAGTCTGAGTCGGACTGTTGACCACCAACTCCTGTTGCCGGAGCAACGCGTCGAAGTCGATCGCCACTGCTGCCACGATGTTGTGATTCATCAGCGATTGATAGTGATAAGCGACACTCTTTGCGTCGTCTGCAGACCTTTCGAACGCCCGCTTCAAGTCGTCGAGGTCCTTCTGAATGCGGCCCTTGTCTTGAGTGAGGTGCATCGCCCTCAGCAAGTAATCGGGTGTGCGGCTATGTTCGTTGTGCAACCGGGCGACGACGCGTCCCGTCAACTCCAGGTCATAGGCATCGGCACCGACCGGCATCAGTCGCGTCAGATCCTCGACGTCTTCTAAAACCTTGCCGGACTCCTCACGCAGCTTGCGGGCTAAATCGGCGAGCGTTGTGCGATCCAATGCTTGATCTTCAACACTACGTTGTTCTTCCGGTGTGAGATCGCGTTCGTCCCGCAGGCGTTTGATGATTTCTAATGCGGCGACTTTCTGTTCTTCGGCAATGGTGGACAGTTTCGCCAAGGCATCGTAGAGTTCCGCCTTCTGTTGCATCATCACATGCCGCTCGGGATCAAAGTCCGGTGCGGATACGACAATTCGCAACGGAATCGACTCGCCGCGATTACCTTTGCGGTCGACAGCAACCAGTCGCGTCGTGACCTGATCGCCCGTCTTCAACTGCAGATTCAAGAGATCCCAATCCCAAGCCGAGCTAATGCGATTCACGCTGGGTCCAACATCTTCACCCGCCTCGCCGGAGGTTGCGTCGGAAACGGACAACGGCAGGGATTGCCACTCGTGTCCGTTGATCGAAAACTCCTGCTCCAGGCTGACCAATGGCAAATCGTCTTCCGCCATGCCCTTCAAGGCCAGAATGTCATTGGGCGGCAACAAGAGATTTGTTTCCTGTTGATCGACGAAGCCGACGCGTGGAATCAGATCGGGTAGTGGGCGGATTTCGTATCGCGGGCTGAACAGATTCTCGAAGCCAGTCTCTTTGGAAACGAGATGGACCTTGTAGATCGCGGCTTCCTCCGCAGCAAGAATGGCCCACCATTGACCTGCGCCGTTGGGGGCCAGTGGAATTGTGGTGACTTCGTCCGAAGTCGGCGAGTTGATTTGCAACTCGGCGGCGGATACTTCTTGATCGAGTTCCAACTGTAGTTTCGTGTGCGTACCCGCCAGCACGATTACGTCGCCGTGATCTTCTGTGACCGTTTCGTCGGCGAGGCCGGAGTACTCCGGGAAGTCATAGGTCTTTTGAAATGCGACGACTCGCGGTCGATCTTTGGCAAGAATTGTGTACTTGCGAGTCACGGCGTCGCCCGCCAAAACTCGATACTCAGTCGTCTCGGCGGTGACATGAATGTTCGCTGCGAACTCGGCGCTGGTTCGTCCCCGCATGAGTTGTCGGTGCGATTCGCCATCGGGCGTAAAAGTCTCCAGCGTCACTTCGTTGACATCTCCGCCCGACACTTCCACCACGATGGCGACCGTTTCGTCTTTTGCCACGGTTAGCGAGGTGGGAGAAGGTTGGAGGATATCGACGTGGATTCGCGAGACGCGTTCGATGTTCGCTCCCGGCAGAACGGCTCTTGCGGCCAGTGTGCGGAAACGCGGGTCGGGCGAATTCAACGCAGTTGCCACAATGGCGACGATCAGCACGGCAGCGACGACCCACTTGGCCAGCAATCGCAGTGGCAGCAAGTTGCGAATGCGGATCATGGCCATTTGCTGAGCGACTTCGCCTTGCAAGAGACTGCGGAAGACGGGCGAGTCATGGAGGGCCGCCGGATTGTCGGTGGCGAGTTCCACGGCAGACAGCAAGTTCTCGCGCAGACCGGGTTCGGCCGCTTCGACGTGTGTCGCGATCTCTTCTCGCGCCGGAAGATGAACGAGTTTTCGGAGCGACGTCATCCAAACAACGGCCAAGGTGACAAAGTAGCCTGCACCACTGAGGCTCCAACGCATCTCTTCCGTGAGTACCCAGTACCAGTCGATCACCGCGACGATGGCCATGCACAGAAGAAACGTGACCACTGCCGCGCAAATACCACGCATGACGAGCAGTTGAAACCTGCGACGACCGAAGTGTCGAAGTTTGTTGGCAACTGTTGGATCGAGGGCCGTGCTCATAAATAGCTCCATAGAGCGTTTGATTCGTAGGTTAGGCTTCAGCCTAACGATTCGTCGACGCACGAGGCTGCTGCGTTAGGCTGAAGCCTAACCTACGGTCTACAACAATCCCGCGCGTTTGCGCAGGAACCATTCTAACGTTAACAGGAAAATAATGGCGGCGAACCACCAATAGCTTTGCCAGAGCAGCGTGTCCGTTTCGACGACTCGTCCGTTGCTCAGCGGGCTGAGTAATGCGGACAGCTTACCCATTTGCTCTTCGCGGAGGAAAACGCCACCCGATTCTGCTGCCATCTGTTGCAGTAATGCTTCGTTGCTGGCGGTGTTCTCCAATTCACTGGACTCGACGGGCAACACGACGAACTGGCTGCGAGCCTTCAACGCATCTTGGCTGTACCCCGAGGCTCGGACCGACACCTCGTATTCGCCTTCGTCGAGCGACCCGGATCTGCCGCGATAGATTCCCGGGACGTCTGCGTCAGGAGTCAACCCAATGGTGGAAACAACGCGACCGTTCTTCCAGACGAGGGCATCGACCGTCGCGTCGGTTGCTGGCTTGCCATCCAGCCCCAAGAGTCGAATGCGCACATCGGGCGAAGCACCGTTCTGATAACTCACAGGGCCTGTATCGACCGAAACGAATTCGTCACTCGTTGAGAACGGTCGGGGCATGACGTATTTCGCTAACTGGTTCCAGATTCTCTGATGGTAGGTATCTGCCGCCTTGTATCTCCATCGCCATGTTTCGTCGCACGCCAGGTACAAGACTCGACCTGCGCCGTAACTGCGAGTGACGATCGCTGGCAGCGGCGAACCATCGACTACGGCTTCGACCAGCACCTCGGCACCCGGTAATGCCGTGACGTTGGTTATCGTGTGTGGGGCAGGTAACTCGTTCCAAAAGCGTTGGTTCGCTTGCGAATCGAGTTCAAACGTCAAGGCTGGTTCGCGCGATCCCTTGTCGGTCAATTGGAGTATCGTCGGTTGCGTCGCGAGGGAAGTCGGCAGCCATTCCACCGGAAACAACGGTCCGAGGTTTTGCTCGGTGAATTGTCGCAGTCGACCACGCTGTCCATCGATAAAGACGATGCCACCGCCTCGCGTCTCGACGAACTCGCGAATCCACGTTAACTCGTGATCGACGAAAAGTGTGGCATCGACTTCACCGAAAATGATCAGATCGTATTCGAACAACTCGTCGCGTGTTTCCGGAAACTGATCGCTGCCTTTGCCGCGCGGCAGTGTCTCTTCGTCAGTCCCCTGCCCCGCTATGACCACGTTAACGTTCCACTGCGTGTCTCGTTCAAAGACATTTCGCAGGTAACGCGTCTCCCAACGCGATCGTCCATCGAGCATCAACAATCGATAGTTCTGAGTGATCGCCGCCAGACGTATCGTGCGTTGATTGTTGTTTGGTTCGGCTTCGTCGTGGAGCGGAGCGATCCGGGCGGTCAGTGCCAGTGCGATGGCGTGTTGTTTGACATCGGCAGCGAGTTGGCTGCCCAGTCGGTCCACCAGTTCTCCGATGCCGAATTCAAACTCGATTCGCCGTTCGCCCGTGTTCTGAGTTAGCAGTTGCTGCTGCCACAGCACTTCCCCGTCGTGAGAGATCTCGGCGACAAGCGGTTGTCCGACAGGCATCCGGTCGCGGACAATAATCGCTCCGCGAACGCGATCCTTTCGAAACACCGTTTCAGGGTGCTCCAACCCCGTCACGGCCAGATCGGGAGCTTGCCGGGCCTCGCCGTATGATACCGTGTAGAACGGAATCCCCTGCTCCCCAAGCATTCTCGCGGTTTGTAGGGGCGATGACCCGGAGTTGTGCTGTCCGTCCGTCAGCAAGACGATCGCTGTGTTTGTTTTTGCAGATGCTTGCACCGCGTCTGTATCGGTCGACTCTTGTGTGCTGATTGCGGCAACATCTTGGCTGGACGTGATGCCACTCGTGAGATCCGTCGTTGCGGCATCCGGTGTGGCCGGCAACTCGGAGGGCGTTTCGGTCGTGTTAAGACCATCGAGTAGTTCCATCGGCTGCTGGTTGTGCAGCGCGATGACTTCGACGTTGTGATGTTGCTTGAGGTCCGCGAACAGAGCGTCGGGAGTGTTGAGGAGCGATCGTTCCGCACGTCGCCAACGCGGAGTTTCGTCGAACATTGCCAACGCAGCCCTCACAGACTCGTCGGTTGAGTCGACCAGCAACTGGGCTTCGCTTTCGAAGGCATCACGCAATTGTTGCTCGGTCGGCGCAAGGACCTCACAAAGTGAAGTCAACTGGCTGATCGATTCGTCGACCGCCGCTTGATCGGTCGAACTCGCAAGTGTCGCCAGAGGTTGGAGCATTTGCGGCGTGATTGTCGATTCGTCAGTCAGGGCATCGCGTGTCTTCGTTAGCTGCGCTAGCAATTCGTTGCTCAGTCGTCGTACCTGCTCCGTCGTGATATCTTCGGACTGAATCGCTTGCAATGTTGTTCGGCGAATATCGCCAAGCTGGTTTGCCAAATCCAACAGGCTCCCATCAATACGGTCGGCGGCGAGCCAGCCCTGTTGTTCCGCGATCAAGAGCTTGCGTCCAACCGGGGCATGCCGATCCAATAGGCCCATGCTTTGCGACGCATCCACGTAGATCTTCACGTTGCCAAGTTCGCCAATGATCTTGCGATGGTGCAGCACCGGTCCTGTCAGCACCAGGACGCCGAGGAAGAAGGCAAGCGAACGAAGCAGCGGCAGGAACCAACGCAGCCGATGCGGCAGGTCGAAACTCTCGCGACGATAGTACCGCCACGACAATACGCACACGACCGCTGCGATCGCGAGTCCTATCCAAATCGAGAGGTCGCCGACGAAACGCAGGCTTGTCATGTGCGGACCCTCGAAAATCTCTGCTGAAGCACGAGTTCCAGGAACATGAAGGCCAGCAGGCCGAGTAACACGTACCTCCAAATCTCTCGACCGTGCCGACGCAAGTAATCTTGCGCGAGATACTCCTCGGGCGAAACGGCGACCTTCGCGGAGAGGCCATCGGCCAGCGATTTGAGTTTCAGTTCATCGAGTACGTCGAGATTTGATTCTTCGCGGGACGTCGAGGCGACGAAATGGAACGACTGGGAATCGGGTGTGGTCATCGTGTAGACGCCAGGACGGCGCGTGCCCTCGAAGCGAGCCGTGAGCCGCTTGCCCTGTGGCACGCTGCGAATCGTCTGCCTCGCGCCTTCCGGCGTGACAATCGACAGCAAGGGAGCATTTTGTTCGTACGCTGTTTCGTCCGGCTGGGTACTGGCAGCGTCTGTGAACAACGCGACCGCGGGTTCGCCGGTTCGGATGTTTCGCGGTGGAGTCAATTGCGTCGCCAGTGTTGTCACCAATTGCTGCATCATCGGGACGAAGAAGGGACGCATTGGCAGGTCAGACCAGTCGGCGTCGCATGCCGTTGCGACCTGCATCACGACGCCGTCTCCAAAGGCACGCTCGACCAACAGCGGATCGCCGTTGTCCAATCGCGCAACGACGACAGCTTCTGGGGTGGTTGGCTTCAACTCGTACCACTGTCGAATCTCTGCCGTCGACAAGTCGCCGTTAGAGGCTTCGTTGAAGAACTCGAGGGATGGATGATCAAAGTGTTGTGCCACGATACGAGCACTCTGGCCCTTGTCATCGATCTTACCCTTCGGCACACCAAATTCGGCAGGCAGCAGACCGTTGCCACTGGCAAACAGCTTTTCGTTGTACCATTTGGTGTCGATGCTGCTGCCGGCGAACACGAGCAATGCCCCGTCTTCTTCTACGAAGCTTCGCAGCGCATCGACTTGATCGTCCTTCAATCGCGGCACGTTCGCCAACACCACGACGCGAAAGTCGGCAAGCAGCTCCGGCCTGATCTTGTCCGAGGTAACGGTCTGGGTTCGTACCAAGTCGGAAAGTTTCACGCGGGCGAAGGAATAAGGGGTCAACGCGACGGAGAGAAAATCCGTCTCGCCCTCCAAAGCTTGCGAGCTCGGTGCGCCATCGACTAGCAGGACATTAATCTCGTCCCAAATCGTCAATGCGGACGCAAAATGATTGTCGGTTAACAGGTTATCCTTCACGGTGGCGAGCACTTCGATCACGTGCGAGCCCGCTGTTTCAAAGCTGCACGGAAAGAGCGTCTGCGTTGAGGCATTCCCAGCGAGAGCGAGTTGTGACACCGACTGCTCCGCGCCGTCGATTCTCAAAACGACACGAGCGTTTTCGGTTGGCGTGTCGCTGTGGTTGCGCAGGTTGGCTCGAATTGCTAACTGCTGGCCGACGCCAAGCGGACGATTGGAAAACTCAAGCGATTCAATCGACACGTTGCTAGTCGCTTGCTCGCCAACCTGCATCAGCGTCAGTTCCGGCTTGATGGGCATCGATTCGATTTGCTGATTGATCGCACCGGCGATGTTGTCTGCAGAACTCCAATCCGCGGGCTGGAAATCACTGATCACAATCAGCTCGCGTCGCGCGTGAGACATTCCGGCCAGCGTCGCGAGTCCGGCATCGAGTGACTGCTGCATGTCACTGGCTCCGTAGCCTGCTTGCAAGGTGCGTAGTCGACGGACGACGGCTTCGGAGTCGAAGATCGGTTGGTCGAACAGTGGCATTGGCCCGCCGCCGGTTCCGATCACGGCGATCTCCGATCCGCGACTGGTCGCTGCGACGATATTGCAAGCTGCGTCGATCGCGTTCTCAAATCGCGAAGCACCGGCATGCGTGGTGTCCATCGAGTAGCTTGTGTCCAACAGAATTACCATCGACACCGGCGCGTCTCCGGCCAGCATTTGCGATCCCGTCAGTACAGGTCGCGCGAGACATAACGCGAGCAGCGCGGGAATGGCACATCGCACCAACAGCAGTAGCAGTTGCTCCAAGCGAAATCGTTTGTGGTTCACCTTCACCACGGATTCCAACAGGTGCATTGCTCCCCATTCGATCTGCCGGAATCGACTGCGGTTGAGGATGTGTAGGATCAGCGGAATCGAGAAGGCGAGCGCGCCCCAGGCCAATGGCTGATTGAGAAAGTTCATGGCGACTTCCGCCTTACGCCAAGATACGCGGCGAGCGCATCGGCATAGGGCTGGTCCGTGGTCATCGGGACAAGCTTGATGCGATGCCGGCTGCAACCGGCGGCCAGTTGCGTGCGAAACTGTTCGAGTTTCTCCAGGTAGGCTCGGCGGATCTGAGCCGGGTCAACTAAATGCCTTCGGTTGGCGGTTTCTAACGAAGAGAACTGAGTCCACTGGCGGAAAGGAAAGTCCAATTCGTCGGGGTCCCAGATCTGAAAGATGATCATCTCATGTTTGGCGTGCCGGAAATGAGCGAGTGCTTTGAGTAATTGTTCCACGTCGCCAAATAAGTCGGAAATGATGACCAACAGGCCGCGTCGTTGGATCTTCGTGACCATCTCGTGGAACACGCCGCTCAGTTCTGTCTCTTGCTGCGGCTTGGTCTTGTCGAGTTGATTAATGATCGCTTGCAGATGCTTTGGCCGGGCCCGAGGGGGAATGTAGTTGCGGACCTTGGTGTCGAACGTCACCAGCCCGACGCTGTCCTGTTGCTGGAGAAGCAGATGTGCGAGGCATGCTGCCGTGCGCACGGCGTACATGTGTTTCGTCAGCCCATTGCTGCGCGAACCGGAGTAGCCCATCGAACCGCTCGAATCCAATAGAATGGTGCAACGGAGATTGGTCTCTTCTTCGTACTCACGGATGAACAGGCGGTCGGTCTTGCCGTACAACTTCCAGTCGATGTCGCGAATCTCGTCGCCGGGCACGTACTGACGATGCTCTTTGAATTCGACGCTGAAGCCTTTGTGAGGCGAGCGGTGCAGGCCCGAGCAGAATCCTTCCACGACCTGCTTGGCCAAGACCTGCAGGTTAACGAACTTGCCGATGTCCTGGGACGTCAGTACGTCGGAAATATGAGCCATAGGAGTCCGCAGGGTTGCGTTAGAGCAACTGCTTCGAGGTAGCTGGAATCTCTTTCAGCAAGCGGGCGATCAGGTCGTCAACGCTAACACCTTCTGCTTCCGCATTGAACGTCGGCACGATGCGGTGTCGCAGGACCGGGTAGGCCAAGGCGACAATGTCGTCGCGCGTGACGTGGTAGCGACCGTGGATGATCGCTCGTGCCTTGGCGGCCAGCACGATCTGCTGACACGCTCGCGGGCCGGGTCCCCAGTCGATCATGTCGCGAACCCAAGGTGCGGTCCCCTCTTCATTCGGACGAGCCGAACGTACGAGATCCAAGACGAAGTGTTTGACGTGCTCGGGAAGCGGGACTAAGCGAACCGTTGCTTGGCACTCGATGATCTCTTGGCCAGTAACGACGGGAGTGATCTCGGCGGAGAGCGTTGATGTCGTGCGGTCGATGATTTCGCTTTCCTGATCGCGACTGGGGTAGTCGACGATCACGTTGAACAGAAACCGATCTCGCTGAGCTTCGGGTAACGGGTAAGTACCTTCCTGCTCAATCGGATTTTGCGTCGCCAGTACAAAGAACGGTTCTTCCAGCCGATACGTTGTCCCGCCGACAGTGACTTCGTGTTCTTGCATGGCTTCCAACAACGCGGCTTGCGTCTTCGGAGGCGTCCGGTTGATCTCGTCCGCGAGCAGCATCTGTGTGAAGATCGGTCCCTTCTCGAAGATCAGGTCGCGGTGCCCTGTGTCGCGGTTCTCCTGAATGATGTCGGTGCCTGTGATGTCGGCAGGCATCAGATCGGGCGTGAATTGAATGCGCTGAAACGAAAGGTTCATCGACTGGGCGAGCGACCGCACCATCAGCGTCTTGGCGAGTCCTGGCACACCTTCCAGCAAGCAATGTCCGCGAGCCAGAATTGCGATGACGAGTTGTTCGACGACATCGTCTTGGCCGACGACGATCTTACTGACTTGTTCACGAATCTTGCGGCAGGCTTCAACGAGTCGTTCTGCGCGCTGTTGGTCGTCTTGGGATCCAGACCCGAACACGTCGGCCATGAAGAAACCTTTTGGGGCTTGAGGCGGGAGGAAACGGGGATTCTGGCTGGCCAGTTGGACTAGCGGTGAGAAACAAAAGAGTAGCAGCGAGGGCTGCGGAAGTCCAGTATCGCGTGGGTTGGTTGGTCCATGCTGCGGTTGGGTTTGCGGCTAAATTGGACGGTCGCTGCGTGCATCTGTTGGCCCGGCAAGTAGGCGAGTTAGATCACACTTCGGCCTAAGTTCCTCCTCGAACAAATCGTGTTCGGGGTGATGTTCGTCAGGCGGGAACCTGACCTACTGACGGTCTCTACGTCGATGCTAAGGTTCCCCTACAACTTCGTGTTCCGCCGAGGAAACGATTGCTCGCAGCGTGCGGTAATGGATAGTGTCCGCAAGGAATTGCACGTGGCCATCACAAAAGACCGCGTGGCAGCCGCCCGGGTGGAAACTAAACAGCTCGTCGTTTGGGCCGCAGTTCATGTCGATCCATCTGCAATTCGGCGGACCTCCCATCGGAGTGCGGTGGAAATTCGGTGTAAAAGAGACTCCAAAGGCGTTATCGGGCTCGGCCCACCGCCAGTGCGAGCGTTTGGCCCCTGGAACGACTGGATCATCGTACAACGACTTCATGCCATCGTGACGGCCAACGTCCTCACCGACTGCGATCGTCGAACTTGTGCCGTCTGTGATTTGAGATAATGACGCACCTTCCCATCTTAGGCCGCCATGAACCATAAAGGCGGAATTCGGCAGCCCCGTACTGGGATCGATATTGGTGTGGATCGTAGGACCGTAATCGATTGCTCCGTAGCCCTGTGAATCTGCGTTGCCACTGCGGAGGCTTGCTGAGGGACAGATGTAGATCGGCAGTACCTGTTTTGTAATTCCAATGTTTGCAGTCGTCTGGTTGTAGTACGACCCAAAGTCGTACTGGTCGCTGATGCTCGCTTGCTCAACATACGGCAGGATGTGAGTAAAAAATGAATGACGGTCAAAGTTTTGCCCCAGCGGCCCACTGCCAAGTCCCTGACCTGAAGAGGGAAGGCGACGATGTGTGACCTCGTAGTTGAGCATGGCAAGCCCGATCTGCTTGAGATTATTCGCGCATTGCGAACGGCGCGCGGCTTCACGGGCTTGCTGAACGGCAGGCAACAGTAGACCAACTAAAATGCCGATGATGGCGATTACGACCAGAATTTCAACAAGTGTGAATCCATTTCGACAAATGGAGCGATACATACCCATCACTCTACTTGATTGTTGTATTGGAATTGAGGAAGCATCTATCCCAGTAGGGAGGAAATGCGGATTGGCTCGCAGACTTTCAACCTCTTCTGAGGCTTGGGAAACCTAGTTGTCAATTATACTCCGACTGCGGTATTCAAGTTCCAATCTCCTGCTCACTCCGGCAGTGGCTGGTCTTTTGTTTCTGGAAGTGACGTAGGGTCCGCTGTGCGATCAACGCGCAGCACGGTCTACATCCTACATCCGCGACCGTGCTACATCCTGCCCCAAGTTTAGACACCCCGCTCGCTCACTCGGGGAGCGGCTGGTCTTTTGTTTCCGGAAGGAATGGCAACACGATCAAGCCGAGACCGAAAATGCTGCACATCGTGATGCCTGCGAGGCGAGTCGAATCCGCACCGCTGCTGCCATAGAGGCCGGCGAAGAACGCGATCAATTGGGCCTGGACCAGAGGCCCGCTCGCCGCCACAAAGCGACCGACGTTGTAACAGAAGCTGGTGCCCGTCGATCGTAGGTACGTGGGGAACAACTCAGGAAAATACATCGCGTAGCCAGCAAACAGCGACAACTGACAGAAACCCATTACGGGTACCATCCACATCTGGCTGATGTCCTTCAGGAACCAGAAGACCGAAACGGTGCTGACGAACGCTGCGACCAAGGCGATCGCGAACGTTGGTTTGCGACCGATCCGCTGCGAGATGATGCCGAAACCGAACATTCCGCAGGCCGCTCCGATGTTGATTAGGATCGACGTCAGGCTGGCCCATCGCGACAGTCGCCCGTTGATCACCGGTTCGATACCGGCCTTGATCTCAGCGAGGTCCGGCGCGAGATCCTGTCGTTCACTCATCGGCATCAGCTCGTACTGCTTGATCTGTTCGAGTTGACCGGCCAACTGGCTGTTGCCTGCCGTTTGAGCGTGCGCCAATTGCTCGTCGAATACGCCGGTCGCGACACCTTGGCGTTGTACTTCACGAATGAGATCGGGTGTAAAGAAGCCGACGCCCCACAGCCCAATCACTCCCGAGCAAGCGAGGACGAGACCGAGTAGTGCGTGCTTGCGCCAGCGGGGATCTTCGAATAACCTTGCGTATGAACCGAGCCGCTTTGTAACTGCTCCGTCATGCGAAGCTTGCTGCCACTTCTCAGGCTCTTTGAGCCAGAATCGAATCACGACGGCGAGCAATGCCGGCACGGCACCGACGACGAACATAATCCGCCACGGGCTGCTCACAAGGCCCTCTTCTTCTGCGACGCCAAGTCCGAGATTGATCAACGCGGCGGCGATATTACCGACGGCAGACAGAGCTTGGAGCAGCGCCAACGTGTATGGTCTCGCTTTGTCAGGCATGACCTCTGCGACCAGCGCGACGCCAACCGCGAACTCGCCCCCGACTCCCAAGCCCGTCAAAAAACGATAGAACGAAAAATCCCATACTCCGCGCGACAAGGCACTCAGGCCCGTGAAGAGCGAATACATCAGAATCGTGATCAACATCGTCTTGGCGCGACCGATACGATCGCCCAACATTCCAAAGAACAAGCCGCCCGTCGCCCATCCCATCAAAAAGATCGACGTCGAGTAGTTGCCCCACTTCTTGATCTCCAAGGCCGTCAACTCTGGCGTGGCTTGCTCGACCACCAATTCCTTCATGGCGGCTGGGCGAGCGAGAATGAAGAGTTGCTGGTCAAGACAGTCAAACATCCAACCCAGTGCCGCTACCAAAAGCACAAACCAGTGATAACGCGTTAATTCACGATACCAAGGCCGTCGTTGTTCGATCATTGTTACTCTCGATGTTGTTTCGTGGGAGGAGAGGCAAGGGCCAACCGAGTCGTGATTCTACGATTCGTCGGTGCGGCGCGAACACTGGGTGTCTGAGCAATTCCGTCCGTGAGAAGCCAAGGCAGGTCATGCCTTTGCGGTTGACGCGTCGTGCCGAAAGTTGCGCCACACGGTTACCCCCAGCGTGATCGCTGTCAGCGGTAGGACGAACGCGAGCATCACGTCGCGCAGAGTATGGCTCAATTCGTTGCTTGTCGCGTTCAACACCATGTAGGTCGTGTACGCTAGGTAGTAGAAAAAGAACAGCCCGCCCTCCCATCGCGAAATGAGATGCCCTGTCAAGAAAATCGGCAGGCAAGCGGCGGCCACGGTAATCATTACTGGGATGTCTAGTTTGAGTGCCGTCGAACTGACGGCGATTCCTGCCGGTGCGACGAGGCTCGACAAACCGAGTACACACAGGATGTTGAAGATGTTGCTGCCGACGACGTTGCCGACCGCGATGTCACGCTCGCCTCGCATCGCGGCGACCAGCGACGTGACGACTTCGGGCAAGGAAGTTCCGGCAGCAACGATCGTTAAGCCGATCACGAGTTCACTTACACCGAAACTTTCCGCCACGGCGACCGAACCCTCGATCAGCAATCGTGATCCGCCACCAAGCAAGATCAGACCGGCGACGATCAAAAGCAAGTACGAGACTCGAATTCGTGTACCGTCACCCGCTTCGGGCCACTCTTGTGCGAACTCATCCTGCACGACGCGGCTTTCCTTGCGGCTTTGCCGAATGCACCACCAAGTGTAAATGACGGCTCCCGTGAACAAGACGGCTCCTTCAGGCCGGTTGATGGTGCCATCGAAACTGAAGGCGAGAAACAGCAGAGACGCCGCGATCATCACCGGCACGTCCCAGCGAATCAGCTGGCTGGAGACGACGAGGGGCACGATGAGCGCGGAGAGTCCAAGTATGAACAACACATTAAAGATGTTGCTGCCAACCACGTTCCCGATCGCCAAGTCGGCACTGCCGGCGAAGGCGGCTTGCACGGATACGGCCAACTCCGGCGCGCTCGTTCCAAAGGCCACGACCGTCAACCCAATCACCAAGGGCGAAATGCGCGCAGCCGCGGCTAAACGAGACGCTCCACGTACAAGCAACTCGCCGCCGCCGACCAACACCACTAAGCCAAGACAGATCTTCAGCCAGGCCCATAACAAGTCATCCATCCAATTACCTTATCAAGACTTCGTGACCCACTTAGCATTACGCCTCGTCGGTCGAATGCAATCCGTGGCGAAACTCGTTGACGCTTTGGCCTAAGCTGCGCATCACCTTGGGGAGGCGATTGCCAAACAGGATTAGTGCCACGAACGCAACGACCAACAGTTCTGTGTGTCCAACGCCAAACATGAGATAGCTCCTCGATTCGTTGTCAGGGAAAAGCGGTCGGCGAGTGGATTATCGCCGACCGCTGAAAGTTACAGGCTGAGACCGCGGGACAAAATGGTTGCTTGATGTCGAAAGTGCTCTGCATGCCGATAAAGCCGCGACTTTGCAGGTTTGCTTTTTCGGGCGCGAGCCAAGCGGATGTACTTGTCGGCCAGAAATAGTTTCACTTTGACTCGGTTCTCAAGTTCTGAATGGTGGGGCATCGGTTCTCTCCTATTGAGGAATTTGTAGACCAGGTTTGGAAACGCGTATCTTTGTCGGGCGTAGAATGACGCCCGGTAACTTGGGGCCCTCGGACTTTGGCAGAACGGGCTTGAACGCCCAGCCCAAAGGTCCGGCCAAAATCGCTGGCAGCATGATGAGTTCGGCGACAACACCTGCCAGCAAAATCGTCAGCATGAGATAGCCAAACTGCTGGGTTGGCGTGAACGTGCTGAACGCGAACACGGACAATCCCAAGCCGCTGATCAATGCCGCCTGCAACGTGGGGGTCGCACAGCGTTGGTAAGCGCCAAGAATTGCCTGGTGCCGATCTCCAGTGCGGTTCAGATCTTCGCGGAACCAAGTCAAATAGTGAATCGTGTCGTCCACGGCAACTCCTAATGCGATACTGGCCGACATCATTGATCCGATGTCGACGGAGTAGCCAAGCCAGCCCATGCCGCCGAAGATCACCAGCACAGGCAAGACGTTGGGCAACATCGCCACGATACCTGCCGCAACTCCACGCGACACGAACATCAGCAACGGCAGGATCGTCACGAACGACCAGAACGTGCTTTGGATCAGACTGTCCAAGAGCGCGCGTTGAGCCTTATAGACGATGGGTACAACGCCGGTGTAAACGGTTGAAATCGAAGTGTCTTCGGCCAACGGCATCACGTGGACGCTCGCGCTGGTGATGAGCGCATCGCTTGGCTCTTGCAGGCAAACGAGCGTCGGTAACACGTCTTGAATCATCTGCGCGTCCGGAGAGGATATGGGCCCGGAAAGCACAAAACCGTCGAACCCTCGGAGCTGATCAAGCTGAGTCAGCGTGACTTCGGTAACGTCTTGGTCTCGTTCGACGAGACGCACCCGGTCGCGTTGCAGCAATCCTCGCAGCGTCGATGCCAACGCTATGTGCTGCTCGTGCGATGGATCTTGATCTGGCGAAACGCTTGCCTGGTTCCACCACAGAACGGTTGCGCCCGCATAACGCTTGTCGTCACGAGCGGCCACGATATTGGCGAGGATCTTTCGCCGTAGTCGAAAGGCTTCCAACAGAGGTTCGACATCTTCACGAAGCGTGTCCGAAAACTGACCGTAGTCCACGTCTTGGAACGCCGCCACGCGGATACTGACTCGCCACAGCTCGGCCTGATCCACGGGATCGATTCGCAAATAGCCGCTGCTAATCAACTCGTCGTAACTTGCTTCGATCTTCGATTCGGTGACACTTCTCCGGATGACCGACGAAGTCCCCTGTCGCTGCACCGGGAGCGGCGGGATAAAAGTCACCGCCGACATCGACGGGCCGATGATGTCTTGGCCGGCGCCGCCAAACCGATGTTCGATCGTCTGTTGCAATACACTGACCAACTCCAAACGTTCGAGCAACGAGAAGTCGACGTCGCGACCACTCGGGTCGGTCGGGTCACGCAACGTGTCACGCTCGAATCGCAAGACGATTTCCATTGGTACCAGTCGTCCGACGTTTGCCTCCAGCCAGCGGTAGTCGCGGAGGATCCGGGCATCGCGGTCAAACAACTTCATCAGATCGATGGAAGTTCGCACGCGTGTTAATCCAAAGCCGATAACCGAAATGATGACGACGCAACTAACGGAGACCCCCAAGTGATGCTTAATGATCCAACTGGCGAACCGACCCCAGAAGCGTGTCATGGAGGAGACGCTTGAACCGCTGACGGAGTGCTTTCGGTGTCGAGGAAGTACCGGCCAAATCTGCAACGCCGCTGGCAAATAAAGAAACAGCGTCACCAACATCAGCATCACGCCAATCGCGGAATACACGCCGAACTTTCGAATGGGCACCAACTCGCTGGAATAGAGCGACAGGAGTCCCAGGGCCGTCGTGATCGAACACAGCAACGCAGGTTTCCACCCGTGAGCAATGGCTCGGTCGGTCGCACCTGGCAAGCCGCCCTCCTCCACCGCATCATGGTAGTAATTGATCAGGTGGACGGCCCCCGAGATCGCCAGGACATAGACGAGTGCCGGCATCGACAACACCACGGCATCGGTCTTCTCGCCGGTAAACCAAATGCTCGCCAAGGCCGCCGCCGCGCTTAAAATGCCGCATCCAAATACGATCGCGGTCAACTTAAAGCTGCGTAGCGAGAAGTAGGCGAGCCCAAGTCCTAAGAGTCCCGAGAGCCCAGCCAATCGGATCAGTGTTCGCTCCCCTTCCTCGTCGATCGCTACGTTATCAACCGGCGGGCCACCCAAACGAACCGTCTCGATATCGACTCCACATTGTTGCAAAGCATCGAACAAAACACCTTGCGGCTTTCGTCCGATCAGCCGCGTATTTCCGCGAGCGATTGCGCCCTTGAAATCCGAGATGGCTTCATCGCTTAACGTGACGATCAAGCAAGTTTGTTTGCCATCGGGACCGATCAGCGAGCCAGTCAGTCTCGCTACCGCCTGGTCGTAAGGCACGCCGTTAGGTTCCGCCGTCAACTGATCCAATAACCGGCGAGCTGTCATCACCGATTTGAAATAGCGACTGTATTTGCCAGCATCTTGGGTGGTCGACTCGGTCGCCGCATCGCTCGGTGTCGTCGCCGTTTCCGCAGGAACTAGCAGGGACGCAAGTTGCTCGATCCTTGGGTCGTCGGTGGCACCTTCGTGTTGACGGCGATCCCCCAGCAGGCATCCCTCCCAGCTGACCAGCACAAACTGGTCTCCGACGAAGCGCTCGCGGAACCAGCCGAGTTCGCCGGTCTCTTTGAACCCCGCCGGTAACCAGTCCTCGACCTTATTGCTATTGCTGCCCACTGCCTTGGCGGCACCAAAGAACACCACTGGCGTTGCTAAGGCGATGCCGAGCAGGATCAGCCAGGCAAAGCGTTGGTAGAAGTACCGCTTTTGTTGTGTTTTCGTCATCGACTTGTTCCTGCGCAACGACGTGAGCGCAATCCGCTCACGTCGCAACGTGTCGACGAACTGTCGCTTAGTGAGTGCCTCATACGGCAGTACTCAGATGAGAACTCGTCGATGTGGCGGGAGTCGCTTCCGGTTGCGGCGATTCCCCTTCGATTTCGCCGGGAATGAAATCGATCGTGACCGGACGATTCGCGGGCTCGATCCAACCCGTTCGCCAGTTCACCCACTGGAAGAACGACAGCGTCTTCTCCCAACTCTTGATGGCCGCGCGCAGTTGCTGCACGCGAGGATGTCCTTCGTCTCGCATTTCCGCAAGCAATTCGAGGCACCCGGACGGATGGCCCGATAATAACAGGGCCGTGGCGAAGTTGCGACGATAGAGGTTGGGGGCGTCCGGGCGCGTCCAACAGCAACCGGGTGGCATTACCAGCGACCGTAAGATGCTGACGGCGTCTTCGAGGTTCCCTTCTCGCATGAATTGAACGCCGCGAACATTTTGATTGCGCGACGAACGCTCAGTGGAAGAAGTGGTTTGGTTCTTCTCGGCTTTGGGAAGCTTTGCGTTGGACGAGTTGGATTTCTTCTGACTCATGATGAATGGCCTTTATTCTTCGGAGGATCACATCTCCACGCTCAAATCAGAGCTGCGGTGCGATCGACTCGATTTACGTGAATGATTGCGCACAAACAGCACACAACCGACGATTTGACTCACAACACTTGCCACACGAATGCCGCGCAGCCACACGAAACGGTGCAAGATCAAAGGCTAGATCTGCAGACGCGTATGCTGTGATAAGAGCGAAGAAGTGCCCGAAGGCGGAGTTTTCAGGCTTGGAGCCTTGCCGGAACAAATTGCGTTGAGCGGCGTTTGCGGACCTGGGAACAGTTTCGCCGCCGAATCGCGGTTGCTTCTGCCGCTGCGCGCAACCTCAGCCAACGAACCTTCGGCATCCATCAAGCGAATTGCCGATCGAGGGCTGGAACTGTCCGCCTGAATAGCCACCACGGCGGTCGAGTCAGTTGCGGCTGGCAACTGGGTAACGAATTTCACATCGTCGGCGAATAACGCGACGGTGATCAAGGCCAAGTGAAGAAGTACAGGACACCGTTTCATACGAGTCGCTGCAAAGGTGAGGGAGGGTTGCGACTTAACTTGCGTCGCAGCGCGTAACTGTATTCTCAACCCAATCGGCTGGCAAGATCCTTCTTCTAAAGATTTTGCGATGGGAATGTGTCGCTGCGAGCAACGAGTAGCTACGCTGATACCCCAGGTGATCGGCACTCACCCCGACGGGGAGGTATTGAAGTTGCGCTATTGTGAGCCCGGGAGGGGACGTTGAATAATAGCTCAGGGCTTCAGCCCAGGGAATTAGGCGATTGACCGTCTTAAGCCCCGAAGGCGGCGCCACAAGTCGCAGATGTTTCGATGTGCCGCCGCCTTCGGGGCTTCGGACTGTCGAGTCGCAAAAATCCCGGCATAAATGCCGGGGCTACAATCTGATCAAAATGGTGCAACTTCAAAACGGGTCAGCTGCGTCGCAGATCACATCCCGTTTTCCGATGGGTTCAGTTTCCAAAGCACATGACATCCGCTACGTCCGTCAAACACGATACCTTCGAGTTGTCCGGCCGCACGCCGCTGTTCGCTCAATCCTGGACGCCGACGGCGGAGGTTCGCGGCACGATTGGCGTCGTTCATGGTCTCGGAGAACATTCCAGTCGGTATGGATCGTTTGCCGAGCGATTTGCACAGGCCGGGTTTCGAGTTGTCGCGTATGACCAGCAAGGTCATGGTCGAACTGCTGGGAAGCGAGGCGACGCGCCGAGCTACGAAGCCTTGCTGGACGATGTCGAGGCGTTGATTGACAGAATGGACGGCGAAGAAACGAGTGTTCCGAAGTACCTTTTTGGCCAGAGCTTTGGCGGGGGGCTGGTGCTGAACTTCGCGCTCCGACGGCAAGCCAGCCTGGGCGGCGTCATCGCTTCTAGCCCGCTGCTTCTGCCAAGCGAGTCGCCTCCCGGTTGGAAGCGGTTCGCGGCGAGGCTCCTCGCACTGGCTTATCCGTCGTTCCAGTTTCGCACGGGCGTTCAAGCCGAAGATCTGACGCATGACGAAACCGTCGTCGCTGCCTATCAAGCCGACCCGCTGGTTCACGACTTGGTGTCGGCACGATTCGCCGTTGCGATGATCGACGCTGGCGCGTGGGCCCTCGAACATGCTGCCGATCTGAGCGTTCCGGCACTGCTGATGCATGGGCTGGCCGACGCGATCACTTCAGCAGCGGCGACGATCAAATTCTCGCGACGAGCGGGAAACGCTTGCACGCTCCACACGTTTGCCGACTTATACCACGAGCTGCATTGGGAGCCAGAACGCGAAGCAGTGTTCAAAACGGCTTTCGATTGGCTCAATTGCTGAAATGAAGACCTACAAGTCTGTCTGGATACGTACGTACGACGGGCCTCCGCCGCCCGTCGGTCAACGAACTAGCAACGACTCGACGGCTTCGGAGAGCCGTCGTACATGACGTACCCTTTGAAATCCCTGATAGTAGGACGGCCACTCTTGGCCGTCTTTTGTCGGGCAGGAGTGCCCGACTTACGGCAAACTGTACCGCTACCGCTGCGGGTTGGTGTTTGCTTCATTCGGGCGCTGGTTGATATGCTGGAACCACTGACAACACGCCAAGTTCCTACCCAGCAGGCCAGATGCTTCGTTTTTTCGATCGTCGCGAGTTCCTTCGAGTTGGCCTGGCAACGACTGGGCTGGCAAGCTGTGCGCAGCGGACCCGCGGCGACGAGTCAAAAGATCGGTTGCCGATAGGCTTCGGGCGTGCGAAGTCGGTGATTCTTGTTTATGCCAGCGGTGGACAAAGCCAATTCGAAACTTGGGATCCCAAGCCAGATGCGCCGCTCGATGTGCGCGGAGCCTTCTCGCCGATTGCCACTCCGTTGCCGGGTGTTCAGCTCTGTGAACACATGCCGCGACTAGCTCGGCTAGCGGATCGATACACAATAGTCCGGAGTATGTCTCACGAAGACCTCGATCACGGATCAGCGACCTACTTGGCGCTGACGGGCCGATACCATGCGAGACGCTCTTCGAATCCACTGCCCAGTCCCGATGATTTCCCGACGTACGGTGCGGTGCTCAAACGAATGCGAGTTACGAATCGGTTCGCTTACGAGGCGGTACACCTCAATGCACCTGCTTATGTGCCGTTTCTGATTTCGCCGGGCCAGGATGGTGGATTCTTGGGGCGAGAGTATGAACCGCTAGTCGTCGGTGATCCGCGAGCTTCTGATGCGGTGATACCTGGGCTTGCTCCGCAAGCCGGATTGCCGGCGATTCGCATGGAGCGACGGAAGACGTTGAAAGAGACGCTGGATAACTATCGCGAACAGCTGGCACAGGATCAGAAACTGGCCGACATGAGCCATCTGTATCAACAAGCGTTGGGGATGTTGAGTTCACCGCGTTATCGCGATGCGTTTGATCTGGATCAAGAATCGGACTTGCTCCGTGACCGTTATGGCAGGCACCGATCGGGGCAATCCTGTTTGTTGGCGCGCCGTTTGGTCGAGGCGGGTGTGCCGTTTGTTAATGTGATTTGGAATCACTCCAATCGCGGGCAGGATGCCGATCCGACGGACACGGACGTCTACGGTTGGGACACACACAACGACATCTTCGACGCGCTGAAGCTGCACCTACTGCCTCGCTTCGACGAGAGCTTTGCCACACTGTTGGAAGATCTCGATGAACGTGGATTGCTTGATGAGACGCTGGTCGTCTGTATGGGCGAGTTCGGCCGCGCTCCTCACGTGAAGCTAGAACCGAACTTTGCAGGCAATCTACCGGGGCGGAAGCATTGGGCCTCGGTCTATTCGATCGCGCTGGCCGGCGCGGGAGTGCAACGAGGTGCGGTCGTTGGCCAGTCCGATCGGCTTGGCGCAGAACCACTCAGCGAACGTTACGGTCCCTGGGATGTCGCTGCGACGATGTTCTCTGCCTTAGGCATCGATCACACTTCACATTTCAAGGACATTCTTGATCGTCCGTTCGCCGCCACGATCGGCCGACCGATGAGTGCGATTTACCGTTAAGTAGGGTGCCGTGCTTGCACGCACCGATGGAAACTTGCCCACGGCCAATCGCGAACACGATCTACAAGTCCATGCTTGGCCGGATTGGTCGCCGGGCGTTCGACCGCGATACATTTGCTGTGTCCTACTTCTCACCCAAGAGTCTCGCGACTGTTGGTTCCATCGCATCGGCCCACATTTGATAGCCCTTTTGTTTCGGATGCAGAAGGTCGGGCATGATTTCTTTGGTCAGCGTTCCGTCGTCGGTCAAGAAAGTCTGATTGATGTCGAGATAGAACACACGCTCGCCATCCGCAAACTTGCTGATCCGTTCGTTAATGCCATCGTTGATCTTTCGCAACGCATCATCCGTCGTTGCACCACGCGGGAATACTGCCAGCAGAAGGACCTTGGTTTCTGGGAGCTTCTTGTTCAGCCGTTCGATGATCGCTTTGATTCCTGCTGCGGTTTCTTCCGGCGGATCTTGCCGATGTCCCGTGTTGTTGGTGCCGATCATGATAACGGCCAGCTTCGGCGCGATGCCATCAATCTCGCCATGATCGAAACGCCACAAGAGTTGCTCCGTCCGATCGCCGCTAAAGCCGAGGTTGAATGCGTTGCGAGACGCGTAGTACTTATCCCACACTTCCTTGCCGGCACCTTCCCAACCATGCGTGATCGAATCGCCGATCATCAACAGATCGACCCTCCCCTGCTCTTTCAGCGCCGCCAATTTTTCTTCATGTCGAGGCATCCACCATTTCTGGGCCCAAGCCGCTGTTTGGACTTCGGGATCGGTTGCTCTTATGAGCGTCGCAGAGTCCTGGGCGCACAAAGGAACTGCGCACATTAGCAAAGTAAAACATGAAGATAGAACTGTCTTGGTTTTCATGGTGCGTCTCTTTAAGGAACCAATGAGAGGAAGATGGTGACTTAGCGAGCTCGCAGTTTAGTTAACTTACTGGCAGCGTGCAGCAATCCAATTAGGTCGACGCACGGCGAATTCAAGCTTCACACCAGTTGCGTACGTCGAGGTGCGATCCGCCCCAAGAGGTTGCGCCAACAATAGTGCGGCTTGCACAATTCGCCATGCCCTACTTCTGATTTTGCTACAGCCCAGCCTTTTCGCGCGCTTCGGTCAAGCTTTCTTTTGTCGATTTGACATAGCCTTCGATCTTGGTCAACTCGATTGCCTTCTCGAAGTGACCTACCGCGAGCTTTGCCTCGCCAGTCGCAAGCAGCACGTCGCCCAAACCACGATGCCAGAAGTGGGCCAATTGATCGTTGCGGGCCTCCGGTTCGGATTCGTGAGACTTCTTGGCTGCCGCCAAGGCCCTCTTTTTGTCACCCAACTTTAGCCACGATTGTGCCGCTTCCTTCCAGTGCCACGCGGCAAGTTTATCGTCGAGTGGAGCGATCTTCTCGTACAGTTCAGCGGCTTCTTTGTACTGTTTCGCACTGGTGTACTGACGAGCCAGGTTTCCGGATTGCAGGACGTCCACCGGTGCATCGCCTTTGCCGTCTACTTTGCTTAGGCGATTCGTGTACTCAATGGCTTTCTTTGGATCTGGCTTGGCTCGCGCATAGACTTCGCTAAGGATATACAAAGCCATGCGGTCCTTTTCGTCTTTCTTGAGTCGCTTTTCCTGTTCCCCAATCAGGTCATCGATCTTGCCGCGTTGATAGGCGAAGCCGATAAGCGCCGTACGAGTGAGAGACTGCTGAGCCGGGCGATCACTCTTCTCGATGATGAATTCACATGCCTCGATCATCTTGTCGGAATCGGGCAGCAAGCGATACGAAGGAATCAATGCTTCGTAAACTTTCAAGCGGAATTTATCATCAGGAGCCATCTTCAACGCGGCTTCAAAGGGCTCGCGGCTCGCTTCAAAGTTGCGAGAGTTGTAAAAGACGGCACCTACCCCGAAGGCCTCGTCGGCTGTTTTGTACTTTGTTTCCGCCCCAGCGACACTGCACAGTAACGAACCGATCAGGACGTATCCGAGGCAACCGCATGTCTTCGTCATCACCGAAATCTCCCGAGGCGCGAAGGGCCTGCATGAAACGAGTTGGTAGTAGAATTGAGAACGTGTAGTAGAGCGTCCACGCTCCGAAACGCAATCCTTTTGTTACAAATCTGTGACACTATTCGCCGGAACTAGCAACAGAACGGGGTCCTAAAGTGTCTTGACAAAGCTGGCAATCGCTTTGAGATACTCGTCGAAGTTCCAGGCCATGATCGAGTTGTGGTCGCCACGCGAGAAACGAACCAGCTGCTTCTGATGGCTGGCCGCCCACTTCAAGTTTCGTTCGGCGTGAGAAATGTTGATCAAACCGTCATGCTCGGTGTGCAGCACGAGGAGCGGTCGTGTATAGCCAGATAGCTTCTCCTTGTGGTTGAAGTGTCGCTTCACTTCCGCCACGACTTGTGCCTCGTCGAGTCCGGCGGCTTTCAAATCAGCGTAGGCGAGGAACCGTTCTGCTGGATCGGCGATTCCGCTTTCGATGATCAAGCCAGCAATAGTCGGTTGCCGATGCGCCAACTCGATGGCATAGAGCGAGCCAATGGATCGTCCGAAGACAATTGCCTTCTCGGGTGCGACGTGTGCAGCTGCGATCGCCTTCTCGCCATCGCCGAGCATCGCGACCAGTTGCGCCTGCCCCGTCGAACCTCCGTACTCGCGATACTCGACAAACAACGAATTCAGTCCCAAGTTCGTAAGTGCATCGGTAAAGTCTGGCACATAGTCGGCGACCGCTTCGCCGTTGCCGTGAAAGTGAACCACCGTAAAACCGTCGGGATTGACGACCTTGTGATAACAAGCGAGCGTCGCTCCATCGACTTCCACGCAGAATGGATCTCGAACCTGTCGAGGTTGTGGAAACAGGTAGCAGCCGCTGATGGCTGGGGAGTCGAGAATGTTCGATGTCGGATCATTCATCCGAGGACCTCTGTGTTTCAAGGTGTCGCAGGCGGTGGCCTTAACTGCTGACGTTGATTCAACATACCACAACGACTAGGGCTTAAGCGAGCGACTTCACGACACGGTATTGGTACAGTTCACCGTAAGTCGGGCACTCCTGCCCGACAAAAGACGGCCAAGAGTGGCCGTCCTACTCTCAGGAATTGCAAACTGTACCACTACCCACGACGCCAGAATCGCATCCGGCACGCGACTTGCCGATAAGATTAGACGAAAGTTCGGTGCTGTCACTTTGGCAGTCGAGTTGATCGCCGAGCGACAGGTAAGGGAGTTCGCACGATGTTTTTCTTCGATATCAACTATTTGTTAATGGTTCTGCTGCCGGGATTGCTGATCTCGGGTGGTGCCAGCTTGTTGGTCAAGTCGGCGTTCAATAAGTATTCGCAGGTTGCTTCGATCAAGGGCTACACAGGTGCTCAAGCCGCACAGATGCTGCTCGACTACGCCGGGATTCGTGATGTCCAGGTTGTGCCCACGCGAGGTTTCTTAAGCGATCACTACAATCCCACGTCCAAACAACTCGCACTTTCCGAGTCGGTCTACGCAAGTCGCTCGGTGGCAGCGATTGGAGTGGCTTGCCACGAAGCTGGCCACGCGATCCAACATGCGAATCGCTACATGCCGCTTCATCTTCGTTCCGCGTTGGTGCCGATGGCCGGCATCGGATCGTCGATTGGCTACACCGTGATGTTCATCGGTGCGATGATGCAGTTCACGCCCGTAGTCATGATCGGAGCATTGTTGTTCGCGGGTGTGTTGCTATTCCAACTCGTTACGCTGCCTGTCGAGTTCGATGCCACAGCACGCGCTAAGAAGTTGGTTGTCGAAGCCGGCATCGTCTATCCCGAAGAACGCATCGGTATCGACCGCGTGCTCAACGCCGCCGCACTCACTTACGTCGCCGCAGTCATCGGTACGCTGCTCACGTTGCTGTACTTCTTGATGCGATCCGGCCTGCTTGGTCGTCGCAACTGACGTTCATTTTCCGATGCAGTACAAGAACCGATCGCTGCGCAAGAAAATCTGGCCGTTCGAGATCACGGGACTGGCGTTGAACGTGCTGCTGTCATCCAGTGTGTTATGCGCGATCTGAGTGAACTCGGGTTTGGCGGCAAGCACGTAAGTACCGCCCCAACGCGTTGCAATGTAGATCTTTCCATCGCCCGCCGTAGCCGACGCATAAGGCTGTGCGCGAAAACGTTCGGAGTAAAGTACTTCACCGTCGCTCAGCCTCACGCAGTAAGCGACTTGATTGCGGTCGCTCACCCAATACATGTGACCGTCGTGAATGATCGGCGATGCGACGTTGGCTCCTGCTTTGGCTTCCCACAACATGTGCGTCTCAGTGACATCACCTCGACCACCGGCTCGCACTGCAATCGCACGTGAGGTGCGCCCGCCAATCGCGTATACGATTCCGTCTTGTGAGATAATACTCGGGCAGACATAATCTTGAATTCCATCACAGCGCCACAATTCTTTCCCGGTTTTGGGATCGAAACCGAGAATGTAGTCCTTCACACTTACAACGAGTTCTTGCTGGCCATTCGCGAGTGACACAAGATGTGGTGTGTTCCATGAACTCTTCATCCCTGGGGCACGCCAAACTTCCTTACCGCTCGCTTGATCGAGTGCGACCAGCGAACCACTCTCGACGCTGGCGTTCACGATCACGAGGTTTTCAAACAGAACCGGCGAAGTACCACAGCCCCAGCCGTGTGTGTTCGAGCCAACATCGGCTTGCCACAGTTGCTTTCCATTCAGGTCGAACTTAAGAACGCCGGTCTTACCGAAGAAGACGTAAAGCGACTTGCCATCTGTCGCCGGCGTTGGGCCGGCATAGCCATGATCGCGAACGCGTTCGGTTTCCGGCAGCTTGGGTTTGATGTTCTGATCCCAGTCGATGCTGCCATTTTTACGATTCACGCACACGACATGCAGCGTAAGGTCTTCCATTTTCTGCGAGTCGTCGCCCGTTCCGTATCCGCTGTAACAAGTCACATAGACTTTGTCACCGAGCACAATCGGACTCGAAGCACCATGCCCGGGCAATTCCAACCGCCAGGCTAAGTTATCCGTTCCGCTCCATTCGACTGGCAGGTCCGTTTCTTCGGAAACACCCAAGCCGCCGGGACCTCGGAACTGCGGCCAATCGGTGGCGAGAGTCAACGAGTTCATCGTGAAAAACAGCAGGATGGCGAGTCGATTGATCGAGCAGTGATAGTTCGTCAAGGTAGTCACTCCGGTTGAGTCGTGATTTGGCGGCGTTGGTACGAGTGGGGAGATTATCGCATCCGAACTCAGAACTGTCACCTACCGCTGTCCGACCCTTTCGAAGTACATCGACGTTTGTCGTACGCGAACGTCCCAACTCCATCCCTTAGGATCGGCTCAACAACAACTTCTTCTTTTGCGTAGGGTCCGCTGTGCGGACCTCAGCGATATCTGGTCCGTACCGCGGACCCTACTCTTAAAATGCCGAATTTATTTCTGAGTTATTCCATAGATTGGACCTGGCAGTGGACGGATTGACCACTCAATCTATATTTGGTGACGGTGATGCGAAGTCATCGCATGGTTTTCCTGCGTCGTATGGTCATTTCGGATCGAAGTTATGCGTGACTTGCACATCGGCGACGATCAATTGACCGACTATCTCCTTGGTCGCCTGGCGGATGCAGACCACGCCGCGGTTGAAGACCACTTAGATCAGTGTTCGGAATGCGAGCAACGCGCCGCGGCGGCTACGCCTAGCGATCCGCTGGTCGGGCTTTTGTCTTCCGTGAGCGAATCCGAGCCTGACGAATCGGCGAACCTTGCGTCGAATCTATCCCACAATTGGATGTCGAGCGGCGTGGAGGCGAACTCGCCCAGTGCGCAGAGCCAAGTTCCACGCGAGTTGTTGGAGCATGGGCGGTATCGTGTGATTCGACCGCTAGGCTCAGGAGCCATGGGGACGGTTTGGCTGGCCGAACACATGGTGATGCAACGACTAGTGGCATTGAAAGTCATGCGGCCCGAGTGGATCGGCAAGGCCGGAGCTTTGGAACGCTTTAGCCGCGAGGTTCATGCAGCCGCCAAGTTGAAACACATTAATGTCGTCGACGCCTACGATGCGGAGCATATTGGTGACACGTTGTTTCTGGTCGCCGAGTACGTCGACGGCGAAACGCTGGCGGAGTTGTTGCTCGACGGTTCGTTGCCTGTCACGGAAGCGTGCCGTGCTGTTCGCGACGCGGCTTGCGGGCTGGCTCATGCACATGACGCAGGGCTCGTGCATCGAGATGTCAAACCCAGCAACTTGATCCGTAGTCGTACGGGAGTCGTCAAGGTGCTTGATTTCGGATTGGTGATGGCATTTCGTGGTGGCTCTTCGTTGACCGGAGCCAACATGCTCGTCGGAACGCCCGACTACGTTGCTCCCGAACAGGCTGAAGACCCCACGCGTGCCGACGCCCGATCCGATCTCTACAGCTTGGGCTGTACGCTGTATCACTTGCTCGGTGGCGAGCCGCCGTTCAACGCCGTCTCGACACTTAAGAAACTGGATGCTCATCGATACACCGATCCGCCGCGACTTAGAAAAATCCCCACGGAGTTGCAGCGAATCCTATCACGGATGATGGCCAAGAAACCGAACGAGCGATTTCAATCGGCTACGGAAGTTGTCGAGGCGTTGAAGCCGTTTTGCGAGGAGTTTAGTCACCGAGCCGAAGCCAAGCCGCCAAGAGCCAATCGGTTATCCCTTCGATTCGCACTGCTTTCCATTTCGGGAGTGATCGTTGGTTTGGCAGCGCTGTGGGTTTATTTGGGTATCGACTGGCAAGGAACGCAATCGGCTCAGCACGCGCGCACGACCGGAGCCACGGAAATGGTTTCGCAGAGCCCTGGGGCAACCCGCGCGTTCCCGCTGCTCACGCCAACTTCCGTCGGCGACGGTCAGCCTGATGATTATCACGTCGAGGATCAGGTACTCACGTTAAATGCCATGCAAAATTCACCACAAGTCTGGCTGAATTTCGACGTGGTCCGATCAAATAGGATAAGCGTTTTCGCAAAGATTCGAATCCTCGAGGCCACGCCGGAAGCAAACGTGAAACTCGTTCTCTTGTCCCCTGGAGTCGGCGATTACAGCCTGCAATACCGTCCCGATGAGCAAGTAATCGTGCTACACGCCGCGCTGCACTCGGGCGTTGGCGCGGTGGGGGAATACAAGCTGCCAACCGGTTCCGGCCAAGACTGGCTGGACGTCGAATTTCGGCTCCGCGGTGATCAGATGACCGGATTCGTGGACGGACACGAAGTATTGCGAGCGTCCTGTGACGGGTCAGTTTCCTATTTCCCTTGTATCGCGGCTTTGCATTGTGTTGCCGAGGTGAGCGAGCCGCGGGCCGAAGTGCCGGAATGATAGCTGCGATTGGTGCGGAAGTTATACTAAGTTGTTCTTCCGACCCCGAACAAGGCTAACGGATTTGGAAGGGCTAGTGTTCTGTCAAACCAAAAAATGGGGTAAGCATTCTGCTTGCCGACGTTTTGATCCTGCCGGAAACGCAAGCTGGAAGCCAATTCTGTTCGGCACGTGGTTTGCCGGAG
>JACKHN010000005.1 GCA_020638975.1 Planctomycetaceae bacterium
ATCGACGTGACTCAACAATGAACTCTGCTTTTTTGCGAATGGTGTCGCGCCAATCGTCGGCGGCAATCGGATAGACGCGGTTGTTGGTGCAGAGAAACGTTACTTCCCTTGCGCCTTCGGGCGCGGGGCGAGGATCAGGAAGGGTCACGACTTTTGGCGGTGGTGCTTCCTGGACGGGCGTGTCGTCGAGCATCGCCTTGAGAGTGGCTTCCTCTTCCAGCATTTTCCTCAGATCGTCTTGTAGTGCCTCGCGTTTGGCTTCTGCATCGGCAACTTCCTGGATCTTCTTCTTCGCTTGTTCGGCCTTCTTTGTGTCTTCTTCGATCTTTAACGCGAACTGATTCGCGACCGCCTTCTCTTGGTCGAGAGTTGCCCGTGTCTCGTCGAGCTTACGTCGCAGATCGGCCAACTGGACCTTAATTGCGCTGTCATCGACGGGTTTCAGGTCGCTAAGCTGAGCCTCGACGGCTTCACGTTGTTGCTTGGTGAGCAGTAACTTCTCTTTTGCGGCCTCGACCATTGCTGGATCAACGACATCAGAATCGGCAATTCTGCTGACGGCATCTTTTACACCGAGCTGGGTCGCGATGAGGACCATCACGAGAATCCCCACGACGTTGGTCATTGTGTCGAGCAGCGAATCGAGGCCACCACCGTCGTCGTCGTCTGTTTTGGGTGTTCGTTTCATTGTCTTCGGGCGTTGGAGGTTCTTGATACTTATGCGTAGGGTGTCGGCGTCAGCCGCACCTTTGGCAGATTTCGTGATAGTGCGGCTGATGCTGACACCCTACCACTACTTCCTGAAATGACGTAAATCGAGGCGGCCATTACCGACCGCTGGCAGCTTTCCATTGCGAACATTGTTATCGTCGCAAAGTTTCTTGACGATTCTATAGGTGCCGAGGCTGTCGCTCCGCAGCAGAAAGATAATCGTCTGGTTCTTGTCATTTGCAACCTTCTCCAATAACGCGACGAACTTTGGATTGGCCGCAATTTCGGCGTTGCGAATCAATAAGGGCGGTTCTTCCGTGTGTAGTACAATCGCGCTCGCTGTACATTCGACAAAATTTGGCGTGAAGCTTAAACCAGTTCCCCCGGGAAGAATCGAGACCTGTGCTTCCTCGGGTGGCTTCTTCTTTTCATCCAAGTTGCGCTGCAATAGTGCTAATCGCTCTTTGATCGTAGACAGTTTCGTTTGCATATCTGCGACCGTCTCACGCTGTCCTTGTGGGATCTCGGGAATGACGATCTTGATCTTTTTCTGTTCCTCGGTCTTCTTTTTGGTATCGGCCAGTTGTTTGATCAACGCTTCGAGTTCCGCTCGCGATTTTACGAGTTCGTTCTGTCGGCTGCCCGCGTTATCCAGCAGCTTGGCTTTCTCTTTATCGAGCTGAATTGACATCTCCTCAACAGCGTCTTCTGTCGCCGCGAGCTCCTTCTGGATCTGTTCCATCGCGATGGCATTCTCGACTGCTTCTTTCACATCATCCTGGTTCATTTGGCCCAGCGTGACCGCAGCAATCATCAGCGTTAGCACGCCGATGATCGCGCAGATGATGCTCAGAAATGGAAACAGCGAGACGTCGTCATCTTCGGGTGGTGGTCGTCGAGCCATGATCTATCGCCGTCCGTTGCGTTTCTTCCCGCCAAACCAACCACGCTTCTGCGGCTCGACTTGCTGAACAACAACTTGCTTCTCGCCGAGCGATTCGAGCACGCTGCTGAGGCCGGTGAGCCCACGTTCGAGGCCGGCAAAGTGTGTTTGCAGTGCCTCGGTTGAACCGGATACCGACTTAGTGACATCACTTTGCATCGAAGCCGCCTGACCGCTGAGATCGGCCAATGCCTTTTGAATCTCAACAGCAGTTAAGTTCATTTCTTGAAGTTGCTTCCGTAACAAGTTGGTTTGTTCGTCGTATTGTTGCCTAAAGCTGGCCAGTTGTTGCTCCTGTTGTTCCTTCATCTTTGTATTAATATCGGTCCAGCCCTTTGCGACGTGAGTCGTCAACTTCGAGCCGATGGCATCGAGTTTTTGCAGCCAACTCTCCAACTCGGCATGATGTGTCCCCATCGCGGCTTCGACGGCTTCGCGGAAGATCTTGGCATCGACGCCAGAACCGCCGCCCGCTCCGCGTTCGGCACCGCCCTCGCGACCGTCATTCAGTCGACGCAGCAGATTCTCGTTGCAATATTCGTCGGCAATCGTCACCAAACCGTCTTCGCTCTTCTGCAACGCGGATGTTGGGATTTTGACGAGCATGCTCATAATCAATGCGAGCAACGTCGTGTCGAACGCCGTTCCCAGGCCGCCGAATACGCTCTTCATCGAGTCGGTAACTGCCGACACATCAGCGGCGTTTTCGAGAGTAGCGGACAAGCCGCTGACCGCGCTGCTGACTCCCATGACCGTTCCGATAAAACCAAGAATTGGCATGGCCCAAATGAAGACCTTGATGATCGTATAGCTGCCCGCAATGTTGCTCGCGTCGATTGCCGATTGTGACTCCATCATCGTCACGGTTTCCGCAGCACTTTTGCGGACGCGGAAATGTTCGATACCTCGCAGCACGCGATTTACTAGAATGCTGCCACGAGCTTCATCAGGCAAACTGTGGATATGAGCGACAAACTTGTCGAGCGACGAAATTGTGATCTCTCGCGAAACTTCCGTGGGTAACAAGTCCAAGAGCATCGCCGATTTTTGTTGTGCCAGCTGCTTTGACTTCAGAAACAAGATGGCGAACGACCAGCACATCAACAGGGTTGTTGGGAAATTGATTCCGACACTGTCCCAAAACATCTTGCCGATCCGGACATTGGAGATCCAAAGTGGATACAACATTCCAAAGATCGCCACGGCCCCGATCAAGCCGATGATTCCGCTCTTTACCAAACTGATATCGCTGCCATCCGACGAATGACTGTGACCGTGACTCGGGGCTGGTTCCGGTTTGGCCTTGGTGGTCGGTGCCGTTGGTTTAACGCCACTAATCTGGGGCTTTGCGGTAGGCGTTGGCGAAACGGGAGCCGCTGCTGCTTGTGGCTGTGTTGGCGACGCACCGACATTGATATTTGGGAATCCGGCGGGAGCCGAGGCTCCGCCGAGATCTCCGAGCCCAAGTGGGTCCGAGGAACTATTTTCTGGAAGACCTAAATCGACCCCCGAGGGGACGGGTAATACAAATGCAGTCTTGCAATAGGGGCAACGACACTTCTTCCCCGCTTGCTCTTCGCGAACCTTCAGCGATTTGGCGCATTTGGGACAAGCAATCTTGAAATACATGGAAATTCCGTGCGAAACCGAGAGGGATTGGAGGCGAGGTAAGTAAATCCGATACTCTACATACTCACCTAATTGCCATGCCCATGCAAGCGACCACGACGATCAACGCTCGGTCACCGTTGCTATGTGGGCTCTCGCCCTAAAAGTCCCGAAACGGGCCTCGCGGCTCGGCCGCGTCCATTGCGTCCAGCCAATCCGCGTAACGAGCTTTGACCATCTTCAAAACATCCGGTTGCTTTTTGGAAAGGTCTTTTTTCTCGCCGATATCAGTCGCAAGATCGAACAGGCCGCCGCTCGCGCCGCCCATGTCGACCCACTTCCAATTTCCGACTCGAGCGCCGATGAGATCCTTGCGTTTCCAAAACATCTCGCTGCGCGGAGACTTTGTTTCGCCACGCACGGCTGACCACCAGTCGTATCCATCCAGCGGCACGTTCTCGGGAAGCTTTGCTCCCGTGGCCGAAGCAAAACTCGGGAACAGTTCCAAGCTTGTCAGAAACTCGTCGTTCACGGAATCCGCCGGCACGTCGCCGTCTGGCCAACGAATCAGGCACGGGACACGAATGCCGCCTTCCCAGGTTTGCGACTTGTGACCGCGAAGCGGCGCGTTGTCGGCTCCCCCGCTGCCACCGTTGTCAGAGAAGAAGATGACGATCGTGTTGTCAAGGATCTTCTTCTCTTCTAACAACGCTAACATCTTGCCGATCGACGCATCCATGCAAGTAACTGCGGCGCGGTAGTCACGCACTTTCGCTTCCGGCGTTACGACCTTGGCATTCTCGGCATATCGAAAGCTCGATACTTCGCGATACTCGTTGTCGATCGCTGGATACATCTTCTTGAATTCGTCGGGCGCTTGCACCGTCGAGCGAATTTCGGGTTCCAAGGCCGACGAACCGTGCGGCGCGTTGAACGGCACGTACAGGAAGAAAGGATCGTTTGTGGCGTGTTGCTCGAGGAACCGCATCGCCTCACGCTCGAATAGATAAGTGCAATACGTTCCCTTATCTTCTTCGGTCTTTGTCAAGTTGCGGTACATGCTCGGCACGCCATACCGCTCGTGCGTGTAGTAGTCGATTCCGGTGTTGACCAAGCCATAGAAGTCGTCGAAGCCTCGCGAGGTCGGCAGGTAGCGTTTCAGCGTGCCGAGGTCCCACTTGCCGTAGATGCCGCTCTTGTAACTCACCGACTTCAACATTCGTGGGATGATAATTTCGCGCTCGTCCATCCCGCCAATTCGCTCGAACGTCACGTCGTATTCCTCCGCGGAATACTTGTGACCGTAGTCCGGTGCTTCGTTGCGGATCATGTCGTAGATGCCGTTACGTTGTGGATAGCGGCCAGTTAACAATCCGGCTCGCGATGGCGTGCAAGCCGGCCAGGCCACATAGAAGTTCGTCAATCGCGTGCCCTCTTTCGCCAACCGATCCAATGCGGGCGTGATGATTCCATTGCCAAGTATGCCAAGATCGTTGTAGCCTTGGTCGTCCGAGACGATAAGCAGAATGTTCGGGCGATCAGCGGCCTGAAGCGCCGTCGTCATTGTTAGCAGGCATAAGGTGATTACACCGTTACGAATCATGTTGCAGTCCTTATTCGTCAGTCACGTTGATGGATTCTAATTGTCTCTGAACTGGAACCATTGCCACAAAAAGCACGAAGAGACACAAAAGAGTGAGACGTTCCGGGGGTTTTCGTGCTTTTCGTGGCCATCTTTCTTTCAACGATCGACATCGATCAAAAACTCGTCTGCCACGCCGCAAACCCCTGTTCCAATTCAGCAACGCGGTTGGGATGCTCGTCGGCCAAGTTGCGTGATTCACCGATGTCACGCGCTAGGTCAAACAGTTGCCAAGGTTGATCGGGTTTCTCGCGAACAATTTTCCAATCGCCACGACGGAGCGCCGCGTGTGCGCGATAACTGAAGTACAGAGACTCATGGGGCGACGCCGCCCGAGTCATTATCGTAGACAATGGGTTCTTTCCGTCGAAAACTCGATCCTCCGGCAAGCGAGTTCCCGCCAAGTCCGCACAAGCAACCATCAAATCAGGCGACCAAAGAGGTTGAGTGACGACAGTGCCTGCAGCAATCTTGCCTGGCCAGCGAGCAATGGCCGCCACTCGCAGTCCGCCTTCCCAACAAGTGACGCCGCCCGAACGAAGTGGCTCGTTCACGCCGACATCAAGCCCATTGCGACCAAGCCGGAACGCACCGTTATCCGAGTAGAAAAAGACAAACGTTTGCTTCGTCATGCCGAGTGCGTCGACTGCATCAAGCACACGCCCAATGGCTTCATCCAGCGCGGTGACCACGGCATCGTACCGCTTCTTGGGGTCGGCTTCGTCTGGCGACATTCCATAAGCAGCGAACGATCGATCTGGAGCCTGCCAGTTGTTTGGCTGACCTGGCTGCTTGTTCTTTGCGTTGGGGAAGTGCGGTGCATTAAATGGCAAATAGCAGAACCATGGCTGTTTCGCCTTCGACTTGCGTTGCATGAAATCGATCGCTGCATCGGCGAACAAGTCTGTCGAATACTCGCCGTCTGCGTGAAACTCCTCCGTTCCTCGGAACAGATCGTGCTTGCCGCTGTAGATGTGGTGGTAGTAGTCGATGTTGCCGGAAGCGTGGCCAAGAAACTCGTCAAACCCGCGCTCGGTCGGCCGTGATCCCTCGGCAAACCCGATATTCCACTTGCCGAAGCAGCCGGTCGCGTATGGCGTCGGCGCGTTCTTGAGCACTTGCGGAATCAGAATTTCGTCGTGACTCAGGCCAACTCCATAGTTCCCGGCAAGGCCCGGCAACTGGTCTTCTAATCCATGTCGCTGTGGGATCCGGCCGGTCAACAAACATGCACGCGAGACCGTGCAGGTCGGTGATGCCGTATAGAAGTTCGTCAGCCTCACGCCCTCCGATGCCAGCCGATCCAGATTCGGTGCCTTGATCGGCGAGGCGGGGTTGTAACAAGGCAAGTCTCCGTAGCCGAGATTGTCCGCCGTGATGATCAATATGTTTGTCGGTTGGTGGTTCGCATTCTCGGCCAAGCAAAGCGGCACCAAAGCGAGCAACAGTGGAGCAAGCCAAGTTAACTTCTGTATCGATCTCATCACCACATTCCCTCTAGGTCGACGAAGTTCTCGCTTCCGCTGTGCACTTAGCAACGCTCGCGGAACTAGTGGGATAGGCTTCCAGCCTGTCTGCGGCAATTCGACAGGCTAGAAGCCTATCCCACGTCGGAAAACCGTCAGTTATTTCACGAGCGATGCTTACGGCCTTCAATCGGAAACGAGTTTCTCGACGTCGTCCAACGAGATCCGGAATAATTCAGTTTGATTCTTGTTTCGCGAGAAGGCGATCAGCAAGTGGTCGTCGTGCTCGATCACGTGCGGGTACTGGAGCGACGCGATCCCCGCACGAAATTTGCGCCAGACTTCGGACGCTCTATTACCAACGACAGGTGGTGACGGAATATCAAGCAGGGCCAGTCGATCAAAGTGGCGACCGTCTTGCGTGATCGCGAGATACAATTCACGACGACCGACTGCGGGATTGGCGTTCAGCACCATTACGCGGAAGCCACGACTTGTGGGCAGCGAGAAAATCTTGCTTGTCGCATTGGGAAAGTTCGTGATGACCGGCTTGCCCCAGGTCCTCCCGCGGTCTTCGGACGTCGAATGGAAAAGTCGCTGCGAGCCGCTGTTGTCGCGATAGAGAGCGAAGAGCGTGTCGTCCGCCAACGGCCAGAAGATGGGCTCGTCAGGGCGAAAGCCTTGCACATCGCGAACCCCCACGACGGGAAACACTTGCCAATCGTCCAGCGACTTACGGCCTCCGATCAATACCGAGACGTTAAACCTCGCATCCCGTCGCGTCATGATCCAATCGCCGCCCGGCAAACGTTGTGGTGCAAAATTATTGATGGCGTTGTCGTACAGCTTCTGCTTGAATCTCCATGCCTCTGCTTGCTCGTCCCAGGCGAAGGCTTGCAGTTCTAGTTCCTTGTCCGCACCGAATGCTCCTTTGCCTTTGAAGTGCGCCGCCAAAGCCAATAATTCACCGTCCCGCACCCACAATCCGCGAGCGATGAATGCGTAAGGGGCCTTTGGCTCGCCGGTCACGGTTTGCGGCATGCTCCAGGTGACGCCATCAACGCTTGTGGAATACTTCACTTGTTGCGTCGGCTCGTCTTCCACGCGTGGCCCATCGCTCCAAATGCACCATAGCCGGTCTCCATGCGAAACTAGGTAGTTGTGCAGTTGCAGGCGGAGGTTGTGCAGGTCGATCTTTGGTTCGTTGACTGACGCGGAGTTGACACTCGCTGCGTTCACGACGGTGTGTGTTCCCCCGATCTTAGGCAACGCGGCGTAGTCGATCTCGCCAGACTCCGCCTGTCCCTGGGAAAGACGGAGTATCTCAACGGGGCGTTCTTCGGCCTGCAAGCCGCGTGATACACAACTCAAGAAGATCGCAAAGACAGCCGTGCGCCACATGATTTATTCTCGTTCCCAAACGGCAGGCAACTTTTGCGACTCGTCGCCGTACGTCTGCGACACGACAAAACCGCTGGCCTGCGAGGTGTAAAAGATACGACCATTCGATACGACGGCGCCGAGACACTCGCGGGAATCAATCGCCGGGCCAGTCGAAACGAGCTCGCCGTCCGACGACAGGTCGATCATGTCCATATTCGCGCCGAGCACATACGGCTCAGACAGCGTAAAGCGGCAGCAGGCATAGTTGTGGCCGATGCTGCTGACCACTTTGCCGCTGGTGCGATCGAAGACGTTGCCTTTGCCACGCAGTGCGTTCGAGAAGATGAATTCCTCACCAACGGTCACGACGTTCAAGGCGGAAGTCACCGCGTCCGATTTCCAGACAAGCGAACCGTCTTTCGCATCCAAGCACCACACGAATCGATCGTCGGTTCCTTCGACGGCTCGGTTGTAGCCGCCGATGTACAGCCGACCATCGCGAGCGCTGAGCGTGCATTTTGAGGTCACGTAAAAATCCGTCGTCGACCAGACAACCTCGCCGGTCTCCGGATCCAAGCATGCAGTGAGTCCGTTGTTGTCTGCCGGCAAACCACGTCGCTGTCTTTGACTGGCTGCGTAACCGAAAAAGGTCGAGTAGAAGAGCTTGCCGTCGAGGATGCAGATACCGCAGTCATTGCCTCCGCGACCGTACTCAGAAAAATCCTTTTGCCAGACAACTTCGCCGGTATCAAGGTCCCAAGCCCAGATCAACGGGCGATGATCCTTCGGATAGTAAGGATTGTCGTTCGAGTAGATCCAACTCATCACTTCGCGTCCGTTCGGCCTGGGCACTGGCTCGCCTTTGAACGTAAAAGCCTTCTCCGTTCCTTGGGCCGCGTACTCGCCGGAACTGGACGCATAGATCGCGATGTTGCCATGCACCACGGGCGGGAACTGGCGACTCCAGCTCGGCGAACCGGTGAATGGTGCTTCCCAGAGCAGTTCGCCGGTGGCGGCATCCAGGCATCGCATTAACGAGCGTTTGATACCAGCTTGCGGCACGAGTAGCTTTCCCTCGACGTACAGAGGCGACGTGAACGAGAGATACACATCGGGCCAATGCCGACGCCACAACAAGCGACCGGTATCTTGTTCGACGGCGATGATCTGGCCTTCGGCGGTATGTGTATAGAGTCGTCCTCCACCGCAAACGGGCAAATGCTTTACGGTGCCCTCTAATCGCCTGGCCCATCGCATTCGCAGCGGAGGTTGCAGCCCTTGTTGGTTCGCATTCGTTCCCCCAAAGTCGCCGTAGTTTGTGTACCAGTCATAGCGAGCGTCGGCTAAGGGTCCGCGCAGCGGGCTGCGAATCTTGGCAACTTGCAAATCCTTTGTCGGCAACTTGGCAGTTCCACCCTCGCCAAAGATGTACAGATAGCCGTCTTCGCATCCGGCGTAGATACGTTCATCAGCAACGGCGATCGGTGCGGTGATGGGAGCCCGAAAAGCTGTCGGGAGTGTTGTCGTGGCACCATCGGAGAGTGGCACAACGTAAAGCTTGCCATCGAGTCCGCCGTAGACGACATGGTTGCGAGTCACGACAGGAGGGCACACAGAAGCTGCGTCGCACAGCACTTCGGGCGTGTCGTTTCCCACCGTATGCCGACACAATCCCATGCCTTCTTCCGGGCGGACGCGATAGACGTCACGATCGCGCACGCTGACCGAGGCAAAGCTCAGCAAACCCGGCAGGTGAATGGCTGTCTCGGTTCCCGCGACGAAACTCGCCTGCACTTCATCTTCCGCCAGCCGCAGGATTTCCACGCGTCCGGCATTATCGCGTCGATGCCATTGGACATACACATTGCCTGCTTCGTCTGCGCTTTGACCGAAGGTCGCGGGGAACTCCGAGCCTGCGTAAGCGGGGATCGCAGCCACGGAACGCAACTTGGGCATCGCACCAGCATCGTCGAGAAACACCGTTCGTCCACCGGCTGGCATGACGACGGTGTTGTCGATCAAACAGATGTCGCGCGAACAAACAAAGTGATCTTTCCAGGTGACACGATCGCCGCGAGCGGCCAGCCACTCTTCGCCGCTCCAGCGATTGCCGTCAAACTCCACGACTTCTTTCACGAAGTCCCACGTCCAGGCCACGTCGCCGTTTGGCTCCACGGCATAGACCCTTGCACCAAGCGTCGCGAAGTAGACGCGATTGGCACCGACCGCCGGAGCCGAGAAGATGGGTTCTTGGCAATCGAGCTGTTTGACAACGGCTCCGGTCTCGCGATTTAGGACATAGTAATAACCCGCCGCCGTCCCCACGTGCAGATAGTCTCCGACGATGGCAGGTGCCGCGACGTTATTGCAATTCCCCGAGCCACCAGCGGTTTGGAACCGCCATTTCGTCTTAGAAGTCTCCGCATCGATGGCAAAAACGACGCCGGAGCCATCGATAACGAACACGCTGCCGTCACTGACGACCGGTGAGGCATAGATGCCGTCGCTCAGCGGGATCGCGGCGAGCAAACCGAGCGAGTTGGGGAGTATCGCTTCAGGGGCGTTACCGGAACGGAGTGCGTTGCCTTGCAATTGCGGCCAATCGGCTGCGTTTGCGACGCTAAACACGCACAGCAGGCAATAGATCGTTAGTGACGCCGTAGTTGACTTGCTCATAGTATCGGGCTTCCCGTTTTATCCTGCGTAATGACTACTTCAACTCACTCATCAACTCGAAAATCACTTTCGTAATCTTTTCGGATGCATCCAACTGCACACGATTCGTTCCCATCCAAGTTTCGTATCCGCCTAGCTCGTGCTGACGCGGCGTGGGCAGGTAGCCGTGCGAGTCGTTGGCCAACTCGATCGTAAAAGTGTCCGCGAATGGAGACTTCTCCTTGATCTCCAATCCAATCTCGGTAAACACTTCGAACGGAATCGCCGCCACAGCCAGATCGCCGATCCGCATGGCTTGTAACGGGATCGAAACTTCGTCGGGACCGTCGAGTAGGTTCTGTACACGTTCGGCGTAGTTCGTTTCGTAGCGATGATATTTCTCGGCATCCGCGGGTTTTGCCAGCACGCTGGCGAAGTACTTTTGCATTGTTTCGTCAGGCTTGCGGAACTTCAGCGTCAATTCGCGGCGAGCAGATTTCAGAGGCACCCAGTCGCGAAACTCAATCTGATCGTGAGCCGTCTTCACGCGTTGTGCCACGACCTCGGCGACTTCGGTCATCTTCTCGTATTGCTTGTAGCTCTTGCCTCCGCGATCACGGAAGTTGATGTTGTTGACGTCGCCACTCGTTCCGTTACTCATCATGCCGACAAACGGCCGATCGCTCGCAGGAGCATCGAGCAGTTCGCCGATTCGCCGTGAAAAGATTCCGAAGTAATCCGCCGAGACTTCTCCTTTATCAACGCCACCCACGTAGTGCAGCGAGTAGTTGGCCAGCAATGCGATCGGACGACCGTCGGTCGCTTGTACGCTGATGAATGAGACTTCGGGATCAACCGGACCGGCTGGCTCAATTAACGCCGCGCTGCCTCGCGGTGGATTCATGCGAACTTTGTCGATGCCTCCGAACGGGTTTTGTAACAGTTCCTTCTCACTCACGTACCAACGGCGATTGAACAATTCGGAGGGCTCGTCGATACCTCCCCAGCCGATTCGTGCAGGCTCGAGATTGGCGTACGCGCCGCGCACGGCATCCGCAATCCCGCGAGCGAGAAGCGGCGCGTAGCGATCCGTGCTGGAGCGTGTGCCAGAGTGGGTGTGAGTCGCCGCCATGAGGATATTGTCGGGAGACAGCTTTGTCTCGTCGGCGATCATTTGGCGAGCGTTATCGTAAACCTCGCGAACGATTCCCAGGTTGTCGCAAATTACAAACGCAATCTGGGTCTGGCCGTCGTCCAGCACAAGGCACTTGGCGTAGAGCTTGTCGTGAATCGCGGTCGCAGGAAACGGTGCAAAGCCACCGACGACCATCTCGCCCAAGGGAGGCGTAATGTCAGCCATCGCCGCGCCCGCACGAAACACGCGTTCCTCGGCTGTTAACTGTGTTGGAAGCAGGTTGTTGAACAGAGCGATGGTAGCGATCAGCATAATCGGGAACGACAACATCAAGCGACTGTGACGGCACTTCATCGGTGAGGACCTTTCAGCAAGTGATCGATCTTAGAGGGGTAGGGGGGGAACTAGCAGTCGGACCAATTCGCGATCGTCGCGATTTCGGCAGGACGCCTATTAGACACCGGCCAACGCGCCGTGTCACGCAGGTTTCTTCGCTGGTCGTGGCACAGTTTGCTGTAAGTCGGGCACTCCTGCCCGACAAAAGACGGCCAAGAGTGGCCGTCCTACTTTCAGGAATCGCAAGCTGTACTATCTCTTCGCTGACGGCGGCAGGGGGAAAGAAAGCTCGCAAACGGTCATTCAATTCCGCCTCGCGGGAGGTTATCCTTTTTGAACGAGTGAATGACCGAATACCAGGAGCCAAATATGACCCAACCCAATAACACACGTCGCGATTTCTTGAAACAAGCCGGAACGATGACTGCGGCGACCGGTGCCGTGGTCTACTTTCCGTGGAATGAGAAGGCGTTCGCGAATCAAGACAAGAATGATCGACCAACCATCGGCTGCATCGGCGTGGGTAGCATGGGGACGGGCGATGCCAAGGGGCATGCCAACTTTGGCGATGTGGTCGCCGTTTGTGATGTCGATTCACGACATGCCGAGCGAGCCAAGAACGATGAAAAGATCGGCAAGGGAAAGGCCGACGTGTATAAAGATTATCGCGAAGTACTCGACCGCAAAGACATCGATGTCGTGAGTGTTGTCACTCCCGATCATTGGCACGTGAAGATCGCCATCGAAGCGCTGGAGGCCGGCAAACACGTCTTCTGCCAAAAGCCGTTGACGTTGACCTTGGAAGAGAATCAGCTCATTCGCAGCGCCTGCCGCAAGCATCCTGATTCCGTATTCGTCGTTGGCACACAACAGCGAAGCGATCGGAAACTGTTCCTTCGCGCTGTGAACATGGTGCAGAAAGGCTTGCTCGGCGACATCACTCACGTAACGGTCGGCATCAACGGTAGCCCGACCGGCGGGCCGTTCCCGGTCGCCGAGGTGCCGAAAGAACTGGACTGGGAAATGTGGCTGGGGCAAGCTCCCAAGGTCGACTATCGCGAGAAGCGATGCCACTATGAGTTCCGCTGGTGGTACGAGTACTCAGGCGGCAAGTTCACGGACTGGGGAGCCCACCACGTCGATATCGCAACGTGGGCGATCGGCCAGAACGGCGATGGACAGGGACCGCTCGAGATCGATGGCACGGATGTCAAGCATCCCGTGCCTTACGAGAACGGCTATGCGACGGTGGACGATAGCTATAACACGTCGCATGACTTCTCTGTCAAGTGCAAGTTCGCGGGCGACATCGTGATGGACGTGACCAGCCGCGGCGACAACGGCATCATGTTCGAAGGCACGAAGGGCCGGATGTTCGTGAACCGCGGCAAGATCACCGGCCAGCCGATCGAAGAGAATTGGGACAAGGACCAGTTCACCGAAGACGACGTCATGGCGTTGTACAAAGGCAAGAAGCCCGAAGGTCACAAAGACAATTTCTATCGCTGTATTCGCGAAGGCGGTCTGCCGATCTCGGACGTCTTCACGCATGTGCAAGCGATGAGCACCTGTCACTTGTCGGCAATCGCAGGTCGTCTGGGCCGAGTGATCAAGTGGGACCCCAAGTCCGAGCAGATCATCGGGGACGAAGAAGCCGCCACGTTCTTTGCTCGCACGCCACGCGAAGGATACGAGATTCACCGAGTGTAAGTGCAGTGATTGTATCGGGAACAATTCAGAACGGCTCCTCATTCATTTGAGGGGCCGTTTTTTATAGAGACGACTGACGGAGTGGGATTCTTCAACGCAGAGGTCGCGGAGGCGCAGAGGACCGCAGAGATTTAGAAGAGCAACTTGACTCTCTCTGCGCCACCGCGACCTCTGCGTTTCAATTTCCCGCATACCGTCGATAGCATCCAGATAGCATACGAAGGTGCCTCAACCATCATGACCAATGAACCACTCGATCGCATCTTGAAGAAGACGCTTGAAGATTACAAGTTGTCGCGAAGCGAGAAGGGCGTTCTGCAACGCACCCTGCGAGAACTGGGAGTTGACGACCAACAGCGTTCGTACTTCCGGCATCGTGCCTTCGAGTTGGCGCGGGCCGAGGTGCTTGGCCCGCAGGCTCACGGCGTGCTCGATTGGTTGGAGGCGGTTGTAAAAGTGTTGGATGCTGGTGAGACAGTTGATGTCGCGTCGAAGGACGACCGCAGCGAAGCGTACTTCAGTCCAGGTGACGACTGCTTGCGGGCGATCGCCGGCCTGCTCAATCGGACGCAGAAATCGGTTGACATCTGCGTCTTTACGATCACCGACAATCGCATCAGCGACGACATCGTAGAGACTCGCGGGCGTGGCGTCGAAGTTCGGATCATCTCTGACAATGACAAGTCCGCAGATTTCGGTTCCGACATCGAGCGGTTCGAGCGAGCGGGCATCCAAGTCGTGGTCGACAACAGCGAACACCACATGCATCACAAGTTCGCCATCTTCGATCGACGGATCACGCTGACCGGAAGCTATAACTGGACCCGCAGCGCCGCCGAGTACAACGAAGAGAACATCCTCGTCACCCACGACCGGCGAATTGCCGACCGATTTCAGCAAGAGTTTGAACGTTTATGGAAGAAGTTGCGGTAGCTTGGTGGCCGGATAGATGTATTAGGCAGGCGATCATTTCGCGACATAGTCCTCGCCATTCAAGCTCTTTACAACCGAGATAAGCCACTTCTCCAGTTCTGCCCGCATGGAGGCAACGAGCTCCGACTCGGTGACTAGCACATCCTTCGTTTCTTTCGGATCGGCAGCGAGGTTGTATAGCTCCCAAGTTACTTTCTCATTCTTGCCTTCGATGCGATGCAGTTTCCAGTCGCCATTGCTCCAAGCTGCATGGCCAGGAAACTCGCTTGTCGAGTACGCGGGGTTTGGCAGTTCGGCTGCGACTTGGCTCGACTGGTCAGCAGCCAAATCACCGCCCGCTTGCTGGGCCTTCAACAAATCTGCCATCCAACTTGCCGAAGGAGTGCTGATCCCCTTGGCAGCGTAGTCCCAAAAGCCCATCGTTCGCGATGCGTCATTCGACTTGCCGTCGATGAGCGAAACAAGGCTGATCCCGTCCAAAGGAGCTTGGTTCTCAACCGTCACACCAGCGATCTCTAAGAGTGTCGGATAAATGTCACAAGTGTTGCATCGCATCTGCGTTGTCCGAGGCTTTTTGATGTGGCTAGGCCATTCAAGGATCGCCGGGACGAGCAACCCGCCTTCGTACACTTGCCCCTTGTTCCCGCGGAAACCGCCGGTTGAGCCAACTTTTGGCAAGCCGCCATTATCGCTGCAATACCAGAGGATCGTGTTTTCACGGATGCCAAGATCGGTCAACGAATCACGCAATTTTCCGAACGCTCGATCCATACCGGTGACTTCGCCATAGAAATTCTGCAAGGCTTTCGAATGGTCTTCGTACAACTTGCGATCATCCTCGGCGGCGACGTGGGGGCTGTGCGGCGAACCGAACCAGACGACGGCTAGGAAAGGATCGTCAGCCTTCGTCTTCTCGGTCATCCACTCCAGCGCCGCATCGACCGCGATCATCGAGCTTTCGCCCTTGGTCTGCACGGCTTTCCCCTTGCGGCTCATGATGGCATTGTTGTCGTAGAAGTTCGGCGCGCTGAACCACTCGTCGAATCCGTTGTGTCCGGGATGAGCCGGGCTGTCGTTGCGAACCGATCCCAGGTGCCACTTCCCAAAATGGGCTGTTGTATAGCCGACTGTCTTAAGGGCTTCGGCGATCGTGGTCTCTTGGGGACGCATGGGATAACCCCACTTGAAAACTCCCATCCGATTCGGATGCCGTCCGGTCATGACGCTGGCTCGCGTCGGCGAGCAAACGGGAGCCGCGGCATAGAAGCGATCGAATCGCAATCCGGTCGCTGCAGCCGCATCGAAGTTGGGCGTCTTGATCACGGGATGTCCGTTGTATGCCATGTCACCCCAGCCTTGATCGTCCGCCATGACGAGGATGATGTTGGGGCGTTCAGTGGCGGACAGGTTGTCACTGCTGCATTGGCCAGTCAAAACGACGGCAAATAGAGCGAGGCTAAGGCGTTTCCACATGATGGCGACTCCGGGCGGGCAGGGTGTCTGACTGGGTTGGCTATGATTGTAACCACAAACGACTCGTAATTTCGAGAAGACGGTCGCTGGATCGTCGATGCGGTGAGTCAAAGTCCTCGCCTCTCCCTTTTTAAACGCGGAGTTCGCAGAGACGCAGAGGTACGCAGAGCGAATGAAGTCTAGGGGATAAATCTCTGCGAATCTTTGCGTCTCTGCGCCCTTTGCGTTTAAATAACGGGAGTTTGACGACAGCAGCGATCTCCCGAATGCAACGTCAACTATTTCAATCCTCGTACGTCAGTGACACACAATCATGCCTCACCTTACTCGACGAGAGTTCGCTGCAGCAGCCACGCTCACGACATTGACGATTTGCGAATCAGCCCAAGCGGATCGTGACCGTTCTCACACGCCTCGTGTCGACACACATCTTCATTGTTTCGCGGGCTCAAAGGATGTGAGGTTTCCTTATCATCCCCAGGGGCCGTATGCTCCTGAAGAGGCCGCGACGCCGGAGCAGCTTCTAATGTGTATGGATGAGGCGGGCGTCGACTTCGCGGTTGTGGTGCATCCAGAGCCGTACCAAGACGATCACCGCTACCTCGAACATTGCCTGGCAGTCGGTGGTAAGCGGCTGAAAGGGACCGCGTTGTTTTTCTCGGATCGCAGGGGATCGCTTGAAAAGCTACCGACGTTGACTAAACGTGCGGACTTGGTTGCGGTTCGCGTGCATGCTTATGCTCCAGATCGCCTGCCCCCCTTTGGAAAACCGGAACTACGCCGCTTGTGGCAGATGGCGACGGATCTTGGACTGGCCGTGCAGCTTCACTTCGAGCCTCGCTACGCGCCAGGCTTCGAGCCACTGATTCGCGAATTCCGCGAGACGCGTGTGATCATCGATCATCTTGGGAGACCGTTTCAAGGCACGCCCGATGAACATGCGGTGGTGGTGAACTGGTCGCGATATCCGAACACGATCATGAAAATGGCCTCGATTCCCTCGAACACGAGCTATCCGCATCGTGACATCGCGCCGGTGATCAAACAACTGACAGAATGCTATGGTGCGGACCGCATGATTTACGGCGGCGGGTTCGGTGCGGATGCCACGGGTGAATCTTACCGTGCCGCCTTTGATAGGGCGGAATCGTTGCTTGGTCATCTCGGCGAAGCGGATCGAGCGAAGATCCTGGGGGGGACTGCGGTGAGGCTGTTTGGGTTTTCCGGTTAACGGGATGCCGTTTTTCAACGCAGAGTTCGCGGAGGCGCAGAGGGCCGCAGAGCAGTACTCGTCCCTATCACGCTCTGCGCCTCCACGAACTCTGCGTTTCAAACCGCATCCGTGCGTGGCAGGAACCAACGCCCGGCCCCGGTTGTCCAGTTTCAGGGGCTTGGGTACGTTAATCGGTTCCTTCCTACAAGCAACTCCCCAGCAGGTGAGACATAGCCATGAGCGATCCCTTTTTCCAGCAGATGTTTGCAGACCGAATTGGCGGAGCCAACTATGGCAAGGGGACCGCGATCTACAAATTTGAGAAGATCAAGCGAGCCAAGCGGAAGGCTGCGGCGGACTATCCAGATCGATCGCTGCTGAATTTTGGTATTGGCGAGAACGACGCGATGGCTCCTGAATCGGTTCGTCAGGTCATGGCCGCCGAGATCAATAAGCCAGAGAACCGGGGCTACGCCGACAACGGAATTGCCCTGTTCAAAGAAGCCGTCGCTCGCTTCATGAAGCGCGAGTTGGGCGTTGAACTCGATCCCGTCAAAGAGATCAATCACTGCATTGGGTCCAAGCCGGCGCTCGCCATGCTACCGGCCTGCTTCATCAATCCAGGCGACATTACGTTGATGACCGTTCCGGGCTATCCGGTCGCTGGGACACATACGGCTTATTACGGAGGCAACGTCTATAAGCTCCCGCTGCTGGCTGAAAACAACTTCTTGCCTGACCTTGATTCGATTCCTTCCGACATCGTCACGAAGACCAAGCTGTTGGTGCTGAACTATCCGAACAGTCCCACGGGGAAAGTGGCGACTCGCGAGTTCTTCGAAAAGGTAATCGCGTTTGCTAAAGCGAACAACGTCGTCGTCGTGCAAGATGCCGCGCACATGATGTTGACTTTCGAGGGCGAACCCTTGAGTTTCCTGAGCGTTCCGGGGGCGAAGGATGTTGGCGTCGAGGTGCATTCGCTGTCAAAGGGCTTCGACATGATCGGCTGGCGGATCGGTTGGGTGTGTGGCCACGAGCGACTGGTGCAAGCGTTCGCCGATGTGAAAGACAACAGTGACTCCGGCCAGTTTATCGCGATTCAGAATGCCGCTGCGGCAGCACTAGACGACGCTTCCATTCCAAAGCGAACGCGGGAGAAGTATCGGCGTCGGCTGACCAAGCTCGTCGAAGTTTTGAAGAGCTGTGGCTTTCAATGTTCGATGCCGGGCGGTAGCTACTTCCTCTACACCAAGTCGCCTGTCGGCACCGAAGGCGGTGAAGCTTTCGCCGATGCGGAAGCGGCAAGCCAGTTTCTGATCACGCAACAATCGATCGTCACGGTCCCTTGGGACGATGCCGGCGCGTTCCTGCGATTCTCGGTTACATACGAAGCCGCGAACGAAGCCGAAGAAGACGCGTTAATGGCCGAGACGAAGAAACGGCTTGAGCAAGTGAAGCTCAAGTTCTAACTCACGCGTCGTTTAACCCGTTCGCAACGCGACGGCTTTCGCGGTTACTCCGTCGCGATATGACTGGGTTAAACGAGCACGGATCTAGATCGACTCGATATGCAGTCCGCGTTTGCGACGTTCCTTGCGACGAACATCGTCAATCATGTCGGCCACTTGTGCGACACCGTCGATACCGGAGAGAACTAATTCAGGGTGCGTACGATCGGTTGAACTGATCTTGATCGTACCGACGTTCAGCATCCGTTGGACGAGGCCTTGTTCGTAGGTCACGTCGTCGATGTCGATGACTTCGATGCGATCGGTCACTCGCTTCAAGATGCCTGATTTGTGGATGAAGCGCTGCGTGGTCAGTTCATAGTGAACGCTGAGCTTCTTGTAGGCAAATGCGACTCCCAGGAAAATCAACGGAACTGGGACACCGAACAAGAGTGGCGGAAAGGCAAACGCTCCGGCAATCAATCCGATCGTGACTAACCCGCCAAGTACCCAAGTCCCGTACATCGCTTTGCCAGAATAGCCACCCGCCCATAGGTCTTGCTCGTCGTCCTGTTCGTTGTCCGCCATTCGAGATTCGGCAGAATCTTTGAATCGGTCTTTGGGCGTGTCGGTGCTCATGGACGAGGGCTCCTGAGAATATTGGCGAGTGGGATGATCGTTCGACGGGTAAAGCCGTACAAGATGCGACGCATTATAACGCCACGGAACAGCATTCGTTAGCAGGCGACGTTTCTTGGCTGTTTCTTGGCATCGCGTGCAGAGCGTCGAACATCTGAGCACGTCGTTCTCCGGTAGTGGTATAGTTTGAAATTCCTGAAGGTAGGACAGCCACTCTTGGCCGTCTTTTGTCGGGCAGGAGTGCCCCGACTTACGGCAACGTGCACCACTGCCCGTTCTTCCCTCATCTATGCCTCGAATCGTTAGTTGTAGTATAGTGATTTGTGTTCCGTGGCTAGGAATGCCCAGTCAATAGGCTCTTTGGTTCCAACTCGCATGAGATGCCCCTTCTGCCGACTTGATAATGATCGCGTGATCGACTCGCGTGCCAGCGAGGACGGGTTCGCCATCCGTCGCCGGCGTGAATGTCTGAACTGCAAGCGGCGGTATTCCACGTACGAACGCCTGGAGGAGATGTCGCTCAAGGTCATCAAAAAGACCGGCGAGAGGGAGCCGTTCAGCCGCGAGAAGATACGGCAAGGTTTGGCTCGGGCTTGCTGGAAGCGGCCCATCAGCGACGAACAGATTGATGGCGTGATTGCGCAGGTCGAGTCTGAGGTCTATGCAAACTTCGATTCAGAAGTCGAGAGCGAGCACCTGGGTGGGCTTGTGATCCGCTATCTTGGCGAACTCGACCAAGTCGCTTTTGTGCGATTTGCCAGCGTGTATCGCGAGTTCAAAGACGTGCGAGACTTCGTGGAAGAGCTGCAACCAATGTTGCTTTCCAAGCGACCCGGCGAAGCCTAGACGGCGCCAAACCACCAATCTCGGCGTTGGATGTGTGTCAGGATGGCAAATCTTGCCAACAACACGCGCCGAATCACCTTGGACGTCCAGGCACTTCCAGCTATCATGGCGCGCGAATCGGTGAACCATCATAACCTTCTGCTAGCAATTTTTCTGACGGGCGAACAATGAGCGAGCTACGAACCGAACGCGACTCGATGGGTGAAGTGCAAGTACCAGCCAAGGCCTACTACGGAGCTCAAACGCAGCGAGCGGTCGAGAACTTTCCGATCTCGGGCTGGGGTTTACCGCCAGACCTCGTGCACGCCCTGGGCTTGGTGAAGTTCGCCTGTGGAGTCGCCAATCGCGACTTAGGCAAGCTGACAGGAACCGGAAAGAAGACTCTGAACGATTCGCAAGTCGATGCGATGCTCGCCGCTTGTCGAGAAGTCGCGGAAGGCAAGCTTGACGGCGAGTTCCCGATCGACGTCTTTCAAACCGGGTCGGGCACGTCGAGCAACATGAACGTTAACGAAGTGATCTCGAACCGAGCGATTGAGATCACCGGTGGGGATCGTTTTCAAGCGGACAAGCCGATCCACCCCAACGACCACGTCAACATGGGGCAAAGCACGAACGATATCTTTCCCACGTCGATTCATGTCGCGACGGCGAGCAAAATCAAGAACGACCTGATTCCGGCGTTGCAGCGATTCGCCGATGTCCTGGCTCAGAAGGCAAAAGAGTGGGATAAGGTCATCAAGATCGGACGCACACATCTGGCCGACGCGACCCCCTTACGGCTTGGCCAAGAAATTGGAGGCTTTGCCCGGCAAATGCAGATGTCCGTTGCTCGCGCCGAACGTGGAATTGACAGTGTTTTGGAATTGCCAGCGGGTGGTACAGCGGTGGGCACCGGAATTAACACGCATCCAGAGTTCGGCAAACGTGTTGCCGCCTGCCTCGCCAGCGAGACAGGCATCGCCTTTGTCGAAGCGGAGAATCACTTTGAGGCCAACGCGCAGCGAGACGGCTTGGTGGAGTGTCATGGACAGCTTAAGACCATCGCTTCGACGCTGTTCAATGTCGCCAACAACATCCGCTGGCTGAGTGCCGGTCCGCGATGCGGCTTTTACGAGGTCAAACTTCCTGATCGCCAGCCAGGCAGCTCGATCATGCCGGGTAAAGTAAATCCAGTCATGTGCGAGAGCATGATGCAAGTTGCGGCTCGAGTGATGGGCAACGATCAGGCAATCGGCGTCGCGGGAGCAAGCGGCGGTCAGTTTCAGTTGAACATCATGATGCCAATGATGGGGCATACGGTGTTGGAGAGCATTCACTTGCTTGCGTCGTGTACTCGGGCGTTCGTCGACTTCTGTGCAGAAGGCATGGAGGCCAACGAGAAGGCTTGCGAAGCGGCGGTCGAGAAGAGCCTGTCGATGGTGACCAGCTTGAACCCGCATATTGGCTACGAGAAGGCTGCGGCCTTGGCCAAGAAGGCATTTAAGGAAGATAAGACGATTCGCGAGTTGTGCCGCGAGGAAGGCGTATTGCCGGAACACACGCTTAATGAGGCTCTCGACCCGATGAGCATGACGGAACCGCACGACTAAATGACCAAAGCAGAATGACCAACGACCAATCGGAGTGTTGGTCATTGTGATTTTAGGTCGTGGTACAGTTTGAAATTCCGGAAAGTAGGACGGCCACTCTTGGCCGTCATTTGTCGGGCAGGAGTGCCCGACTTACGGCAAAGTGTACCACTACCTGATTTTGACGCCCATTCAAATGGATCACGGAGGATCTGCCATGAGACGTTTTGCTTGTTCGATCTTCGTTGTTTTCGCGTTTGTCATCGCGTCGCCAGGAGTCGGTCTTGGCCAGCAAGACACGGCGGGCCTACTCGCGTCGGCGTATCAAAAGACGCAGACTGCTAAGACGGTTACTGACTACACCGCAGTGATCGACTTGTGCCAACAAGCCGAGGGAACGAACCTTACACCGGCTCAGACCACGTATGTCCGGCAGCTTGCGTCGTGGGCCTATAACCGTCGCGGCGAGGCGTACGTCGATCAAGCAGCGACAGCTTTGGAGTCTGGTAACAAGAGCCAAGCGGCTGGGTTAGATGCGAAGGCGCTAGATAACTTCGAGAAAGCGGTGGCGAACGACGAAACGCGTTGGAAAGCCATCCACAATCGCGGAGTTAGCTACGCGCTTGCAGGCAAGTACGACAAGTCGATTGCAGACTTCTCCCGTGTAATCGAACTGCGCCCGGACTATCCCAACGGCTGGTTCAATCGAGCGGAGATCCGTTACGAACTGGGGCATTTCGAACAGGCGATTTCCGACTACACTAAGACGCTCGATCTGAATCCCAACGATTTCGGTGCCTTCACGAGTCGTGGGCACACTTACTTCCGACTGCGTAAGTTCACCGAGGCATTGGCCGACTACACCACAGCAATCGAGTTAGACGAGAGCAACGCGGAAGCCTATACCAATCGGGGAGATGCTCACCAGAAACTGGAGCAGTGGAAAGAAGCGGCTTCCGACTTCCGACGCGCTGTCGAACTCGATCCCGAACTTCCGCGAGCTTATGCCAGTGCCGCTTGGTTGATGGCGACCTGCCCAGATAAGCAGTTCCGAAACGCCGACCTGGGGCTCCAAGCAGCAAAGCGGGCGATCGAGCTTGGCGGCGCGGAGAGTTTCGAGCTACTAGACACCCTGGCAGCCGCTGAAGCTAATTCAAATCGCTTTGACGACGCAATTGCGACCGTTTCCAAGGCGATCAAACTGGCTCCAGCCGACGCCTCTGGGCCACTCGCCGAACGGTTGGAGCTTTACAGCAGCGAGCGACCGTACAGGCAGCAGTACGCACAAACCGCACAGCTGGAAACATCCGAACAACGGTAGGCTGGTTCGTCGAGCGACCTGAACGATCGCGTAAATATTTACCAAAAATTCGCCCCTGGTAGGCCAAACGGGTTAATTTAGCCTTTCCGGTTCGTCGATTACGTGTAAGATTAGCTTTTAGCATCGGTGAAGTAGTGCCGTTTGGGCGAACATTTTACCGGAGCAAAAGCCCCCCAAAGCGGCGCGCTAAGTCGCTAAATTCCTTACGATTTAAGCAGGTTTCGGCTTCTTCACGGTGTGCCAAGCGAGACGGTGAGTGAAGGAACGAGAGCTGTGGTCCGGTAGCCCAGCCGAAGCGGTCAACGCAACAGGCGGAACCGCGAATCGTGAGATTAACAATATGAATCGCTGTGGGACACGTACGTTCCATCAGAACCTGCAATAGTTTTGTGGTGACCAGAAGATGAAACTCGAAAAATTAAGAAACATCGGCATTTCCGCTCACATCGACTCGGGCAAGACTACCTTGAGCGAGCGTATCCTCTTCTACACGGGCCGGATCCACAAAATTGAAGAGGTCAAGGGCGGCGGCGCTGGTGCGACCATGGACCACATGGAACTGGAGAAAGAGCGCGGGATTACGATTACCAGCGCTGCGACTTCGGTCGAGTGGAAGGGGCATCCGATTAACTTGATTGATACTCCCGGGCACGTTGACTTTACGGTCGAGGTCGAGCGTAGCCTTCGTGTTTTGGACGGTGCCGTATTGGTACTGTGTGCCGTGGGTGGCGTTCAGTCGCAATCGATGACAGTCGATCGCCAGATGAAGCGGTATCACGTGCCTCGTTTGGCATTCATCAACAAAATGGACCGGACAGGTGCCGACCCGTTGCGTGTTTGTGAGCAAATGCGAGCCAAGCTCGGTTGCGACACGATCCTGATGCAACTGCCAATGGGCGCTGGTGAAACATTTAGCGGTGTCATTGACCTGATCCAAATGAAGGCAATCCGTTTCAGTGGCTCGGAAGGCGAGATCGTCACTTACGAAGACATCCCGACCGAATATCAAGACGAGGCTGTTGAAGCGCGAGGCACGATGCTCGAACAGTTGGCAATGTACAGCGACGAGATGATGGAGTTGCTGCTCTCCGAAGAAGAAGTTCCGGAGCAGCTAATTCATGACGTTCTCGAACATGCCGTGCAGGGTCAGGAAGCGACTCCTGTCTTCCTCGGTACCGCGTTTCGTAACCAAGGCGTACAGCCACTGTTGGATGCGGTCATTCGTTATTTGCCGTCGCCTTTGGACCGAGAGATTAAGGCCAGCAAGATCGCGAACCCGGAAGAAAAGGTCGAACTAGCGCCGGATCCAAGTAAGACCTTCGTTGGCATGGCCTTCAAAATCGTCGAAGATCCGTATGGTCAACTCACCTTTTTGAGGATCTACCAAGGTACGATCGAGAAGGGGAGTATGTACTACAATCAGCGGACCGGTAAGAAGGACCGCTTCAGCCGCATCGTTCGCATGCACGCCGACAAACGAGAAGAAATCGACGGAGCATCGGCTGGTGATATCGTCGCGATCATGGGAATCGACTGCGCCAGCGGCGATACGTACGCAGCAGAATCCAGCTATTGCTCGCTGGAAAGCATCTTCGTTCCCGAGCCGGTGCTGAAGGTTGCCATTAATCCGCTCAGCCGAAGTGACGGCGATAAACTCGCAAAGGCCCTCCAACGCTTCCGCAAAGAGGATCCGACGTTCCAAGTGACCAGCGACGCCGAGACGAACGAAGTCTTGATCGCCGGGATGGGTGAGTTGCATCTCGATATTTACGTGGAAAGAATTCGCCGAGAATATGGTGTCGCTTGCGAAGTTAGCGCACCTCGCGTTAGCTACCGTGAGGCCCCAACGCAGATCGTCGAGTTCGATTACAAGCACAAGAAACAAACCGGTGGCTCGGGTCAGTACGCTCATATCAAGGGCCAACTGGAACCGCTGCCTGAAGATTCGACCGAGAACTTTGTGTTCGAGGAAAAAGTCGTCGGTGGTCGCATTCCGAAACAGTACATTCCGTCTATCGAGAAGGGCTTCCGCGAATCGCTGGGCAAAGGTCCGGTCGCGGAATTCCCGGTCGTGCTCGTAAAGATGGTTGTGACCGATGGTTCGTACCATGAGGTTGACAGTTCGGATCGCGCGTTCCAGACCGCTGCTCGAGGCTGCTTCCGTGAGACGTTCCAGAAAGCCAAGCCCGCGTTGCTCGAACCGATCATGAAGTTCGAGATCGAGGCACCTGAGTCGTATCAAGGGCCAATCGTTGGCGATCTGACGTCTCGCCGCGGTATTGTCACTTCGACGGACATTCGGGATGGTGTATCGCGAATCGAGGCAGAAGTTCCACTTGCGGAAACCTTTGGCTACGCGACTGACTTGCGTAGCATGACGCAAGGGCAGGGTGTGTTCTCGATGGAATTGGCGTGTTACCGCCAGACTCCGAGGAACATCCAAGAGGATATCGTCGCCGAACGCAAGCAAGCTCAATTGGTTGGTGCCAAGTAGGCGTCACTCAGCGGAGTTGCTTGAGCATCCAGGACATCGGTTCGCGGATCCCGCGCGGTTCTACTCGCAATGGCAGGGAGATGGGTGCGCCGTCGACTTCCAAGTTGATTGTCGCACCGGCGACCGACGCGGCGAAGAACTCGAAGCGTTTTTGCGACGCGGTGGCTTGGCGGAAAACTCCTGGGACGTGCGTTTCGGCGTAACTTCGCGGCGAGTCGAAGCACTCCCGCGAGCGCTCGGCCTTCGTGAATAGAAATGCGATTGGTCGGTTGCGCCACGACGTACTTCGCTTGTTGCTGAACTCGCCAAGATAGCTCAGCACCTTCATCGCAAAGAAGTCGGGTGTGGGATCACCTCGTTCGATTTTCTGAGTATCGAGCAGGACGATTGCTCCAGAACATTTCTTCAAGAATGCTCGCGTGATGGGTGATGCTTGATGGTCGAGTTCACGCTCCATGACCGCACCTGCCATGTCTGGAAAGATCAACTCTCGAACTCGGCGAACTTTAGGCTCCGCGATTTGAAGATGGTTCCAATGCCAACTCTCTGCGTCCTCCGGAGTATGTGTTGGAAACTGCTGGCTGGCGAGTCTCGCGATAACCTGCTGCTGGAGCATGACGGAGAAGGCACCGCGTGAAACGGCGGACGCTCGCCCAGTTTGACGCGAAAGGCTGTCGCAGAGCATTCCCAGATACGACGTTTTACCAGCATAAGGCGGGCCAAGTACCGCCAGCATCTCGGGCTTTGTCGCTCGCTTGTCGGCAACTTGATAGCTTAATGCCAGCGGCGCATAGCAGTGGCGACATCGCTCGGAGTCGTGTCGATTGTCGCCATTGCAGACAAAACAAGGGACGGCCACGGCATAGTGCATCAGCTCCAAGGAATCGAGCGGCGCGGTCACAAGTCGACTCATGGCGATGCCTCACATATGGCCTGTTCCGACGTGACAACGTTCGTCTGGCCGGCGGCGGTGATGATGTCGCGTTGGCTAACCGCGCACCTAAAGCCAATGTTGTGTCGGCGAGCGAGTGGGGTGTCGGCGCTGCGCACCTGACAGGTCGCACGTGTATCCAAGTAGCTGTCGAAGGCACCGCCTCGCAAACTTTTCATCGGCTCGTTTAGTTCAATTGGCTGGTCGCCATTCCAAAGTTGCAGATTACTCGAAGTCCACTCCCAGACGTTGCCTACCATCTGTCGCAATCCAGTTATGGTGTCGCCTGAGGCATACTCGCACGAACTTACCGTGTGCCCGATAGTGCTGGTCCAGAGGTTAGCTCGGTCGGGTGAAAACGAGTCGCCCCACGGATATTTGCGTTGAGCGAACGTTCCGTCGGTTTCGATCGGAGTGCAGGCAGCTCGAACCCACTCGGCGTCGGTCGGTAATCTCATGCCAATCCAGCGAGCGTAGGCCTCCGCCTCAAACCAGCTAATGCCAACCACCGGGTGTTCGGCCTCGGTCGCGGTGTGTCTCCCTTCGGACCAGAAGCATGGCGATGGCGTTCCCGTGCGATCAACGAACTCCTTCACGCTCGGCCAGATCGACGCGTGCCACAGCGACTTGTTCCGATAGCCACCTTGATCGACAAACGCTTGAAATTGCTGGTTCGTAATCGTTCGTCGTGCTAGGAACACCGCTTCGACTTCGACGCAATCGTTCGGCTCAAGCGTCTCGGAACGTGCCTCCGCGTCGACTTGCCAACGGCTCAATCGGACTCGGCCAGCTGACACGAGGCTGTTGCTTGCCTGAAGGCTATCGATTGCCAGACGCAACAATCCTGGTTTGAGATCTTCCGCCAATTGCGGACGCAACAGAAGTGCGCTGCGATGACTCCTGATCATCTGATCGACGAGAGCCGCTTGATCGTTGGGAAGGTCCGCGACAACGACCGAGGCAGCCAAGGGTGAGGGCCCGCCGCCCGGCGAACGCAACGGACTCGCCGCCTCTGATATTCGTTGCCATAGTAAACGCATCCCCGCTGCCCCCGCGATGATGTTCACTCGATTAGCTCGTCTCTGAAGCTGCTGCCACCGCATGCTGGAGTCGTTCAAACGGATCGATCTCCGAAGCTAAAGGACGGCTTGTCCGTCCTTCATCGTTGACGGTTGGATCCGCTACGACTGACTGCCCCGTCAGCGCATTGACCAATGCCGTCAACACTTCGGTCTGTTGCTCCACAAGCCCCTTTAACCCCGCAACATCCTGAGCAACGCTCGCGGTCGCCGATCCTCCGTCCGCACGTCGCTCGGTCGCCAGGAACCGATCGACGTCGTCAAACAGTTCCAAGACTTCGCCCTCCCACTCGGCGTACTCCGAGCGAAAGTCGTGGACGGTCTGCTGAATCGCTCCAGAAAGTGCGTGCACAGTAACCTCGATGGGAATGGCCAACAAATGCGAAAACGGGAATCGATTTCGTCTGAGAAGAGATGTCTTTTGTGACCATCTGAAATCTAGGTCAGAAATTGAGCAAAGGCAAATCGGGAAAAATCTCGATTTTCCGAGCAAAACAGGCGTGACTTCTCCCGACACCTGTTCAAATCGTCGGCTGTTTAGCTAAGATGGGAAGATAGTGAGGCCACGAATGAGATCGCGGCTTTCGTGTTCTAGGCAAACGACACTGAATGAACAGGAGCGTTTTGATGATTCGCCAACTTGTATTAACGGTAACGTCGCTGGCAATCGTCGCCGTCGGTACTCACAGCGTCGAGGCTCGGAATCTCTTCAATCGACAGGTCGACCCGGGCCAGGGACTTGAAGCGTTGCCGGCTCCGGGACTTCCGGCCCAGCAAGGCTGGTTTGCACCGACACAGAAGCTGCAGTATCAAGCCGTTCAAAAGATGTCATATCAAGCCGAACAGAAGGGCGTCTACCAAAAAGGCGCAGTGGCGAGTTGCGTGCGTTACGTACAGCACTGCCCGCTCCGAAGAAGTTGCTGTGGTTGTGGCTCGTCTTACCAGAGTAGCCTCACCGTGATCGATCCGAGAACCTGCTGCCCGATCACAGTACCGGTTTGCCTGCCATCCTGCTGCACCGGCCACCCGCAAAGTAGCGGTCGCAATGGACTGCTCGGACGCGGCATCACGACCTACAACTGGTGCTGCGGTTACACCGTTCGGATCGTCGTTGGGCATCACGGCGACGTGACCGTCCACTACTACGGCGTCTAACCGGTTCGGTTTGCTGGGTATCTCGCCCTTAGCAACATCTCGCACTATTATGGCTCAAACAGGCACTGTTGCCTGTTTGAGCCTTTTTTTTGTTGCCGCTGTTTCTTTAGGTAGGGTAGGCTCTCGCACGTGGTGAGGAAGCGCAAACAGAAATCGAAAAGCACTCGCACACCGGCCACGGTGGAAAATGGTCGAGCGGAGTTCGTTACGGTGGCTTGGATGCTGGCCACGATGACGACATTGGGCGCGGAAGTCATCGGCGGGTTGCTGCGAGTTGTATTGAGCGTTATCGAAACCGCTCCCACGACCTTGATCGCATTCCCGAACCTAATGCTATTTACCGCGGCAGTCACAGGAATCGTTTGCTTGTCGCTCACGCCGCTCGTGTATCGATTCCGGCGCGTCCCACCGCCAACCGCCGTGACGGTATTGGCGGTCACCGTCTCGATGATCCCGCTGCTGATCGGCGTTGTGCAATCGCTGCGTTAAGCAGCCGGCTCAGATCAATTCATAAATCGGCGGGCGACGTTCGACCAAGTATTGAGGGCGACCGCTTGGATCTTGCAGCGTGACACGATCGACGTCGATGCCGAGGTTGTAATACAGGGTGGAAAAGACTTCTTGCAGGTGGACTGGCCGATCCATTGCGTCCTCGGCATAGCGAGTCGACTTGCCGATCGCCTGCCCGGTACGCATCCCACCGCCTGCGAGGAAGCACGTCGCCAAACGCAGCCAGTGATCTCGACCGGCGCTATTGTTCACGCGAGGCGTTCGACCAAACTCACCCCACATCACGACCGAAACATCTTGATCCATGCCTCGCTCGTGAAGATCTTGCAGTAACGCGCTCATCGCGACGTCCAACTTCGGCAACTGTTTTCGCAAGGTTACGAAGTTGTTGCTGTGAGTGTCCCAGCCGCCCCAGCTAAAGTTAACGGCTCGCACACCCGCCTCGACCAAACGCCGCGCTGTTAAAAACATCTTACCGTCGTTGTCCCCATAACGCTGGCGAACCTTGGCGTCTTCTTTGGCGAGATCCAATGCGTCGGCTACCGAGCCTGAGGTGACGACGTCGACCGCACGTTGCGTGTACGAGTCGAGTGCTTCCATCTGTCCCGATTGATCGGCATCGCGCCGAGTGCGGTCAAGATAGGTTAACAACTCGGTACGAGATTCCAACCGCTCCGCCGTCATCGCACCGGAGAGTCTCAAATCGCCGCCTTGTGGTTTGTAAGGCTTGTAGACGGGACCCAGGAAGCCCGGATAGCTGCCGTTGTAACCGATGAACGGAGGAGCACCGCTCCCCGACGGACCCAGCATCTTCGCAACAACACTGCCAATCGACGGGCGACCGCCAGCGTTCTCGAGGTCTTTCCTGGTGTGGCCTGTCTGTGTGTGGAAGTCCGAGTGATCGCTGATCATGCCCACAAGCGAGCGGATGACTGCGTACTTGTCGGTCATCTGTGCGAGCTTGGGAAACAGTTCGCAAATGTCAAAGTCAGGAACGTTCGTGCGGATCGGATTAAAATCGCCGCGAAACTCTTTCGGAGCATCCGGCTTCAAATCGAACATGTCTTGGTGCGACGGACCACCGGATAAGTGAATATTGATGATCGCTTTACTCGACGAGCCGACGCCTGCATCGGCTTCGGCTCGCAAGAGGTCAGCAAAGGTCAAGCTGCCGATGCCAAGTGCACCGACCCGCAGAAAGCTGCGTCGCGAGACACCGTCACAATAAGGCTTCGAACCTTGGGACCAGATCGGAAACATCGCAACCTCCGAGGGAGAACGAGTCAAAGAAATCCAAGCCGAACGCAAATTCACCAACCAGTGCCTTGTTGTACATCGAATCGGCAATACATATCAACGTTTATCGATGCTTTTTTTGAGGTTGGCCTGATCGTTCCACCAACCCTCGGCACAAATCGTCACACTTTGACTAGTTTTCCTCGTTTTACAGATTCTGATTGCTTGTGACACAGGACGATCGCGTCACGTGCAAGTTCACCCGAGAGGATCGAAGAGGGCTGCCCTGAGCCAATTGAGCGGACAACTTCTTTGATCTCACCTTCAAAGCCTCGTACGGGATCTCCGTCGCCTAGGTCTGGCCGAATTACTCTCCCGGTGCTGGTGACGATCTTGAATGGCATCAGTTCCGCCGCGTCGCTGAAGGCCGCAAAGTCGAAGTGCAGCGTCGCCTTCTCTAAATGAATCTCGTAGGCATGCGTAAATGGTCGGCTCTGTTGGTTGATCACACCACTGGTCGCATTCACGACAAGATTTGGATCGGCGAACTGAAACAACGTGTTGCAATACTCGACGACCTCGCCTCTCATCCGCCCTTGGCTGAAGACTGCTGATGGCATCCCGAACAGCAGGCGAATGAAGTGAGCGTCGTGCACGTGCAGGTCGACTAACGGTCCACCGACTCGTTGCGGATCGTAAAAATCCTCCAACCATAGTGGATCGGAGATCACTCGCTTGAAGCTGCCTCCGATCACCTTGCCGTACTTGCCGCTGTCAATCAGTTTTCGTGCGTGTGCGTATTCAGGGAAATAAGGCAGCACATGTCCCACGAGAATCTGTTTGTCCGCCTTTTTGGCCGCTGCCACCATCTTGTTACACTCGGCAGCCGTCAATGCCATCGGCTTCTCGACAAAGACGTGTTTGCCTGCCTGAAGTGCGCGTATCGAAACTTCGGCGTGCAAGTGCGGTGGTAAGCAGTTATCGACTACGTCGATGTTTGGATCAGCGAGCAACTCATCAATGCCGGCGTAGGCCTGCATCTTGGAGACGTCGATCTGCTCGCCGGGGGGCCCGAAGTTTCCCTGAATGCCTCGCCAATCGCCGGCCCGCTTCTTCGCGTCACGCGAACAAATCGCGGCTAACTGAACGCCTCGCACTTTTTGGTAAGCGAGGTAATGAATCCAACTCATAAACCCAACACCAGCCAAGCCGACTTTAATCATGCTGTTACTCCGCTCGATGAATCTCGTAATCTCAAAGTTGTAGTTTAACGCATTCCCATCGGCGATTGTTTTGCGTGAGGTGAAATTCTTCCAACTTCGAACCGGAACGCAGTCCGTCCGTGATTCACCGCATTGGACTTGCGGTCGAAGTTGCCTCGAGTGCCGTCGCAATCTCTCGCTCGATTCGCTTGGCACTGAGTTGTGTCCCGTAATCCGTTAAGTGGTCATCATCCAGATACACGACGTCCCTTCCGTCCAAGACAATCGCTTGAGAAGATTGCAGATACAGATCGTAGATTGGGATGTAACCACAATTCGGATATCTGTCGGCGAGTGTTCTCACAAGAGTTCGCCCTGCTTGGCACGCGGTGTCGTTGCCTAGTGGATAGAGTCGCTGCGTCCCTAGTTCCGGCTTCAGGCCTTTGAAGCACAAGTCCTGCTGGGCGTTTCGATCACCAATTGCAAGCTCGGGCGGTTGCTCCATGAGCAAGACACGTCCGACATTCTCTTGGAGAAAACTTAGCAGATCCTCCGGCGCTTCCGCATTCTGTTCTGACCAACGTGTGCAGATGATGACAACCTGTGGCTTCCAAGCGTGAAGGAATTCAAGTCGCGTCTTGTCGTACTGAAATTTCTCCTCGGCGGAAAGAAATCGAACTTGTTGTCGCTCGCTCAACGGAAGTTCCACAAAGGGCGACACGCCGTTGATAGAGATGAAAGAAGCCTTGATCCCCAATCTCTCGGCGATGATGCGAATCGTCTGTGACCACATGACCCCATGCGAGTCGCCCAGGACAACCAACCGCGGTGGACCATCGCCATCGCCTACGATTATTCCGCCGTTACGATAGGCGTCCGGTGAAGCTTCTCGCGGCGCAAGAGTCACTCCTGCCGCGATCCTGGTGAACTCGCCCTCGACCTCGCGCGGCTTCAAATCGTAGTACGCGCCATGCCAAGTGGACGGATTGAAATCGCTAGTGTCATATTCGCCCGGTAACAACATCAGAGCGAACGCTCCGCCCAGAGTTGCCAGGTAACAAGCACCGATGATCGGCACGATACCTGGCTTGCGACGTGTCGGTTTCTCGATCAGATAATACGACGCCAACGACAATATGCCGATCGGAGCCAGCAACATCAACTTGTGCGAGGCAAACTCGAAGTACTCGGCGAAGACCATCACTGGCCAATGCCAGAGGTACAGCGAGTAAGACATCTTCCCCACTTGTACAATGGGGCGTTGCACGAGGATCGCATTGCAAATTCCCGAACGACCGAAGGCGATGACGAACGCTGTCCCAAGCACGGCAATTACAAGTCCGCCGTTTAATCTCGCCATGAGAAAATATGAAGCAACGATCATGGCCAGTCCCACCAAGGCCAACGGAGCAAGCGATTTGATCCTGGAGTCTTCAACGGATTGTTCGCGAAGGATTGCCGCGAGGTAACACCCGGTGGCGAGTTCCCAAGCTCGCGTTGGCAGTAGGTAGAACGTCGCGTCTGGATAGTGCGATACGCCATAGAGAAACAGGCACAAGCTCGAAAAGATGGTGAGCAGCATCAAGCTCTTTAGCCAACGTGGACGGAATCGAACAACGAGCCAAACAACGACAGGAAAGAAAAGATAGAACTGCTCTTCGACGGACAGCGACCACGTATGAAGAAACGGCGAGCTTTCCGCCTCGCTGCCCCAATAGTCTCCAGTGTTTTTCCAGAAGTAGACATTTGCAACTGAAACGAGCGCGGACATTGCCTGTCGACCAATGGGACGATGATCGCCCTTGAAGACGAACAGATATGCAACCAAGAGTGTTGCCGCGGTCACGACGAGCATCGCGGGTAGAATCCGCCGCACGCGCCGAGCCCAGAATTCTCGCATCGAGAAGGTGTCGGTTCCAATCTCCCGGATCAATATCGACGCGATTAGAAAACCGGAGATAACGAAAAAGACATCGACGCCAATGTACCCACCGCCGAGCCAATCGAATCCCATGTGAAAGAGAATGACGGGAATTACAGCGAAAGCTCGGAGTCCATCAAGCTCGGCGCGATATTTCATAAGAGACTCGCACTCGCGTTTACACGAGCTTCTCAAATCGCGCGTATGCGTCGTCCCACCGCTGAGTCTGCTGTGGAGCGTACTCTTCTACGTCAAAGCTGTTTCGCACCACTTCGCGAGCCTGCTCGATGGAACTCACTTCACCCGACGAGACGACTTGCATCATGACGTTTCCGATGGCGGTCGCTTCCACGGGACCGGCAACCACTTGGCAATTGCAGGCATCCGCTGCCATCTGGCAGAGAAGTCGATTCTGAGTCCCGCCGCCCACGATGTGGATCGTGTCGATATTCGACCCCGTCAGTTCCGTTGTCCAGTTCAATACCATGCGGTATCGCAGTGCGAGGCTTTCCAGGGCACAACGAATCACTGCGCCGACACTCTCTGGCGGTTCCTGCCCCGACGTTCGGCAGAACTCGCGAATCGCTTGTGGCATATTGTTTGGCGCGACGAATTCGCCAGCGTCGGGATTGATTAAGCTGACAAGCGGAGTTGCAGTCGTCGCGCGATCAACCAACTCGCTCCAGCCGAGTTCGTGGCCTTCTTGCTTCCAGATCCGTCGACATTCTTGCACGAGCCACAACCCGCCGATGTTCTTTAACAGTCGCGTCGTCCCACCGACGCCACCTTCGTTGGTGAAGTTCAATTCGCGACAGCGGTCGCTGATCACCGGTGCGGGAATCTCGGCTCCCATCAAGGACCACGTCCCGCTGCTGATGTAGCACCAATTCGGATGTTCGGTCGGCGTCCCAACTGCCGGAACGGCCATCACGGCGCTGGCCGTATCGTGCGTTCCCGGCAAGATGACGCTTACGTCACGCAGTCCCGTCGCTTCCGAAACCGACGGGCGAAGCCCACCAAGTCGTGTGCCTGGTGTTAGCACCGTGCCGAGAATGTTCTTCGGGAGGTTGAATCGATCGAATAACGACTCGGACCAGGCGTTCTTTGCCGGATTGTGAAACTGGCTCGTCGAAGCATTGGTAAACTCGTTCGCCTTCTCGCCGGTCAGAAGCCAATGGAACAGATCGGGCATCATCAGAAACGACTCTGCCGTATCGAGCAGTTGCGGGTTCTGCTGCTTCATGGCGATCAACTGAAACAGCGTATTGAACTGCATGAATTGCAGCCCCGTTTCCGCAAAGATCTCTTCGCGGCTGACGACTTCAAACGCTTGTTCCATCACGTGGTTCGTCCGTGCGTCGCGATAGTGGTACGGGTTTCCGAGCAGTTCGTCGCCTGGGCCGAGCAAGCCATAATCCACGCCCCAAGTATCGACACCGACACTGGCAACGCGGTCGCAGTAGCGAACTGCCGATGCTCGCAAGCCGTCTGTGATGTTCTGCCACAAGGCAAGGAGATCCCAGTACATCCGGTCATTGGCCCGGATCCCACCGTTTTCGAACCGGTGGACATCTTCAAGCTGCAGACGCTTGCCATCAAATAACCCTGCCACCACGCGACCGCTGGACGCCCCTAAATCGACTGCCAAATAGACCTTAGAGCTGTTTGTCATGTTCCGTTTCCGTCAGTCCCTATCCAGTGTTTGCTAACCAGAGTCGCATCGTGACGGGCTAGACTGCTACCGTCAAGTGTCCGTAGACACGACCTAATATTGGGAAGAACCTTCAGAACTCACGCAACCTACACCGATGAATAACAAGGAGCGAACTAATAGTTGACTTTGTTAGTCAACATAAGTAACATTCAAGCGAATCGAAACATTTTGCCGATCGCCGCCAGAAACATGACCACAACAATCAGTATGAGCGAACACCCGAAAGCGTCTGAGACCTCGAATCCGGATTCTATTCCGATCGGCCTCGTCACTCCGCGTAAGTCAACAGAAACGGTCGCATCGAAGTCACTTGAATTGACCGACGAATTACGACGGGAACTCACAGCCAAGAGCCTGGAACTCGAATCGGCGTCCCCACAAGAGATCCTGCGGTGGACCGTCGAGCGATTTGCCCCGTACTTCACAATGGCGACTGCCTTTGGCCCGGAAGGCATGACGATCATTCATATGCTGGCCGAGATCGCACCGGAGACGCCGATCTTCAATTTGGAAACCGGCTATCAATTCCAAGAGACGTTGGAGTTGCGCGAGCGAGTTAAAGAACGCTACGGGATCGAAATCGAATACAAACGACCGGAGCTGACGGTCGAGCAATACGAGACCCTGCACGGTGGACCGCTGTACAAGACGAAGCCGGACCAGTGCTGTGCCGATCGCAAGATCAAGTTGCTGCACGACGCAGTGGTCGGCAAGCATGCTTGGGCCAGCGCGATCCGCCGCGACCAAAGCCCCGATCGGGCGAAGGCGGCGATCGTTGGCTGGGACAAGAAGTTCGGTTTGGTGAAGGTCAGTCCCCTCGCGAATTGGACGAAGCAAGACGTTTGGAAGCTCATCACGGATAACGACATTCCGTACAATCCGTTACACGACCAGGGCTATACAAGTGTCGGTTGCTGGCCCTGCACACGCGCCGTGTTGTTCGGCGAGGACGAAAGGGCAGGGCGGTGGAGCGGCTTTCAGAAGACTGAGTGCGGTTTGCACACGCAAGACGATTGAGAGCGACGCCTCGTGAATATCTCTGCCAAGACTGAATACGCCTGCATCGCCGTCCTGGAACTTGCTGCCCGCTATGGTCAAGGAAAACCTGTTCGCATTCGCGATATCGCGGAAGCCAATGGCATTCCGTCGCGATTCCTCGTCCAGATCCTGCTGCAACTGAAATCTGCCGGAATCGTGGGCAGCACGCGAGGTGCGTCTGGCGGATACCAACTGGTCAAGCCGCCCAGCGAGATTACGTTGGCAGAAGTCATGGCGGTCAGTGACGGCCAGTCGTCTGATCCGGTGACGAGTGTCGTCCAACAGTCCGCCGCATCACGTACGCTGATGGCGTCGTGGCAGAACGTTGCAGCGGTCGAACGCGAAATGCTGGGATCGGTTACCTTCTCGGATCTCGTGGATCGCGCGGCGGAACAGATGGAGAATATGTACTACATCTAGCGTTCGCGTTCCTTAATCGTACGATCAGGCTTTTCGATACCAGGGCAATTGGAGCACCTTTGCACAACCTCTGGTGGCCATGAACTCTGCGTTTACACTGCATCATGTTCGCGCGGACGACGAATGCGGTGATGACGCCAAACTGATCGGCGTATACCGTTCACGTGACGCTGCCAATGCGGCAATCGCTCGTCTATCTTTCCAACTCGGGTTCCGCGACCATCCTGACGGTTTCACTGTGGATGAATACGAACTCGACAAGGATCACTGGTGCGAAGGGTTCGTACAGCGCTGATCGCCGATCGGGAGGTAGGCAGGCGCCAGCGCAAGGGGTCGGGAATCTTTTTCGAGAACACTGATACTGGCTCGACTCGATTCCGATGGTCTCGTTGTTCGAACAGGCAATGACTGGCCAACAGACTTCTCGAAAAAGACTCCCGACCCCATTCCGTTCGCACAGCTCCGGATATCGCGCCAAGTCCTTTCTGCGCGGCCTGTGGTGGAGTGCAAAACATGAATCGATTGGTAAACTATTCGGCGATTCGAAGTCGTCCGCTTCCTTCACAACGGCGACGACCGCGTTAACCGCCAAGGGAGCATGCATGTCGCCACTGAGCCCAAAATGGAATGGACCTGTTTGTTGCATCACGGGCTTGGTGATGTTGGCGGTTCAAGTGTTCGCCTACTTGAACGTGGGTCTGCTTTCGTCTTGGTTGATCGGAGGCGGCATCGGACTGTTGACGATTGGTGCGGCGATGTGGTCCTGCTACGTCGATGACAAGCAGTCTGCGACGAACGCTGAGTTCCCACCGGCGGAAGTGTATAACAGGGACTTTGAAGACGTTCCGCCACTCAACGTGTACGAGGACTCACCGCAGTAGGACTCACCTTTGATCGACGGATCTTGCTCACAGCCAAACGCAACTGATGCGAGATCAGGGCATGCGATGGGCAACTGCGACCTTCACCTCGTCGTAACTGCGAAAGACGAGGAGCGTCGCACTCGCACTTCCCTTGGGTTGCAGCTTCTTTCGCAATTCCGCCGGGTCGACTTCGACGCCGCGGACTTTGATTTCCAGTGTCCCAACGTTCCGTTCACGCAGCAGCCGCTTGAGCCGCTTCATATCTAGATTCAATAGTTCGCTGATCTCGAAGACTTCCAACAGCGGCGAATCGCGAAACTCATCGGCTGTGTAGTACGACAGCCCGTAGCTCGTCCCTTTTAGTTGCAAGTCGGCTGCTAACGCCCCCGCCAAATGCGATGCGAGCAAAGTTGAATCCGGGACGTAGAGGAAACGACCGGGTGCCGAGACATCGACTTCAATATCTACTTCGCCCGTAAACGAGGCGTTTTCATCATTTCGATCCACTACGGTCGCGGTTCTCAAACCGGCGTTCTGAGCTAGGCTTCCGAGCCACACGACTTGCTGTCGGCATTCGCGGCGGCTTCCGATCCACTCCAACTCGACCGCCTTTTCGTCGATCCAATCGTCTGCTAGTTCAGCACTCGGGGCAAGCTTGATCGCACCGGCACCGATACGTTGGTGCAATGATTGAATCACATCAAGACTCGGTTCTGAGTAGACCGCTTGTGACGTTCGCTGTGCTGCCACGCGTCGATCCGGGTCGATGTGCCATGCCGCGGAATCGAGTCGCTCGATGAGCGAATGGACATCGGCAACCTCGCTTGAAAGGTTGCTTAACCCCAGGGTGTGGGAATTCACTTCGGTCAACAGCGTCGCGACTGGGTCGCGGTCCACCGCCAAACAAGGGCCGCGCTTTGCCAACGCCAGTGCGTCGCCGCCGATGCCACAACAAAGGTCCGCAACGGGCTGATCGCTCGGAAATCGACTCGCCTTGTAACTCGCGATTTGCTCGTCGGTCGACTGTTCCAGCAGCTTGCGTGTGAAGAACATCTTCTCCGGACGCGAGAACTTGGCTCGGGCCCGATCACGCAACTCGACTTGTTCCAGAATCAAATGCGTTCGTTGCGGAGTCAAATCCGCACGCAATCGCTTCGTCAATGCGACGAACGACACGCCCGACGTTGCGGCATCATCGAGATACGGTTGCGCTTGTTCACTAACAAGCCAGTGGTAGTCTTCGAGCGACGGTTCAGGCACTTGGCACGTGATCCTGAGCAGGGGATGATAATGGCATGATGGATCAAATCGACCGTATGGCAATCTATCTCCATCTGGCAAGGGCCAGTGAAACACGACGCCGGCTGCACGTACGAGATCGTTTCCTCGTAGTCGTCGCCGTCCTCGCCGCACGTTCGGACTTGCCACGGATCGCTGCTTATTGTCGTCAGCGGATCATCGAGCACAACCCGCAGCATTTGATTCAACGCTGGGATTCCACGTGGCAAGCCGCTGGCGATCCTGACTTCCTTCACTTTCTTCGCCATATCGAACGTCGCTATCCCCAAGAAACGGCTGAACGCATGCTCGCCACGTTAGGCGTGGAGTTGGGCCGCGAGCGGGAGACTTATTACGACGACGAAGAATATGCGGCGTCGTTGCTGGGCGTGACTCTCGATGAGTTGACCAATTGGTTTGGGGACGCGTCGTAGTCGTTCAGCTTGAGCCAATCGTTCGGGAGATGCCTCAATTACTGGTCGTCCGCGCTAGGCAACCTGCTCTGACGGACTGACGCAAGGCGAAGATTCACGGCTCGCCAACCGAATTAGGACGATGAGAAACTGCTTTGCGATTGTCAGCCGTACGAACTAGCGTCGTTTCGGGTCATTTTGCGCAAGGCCCGCGGCTAGCGCCGTCGGCTCACGATAGATATCGCTCCTGACTTGGAGATTGGCGACATGCTTGGAAAACCTATTCGTTTTCTCGTCCTGCTGGGCGGAGCGGTCGGAATCCCTTATGCGTGGTTCAATCAGGAATTTGCACCGGGCGTCAAGACGAAGTTGCAGGAGTGGAAAACCGTCGTTACGGAAAAGGACTGGTCCTTCTCCAACAACTGGTCGTTCTCCGACACCAAGGTGCCTGAGCCGAGCAAAACGTTCCTGCGCCGGGACAGCTTGCCAGGCGTCAGCTTTGCTACGCCGGACAACAGTTCGGAGCTAACAGGAGGCATCGGGGAACTCGAGCAGATCCTACAGTTCAACGTTACGCCCGCTTGGATCATGCAGCGCTGGTCTCGCGTTTCAACGATCCGTTCGGAAACTGGAATGGACGGGCTGCGGGTCGCCTTGGTCACCGGCACCGAACTGGAGGACATCGCTGGCTCACTGACTTTCTACTATGACCACCAGCGGCAACTACGGCGAATCACGTTCGACGGGCTAACCGGAGACGACCGACGGCTCGTCAACTTGGTATCACAGCAATTCAACTTGCGCCCCGAACCAGGGCTCGGAGCGGGACATTACGTTGCGAGGTGGAACGCCCAACCCACGGGAATCCTCCGCATCTCGCATGCGCCTGTTGTTCGTGCACAGCGTCCCCATGAACGGCTTGAAGTCATGTTGGAACTCAATCAGCCGGGCTTTGGCTACGGGCTAAGCGCCCACGCACAAGAGACGCTGAATTTGGATCGACTCACGAAGCGTTGGTAGCTCGGGGCTCAACGAGAGAGCTATGGGTTCGCTTGTACTTGAAGTTGCTTCTCCACAGCGGCAAGTCTCGCGCGGACCGCTTCAAGCTCCTGCTGTAACAAGCTAACTTGCTCGCGGAGCGCTGCGGTCTCGCTGGCAGCACCGACCGGTTGGCTAAGCGGAGCGGCTCCGGAGGCTGGCGCAACGAGTCCATCCAGAAGTTGCCCGACGCGACCGAGGACTGGCCGCTGGCCTTGCCCGCCCAATTGTTCTTCTAACGACGGACCGCCACGCGCTGGCTGCGGCTCGCGTCGGACCGGGGCAGGGGGCGGAGTGGGAAGAGCTGCTTGCGCGGCTGCGGCACCAAGCAAATGGACTCGTTTGCGGTACAGACGGTCGCCGTCGTAATACGACAATTCCACCGCACGATCCGTTGGTGCGGCGCTAATGGCAGCGACGAGATCAGCCGGCGAGTCGATTCGACGACCGTCTAGTGCCACGATGACGGCTCCGATCGGCAAGCCAGCTTGGTCCGCCGGAGCGCCTTGGACGATTGCTGTGATCATCGCGCCGCTGCGAACCGGCAAGCGGCGTTGTCGTACAATGTCATCGGTCAGTGGATCGACGGTCACTCCCAACGTGGGACGTCCCGTAAAGGCGCGTGGCGCCGCTGGTGGTGGGGGAAGATCTTCGGTGGTACGCGGTTGTGCCGGGACATCGGTGGCTTCAGGCGTCGCGGCAGGGAGCGCGTCTGCCGAAAAGGCTTGTTCCAATCGTTCAAACAAGCTCTGGGCCTGAACGACCGACGAACCTGCCGAACACAAAACACCCATCACTAACCAAGTTTGCCAGCGGCGCATGATATCGTCTCCTCTGATTCGATCTGGTACTCCATTCACGAGTCTCATTATAGCAGCCCGTCGGAACTCGTCTCGGTGTCACAGTCACATTTACGCTATCTTGCGCATATGTCACACAATCTGGATTCGATTGAGTACGCACCCGTCAGCGATTCGCAACGCGCCGCAGCACTCGCGTTGCTGGTTTCGCAGGAGCCGGCGACAGAGCGTGCGGGGCGAATTGCAACGATTTTGACGGCTCTCCGCAGCGGAACTGTTTCCGCTGACACGCTCGTTGGTGCGAATCGCGGCGAGCGTCTGATTGCGGTCGCCTGGGGGCAGATTCTGCCCGGCAGGACGGCTCTACTCTGGTCGCCGCGTCTTGCAGCAAATGAGACGGACGGGGTTGCGGATCGATTGCAGGCGTATCTCGATGAGCAACTCCGAGCGGCAGGCATGCGGATGGCTCAGGCGGTCCTGTCTGACATGAAGCAGCCAGACGCGAAACGACTGCTACGTGTTGGCTACGAGCACGCCGCGGATCTGCTCTACCTCATTTGTCCACTGGAGCAAGTCGATACGTCTTTCGCCGGTCTCGATGTCGATTTCGTCCCGTACGCAAACAGCGAACGCGAGCGGCTGTCAGCTCTCGTAGAAAGGACCTACACCAATACGCTGGACGTGCCGGCGTTGGACGGAGTTCGCGACATGAGCGATGTTTTGCAAGGCTACGAACAAACGGGGGAGTATTCGCCTGATCGTTGGTTCTTCATTCAACACGCTGGCGAAGACGTGGGCTGTTTGCTGTTGAATGACCATCCCATGCAGCAACAATGGGAGTTGGTCTACTTGGGGATCGTTCCCGAATCCCGCGGCAACGGTTGGGGGGAACAAGCGACACGCTTTGCGCAATCCTTGGCACGAGGTGCCGGTCGAGAGCGTTTGATCCTCGCCGTCGACGCTCAGAACGATCCGGCTGTCAATGCGTACACTAAGGCCGGCTTCTTCGAATTGCTCCGCCGTTCGGTGTTTCTGAAGATCTTCGGTACGTAGGCGAAGTTGCTCCCTGTACGACGGCCCTCCGAGGCCGTCGCCCAATCAAATTCCCAGCAATCGACGGACTCGGAAGGCCTTCGTACTTTCGCGTCGCGACAAGTTTTCCACGGTCCGACAAAGTCACCGGAACCTCTGGGCGGTCGGTTTAGATCGGGTTAATTCCGAATAAATCGGTGGTTAATCGACGGCCTCGAAAAACTTTCCGCACATCCCTTGGCAAGAGGTTTGACAGCCGTGCTAGCAGGGCTAAAATCAGCCCTCACGTTAATCGTTAGACCCAAAAGTCAGCACCCGCTCTACGGGGTGTAAGACTTTTAACCTTTAGACTTTGCGCTATTTCCCTACCGGTAGCCGGCCCTCGAAATAGGGTTGGGTTGCGCCTGGACGGCGTGACTTCGGTGCGGCGCATGAAGGATGACACAGGAAGTGACTAGGGACGCACAGGAAGTCATAAAAGACTTGCGGAAATGCCTCGCCGGCAGGATCGGAGCCGACCGCTTCGACCTTTGGTTCGGCAAGCAGATCCGCTTCGAGCTGGTCGAAGACCGGCTAAGTGTGTGCGCGCCCGATCAGTTCAGTCTCGATCGTCTGCGGAAGCACTTTCGTTCCGACATTTTGAGCGCTGCCCGCGAGTTGTTTCAACGCGAAGTCTTGTTAGATTTTCAAGTCGTCGCGGTCGCAAAGCAAACGTCAAGTGCGCCGTCACCTGCCCTCGATTCGCCCCCACCAGACGAGCAGGCCGCGAAAACGCTTCCGCTTCGAACTGTCGCACCGCCCACACGCCCAGTCCGTCGTGAAGCGACACGTTCACGCACGATAGACACGTTTGTCGTGGGTGTCGGAAATCGAGTTGCAGTGACTGCGGCCAAGTCGATCTGCGAACGACCTGGTTCGGTTTCCCCGCTGTTCATTTACGGACCACCAGGATGTGGCAAGAGCCATCTTCAAGAGACGATCTGTAGTACGGTTCGGCAATCGCTTGGACTACGACGCGTTCTGTCGTTGTCCTCGGAGCAATTCACTAGTTACTTTCTCGAAGCATTGCAGGGGAGCGGTCTTCCGTCCTTTCGGCGTAAGTGTCGAGACATCGATGTGCTGGCGATCGACAATATCCAGTTCTTTGCCGGAAAGCGGGCGACGCTCGTCGAACTGCAGCACACGATCGACTCGTTGCTTCGTCATGGAAAGCAGTTGATTCTGACGGCAGATCGTCCGCCTAACGAACTAGGTCGCCTGGGACCCGAGTTAGCGGCTCGTGTCTCGGGCGGACTTGTCTGCGGGATTGAACACGCTGATTATGAAACGCGGTTGGGAATCGCCAAGCAGATGGCGGTTCGGTCTCGGCGATCGATGCCGGATGAGGTATTGCAGCTCGTCGCGGCTGAGTTGACCGGCGACGCGCGACGCATCGCGGGCGCATTGAATCGTTTGGAAGCCACCAGCGAAGCTCTCGATCAGGCCATCACGCTCGACTTCGCTCGATCGACATTAGCCGATATCTTCCGGGCAACCGTTCAAGTCGTTCGCTTGACGGACATTGAACGAGCCGTTTGCGATACGTTTGGACTCGACTCGCGCGCGTTAAAAGATGGGAGTAAAACCAAGTCGGCCAGCCATCCGCGGATGTTGGCGATGTGGCTGGCTCGGAAGTACACTCGCGCGGCGTTTTCCGAAATCAGCGAACACTTCGGTCGACGTAGTCACAGCACCGTCATCTCGGCAGAGAAGAAGGTTAATCGCTGGGTCTCGGATGGCGCCACAATCCAGCTGGGGCAAGCGGCGTGCAACGTCGAAGACGCCATTCGCCGGATCGAGACGCAGTTACGCACCGGCTAACGCGCTCGTTCCCAGACTCCCGCCTGGGAACAAGCTGACCATCACGCGAACTTCGTGGTCCCCGGAATCGCGATCGACGGGACGGCGAGGTCACCCCACTCGTAGGCCTTCGGCGTGAGATCCTGCTTCGAGTTCATGGCCTCTTCCCATGTGATGGTCTGTCCGGTGTAGCAAGCTTCTCGGCCCATGATCGCCAACAGCGTGCTGTAGCACATGTACTCGCCGTTGTTGATGATGTTGCCCGAACGAATTCCGGCAAACAACTCTTTGTGCTCGACGTCGTACATGCTGGGTTTGTCACCCTTGTACTTCCACTGGTTTTCACCTTCGATCGTGTTCTTGAGAACTTGAGCGCGGCCCTTGGTGCCGAGTACATAGTCTTCGACGTCATTGCTACAACCGGTCATTTGACGCGTGTAAGAATACGTCTTCACACCGTTCGCCCATTCGTAACAGACGGCGAAGTGATCGTAGATGTTTCCCCACTTCTCATCGGTGCGGACCTGGCGGCCACCGAGTCCGGTGCAACTGATCGGCGGAACGTCGTCATTTAACCACAACGATTTGTCGAGGCTATGGATATGCTGTTCGACAATGTGATCGCCGGAGAGCCAAGTGAAGTACAGCCAGTTACGCATCTGATACTCCATCTCGCTCCAATCGTCGTTGCGACCGCGGTGCCAGAGCGTACCCGTCAGGTAATTCTCTTGAATCGCAACGATATCGCCGATGGCATTCTCTTCTTTGATCTGCTGCATCGTGGCTCGCACGCCGTGGTCATAACGCCAACAGAGCCCCGACACGATTGTGAGGTTCTTTTCCTTTGCCATCTTCACCGTTTCGAGCACATGACGGACGCCGGTTGGATCGACGGCCACAGGCTTCTCGCAGAAGACATGTTTGTTAGCTTCGATCGCTGCGCGGAGTTGCATGGGACGGAAGTGAGGCGGGGTGCAGAGACACACTACATCCACATCCGATTCCATGACTTGTTTGTAGGCGTCGAAACCCGTGAAGCAATTGTCATCCTTCACTTGGTACTTCTTGCCGATCTGCCGCGTCAGAATGTCTTTGCAATGCTCCAACCGATCGGGAAATGCATCGGCCAAGACCGTCAGCTCTAAGTTGTCCTCGGCGCGCATGGCATTCACCGCTGCACCGGTTCCGCGTCCGCCGCAGCCGATCAAGCCAACCTTTAGGATGTCGCTGCCAGAAGCGTGAACGGCTCGGTTCGAGCCCAGTGTCGCTGCCAACGATCCGGCAACAACGGCAGTACTCGAATTCTTCAGAAAGTCACGGCGTGAGGATTGGTCCGGCATATCGAACTCCTTGAGGCAGGATACTAAGGCGGGAGAGGGATGGTTCTTCGTTCGTAGCCGATATGATAGCCACCGAGGGCTGCATGCTGCAAGTTTGCAGCCCACGGAGGCTGTCGAAAACTAACGCACCGTGCGCATATAGCGAATAAACTCGGTGTTCAATTGCTCTAGGTCATCGCCGAAAGCCTCTTTGAACTGGGCCACCCGATCTTCTGGGTCGTCGTAGCGCAACGGACGTTTCTCCGAAAGTACCTTCATGTATTGCAGGTATTCCTTGAGATGCTTGCGGATCAGGAAGTAGTTCAATGACCACGCTTCGGCGTAGGCGTCGCCTGCCTGTCGCGGGTCGCGGAAGCGATCGTCGGTGGAGATTAATGTCAGCAGGGAATCAGCCGGTCGATTCCGAAAGTAGCGACCGAATTCCTGAAGACGTACCTGATTCACGCCGCCGATGTTTCGCCACCCTTTCGAGCTGCGAAGATCCGGTGTCTCGAAATAGATGGCCACACCTTCGCTGACCCACAACGGGATGTCGGCATAACGTGTTTGCAACCCACAATTGAACGCGATCTGATGCGTCGCTTCATGGATCACGGTCGCGACGGTTCGTTCGGCACCAGGTCGCATGAGTAGTTGATTGATGTGAGCCGCAGTCGATCCGCGACCGCCACCGGCGGTTTCTGAACCGGTCAAGTCGTACATCACGACCCGATTGGAACGCAGACTGTAGTAGCCAATGATCTTTGACGTGGCCTCTCCCAGTTCTGGACTCGCGTACGCGGCAAAACTGCGTTGGTCGTCGAATACCAGCGCAACTAGCGGCACGTCGGGCTCGTTCAGACTAAAGCCGCGATTCTTCCAATAGGTGTTGAAGGCCAGGAAAAGCCGTTCGTACAGCGAACCACACCATTCAGCGTAGGCCTGCGACGTGTTGTAGCAGACTAGATAGTGAGCGGTATTGTGAATGCGGAATCCATCAGGAAACTCGCGCAGAAGTTGCTCGCTCATCGCCTCTTGGTCTGCCGGTTTGAAGGGTACTGCGTCCGAGTCGCGATTCACGATCTCGTCGGGAGTGATCGCCCACAGCATGCCACCCGCGTCTTCAATCAGTAGGCCCCCGTCTGCCGCTTCGACAACGATCTTCCCATCCACATGAACCGATTTGCCGTCACGCTCAATCGAGACGTGTTCGATGGCCAAGCAAAGATCGCCAACAAATGCGGCAACTAAACAGATTTTGAGCAACAGAAGTCGGTTCATCAGCCCATTATACCGTGTGATGGGCGATTGCCCGAGTCGCATTTTTTTGCGGGACGTAAAAGCCACAGAATCAAGCCTCCGATCACGACGAAGCTCCATACGGTCGTCAAGCAGATTCCCGCCACTTGGTCGTCGACTCCTGAGTGCAGTAATCCAAATACGCGAACCGGAATCGTCGTGATTCCCGGCGGAACGACAAGGATCGACGCGGCGAGGTCCCCCGATGCGATCGCAAAGGCGGCCAGCCAAGCGGCGGCGATTGATCTCCAGCGGATCGGCAGCCCGATACGAAAGAACCTTGTCACGGGCCCCGCCCCTTCGGAACTAGCATTCTCAAGGAGCTCATCCGAGACGGTTCGAAACGCATACCACAGCATCAAGATTGCGATCGGTAACGCCTTCACGAGCATGGCCAGCCACGGGGCGAAGACCGTTCGATCGTACAGCCACACGAGCAAGTCCGACTCCTCGCGATTCAACAACCAAATCACGGACAACCCAATCATCGGTCCAGGAATCGCGAGACAAGTCGCAGTCGTGGCAACTGCGGGCAGGGACCGCAATACACCGCGCCGAGCCAGCCAGCTCAGCGGTGCAGCAAGCACCGTCGTGGCGGTTGCCGCAATGCCAGAGATCAAAAGCGACCAGCCGTGTTCCTCGCCGAACTGTCTCGGACTGTTCAGCACGATTCGCAGAAACGACATCAGAGACCAATGCCGGACTCGTTCGCCATCGACTTGCTCGACGACCAATCCCGCTTTGTAGACGACGTTCATCATCGGTACACCAACTAGCAGCAGGACCAAGAGTCCGACAGCGAACGCCAATAGCCAGCGATAACTCCCGAGTGAAAATACGCGACGGGGAGTGTGGCTGGGGAAATGCTCAGGCGGAACAAGTCGCGAAAGCAGCAGCAATGCAATTCCCACGAGACTGCTGACGAGCAAGGCAGTGGTGATGCCCGTCGGTCGCAACGGTTCTAACGCATCGATCGCGCCCACGAAAGGCACGTCGATATAGATCTCCTCAGCAAAAGTACGCACCCGGTACAGGTCTGTCACTGTCATCTCCGTTCCCACAGTCACAGAGATCCACAGCACAGCGACAACAAGGAACGGCATCGTTCGGCGAGTCGTGACGGTGAGGAAGACCTTCAGCGGAGAAGCATCGAGCAAAGCGGCCTCTTCCGACTCGGGCTCGACCAACCACAACCCCAGCCCGACGATCAGAATCACCCACGGAATCGCCGCTACACCATGAATCCAAATCGCCGCCCGCCAACCATCAAGAATCGGCGCTGCTGCCGAACCATGAGCGAACGAGTACCAACCTTGCTTGCCGAAACCAGCGTCCCACCCTGCCGCTTGCAGATAGAGCGGAATGAACAACATCGAAGCAAACACGACCAGCCAGATAAGACGCCCCGGAAGATCCGTTCGCAGTAGTAGGAACACCAAGGCCGCTCCGATCGGAACAGCGATCAGCGCAGCACCAACTGACAGCATGACCGTATTTCGGATCAGCAGCCAGGCTCGCGGGTCTAGGAATGACGTGGCGGCTACAAGCATCGTCACGACACAAGTCGCAATCGCCAACCACCACGCTGATATTGAAGCCCGATCTCGCATGGCACCAGTGTAAATGCCAGTTGTCGCTGAGCGAAGATGATCGCCGCTAATTGCTGCCAACCGGGAATAATCGATGAAAGCGCCGGATCAACAAGTACAAGAAACCCTTCCTTAGCCCTTCTCGTCTTATCGAACATCTGCCCCGTTCTGATGCGAACTCTTAAGGAGCTTGATCATGTTGCGCAAAAGGTGCGTTTGGACTCTGTCTGGAATATACCTCGTCAGTTCGATTGGTTGTGGCGTCCCGTCCCAAACGGGCGACGTGAGCTCGGCTCCCCGTCCCTCGCAGGCAACACCCGCCCTACGAGCGACCGAAGAAGCACCCGTTGACGACGTATACGCGTATCGAGAGAGCAAATCCGAGCCGGCGACTGCGGGAGAAGCCCAAGATCTTATGGAGGCGATGCCAACTCCGACGCCAAGCTTCATGATGCGTCCACCCGCTGAACGAGCTGCAACAAATCAAGGGCATGGCCCAGGCATGGGAGGTGACAAGTATGACCTGATCGTCGAGAAATCCTTCGTGCCCGTCCGCGAGCAACCGCTGTCGACGTTCTCGATCGATGTCGATACGGCTTCTTACTCAAAGACACGAATGCATCTGTTGCAACAGAACTCGTTGCCGCCCGCCGACGCGGTTCGCATCGAGGAGTTGGTGAACTACTTCGACTATGACTACTCGCCACCGGTTGGCGAAGAGCCGTTCTCTGTAAATGTCGAAGTCGCCACCGCTCCTTGGCATCCGCATCATCGACTCGCGAGAATCGGCTTGAAAGGTCGCGAGCTGAATCAGCAACGTCCGTCAAGCAACTTAGTGTTCTTGCTCGACGTCTCAGGTTCGATGGACTATCACAACAAGCTGCCGCTCGTGAAACAAGGGCTGCGTTTGCTGACGTCACAATTGAGCGAGAACGATCGAGTCGCAATCGTTGTCTATGCGGGAGCTGCTGGCCTCGTCTTGCCGCCCACGCACGGAGACGACAAGCATCGGATTCTTGCAGCGTTGGACCAATTGCATGCTGGCGGTTCGACAAATGGTGCGCAAGGCATTCAGCTTGCTTACCAAGTCGCCACGCAGAACTTTATCAAAGGCGGCGTGAATCGTGTGATCTTGTGCAGCGACGGCGATTTCAATGTGGGCACAACGAGCACCGGTGCCCTGGTGCGACTTGCCGAACAACACGCCAAAGCGGGTGTCTTTCTCTCGGTCCTCGGTTTCGGAATGGGAAATCACAACGACGCGATGATGGAGGAACTTTCGAATAAGGCGAATGGCAACTATGCCTTCATCGATAATGAAGCCGAAGCCCGCAAGGTCTTGTGCGACCAAATCAACAGTACGCTGGTCACCATCGCCAAGGATGTAAAAATTCAGATCGAGTTCAATCCGGCTCACGTGGCTGCCTATCGACTGATCGGCTACGAGAACCGACATCTCGAAGCTCATGAGTTCAACGACGACAAGAAGGACGCTGGCGAGATCGGCGCGGGGCACACGGTCACTGCGTTGTATGAGATCGTTCCCGTAGGCGAGGCAGACGACACAGGCATTCCCACGATTGATCCGTTGAAGTACCAAAAACCGCAGGCCGACTCGACGGGTAGTGACGAGTTAATGACGGTGAAACTTCGCTATAAGCAGCCCGAGGGTCAGAAGAGCCAACTGATTGTCGCTCCAGTCAAGAACGCTCCCGTTCAATTCGACCAGGCGACGAGCGACTTCCGTTTTGCGTCTGCCGTCGCCGCGTTTGGTATGCTGCTGCGGAAGTCTGAGCATCTATCCAATGCAAACTATGCATCGATCCTCGAAATCGCGAATGCGACGCGAGGCGAAGACAAACACGGCTACCGAAGCGAGTTTATCCAAATGGTGACCGCCGCTGGTCGACTCAACGGGGAGCCGCTTGCCCGGGGCCAATGGCAGCCGCCGATTTACGTGAGCCCGGAAAGGCCAACACCCGCCGTTACCTACTACGCGCCGACGCCTGTCTATTATTCTTCGACGCGCGATTCCGTTGCCTTCACGCCACTGCTGATGATCATTGGAATCGTGCTGAGCGTGGTGCTTGTGCTGTCGGCGACTGTGGCAGCGGTCATTCTCTGTGCCCGCGTCTTGGTACTGCCTAGCGAGTCGTCCCTCGAACAAGCCAACTGGCCCTGCACCGCGAAGCAACGCGTCGGTGTCCCGCAGAAGCCGCCGGTACGGACGTCGTCGCGAGTGTTCTCTTAACGCAGGTAGGAGTGTTAACCACTAATCGGCACTAATGGACACTAATCAAGGGATGATCAGCTAAGGCATGCGGGAACAGCTACTTCGGTATATGTGGATTTCGTGAGCCGACGGCGCTAGCCGCGGGCCTTATACGTTACATTCCCAGCAGGGGCCCGCGGCTCGCGCCGTCGGCTCACAGCCGGAAATTAATCTTCGCTCGTTCCTAAGATTAAGATTGTGCCGCACGATTGCGGCTTGTCGTGGCTGCTCTGATTAGTGCGAGTCAGTGTCCATTAGTGGTGAGAAGACGGTTACTCCCGTCGCAGCGCCGGCTTATCGTCACGAGAAGCCCGAGCGGTTTCGGTGGCGGAGGAGATCGCTGATCCGGCTTGTGGCTTGCTGGCGGTTCGTTCCACCGGAAGCAACTCCTCGGTGAAACGGGCAAGATACTTCATCATGCTGTCAGCTCCGTTGAAGCCGACGACCGTCTTGTCCCAATTCATTTCCTTCGAGATCACTCGTCCCGCGTCCACATCGAACTTGATGGTGCCGTCGGTTAACTGCTGGACGAGTTGCGATTCAATTCGAGGGTCGTTGACCGGAGTGAGGACTTCGGTTTTGACGGCGATCGTAGCGACTCCAGTTTGAATTTTCTCAAGCTCATAATTCTTGCGGATCTTGATCTTCTTCACACGACCGTCGGGCAGACGCGTGTGCAACTCCGAGGGTTCGTACCAACGAGAACCGGCTTTCACCGGCTTTTCGGGCAAGAGCATGATGATCCCACCGACGCCAAACTTTTCGTTGGCTTCGCTGCCCTCGCGACCGACGATGTCACCTTTGGGGCTGATCGTGACGGTCGCCAGCGGAACACCTACGGTTTTAGCAACTTGTTGATACTCGGGGGGAATCTCGGTATCCGTTTCGCTGTTGTAACGGACTTCGGGGCGATCGGAGAGTTGCTGCCACATGTTGACATTGGTCACCGAATGCGAAAATGTAAAGTTGCCGTCCGCATCCACATCGCTGACTTGCCACGCCTTCGTCGAAACGCTGCGAGATTTGGAAGTCTGTGTGTTGCCTTGGATCTTCGTCTCGGTCGTGCCGAGATGGACGACCTTCCACTCCACCTGCTCGCCTTTAGTGAACTGATAGCGAAGCAAGACCGACTCGTCGGCAACGACGGTGGCCTGAGCCAGAGCAAACACGAGGAACGTTGAACTTCCAACGCCGAACACCGAACGCCGAAGGGAAGACAAGGAGTTAACAGGCGAATTGGTGGGTGACTTCATGATTCGCATCCGTGCAAGTGTAAAGGAGTTTTATGGCGAAAGAATGTAGCGGGTTCCTCATTCCTTCGGTGTTCGATGTTCGATATTCAACGTTCGACGTTCAATATCTCCACCCCAGCCAAGTTTTTCGCGAAGGGTTCGATAATAATTCCGACCGTGAACTTCGACCAGTTGAAACGTTGGTTCAGCTCGCGTCACGCGGACACGATCATCTGCCGTCAAATTACAAATCGTTCGTCCATCGACGACAACCGAGGTGGTCTCGTTCGGCTGGCGAACTACCACCTCGTAGATATGTTCCGCAGAATCAACAACCGGTCGAACGGTCAACGTGTGTGGGCTGATCGGCGAGATGACGAACGCTTGCAGGCTCTTTCTCAGGATCGGACCACCGGCCGAAAGGTTGTGTGCCGTCGAGCCGACGGGAGTGCTGATAATCAAGCCGTCGCAACTATAAGTCGTTGCCAATTCTGAGTCAACGTAAAGATCAACGTTCAGCATCGAGAAGGGCGGACCTGCGAGAATCGCCATCTCGTTGAGACCGAGTTCGTCGTGCAACACCTCTCCGCCCCGGAGCACCTGGCACGAAAGCATCAGATGTTGGACGACTCGGCATTTGCCAGCACAGATATCAGGAAAACAATCGACGAAATCGCTGGGCATCAAATCCGCGAGGAAGCCAAGCTTGCCTAAGTTGACGCCAACGACCGGAGTCTGGCGCGGCCCCATCTGATTAGCAGCTCGCAAAATTGACCCATCGCCACCCAAGACGACAGCAATGTCAGCATCGAGCTTCGACAAGTCTTGCGAAAACTCGAGATCGAATCCGACGATCTCGGCATGGTGCTCGATGACCGGCCGCAAACGTTCGGCCTCTTGAGCGACGCTGCCTCGTCCGCCAAAGCCCAGCAGCAAGACTCGTGGTCGACGCGTCTCGCCGGAGACCCATGCTGGCTGCTCGGCGGATCGGTCAGGAGTGGCCATGTTATTGGACCGTTTCGCCTTCCGGTTGCCGGACGCCAAGTCCGCTGAGTTCGCGGCATGCTTTAGCGATCCCATCCACGCCGAGGCCAAGGTCGGCGAGCAATTCTTCACGCGTGCCATGCTCGGTAAACTGATCGGGAATACCCAAGCGGCGAACGCGCGATGCGTCGAGTCCTGCATCGTTGACCGCTTCGAGGACGGCGCTGCCGAAGCCACCCATCAGTTGACCTTCTTCGACCGTTACAAGGAACCTTGAATCAGATAGCGACTGCTCGATCGCGGCCATATCCAACGGCTTGGCGAATCTTGCATTGACCACACCGACATCAAGGCCTTGCTCTTTGAGTTGTTCAGCCGCTTCGATGCAAGTTTTTAGTAACGAACCAAAACACCAAATCGTTCCGTCGTTGCCATCGCTGAGGATTTCCGCGCGACCGAGTTCGACAGGTGATCGTTCGCCTTCGATACGCTCGGCGGTTGTCTTTGGGTAACGGATCGAAGTTGGCCCGTCGTGCTTGATGGCAAAGTCGAGCATCGCGGGCAGATCGTACGCGTCGCCGGGGGCCAGCACCGCCATGTTCGGGAAGATCCGCATGTAGCCAATATCGAATACTCCATGATGCGTTGGGCCATCGGGTCCCGTGAGGCCAGCGCGATCGAGCAGGAAAGCGACGGGAAGATTCTGCAACACGACTTCCTGGAAGATCTGGTCGAAGCTTCGTTGCAGGAAGGTGCTGTAGATATCAACGATCGGTCGTGCGCCGGCCTTGGCTTGTCCGGCGGCGAATGCGACGGCATGCGACTCGCAGATGCCGGTATCAAAGAAACGATCCGGGAACTCGTCGCGAATCACTTCCAATTTGTTGCCCTGACACATCGCAGCAGTCATCACCGTGACTCGCGGATCCCGCAGCATCTGGTCGCGAATCGCTTCACTCGCATAGTTCGTAAACGCCTTGCCTCCGCTCTTGCCAGTCGTAACGGCTTGGCCGTTCTCGCGCTGGAAGACAGGCGGAGTGTGGAAGAAGACGGGGTCCTCGGCGGCGGGCTGAAAGCCGTGTCCTTTCTCGGTGACGACATGCAACAAGATCGGACCTTGCAGCGTCTTTACCATTTGCAGGTACTTGCGCAGGATGGGGATGTTGTGACCGTCGATCGGGCCGAGGTAGCGGAAGCCGAGTTCCTCGAACAACATGCCACCGTGCAGACCGGCTTTCACGCCTTCTTTGAGCTGTGCCAGAAAACGTTCGGCAGGATCGCCAAACACCGGCACGTGATTCAAGAGGTTGACGACTTCGGTCTTCAAGCCGGTGTAGAACGCGTTGGTTCGCAGCCGATCGAGATAGCTGGCCATGCCGCCGACGCGAGGGCAAATCGACATCTTGTTGTCGTTGAGAACGACGAGCAGGTTCTTCTTTAGTCCGCCGGCGTTGTTCATCGCTTCGTGGACGATGCCAGACGGGAACGCGCCGTCGCCGATCACCGCGACAGCGTGGCGATCGCTCTCGCCGAGCAAGTCATCACCGCTGCGCAAGCCCAGCATCGTTGAGACGCTGCTGCCGGCATGACCGGTCATGAACAAGTCGTATTCGCTTTCCGCAGGATTGGGATATCCCATCAGCCCGCCTTTAGTGCGTATCGAGCTGAACTCGTGGTAACGCCCAGTGATTAACTTGTGCGGATAGATCTGATGCCCCGTGTCCCAAATCAATCGATCGCGTCGAAAATCGAACACGCTGTGCAACGCCATACACAACTCGACAACACCGAGGTTCGAGGCAAAGTGAGCACTTCGATCGCTCAATAAATTGCACAAGACCTCGCGGATCTCAGCACCCAATTCCTGGAGTTGGCTGACGGACATGTTGTGCAAGTCCGAGGCTGATTCAAGTTGGGAGAGTAGTTTGTGCATCGTCTAGTGATTCCTTTCCACGACGTAACGCGCGAGTGCTTCCAGTTGACTCGCATTTGGTCCAAAGATCGTCAACGCAGCGCAGGCTTCGTCAATTAACTGCCCAGCTCGCCGAGTGCTCTCATCAACTCCCAACAAAGCCGGGAACGTCAACTTGCCGCGATCTGAATCCTTTCCCGTTCGTTTGCCCATCGACGCTACGTCGCCTTGGACGTCTAATAGATCGTCTGCGATTTGAAACGCCAACCCGAGTTTTGCTCCGTAAGTATTCATCGCTGCTAGTTGTTCATCGTCCGCACCAGCCACCAACGCGCCGAGTCGCAACGACACGAGGAACATCGCGCCGGTCTTGCGCCGATGAATGCGCTCCAATTGTTCGAGACCAGCGTCTTGAAACTCAGCGGCCAAGTCGTCGACTTGCCCACCCACCATTCCTGATGCTCCGGCAGCCTTTGCCAACTCGACACAGCACGCCGCAGCAACCGACGCGTCGCGAATATCGCGTCCCAGAATCTCGAACGCACTCGTCAGTAATGCGTCGCCCGCCAAAATTCCCATCGCTTCGCCATACTTGGCGTGGCAAGTGGCGCGTCCGCGGCGTAAATCATCGTCGTCCATTGCAGGAAGATCGTCGTGAATCAACGAGTAGGTATGCACCATCTCGACGGCACACGCAGCCGGGATTGCTGCTTCTCGATTTGAACCGCATGCTTCCGCAGCCATTAACACCAACAGGGGGCGAAGTCGTTTGCAGGGCGCCAGCAAACTGTGCTGGATTGCATCGCGCAGAACAGCGGGGCAATCGGCATCAAACTCGGTGTATCGTTCCAGCGCCGCATCGATCTCGACGCGTGCATCCTTGGCGTAAGCGGAGAAGGGCGGGGCAGGGGTCTGGACCATGAGGCGTGGAGCGTATCGATGAAGAATGGGGAGCGGCCTCGCAACGAGAGCGGGCAAACTGTATCTATCTACTGACCAGCAAAGCAGTTCCTATTCTAGAACAGGCCGCGTTGTGTGTCCACGTCGCCCCCATCTTCACAGTCCGGTTGGCTTGACGAGCGCCGACTGCTTCTTGGCTTTTTCTTTTGCTCGGCAGGAGCATCTTCGTCGTCGAGAGGCTCCGTCGTGGCATTGCCATGCTCATCCAAGGAGGTCAAAAGCTCAATCTTTCGCTCGGCGCTGGCCAAAGCCTGATGACAGTGCTTTAGGTGCCGTACACCCGCTTCGTAGTGGGCCAGAGACTCGGACAGACCGAGTTGCCCGTCTTCAAGCTCCCGCACGACGCGCTCTAGTTGCTCAAGCGACTCCTCGAACGAAACGGCTTCTTCGGTGGTCTTCTTTTTTGCCACGAATGTCTTTCCAGCTAGAACTGTTGTCTGAATTACGCGTCTGTCTCGATGGTCTCGATCCGACTTGTCAGCGTCCCGATCGCAAGTCTTGTCTTGATGACCTCACCTTTCGTGACGCTGCTGGCGTTGGTGATGAGTCGTCCATCACTCGCATGCTGTGTCACACTATACCCGCGCCCCAGTACCGCGAGAGGACTGAGCGATTCCAGACGCTCGGCCATGTGAACAATCCGATCGCGGGCCTTCGATTGGTTCGTCGCGATAGCACGATTCGCCCGTAACTCTAGTTCATCGACGCGGCGTGCCAATTCACGCACTCGATCGGTCGGGTGGCGCATAACGCGACTGTTGGCGATGGCATCCAATCGCAGACGAGCCGATTGTGCGCGGCTGCGAAGTAACGATACGAGTCGCTGTTGATAGGTGGCAAGCAACGCTTGTAGATCATCACTCGAAGGCACAACTAACTCGGCTGCTTCGCTTGGCGTTAAGGCACGCACATCGGCGACGAGGTCGGACAAGGTCACATCGATCTCGTGGCCGACTGCCGAGACAACGGGAATCCCGGACGCAAAGATTGCGCGAACGACGAGCTCGTCGTTGAAGCACCACAGATCCTCCACGCTGCCGCCGCCACGTCCGACGATGATCACGTCGGGAGCCGGCAGTACGCGATTTGCTGCGGCGATAGCTCGAGCAATCTCAGCAGCCGCTCCCTCGCCTTGCACACGAGTCGGCACAACCATCACATCGACACCGCGCCATCGTCGGCGCAATACTTCCAGAAAGTCGCGAATCGCTGCGCCGGTCGGACTGGTCACGAACGCAATTCGCCGTGGGAACTTTGGCAGCGACTTCTTATGTTGCGGATCGAACAGCCCTTCGGTCGCCAATCGCTGCTGCAGCTGACGCAATGCCAACAACAACGCACCGACGCCGCGTGGTTCGATCTCTCGTACAACCAGTTGGTAACTGCCACGCGGCGGATAAACATCTAAATTGCCGGCACACACGACTTGTGCTCCGTCTTCCAATTGGAATGGCAAGCGGCTCGCGGTGTTGCGCCAGATTACTCCGCGAATCTGCGCGTCGGCATCTTTCAGTGTGAAATAGATGTGGCCCGAGCGGGGTCGAGAAACATCCGACAACTCGCCGGAAACCCATACCATCGGGAATGTGCCTTCGAGGACTTCTTTAATCAACAACGTGAGTTGCGCCACTGTGAGGACATGCGGTTCTCGCTGCTGATTGGCAGAGGCGTTCATGAAGTAACCGAGTACATTCGAGGGGGATGTGAGCGAATGAAGTACGAGATTCTAAATTGCCGATGATTTTTCCGCCACCGCTGCTTCGGCAGTCGCAGATTTGAACACATGGTCGCAATTCGCAGCCACACGAAATTGCAAACGAATAGGGCGGCAACAAAATGTCTAGGTTAGCAATGTGCTCACATCGCTTTTGGAATCAAGGCGAAGCGTTCGTGCGTAGCGGACGATCTGATGTTTTGGCACATGGCTTGCGTTGAACAAGATCGGTATAGCGACCGCAGCGCTAGACTTGTAATCACTTTGGGCAGCGGTTGATTGAAATCCTGCTAATCGTGGCTCTTAATAATTTCATTCCGCTGATTCGAGATCTTTATCTTTGGAGCGACCTGCGTGCAACGGATCGCGTGAGAAACTCTCCGCGTCCGTTGGTCAGTCGCTCGCTTCCTGCCCCATGCGAGCGACTGCTTATTCGTTGGAAGATGGTTAAGTTGACTGAGTGAAAACTACCAACGATTTGCATTCATCATGATTGCGATGACACCGAAAACTTATGTACTAATCGTCGAGGACAGCGTTTGCGAAGCTGCGTTAATGCGTGGTTTGTTAAAGCATGCTGGCTATAGCATCGCGCTGGCAACCAATGGCAAAGAGGCGATACAAGCGGTTCGTGAGCACCTCCCCGCCATCGTTGTTACGGACTTGCGGATGCCTGAGATGGATGGGCTGCAGCTCATCTCGCATCTCCGACAAGAGTTTTCGCGGCTGCCGATCGTTCTGACGACTGGCGACGGAAGCGAAGATATCGCCGCTGAGGCCCTGCACGCGGGTGCGACGAGCTATGTGCCCAAACATTTCCTCTCCCGAATGTTGGCACCAACGATCGATCAAATACTGTCACTTGTTGAAGACGACAGCGAAGCGGCTCACGCCGCAGATTCTAACCTGCAAGACTTCCAGACCCACTGCGAACTGTGTTTCGAGTTGAACAACGACACGCGTTTGATCCCTTCAGTCATCGCGAGGCTCCAAGACCAAATCCGTCAATTCAAAGTGTGCGAAGATAACGAATTGATGCAAATCGCAATGGCCTTGGACGAAGCATTGCTCAACGCCATGATTCATGGCAATCTCGAAGTGTCGTCTCAGCTTCGAGAAGTCGAAAATGGTCGGCGTTATCGCGAACTAGCTGCACTCCGCCGTCAGGAAGCTCCGTACCGCGATCGTAAGGTACGAGTGAGAGCGAGGACCACACGCAACACCGTCGAATTTGTAATCGACGACGAAGGTCCAGGGTTTGATATCACCAAAATCCCCGACCCGACAGACCCCGCCAATCTCGCGAAAGCGAGCGGGCGGGGCTTACTGCTGATCAACGCGTTTATGGACGAAGTTCACCACAACGCGACGGGCAATCAGATCACGATGGTAAAACGCAAGGCAGGATTACCTGAGCACATTCGCTGAGGTAAGGAATAGGTCAGAAATATCTTCGGCCTTTCAAGAGTAGGGTCCGCTGTGCGGTCCAGGAATCCCTGAGGTCCGCACAGCGGACCCTACGCAAATGAAGAAGTTATTGTTGAGACGGTCCTAAGCCGTTCTGTATATATGTATTTCGTGAGCCGACGGCGCTGCTGCGGGCCTTATACGTTACATTCCAGCAGGGGCCCGCGGTCAACTCCACAGCCGGAAATTAATCTTCGCTCGTTCCTAAGCCGTTCTGCCCCGTCAACTGCAACGCGGGCCTCTTCTTCATCAGTGCCACGACCTTACTTCAGCTCTTTCGTAAGCAGGCATCCGGATATGGTCCAGCCATCATCCACCGTGCGTACAAACAACCCTGTCGGACCAAGATAGCGGCGGACAATCTGGAATTCGGGAAGTTTCGAGCCGTCCAACTGCTGTTCGCGTAATTCGTCTTCCTCCGCGTCTTCCGAAGTGAACATCGCATTCAGCAGTTTGCCCAACATCGACTCTGATTCCGGCATCTTGCCTTGCCGCAAGAGTTCGTACGTTGCGTGATAGGCTTCGTCCGTTCGGACGAACGCTCGGAATGCATCCTTGTCAGACTTGAGGCCAACGAGGGCTTCCGAGACCGCCTGGAAATCGGCAGCTTCGGCGAGTGTGTCAGCGGTTGAAGGCGGTTCGAGGACGTCGACGATATAGTCGACATGCGTGGCGATCAACAGGTGGCCATTCGCAACGGTGACTGCCGAGTTGGGGATGAATGGCTTCTCTTCCTCGGCCTGTTCGACCGGTGCGTCGAAACCGAAGCCACCGTCAAATCCTTCGATCTGAATCTCCGCGACTTCGGCTTCTTCGTTCAGCAACTCCCAGATAATGTGACCATTGTGTTCACGCTTCTTTGCGGCAGGATCGTTTTCCATCGCCTTGTTGACGGTCTGCATTACCGTGTCGGGGTCCGTGACCTGGATCGCCACCATCATGCGTTCGCTCTTCGGCGTGATTGGCAGTCGGTAGTCGCCTAAAATCGTTGCCCGTTCACCTAAATGGTTAGTCAACTCTTTCTTGATGTCGATCTGAGGGCCGTGCGGATCGAATTGAATGTTCTCGATGACGTCCTTAAACACTTCGTCGCCGGCAATCTCATTGACGAGCGACTCGGCGTACCAGAATGCATCTTTCATTTTCCAGTTGAAGGTTACGTGAGTCCCAAGGCCTCTTGGAATCCACGCCATCGGTGCGACTTCCGACTTGTTCGGGAAATCAAGCATGCGGGCGGCCAGATCATATTTGGTGACAGCCAAGTCGCCGGGCTTTCGGGTGACAGGTGGTGCATACACCAGCGTGTGGTGGCGAATGTCATGCTCTTCAGTTTTGAAGGAGATGTGACCACCGATTCCTTGGACTGCGGTAAAACCTTGATTTTGAAGCACTCGCAGCATGTCCGTGCCACGTCGCTTGCGTCCGCCGCTGTACGCTCGCTTGACTTCTGTATAGCCAAAGGGTTCGAGGAAGAATCGCAAATGAGATTCGGTGCCGTCCATGGCTGTCTGTGCATGAGCCATGGATTTTGCGTAGGGCTCGAAGTTCTTCAGCGAGTCGGTCCCCGGTTCGCTGAACCTAGCGAGAATCGATTCCATCACATCTTGGCGATCCGCCGACACGAGTTGATCTTCGTGAATGCCATAGAAGGAAGTGCGAGCAACCGTTTCGTCCTCTTTTTTCGGAAACGTGAATACAGCAATGTTTACGCCAGCGATTTCGATGCTGCTTTGCTTGGCGCCTTTTTCAAGGTGGTTTTTCGCAACCTTGGCGAGCAACTCGTTTGCCTGCGGGAGATGCCCCGTCACGTCAATAAACATGGCAACAGCACGTTGTTCGCGCCGCTCGGCATCGAGCGTCTTTTGGGCTTTATCGACGGCTGCGGCAACAGCAGTCGCTGTTTCTTCAGCGTTCTTCTTGGCTGCTTTCGCCTGTGCCGTGGCCTCGAATGATGCTGCTTCTAGCGTTGCGGCTGCAGCTTCGTGATCCCACGGCTGTAACAATGCCATCGCAACTTCGCCACCGTAGACATCTTCCAAATCGTCCCAGCTCAACCCGAGTCGCACACTCGCTTCGCTCAACTTGTCACGAATCTGCCGCTGGACATCTTCGACAAACGGTTGCATCACGGGGTCTTTAAGTAAATGACCGATTTGTGTTTGGTCGAAGTGCTCTCGCAACTTGTCGACATCCGGTACGGATACGTACGCCTTCGTCGTGTTTGGCAGCAGTGTCTCGCTGGGCTTGGCGGCGTGAACCTGTGCCGTTGCCAACACAACAAGTGAAAAGGCAGCGGCAAGTCTGCGCAGGAGAGGTTGAGCCACGGGAGGTCTCCTATCGGGATCGGGGGCGTGCGAGTTGCGAGGGTAGCAGCGGATGGTCGGAAGAGGACGGTGGTCTACGTTGTATCGTCCGCAACGCAAGTAGATAAACACTTTCATCGAGTCTGACGCTATCAACTTACCCTTCCCGCACAGTTTACCAACGAGCGATCCTATCAAATCGAGTTTCGCTAAGTAAGGGTTTTCGATCGTTCATCGAGTCCAAGTGAACCGATTCGAAAAAGGAGGCCCCTTATGTAGGTGGGGTGGATCGGGCGGCACGACCCTGAGATCAGCCACGATTCAGCGGGATACTCCTCGGGGGAGCAACCGGAGCCTGGAAGATCTGGCGGCGCAACAAGTCGTACTTGAACAACGAACATCTCTGCAAAGCACTTGCCGTTCTGAGCAAAGACAACCTGGAGAAGCTGCTCAGCTACCTCAACCATTTTTGAAAGACTCGCAGCCAAGTCCGCACGAACAACCAGGTCGAGCGTTGCAATCGAGTGCTTCGCTACCTGGAGAAAGTGCGTTACAAATGGCGTCGGCGGCGTACCATCGATCGTCACCTCCTACTCCAGTTTGCAAACTGAAGGAAACGCAAAGAAAACAAGCCTGCAGTTGCCCACTAACGTCAAAAACAGGGTGCGATTAGCGAGAAGTGTCAAAGTTTCGGGGCTGCGTTCCTTGCGTCTTGGCGGTCGGAGTGCCTAAGTCAAAGAATGGGTAGTGGTACAGTTTGAAATTCCTGAAAGTAGGACGGCCACTCTTGGCCGTCTTTCGTCGTGCAGGCGTGCCCGACTTACGACAAACTGTACTACTACCCAACGCATTGCTTCGTTGACGCTCGCTGCCACGCTATCTAGGATAAATGTGCTTGATCGCCCAGAATTCTGAGTTCGTTCGGCGAAGTGTGTACCTGCAACCTCTTTTTAGAACCGGGGATCTCAATGATTGGACATTGCTATCGGAACACGGGACGCAAGCTTGTCGTCTTTATGGGTTGCATGTACCTCGCATCCAGCTGTTTCGGACAGCGGCGGTCGGAAGACGAGGTGAAAATTCCGGACCCGACCGCTGTGACTGTCGAGACGAGTGACGGCGTTCCAATCCGGTGCAGCTACTATCCTGGTGGTTTCGTCGAGACACCGACCGACAACAAGGACAAGCCAAAGATCGAGAAAAAGCCGGGAAAGGAAGTAGTTCCCATCATCTTGTTGCACGGTTGGGAAGGGCGTCGCCGCGATTTCGATGAGTTGGCGAGTAGTTTACAGAAACGTGGACACGCGGTCATGGTTCCCGACTTGCGGGGGCACGGCGACAGTAGCAGAGTCACGTTGGCCAATGGAGAAACCAAAGACATCGATCTCGCCCGCATGAGGTCAACGGAGATTGCCGGAATGCTGTTTGACGTCGAAGCTGTGAAAAAGTTCTTTTTCGAGAAGAACAACGCTGGCGAAGTCAACATCGAGCTTTTGTGTGTCGTCGGCGCTGATGTGGGAGCCATCGTCGCGGTGAATTGGGCGGCTTACGACTGGAGTCGTCGACAGCTTCCCGCATTCAAACAGGGTCGCGACGTTAAAGCGCTCGTCCTCGTCTCGCCTGAATCGTCATTCAAAGGGTTTTCGTTGACAACGGCGCTGAACCATCCAATCATCCAAAAGTCGATGTCGATCATGATTATTGTGGGAGAAGATGATCGCAGCGCGGCCAGCGATGCAAAAACCATCCACAGTCGGCTGGAACGCTTGCGTACTGACCAGGATCCAAAGAACCCGGACCTTGTGTATCTCAAACCAAACACGACTCTCCAGGGAACACAACTGATTAACGTGCCTGGATTGCCACTGCGAGACTACATCGGGGTGTTCATCGAACAGCGTTTGGTCCGCAAGTCCAGTGAGTTTCCCTGGACGGAGCGAACGAGTCCGCTGTAGCCCAATGCATCACGGAGGACTACTGGGATTCACGGTTCAGTAGTCCCTGGGGAATCGGCACCAATCCGTCATCGACATCATCCGCATGATTCTCGCGAGGTGACGGCGCGATGGTGCGGGGGATGGTGATGACCTTTCCAATCGGCAGTAAGTCTGGATCGATCAGCAGTTCTGAATTCATTTCGAAAATCGATTGCCACTCTGTACGATCGCCTAGGTAGCGTGCTGCGAGCGATTGAAGCGTGTCACCGTCGTTGATTCGATGAGTTCGAGCAGGTTCATCAGCATCATTCTCGCGTTGTGACGATTCAATAGCGACTGGCGTCGTACTGCCCACGAACAACTCGAACGTGGACCCAAGCTGGGGAGGATCTGGAATCTCCCCTTTGGTTGGAGCGGTTGCCCGATGCGTGAGCGGTAACTCTAATACCGCTGGCGTTACACGTGGTTCGCCTTCCGGCGCAGCCATCATGTCGGGGCCTACCGGAATGGTCAGTTGCAAGGTGAGTTCGGGTTGAGACGAAGGGGTTCGAGAAACCTCGCTCTCACTTTGCTCGCCAAGCATCGAATTTGGGGCGTCGTACCGGAAGGGCAGCGCCGCGCAAACGCCGCCCGATATGACGATCAACCCGAGGATTCTGCGTTTCCAACCAACCATGTTGCCGCACCCGATTCTGTAAGCCCCATCGATAAGTATCGCGATGGACGCGGTGGAGTCTACAGAGGTACCGCTAGCGTGCCGCCGGATTTGCGACGCGTTGCCGGTTATGAGTCCGGTTTTACCGACTATGCCGAAGCGGACACGTTACCTGCGGCGGCCTTGGCCTTTCCGGCGGTGCTCTTCTGGTTCGCGGAGGTCATCCAGAGTAAGACGGGCGATGCGACGAAGATCGAACTGTAGGTACCCACAACGACACCGACGACGAGCGAAAACGCAAAACCGTGGATTCCGTCTCCGCCGATCGCGTAGAGGATGATTACCACGATCAAGGTCGTCAGCGATGTGAGCATCGTTCGACTGAGTGTTTGATTGATGCTCGTGTTGATCATGTCGCCAGTCAGGCTGGGGCTCTTACCGCGAACTTCACGAATGCGGTCAAAGACGACAATCGTATCGTTCAATGAGTATCCAATGATGGTCAACAACGCAGCAACGATAGGCAAACTGATCTTAAACTCTTCGATCAAGAGGAATCCAAGCGCGTCAGCCAACCACGCACTGAGTGCAATCGCACCAAGTGTGACCAGCACGTCGTGCAGCAAGGCAACCACGGCCGCCAAGCCGAAGATGACTCGTTGGAATCGAATCCAAATGTAGAGGACGATGCCGAACAAGCTGGCAACCAACGCTGCAATAGCCTTCTGTTGCATATCACCGGCGACTTGTCCGCCGATCTTGCTCGAGGAAGACCACACCGGGCTGTCAGCAAACTTTGCTTTCAAATGCTCCAAAAGCTGCTTGGTCTGCGTTTCGTCCGCCGAAATCAAGAGCTTCCAGGATTCGAATGCATTACTGCTGCTGCCGTCCCATTTTTGGTTGACGAGTTGGAAGTGCGAGACCGGCAAGTTGAGTTCCTGAGTCGCAGCTTCAATTTCGCCAGTCAAGGTCTGGGCGTTAATGCCGTAGCCGAAGGTCAAGTCGACTTCGGTTTGAGCCGAAGCAATCGGAACAGCGCTGATCGCGTCGGTTTCGTTGTCCGAACTCTCCGCGGGAGCGTCCGCTTCGGGTTCTGGCGTCGTAGTTGCTTCGGTGTCGGTTGCCTCGTCCGTCGAAGCAGTGTCTGCGGGTGCTGCGTCAGTTGACGTGTCCACTTGTGCTAACAACAGTTCACGAGCGTCGTCGGCGTAGGCAAGAAGGGTCCCAGCAGGCGAGGCCAGCGATGAGCCTTGGTCTGCATCGGTGGCCGCTTCGGGCTCCTTGTTTTCTGACGCCGCTTCCGGTTTATCGTTCTCAGGGGCCGGTTCACTATCGGACTTCTCTGGAGAAGCCTTCTCCTCCTCCGCAGCATCAGTTGTTGCTTCAGAAACGGGTGGCGTGGGTTCTTCCGTCGCTCCTGGCGTCTCGCTCGCGCTCTCAGCCGGAGCTTCTTCCACGACGGGCGTCGCTGGTTTCTTTTCAGTCGTGGCGGGCGCGATCAACGCAACTGGGCGAAGAGGCCCGTACTCGAGCGAGTACGTTGCCAATTCGCTTTTTCCGTCCGGACCAGCGAAGGCATCGTGAATTGCATTTTCCAAATCAATGACTTCGTCGATGTCAGAATCGACTTTAAAGGTGTCATTCTTCATCGCTCCTGCCGTATTGTTCATCGCAGTCACGCTGAACTGCGTTCCTGCGCCGGAGAATTGGGCGGCGAGTTTCTCGCGTACACTTTCCGTCTCGGCAGAAGATTTCAGCCGCATCTGCACCGAAGTACCGCCTCGGAAGTCGATGTCAAAGATGCTCGCGCCCCGCCCTGCGATTCCGAACAGGCCGACGATGATTACGAGAATCGAACAAGCTCCTGCCAGCTTTCGCTTGCCGATAAAGTCGATCTGCGTCGCACTGAGAATTTGCATCATGCTCAGCTTCTTCAACCATCGCGTTCGCTCGGCAATGTCGAATGCGACTCGCGAGCAGAAAATCGCCGTGAACATACTCATCAAGATGCCCAAGATCAGGGTAACGGCAAAGCCGCGAATCTGATCAGTTCCGATTCCGTACAGCACGAAGGCCGTGATCAACGTCGTGACGTTAGCGTCGATAATTGTCGTGGTCGCTCGCGCGAAGCCGTTACGAATTGCCATCCTTAACGCCGCGCCACGCGACATTTCTTCGCGAATACGCTCAAAGATCAGAACGTTTGCGTCAACGGACATGCCGACCGTGAGAACCAAGCCGGCCAAGCCCGGCAACGTGAACGCCGCTTTGATCAAAATCATGATTGCGAGGATGAACAACAAGTTGAGCACCAGCGCCAAGCACGCGACGAATCCGGAAAACCGGTAATAGAACAAAATGAACACGAGGACGATTGCCAAAGAAATCAGCATGGCCATCTTGCCTTGCTGGATTGTCTCTTTTCCTAGCAGCGGGTTAATTTGGTTCTCACTGATTGGAATTGGATTCAAGACAACTGGCAAGCTACCAGCTTCCAGGATATTCACCATGAAGTCGACTTCTTCGGCAGTGAATTCGCCGGTAATTCGACCGCGTCCTTGCGTAATCGGCTCTTGGATGTTGGGGGCTGACAGCAACGTGTTGTCGAGGATAATCCCGAGTTGCCGATTGAAGTTACCCTCAGGACCGTAGTCGGTCGTCAGGTCCGCAAAACGGCCCACGCCACCGCTCGACTGCTTTAGATTGAACATGATGCAGGGACGCAGGCGTTCGTCGTTGCCTCGGCTGACGGCGCCAAGGTGATTGCCCGTGACGTTGTACGGATCATTCGTTTCCATCAGAACATCAATTTCCTCGATGCCGAGGCTCTTGATGTAGCGCGTGAACTCGAGTTCTCGGTCGCCAAAATGCGCTGGATCGACCTCCAGTATGTCGCCAGTTGCTGCGTCACGGATTGTGTTGCTGGCAACGGAAAGTTTGAACGTACCGCCACCGCCCTCCGCCTGATCCCGACCAACTCGAGCCCACAGTCCAACTTGATTGCCAGCTTCATCACGGATGAAGCGTCCGCGTTTCTTAGCGAGATCAAGAGCGGCCTCACGAGCCAACTCGATAATGTCTGCGTGATCGCGGGAATTTGCAACGATGCGGAATTGAAGTACGCCAGCGGTACTGATCGACTTCTTAATCAGTTCGACTTCGCGCTGATCCACTTCCGGGACGATGACCTCAACTTGTTGATCACCGTACGGACGGATGACGATTTCTTTCGTTCCGCTAGGGTTGATACGACGCGCGATTGCTTCGACCAACGCCCCCATGTTGACGCGACCAGTCGATCCGTCGGGCGAATCGGGATCGTTCGCTGCGGCGGTGGCACTTTCGTCCACCTCGTAGATCAGAATGACGCCGCCCTTGAGATCAACACCGAGTTTGATATTGAACTGACCAGTCTCGCGGTCGTAGGACCGCCCGACGACCAGGCTAGAAAGAATGATCACGCAGAGGATCAAGCCTATCCGCCAGCCGATCTCGGCCATTCGAAGTCGCTTGGCGATCAGCTGGCCAAGAAATATGGGCAAGCCAATGCCAAGGAGTAAGACCGCGAGTAATCCGACAAATTTGAACTGCGTCGAATCCGCCAATTGTGCCGAATCCGTTGCCTGTGCGAGCAGAATGAAGTCACTTAGCATGACAGAAGCTTCCTAATCCCTTCAGGGTCCGTCAGGTGATTGAACACACTGGTGGTCAAACGTTGTTAACAAGTCAGTCCTGGCTGCCTTCGCCGTCATCCTTCACGATGCGGGAAATCGCACTCCGCAAGACTCGCATTTTCGTATTGGTGCTGTCATCGATTCGGAGTGTCACGTCTTCCGAATCCTTTTGTACGTTCACAACCACGCCGTGAATGCCGCCGATCGTTACGACTCGGTCGTTCTTCTTCATATTTTCGAGCATCGACGTTGTCTCAGCCCGCTTCTTTCGTTCGGGGCGAATCAACATGAAATAGAAGAGGACCGCAATCATCACGAAGGGCAGCAGGCTGCCGATGGGCCCAAACGGCGAGGTTGCCGTATCGTCTTGCGCGAGGAGCAGGATCGAAAGATACGATTCGCTAGTCGACCACATGCACTTCACCAAACTGTCCGTGAACGGCTCTTCTCGGGCTCATCGCGTTGAATCGCGAGACGTAAAAAATTTTGCGGCAAACAGAAAACGGCCCGATCTCGCTGACGGTCGGGCCGATTCTCGCCGCAATTAGCCGGTAATCATAAGGCCTTGTGGCGCAACGAGCAAGGCCGTCTGAACGCCGCCAGCGAGGGGGCTGCGAGGGGTACTTCGGTGCTGTCGACAATCGACTCGTTCAGTCCGAATTCTCGCTTTCCCAGCCGGCGATTTTTTTTCGATAGAAGTCCATGTAGGAATCGCTTTCAATCGCCGCACGAGCCTGACTGACGAGCCGCTGGTAATACGTAATGTTGTGGGCGGTCAGCAAGATGGGGCCGAGCATCTCGTTCGCCAGAAAGAGATGTCGTATGTAGCCTCGGCTATGTCGGCAAGCCGGGCAAGGACAGCCCTCTTCCAGCGGACGTTCGTCTCGCCGGTGACGCAGGTTTCTCATTCGCAACCGCCCGCTGTCCGTATAGGCGAGCGCGTTCCGTCCGTTGTGGCTGGGGATAATACAGTCGAACATGTCGACGCCTCGCCGAATCGACTCGACCAGGTCCTTGGGAGTTCCGACTCCCATCAGGTAGCGAGGCTTCTCGATGGGGAGGGCAGGGCAGGTGGCTTCGATCATCCGCAGCATATCCGCTTCGCCTTCGCCGACACTGAGGCCGCCAATGGCATAGCCCTCGAACCCTTTGAGTTCGGCAAGTTGCTGCGCACATTCTACGCGCAGATCTGCAGAGAGGCCGCCTTGTACGATCGCAAATTGAGCCTGGTCACTCCGCGTCCGGGCATCCAGACAACGTCGGGCCCACCGAATCGTACGATCGCAGGCGTCTCGCACCGCCGTGTCGCTGGCAGGCAGAGCGATCACGTGGTCGAGCACCATGGCGACGTCGCTGCCCAGAGCCTCTTGGATCTCGATAGAGCGCTCCGGAGAAAGCTCAAATTTCCGCCCGTCGATGTGCGACCTGAACACCGCCGATTGTTCGGTTACCTTGGTGGAGGCCGCTAGGCTGAACAGCTGAAAGCCACCGCTATCGGTCAAAATCGGACCGCTCCAACCCATGAACCGGTGAAGGCCCCCAAGCTCCGCGACAACATCCTCACCGGGTCGCAGTGCTAGATGATACGTGTTACCCAACACCATTTGCGAACCAGTGTCTCGCACGAGCGAGATCGCCAGTCCTTTGATGGTTCCCTGCGTGCCGACCGGCATGAATGCCGGCAGTTCAACAACACCGTGAGGCGTCGTGAAGCTGGAGCGTCGAGCTGCGCAGTCGCGATCGACGTGGTGCAGCTGAAAGGAGAAAGGGCTGACGCTCATATCGGGAAGTCTAGAGCTGAGTGTCGAGAGTCTAGAGCCAGAAGGAATTTCTGTCTCTCCGCTCTGGACTCTCCACTCTTGACCGTTAATCGCCTCGCAGCTTGATTCCCAACTGCGAGAGCTTGTCACGGACTTCGTTCAAACTTGTCACGCCAAAGTTCTTGCATTCGAGCAGATCGTCGCCGGTCTTGCGAACGAGTTCGCCAATGGTCCCCATTCCTAGTCGGACCATGCACTTGCGAGCACGCACCGAGAGATTCAGTTCTGAGATGGGGCGATCAAGTAACGCCTGTTCGTCAGGCGACATGTTGGAAGTGTCGTAGGCCGGCTCTGGCTCGGGACGTTCGTGAGCGAACTGGCCTAACTCCAATCCCTTGGAGTGCAACATATCGCGGATTTCAACCAGCGAAGTCTCGCCAAAGTTCTTGCTCGTTAGTAGATCCTGCTCGCTCGTTCTGGTCAAATCGCCTAGCGTCCGTACGCCCATCTTCTGCAGGCAGTTGCGGCTGCGGACGGAAAGCTCGAAGTCGGTAACCGGAATGCTTAGCACTTGAGCTAAGCGATCTTCCTTCTTCTGAGCTTCCTCATCGTAGAACATGTCACGCGAAGCCATCGCGTCCTTGCAAAACAGCTTGGCGCGACCGTGAGTCGGATACACATCCAAGATGCGTTGATAGCAATGCTGCGCTAGTTCGTACCGCTGCTGATCTTCGTACATAATGCCGAGGTTCAGTAACGCACCGACGTGCGACGGAAAGCAATTTGAAGCACGTTGATACAACTCCATCGCGAGAGCGTCGTTTCCTCGGCGATCATTTTCGAGTGCCAGTCCGAACAGAGCACCCGGGTGCATTTCGTGGGTTTCAACCGCTCGCTCGTAGAGAGCAACAACCTCTGACGGATTTCCGCCAATTGCTGCGACCGTCGCACCTCGCTGATAAAGGTAGTCTGCCGTCTGCTCAATCGGTCCGAACAAATCATCCAGCGTCTTCATGGCGGCCTCGGTCTTGCCTTGATAACGCAAGGTCTCGGCACATGCCAAAGCACACGCGTCGCCGTTGTATCCAGCAACTTTGGCAGATTCATACGCTTGGATTGCTTGGTCATAACGACCGAGCGCAAAGTGCGTCTTGCCAAGGTAGAACTGAGCGACGGCTCCACCGTCAGCTGACGCCAATGTTTCGGCGGCGGTGGTGTGGCGTCCGAGCAAGTAGTAACAAACGCCAAGCCGCACGGCCGTAGCGGGCGATCGCTCTTCGCGGCTTTCCAATTCGCCGACTGCGTCGCGGAGCACCTGGAACTGGGAGTAGTTCTCGGAGATCGCTTGAGATAGTTGACGAATCTCGTTGGGGCCGAACGAACTGTTCGAGAGGACGATTTCGCGAAGATCAATTTCCGAGCCGACGACTTGCGACATGACTTTAATACTCCAAACGTCCCGTTGGTGGGGAATCTACGAAAAGAGCCAGCGGTGGGAGTCGAACCCACAACCCCCGCATTACGAATGCGGTGCTCTGCCAATTGAAGCTACGCTGGCATATCTGAAAACTGGCACATCTGAAACTGGCAACTAACACCCCGATTTAAGGAGCTTCGCCGACCAGATTTACGGGAGGGATACCATTGCGAGGCACGAATGTTACGGGCGACAAAAGACTTACGGTAGAAAAACCCCTCCGAATCGTCAAGAGCTGGGAGGGCTTGAACGCGACCTGGTGCCGATGTGCGTTTGTTAAACTTCACCGGGGTCCAGGGGCTTTTTAATTGGCCGTCCGCAGCGGGCGGAACTAGAATAAAAAAACGGGGGTCTCTGACGTGCCAACTCCACATTGGCGAACTGAATGGCCAGGGGCAAGGCAACCATCCCGTCGACTCGCGTCAGAGACCCCACGGGCCAGTGCTTGTGCTATAAAGCACGCGGTGCGCCAGTCGCCGAAACTTCTTGCAGAATGCGTTGCAACATCAATTATTGCAGCCACTTACGAAAGACGATGTGGGACGTTGAGACAATTTGGCGTCATCACCTGGGACCTCGCACGAAGGGAAATTGTATTGTGTCGCAACACATTGTCTCGATCGGCTGTGGCGAATCTCAACAGACGCTCGCCAAGGCCACGGGAATGCCGATAGAATCTGTTGCAGAAAGCAACAGAATGGACCATTGTCGCGATGCAATCGAACTTTCAGCTACCCACAACCGGTCGTCGCGTATTAATTTCACGCAATCCGAAGGCTGGAGCGAGATCCGGTCTTCCCACCGTGGAGCGCCTCGCTGAATTGCTTGCAGCGCAAGGCATTGTCGTCGAGACGCTGACGGACATCGACGAACTCTCCAGTAAATCGGAGCGATTGCTCCGAAATGGCGAATTGCGATGCGTCGTCTCGGCTGGTGGCGACGGGACCGTCGCGCTCCTGGCCAATCGATTGCCGAAAGACACACCGTTAGCCGTGCTGCCCCTCGGAACAGAGAACCTCCTCTCCAAGCACTTGCGGATGAAGGGTGATCCTGTGGAGGTATGTCAGACGATTTGTGATGGGCGAGCGGCGAAATTCGATGCCGGAAAGGCTGGGGAGCAAGTTTTTCTGATCATGGCGGGCTGTGGTTTCGACGCCGAGGTTGTCCGCCGCTTGCACGTTGAACGCACCGGGCACATCCACCACTTGTCATACATCAAGCCCATTTGGGACTCGATTCACAACTACGAGTATCCTGAACTGCATATCCATTGCGAAATACCTGCGTCGGATTCGCAGCCCGCTCACACCAGGACGATCACCGCACGTTGGGCGTTTGTCGTCAACTTGCCTCGTTACGCAGGCGGCCTGCGGATCGCACCCGATGCAGTTGGTAACGACGGTTTGTTGGATGTTTGCACATTTAAAGACGGTTCGTTGTGGAACGGGTTGCGGTACTTGAGTGGTGTCATTTTGGGTCAACACGCGTCGTGGGATGACTGTGTTACCGTGCGAGCAGAGAAGATTCGTATCGAGTCGGACGAACCGGTGCCGTTGCAACTGGACGGAGATCCCGGCGGGTTTCTACCAGTCGAGATTGAAGTGTTGCCGAGCCACCTGACTCTGCTAGTGCCAAAGCAGTCTTGAGCCTTCTGTTGCAGAGATCACGCGGGTGCCCTGGCTCTCTGCCTTGGCAATCGCTGTACGTGATGCTTAGTCCCCGATCCACGCGACGTTCCTTGGCGTTCGGGCGGTCCCACCCGGGAGCCTGGGAACGAGAAACGATTCGACTATGATACGAATCTCAGTGACTTGCTCGCATTCCATCTAAAAGGTAACTCTGCCGTGCCCCAGAACTTCGCCCAGGTCGGTCCCTACCAATGTGGGAAGGGGCACCCGCTGTTGTTGATCGCTGGTCCGTGCGTTTTGGAGAGCGAATCGCTCACCTTGGCGATCGCGGAGCGACTCGCGGAAATTGCAGAGCGGCTGAAAGTGCAACTCGTCTTCAAAGCTTCGTTTGACAAAGCAAATCGCACCAGCATTGATTCATTTCGTGGGCTGGGGCTGGACGCCGGAATGGCGATTCTGACAAAAGTGCGTGAGACGACGGGGCTGCCCGTAACGACGGATATTCACGAGTCCTATCAAGCCTCTCCGGTCGGAGAAGCCTGCGATTTGATCCAAATCCCGGCCTTTCTCGCTCGCCAAACCGATCTTTTGGTCGCTGCGGCACGTACGGGAAAGGCAGTGAATGTGAAGAAAGGTCAATTCCTCGCCCCCTGGGATATGCGGCATGTCGTCGGAAAGTTGGTTGCCTCTGGTTGTAGCAACGTCTTGTTGTGCGAACGTGGCACATTTTTCGGGTATGGTCGACTGGTGAACGACATGCGAGCGATCCCACAACTGCAAGAACTCGAAGCCCCGGTCATCTTCGATGCAACTCACAGCGTCCAGGAGCCAGGCGGCTTGGGCGCGACAACGGGCGGCAATCGAGCGATGGTCGAACCGCTGGCTCGCGCCGCAGTCGCCGTGGGAGCCGACGGCTTGTTCTTCGAGACACACCCTGATCCCGCTTCGTCGCCGAGCGACGGGCCAAACATGATTCCGCTCGACGAATTTTCGCCGTTGATCGAGCGGTTGCTGAAGTTACGAGCGACCGTGGAGACACTTCGTTGATAGACCTGCTCGCCCGAACCACGCTTTCCCGCTGTATGCGTTGCTCGCTGATTGGCCTGCTGCTTATCGGCTTGTTGTTGCCACTTGTTGGCTGTCCGTCTGGCGGTGGCGAGCGGCGTCATTTCACTGCGACGACAGTCACCGTGTCTGCCACGCAGGAACAACTGTTACGCGCTATGGACAATTTGAGCCGACCGAGTGAATTCGACCGCGAGCAATCGCTCGCCGACTCGGCTTATTATTTGAATCGCTGGTTGGATGAGCAGGAGCCGGATCCAAACTGGGAAGTCGATCCGATGGCCAGTCGCTTGCCGCGAGATATTCGTGACAGCGACTTGCTCGACGACGTTGGCAAGTGGACTTTCAGCATTGATGATGTTCGCGCGATGCAAGAGGCGACGCTCTTGCGAGATCTCTCAACGTGGGTTTCGAAACAACCGGTCGACGAGCGACTGAAGAAGTGGCTCGACGAACAGGCCGAGTCGCTAGGCGATCTGGACCGCGAGTATTTGGCGGTTGCGGAGCGATTGTTCGACTGGACTGTGCGAAATATCCAACTCGAAGCGACGGTGCCTTATCCGGACGAATCGGTTGCTCCCAGTGCCGGCGGTGAACAGAGTCGAGAGAAGCGAATCCCCGCTCCACAGCGAGCGATTCCGGGACCCGGTTATCGATTCCCGACTTGGGAAATCCTGCAGTATGGTTTTGGCGATGCGTTCCAACGATCGCGAATTTTCATCGAGTTGGCGCGCCAGCAAGGAATCGATGTGGTGTACATCGCGTTGCCGGGGAACACCGTTCCTCCACGGCCACGGCCTTGGTTGACCGGAGCACTCGTCGGCGGAGAACTGTATCTGTTCGATGCTGAACTAGGGCTGCCGATACCTTCCGTGAATGGCGTCGGAATTGCGACGTTGTCGCAGGTCCTGGAATCTCCCGATTTGCTCGCAGCGCTGGAAGTCGATGGCCAATCCTACCGCGTTTCTCATGCTGAGCTGAAGGATCTGATCGCCTTGATTGACGTATCGCCTGCGAATTTGGCGCAGCGGATGCAATTAGTGCAAGCCAATCTTGCTGGCGACCAACGAACGATTTTGACGGTTTCGCCAACATCGATTGCCGAGCGATTGAAGTCGGTTCGAGGGATATCGAACTCAACTTTATGGTCAGTTCCGTTCGAGGCAATTTGGTTTCAATTGGCGATGAAGAAGGTGCTCGAAACGAATCGTGAAGTCGCAGCTGGTTACTATCAGGCCGTCGGGATTTTTCAGACGCGAGGTCCACTCACACAGGGCCGGCAGTTGCATCTGCAAGGCGAGTTTGAGCGACTTGAGGAAGGTAAAGAGGGAGCCAAGGGACTCTATATGCAAGCGAGAGTGCCGACCGCCGCAATCGATCAGATAGGAACGAATCCTGAAGTCCAAAAGGCGATGGGGCTCGTGCGTGGGAGCAATGAAGGAGACTTTGTGTGGCAATCTCGTGTGGCCAGCAGTCACATGCTGACGACGCAGGCCAAGCAACACGCGTCATACTGGCTCGCGCTCGTTCACTACGAGACGGGAAATCGTGAGGCTGCCGTGACGTGGTTGCAAGAACGAACCATCGACGCATGGAAGGAGGGACCTTGGACGCAAGGTGCCCGTTACAACCTGGGGCGTACCTACGAGGCGCTTGGTAAGTACGATGAAGCCCGCGAGTTATATGCGAGCGACGATTCACCCCAATCGCTCGGCAACCATCTGCGTGCCAAGTTCCTGCAGAAGTGGGCTGCGCAGAATTAAATCGAGGCAATAGGCCCCACTGCCGCTCTGCGAAGGCGCTTCTCTTGTCGGTCCCGTTGACACTGCTCTCTGGAAATCATATCCAAGAGTACTCGGCTTGGAGTGGCTGACTGTTGCGGGCCCGAAAAGACGCGGGTCGCTATCACACCCAGTTACAAGGCAATCAATCGGTTCAATTGCAGTGGAAAATAAACATGGCAGTTCGAGAATATAGTCGCTTTATCCGTGAATCGCTGCGAAAGCCGGGCAGAGTGGGCGCAATTGCTCCCAGCGGGCCGAGACTGGCGAACCGGATGGTGCAGTGGATTGATTGGGAAACCGTTGACACCGTCGTCGAGTATGGCCCAGGCACGGGAGTGTTCACTTCTGAGATTCTGAAGTCCAAGCGTCCAGAGTCCCGTTTCTTTGCGGTCGAGTTACATTCCGAGTTCGCCAATGCGCTCAACGAGCAATACCCCGACGTGACGATCATCGAGGATAGTGTTGCGAATATCGAGGCGATTTGCCAACAGCAAGGCGTCGCGCAGATCGACGCGATTATCTCCGGTCTGCCTTGGGCAGCTTTCTCGGATCAGGACCAGACGGTGTACCTCGACGCGATGATGAAAGTACTGAAGCCTGGCGGGCAACTTGTCACGTTCGCTTATCTATCAGGTATGGTGCTACCCGCCGCTCAACGCTTTCGCGCGAAGCTGAATCGTTACTTTGGCAAAGTCGAAGTAAGCCCGACGGTCTGGTTAAACTTCCCGCCCGCCTTTGTCTATCGATGCTGGCGTTAATGTCGCGAGGGGTTTCTGCTTCCCCAGCGCTTCGGCTGATCGCCTATACCTCTTCACGCGGTTGCCGTTGTCGGAATGGCGTAAGCCCACGAAGCCGAAGGCCAATAAAGCGTAGCCACAACGCGATTGGGCGACCGAGAGAAAAATAGCAGAACACGATCGGTAAGGCGAGTTCGTGCACGGTGACAAGCGCTACGACTACGAAGATCAGTCGAACTAAGTGGAAAAAGTTCCATTGTCCGTGCGTCACCTGGCTCAAGATATGCGGGTATCGGATTCTGGACACCATTAACGCTGCCAGAGTGACCGTCAACACCGGAAGACTATATTCGCTTAGCAGAATGATTTGTTCGCCCAATTGTCGAGAAGCTTCCGAGGTGGTCCCGGCAAGCAGCTCTTCAACTGTCGGCAAAGTGACGGCAAACGACGCGAGGGTTCCTGCTGCAGCTGGTGACGGCAACCCGCGAAACCACTCGTGGTCATCATCGGGTACCAATTCAACATTGAACCGAGCCAATCGCAGAACTCCGCACAGCATAAACAAGACGCCAATGCTCCAGAGAAATCGCAGCGGGAAGACGTCTGTAAGACTCAGCATGATGAACACCGGTGCCACGGTAAAGGTGATGACATCACACAGACTGTCGAGTTCAGCACCGAATTGACTGGTCTGCTTCAGCAGTCTCGCGACATATCCGTCGAGAGCATCAAACACCATGCCCACAAAGATAAACGTGCCTGCGTAGAAGATGGCATTCGTCTCGCCGATTTCGTCACGCCCCAAGGTGGCCATGGCGATGCTGCCCAACCCGCAAACGCCGTTCATGAGCGTCAGCAGAGTCGGGACGACAACAAGACCGGCTTTCTTAATCGAGACTGCCATTGCGCCAACTCCCGTGCACGTGCCTGCCGCACCATCGGCAGGCAAAATTCGAAGCCCCTCCACGATAGCCGATTCTGGGGACGAAATGTCACCCCTCTTGCGAATACTTGGCTAACACCGTCGACCCAGCGCTGACTTTTTGCCCCAAAGAAACGAGAATTTCCAGGCCTTCTTCCTTGGGGATCACGAGTTCGGTGCGTGAGCCAAGCTTGATCATGCCAAACTGTTCGCCTCGCTCAAGCGACTCGCCGGGGCCAACCCAGCAGACGATTCGTCTGGCGATCGCTCCAGCGATCTGCCGAATGACAAACCGACGACGAGGCTCGCTATTTTGCTGGAGACGGACTTCCATGCGTTCGTTTTCGCGCGCAGATTCGGGTCGCAGAGCGTTCAAAAACTTGCCGTGGCGGTACTGAAGCCCGACGACCGTCGCATCCATCGATGTGCGGTTGATGTGAACGTCGAATATCGACAGGAAGATGCCGATCAGTATGGCCGGCTCGCCGATGAACTCATCTTCAACTTCCTCGATACACGCGATATGTCCATCCGCCGGTGAGACAACAGCCCCAAGTTCACTTGGGATGATCCGCTTGGGATTCCGAAAGAACCACACGATACAGAGCCCGACAACCGCTGTGGGAATCGCGAGCGGCCAGAATGCAAAGGCCAAGATCACCGTCAACGCCAACATCGCTCCGCCAAGCAGAAACAGCTCCACGAGTCCAGCGCGTGCGAACGGCAACTGGTCACGCCAGCGAAACGGATCATTCTCCGCGGACCAGTAGTATCCACCTTGGTTTCGATAGAATTTGAGATCGCGCGGATCAAGCACTTCATGAGGGCATGCGTTGGCGCCGTCTTCATGTACGGGGCCTTCACGTTTGGCAAGCATGTGGGCAACGTATCGTCGGCGAAATGTTTTGAGATACCAGCGCCGCCAGCAGCCCCATGCCAATTCGATGCGCATGCAAACACCACCACCCGGTTGAATATTCTTAATTTCAACAGGCAGCGGCTCTACACTCGCTGGCAGGTCGTCGGTCGTCATAGGTTCGCCTTACTTCCAGGCGAATTTCTGCCCGGTTAGTTGTTCGTAAGCTTCGATGTACTTTTCTCGCGTCTTCGCGATGACATCTTCCGGAAGGGCAGGAGGGGGACTGTTCTTGTCCCAGTCGGTTGCGCTTAACCAATCACGGACGAACTGTTTGTCAAACGATGGTTGACCGTGGCCTGGTTCATATTGATCGGCCGGCCAGAACCGTGAACTGTCCGGTGTGAGTACTTCGTCGATCAGAATCAACTCGCCATCGAAACGTCCCCACTCAAATTTCGTATCGGCAATGATGATGCCTCGCTGTCGAGCATATTCGGCGCCACGAAGATAGATGTCGATGCTGCGACGACGTAACTCTTCCGCCGGGCCTTCGCCTATAATCTCGACCATCCGCTCGAACGAGATGTTGATGTCGTGCCCCGTTTCTTCCTTTGTGGCAGGTGTAAAGATCGGCTCGTCGAGCTTGGAGCATTGCTTCAGGCCGCTCGGCAGCTTGATGCCGCACACCGTGCCTGACTTCTGATACTCCTTCCAGCCGGAACCGTCGAGGTAACCGCGGACGACGCACTCGATCGGGACAACCTCGCATTTACGCACCAACATGCTGCGGCCAGAGAGCTGCTCAAGATCGGTCTCGTCGGGCAGCCCAGCGTTTTCCAACTCCGTCGATAACAGATGATGCGGCACGTCGAGCCGATCAAACCAGAACGCACTCACCTGAGTCAGCACTCGTCCTTTGTCCGGAATTCCGCTCGGTAGTACCCAGTCATAGGCGCTGATGCGATCCGTGCTGATCATCAGCAGCTGATCGCCTAAGTCGTAAATGTCACGAACTTTACCGCGACGTACGGGATAGTGTTCCAGTGACGTTTCCAGGACGGGAGCGCTCATGTTGGCATCCTTGTTCATGCAGACACATCGGAGATTTGCTAGCAACGTGAGGGAAGAGTATATCACGTCGGGAAATGTGTCGGCTAGGAGGCCAAAGGTGATCGCTAGGACCGCAACCAATCGTCTTCGCCAGCGAACGCTTCGTCGACATTCGCCGTGTAGTCGGACATCGAGCTACCCTCGCCTTCGCCATTTGCAGCGACGATACTGAGCGAGTCGGAGACGAAATCCAATAGACTCAACGGAATGGCGGTGTTGATACCGAGTAAGAGCGTATCGTGCGCCGGGGTCGCGTCGGCTGCATCGGCGACTAGGTCGAGTGTGCCAACGGAGTTGGCGACGAACGGTACGGTGAACAGCAATGCCTCGCCTGCGCCCAGCGTCGATTGCGTGAAGGCACCCACTTCGTCGATCAACCCTGGCGTCGCAGCATTGCCGCTGCGCCCGTTCGAGAAGACCGTCGCATGCTTAATCGTACCATTGACCGATGCGAGGCTGGAGTCATAGATCACGTCCAGGTAGGCTGCGAAAACGCCTTGCGGAGTTTGCCGAATGTCTTCGACGTACGCATTCAGGTTGAAGCTTTGCCCCACACTGATCGAATCAATCGGCGTCCCATCGGTGGAAGCTGCCTCGAGCCGTATCCGGACCAAGTCGTTTAACGCGACCGAAATCGTCACCGTGGCCGCGTTCGAGGTCAAAGTACCGTCGCTGGCGGTGTAAGTAAAACTGTCGGTTCCCGAGAAGTTGCTGTTTGGTGTGTAGTTAAACGCCCCATCGCCGGTTAGAGTCACCGTCCCATTCGTGGGAGAACTTTGGAGCGTCACGGTGAGCGAGTCGCCATCGGCATCGCTGTCGTTGGCGAGCACTCCGGTCGCGGCATTGACCGACAGAACCTGATCGACACGGGTCGTATAGCCATCGTTTGCGGCAATCGGTGCATCGCTTTGCGGGATCACCGTAATTGTCACCACCGTCGGCAACGAATTCATTAGGCCGTCGTTCGCGACGTAGCTGAACGTGTCGGTACCATTGAAGTCGCCGTTTGGCTGGTACTGAAATGAACCATCGTCATTCATTGCGACGACACCGTTCGAGGGAGCTGTCGTAATGATTGCGGTCAAGGGATCGTCGTCGACGTCCGAATCATTAAAGAGTACTCCGGCGGCTGCGTCGATTGTCAACGTTTCGTCTTCGTTGACCGCGTAGCTGTTGCCAATGGTCTCTGGCGCGGTGTCAACGGCAATCGTAACGGTCGCTTCATTGGATTCGCCGGTGTTGTCCGCTACCACGTAAGTGAACGAATCGAAGCCGTGGTATGTCGCATTGGGCGAATAGGTAAACGATCCGTTTGACTGGAACGAAAGCGAGCCATTGGTTGTGGAGTTCTTGATCGTGGCGTTCAGTGTGTCGCCATCAACGTCAATATCGTTACTGAGGACGCCGTTCGCGATGTTAACGATTAAACTGCCATCCACAGGTACTGAATACGTGTCGGGCGTCGCACTGGGCAAGTCGTTGATTCCGTGAACAAGAACGGTGACGATCGCTGCATTTGAGTCGAGGGAACCATCGTTTAAGCGATAGGTAAACGTGTCCGTACCACTGAAGTCTGCATCGGGAGTGTAGGTGAACGAGCCATCGTTCTGCAGGGCCAGCGTCCCGTGCATAGCTCCGCTAGTCACAGAAATAGTTAGCGCGTCGCCATCGGGATCGTCGTCGTTTGCAAGCAGCCCGTTCGTGGCGCTGACGGTCAAAACAGCGTCTTCATCGACGCTATAGCTGTCCGCGGTAGCTATCGGAGCGAGATTAATATCGTTGACGGTGATGGTCACAGTGACGGTGTTCGAGTCAAAAAATCCATCATTCGCGTGGTAAGTAAAAGTGTCTGTGCCCACGAACGTATCTGCTGGTTCATACACGAACGATCCGTTCGCATTCAATGTCAACGTGCCGTTCGATGGATTGCTAACGAGTACCGCCGTCAGCGTATCGGCATCCACGTCGCTATCGTTCTTGAGGACACCGTTCGCCGCGGAGACGTTTAGAACGCCGCCTTGATCGAGCCCGTACGAATCATTGACTCCGACCGGAGCGTCTTCCAAACCTTGCACCAACAAGGTCACTGTGGTTGACCCCGATTCCCGTTGGCCATCGCTGGCTTTGTAGGTGAATGCGTCGGTTGCGCTGAAGTTAGCAACCGGTGTATAGGTAAACGATCCATCCGAGTTCAGTGAGAGCGTACCGTGCTCGGGGGCTTCGACTAGAATTGCCGTCAACGTAGCGCCTTCGGGATCACTGTCATTCACGAGTACTCCATTTGCGGCCGTGACTGTCAGGCTGCCATCTTCTTGGAGGGTATAGGAATCGACGTTCGTCAGAGGGGCACTGTTGATCGCGTTGACCGTAATCGTAGCTGTCGTCGTTGCCGAAGTCCTTGTTCCATCCGTAGCCGTATAAGTGAAGCTGTCGATGCCTTCGAAGTTGACATGGGGTGTATATGTGAAGGAACCGTCAGCGTTCAGTGTCAAGGTACCGTTGGTTGGCGCAGTGACTTGCTGCGCAGTCAGCGAATCGCCATCACCGTCCGTGTCGTTGTTCAACACGCCGAGGGCCGTTGCTACGGTGAGTGTGTTGTTCTCATCAACGGAATAACTGTCCGCAGCAGCAACAGGAGTTACATCATTCACGTTAGTCAAATCGATACGGACATTGACTTGAGACGTCGCGCCATCGATTCCGGTCGCATTGACGACCAATAAGAAGCTGGGAGTGGTCTCGAAATCGAGGGCAGCGCTGTCTCCCACCGTGATCTGACCTGTTTCTCGGTTGAGCCGGAATGCAGCATCCGACGCGTCGACTTCGTTTTGAATCACTGGCGTAAAGGCTGCGATGGTACCGGGGTTCGCAGTGGCTTGACCATTGATGAAGAAGCTTGGCGTCGAAGAAATCCCCAAAGTGACAGCGGCATCACGGTCACGCTGGATGCGTGCATCGATTGCCGGGTCGGTTTGGTCGCTCGCAAACTGAGTCATATTCAGACCGAGTTGCTGCGCGTATTGGTTGAAGAATGTCGTGGGATTCGAAGCGGCATTCCAGTCAGCTTGGTTCGTGAACAGTAGATCCACCATCTCGTCGAACTTTCCTTGTCGCGACGCGGCTTCTGCCACGCGGGCTGCTGCGAGGCTGTTGGGGAAGACGGTGCTATTGGTCGACGAGTTGAACAGCAACAGATGCCGTCTTACGACAAGCAAATCGCCCTCGAAATCGGATTCGAGTTGTTCGAGAACAGGGTGAATATCTTTGCAGTGCGGACACGACAAATCCATATACTCGATCAATACGACAGGCGCAGTCGGATCGCCGGTAAAATGATCGTCGGCAGCAAGTTGCAGCGCGGGACTGATGCTCGGATCATTGATCTCAAAGACAACGGGATTGCCCAGTTCGGCCTCCGGTGTCACCGTGCCGACAGCGGTGCCTGCTGGACTATTCTCAGCCAGCGTGAAGGTGTTCGTCGAGTCGACTTCGTTCACGGTAATGGTAACCGTAGCCGTATTCGACAGGGCGGTCCCATCACTCGCTCGATAGGTGAACGTGTCCGTGCCAAAAAAATTGCTGGTGGGAGTATATGTGAACGATCCGTTACCACTGAAATTAAGCGTGCCGTGAGCCGGCTGTGTAACAACGACCGCCGTCAGCGAGTCACCATCGATATCGGTATCGTTCTTCAACACACCCGAGGCAACGACGACGCTTAAGATCCCGTTTTCGTTGACGGAATAAGCATCAGCGTTCGCGATCGGGGCCGAGTTCGACCCGTCGGGAACTTCGGTTCCGCCAGCGCGAATTGTACTGGCCAACGTCATGTTTCCAGCCATCTCCTCTGCCATGGCGACGGTCTCTCGAAACATAACCGTCGGCGAATCGGATGACGCAAAGAACCATGCGATCGAAAGGTACTGTGATTCGATGCCCAACTCGCCGAAGTTGTTTTCAGCAAAAGTTTGACCGCCATCCAATACGATTGTCGAAATTTGATCGTTGCTCACTACGGCGTTAGGAACGGTCGTCGATTCTTCTCGATCAAGTAGCGCCGTGGGCTGCCGCTCGACAATTTGATACGTCCCGGAAGGCAACTCAGTAAACGAGTAAGCTCCATTGGTATCTGTGAGAATTGTTCGTGTTAGCCCAGCGCCAGTCAGAGTGATCTGTACACCAGGCACGCCAACTTCCCCTGTCTCTCGCAGGCCGCTGCGGTCCGCATCGATATAGGCAAAGCCGGACAAGCTGTTATTGGCGACTGCGGTCACGTTCAGGGTTGCCGTCGCTGAACTAGTCAATCCGTCAGTGTCTTGAATCGTGTAAGTGAAAGTGTCAGTGCCAATGAAGCCTTCCGCAGCGAGATATGTCACCGTACCGTTGTTGAGCGTTACCGTACCACCCGCCGTCCCTTGCGTAACACTTGTGATGGTAAGCGTCTGAACTCCATCGGGAGCGGAAGTGTCGTTTCCAATCAGGTCGAGCGTCCGTGGGGTCCGTGAATTGCTGAACGTAATGCTGTCCGCGACGGCGACGGGTGGATCGGGTTGAGCATTGACCGTGACGGTGACCGTTGTGGGACTGCTCTGATTTGTTCCATCAGTGGCAACGTAGGTAAAGGCATCCGTCCCAAAGAAGTTGAGTGTCGGCGTATAGGTGAACGAGCCGTTGCTGTTTAGCGTCAGCGAGCCGTTCGCGGGCTGTGTGTTGACGGTTGCCGTGAGCGCGGAGCTGGTTTGGCTTGTATCGTTCGCTAAGACGCTGTTCGCGACAACGACCGTCAAAACTGCGTCTTCGTTCACGCTGTAGGAATCTGCCTGAGTCACTGGCGCGTTGTTATCGACGGCGACACCAAAGTTCCGGTCGACCACTTCTCGCCCGATTTGCACCGTTACCGAGTAGCTGTCGGAAGCCGCCGGAGCGGTCAATCGCAATCCGGAATCAATTTGAGCCCTCACCCGATACGTACCGGGGTCGACTTGAAATAAGTAGCGACCTGTGGAGTCCGTCGTGGTGGAAAGCTCGCCCGGATCCAAGACACCGTTATTGTTGGCGTCGATATAGACCGTGGCTCCTGCACGTGCCGTTTCACCCGTATCGCGCGTGCCGTTTCGGTTTGTGTCGTTGAATTGCGTGCCCGAGATCTCGCCGCGTCCCACGATCGATTGGATTACGACTAACTGATTATCGGTGCTGACTGGAAGCTCACCGTAAGGCGACGGATTGGCTCTGGTTGGCAAAGCGGCAATTTCATCGGACGAACGCAAATCGAGCACTTGGCCGAACACCGTAAACCCGCCGCTGTTCGTGGAACTATCGAGAAAAGTATTCTCATCATGCAAGTTGACGAAGAATTGGCTCGTCGCGCTGTTCGGGTCGCTTGTCTTGGCCATCGCGACGGTGCCCCGAACGTTCGAGATTCCAGGCTCGTTTTGAATCGGCGGATCTGTGGGCACACTGCTGAACTGTGATGTGCTGGTGAATGTCGTCGAAGTCGTTCTGAACCCGCCCCCTTGAATCACAAAATCATGTGTCAAGCCGTTGAGACCGGTGGTGTTTGCCGATCGATGGAAGAACGAGTTGATGTAGTCGCCATCGTTGACGTAGTTCAAAAAGTTGTTAACCGTGCCTGGCGTCTCGGTCTCAAACAACTCGATCACAATCGAACCGAAGTTTGTGTTAAGTGAGACGATAGGATCGTCGCTGTAAACGAGAATGATCTCTTCGCCGTCCTGCAGGATGTGGCTACCGAAATCTTCGGAAATTTGCCCGTTCACAAACATCTGAACGGTATGCGTTGTGTCGGCAGTGTTCGTGAACAGTTGAGTCGCACTCAACACGGCGTTGGCATTGTTCCCTGCGAGGCCGGCGTCGGTCCGCCAAACGTCAAAGAAATCCCCTAGTGTCGCACTGGTCGACGACATCGTCTGCAACACGCCATCCGCCGAGTTAGTAAACACGTCTGCCGTCGTGGTGTCAGACTTAACGCCAATATTCGCTGGGATGGAGATCTGCTGACCGTTGGCAAAGACGGTCAGTCGCGAAGTCACCATCGTGCCTTCGCCTTCGGCTTGAATTGCGGCATGATTCGCCTGAAACATCGTCTGCGCGAGAGGCTGAGAGGAGTCCTCTCCCAGGAAATCTGTCTCGACAGCCGCTAGCGCCAACGGCGAACCGGTGAGTACCAAACGCGGATCAAGTGATTCCAGAAACAACCGTCTTCCACTTCGTCGTTTGACCGAGCGCCGACGAGTTTGCTGACGCTTCTTGTTTTCGTAACGCATTGATTTGCCTTGTTCTAGCTAGGCTTTCGGACTTGTTTTTGATCTACAACGGTTCACATAGAAGGAGCGAATTCGCCTGATAGGCGTGTTCCGGCTTCAAGTGTATTAATGGAACTAATCCCTGAAATCGCTGCCTCTCGCCCCGCAACACCACGAGCGGTTGAGTTATTCTGCCTGCTTGGACGCCGTCCACATGCAACCTCTCATTTTAATTGGCGCCTGAGATTCGCAATGAAATCTCCTTTGAAACTAGAGGAATCGGTCCTCTTTGGACTGCGAAACGGGGCCAAAAGTTCCGAAAATAACGGTTCTCCTTTATCTAGGGCCGATTCGCTGGGCGATGGTAACGGAATCGACGCACCCCACCCGCAGGGATGACGAGATTGATCTGCCCCGTTTGGGTCGGCGTGATCACCGTTGAGAAAGGGCCACACGACGGTGGCGCGAGGCACGATCAACGCGGACCCAGCCCAAGCGTTCCAGATCGCTCAAGTACAGTGTCGCTCCCACACTGCTAGAATCGCAGAGCGTCATCATGAAGCCTGAATATTGCTACTGCTTGGGTGATGCTGAACCAGCATCGCGTCGCTATCTCCGTCACGTGTTGCACGTGGCCGGCGCCCTGAAGACGGAGGTACGTCCCGAAAAAGGCGACGGGCTCCAAGTCGCCGTTTGTGGTTGTGAATACACTAGCGGCTGCGGTCGAGCGACAGGCACTACTTGGGGAACTGTGCCATCTTGATATTTGGCGAGTGTTACTTTCCAAGCGTCGCTGGCGGCGTGACCAGCGTGGCGGTAGAGGATTTTCTTCGTTGTTTTGTCGATGATGACCGAGTGAGGGTATTCCGTTACACGAAAGGCATCTGCTACGCGTTGTCCATAACTGGAGTTTGCATCGACTTTACAAAGTACATACGCGTTTAGAAGTTCGCGAGAAGGTTGCGTAGTTTCGCCTGAACTCGAGGTAACAACAGAAGTTGGAACGAGCGCGTCGCGGCTGATGATTAGCAAAAGCGGTCGTTCTGTTGCTCGCGCCACTTTTAAGGCTTCGCCATAGCTCGTAAGCCAACTCACTTCGTTGGCATCAAGACTAGCTGTGATGACCGACAACAGCAGAAATACAAGTCCCTTCTTCATCTTACGTTATGTCCTTTCTTGAGCATCCGGGGAAATCGCTAAACGACACCACCGGGTTTCTAATCGAGAACGCGAGCCGATTGAGAATAGTGAGCATAGCTAGGAAGGGAGATATAAGCAACTTGCGGTACTTGTCGGAAGTGCGATTCTCAGACGGACCGTCATGCGATCGAATGGCATCTCGCTCGCAAGGAGGGGTGACAGCTGCTCGTCGAACTGGTGGCGGAGATTAGCCGGACCGTTGCTCTGTGATTTCGATCGCTTTCAGAAGCCCGCGAGCCTTGTTGAGTGTCTCTTGGTACTCGAGTTCAGGCACGCTGTCGGCAACGATTCCGGCCCCGGCTTGCACGTAGGCCTTGCCGTTTTTGATGACCATCGTCCGCAGCGCAATACACGTATCCATGTTGCCACCGTAGTCAAAGTAACCCACTGCGCCGGCGTACGGGCCACGGCGGTGAGGTTCGAGCTCGTCGATGATTTGCATGGCACGGACCTTTGGAGCGCCGGAAACCGTCCCCGCCGGGAGCGATGCCTTGAGAGCGTCAAATGCGTCTTTGCCGTCGGCCAATTCACCGGTGACATTCGAGGTAATATGCATCACGTGGCTATATCGTTCGATGACCATCACGTCCGAAATCTCGACGGTTCCGTACTTCGCGACGCGCCCGACGTCGTTGCGACCCAAATCGACGAGCATGACGTGCTCGGCGCGTTCTTTGGGATCGGCCAGCAGTTCTTCACCCAGTCGCCGGTCTTCCTCTTCGTCGTGACCGCGTTTCCGTGTACCGGCCAACGGACGCACCGTGACCTTGCCATCCATCACGCGGCACATAATCTCGGGCGAACTTCCAACCAGAGTCACCTCGGATGAACGCACAAAGAACATGAAAGGGCTGGGATTTACAACCCGCAGCGTGCGATAGATTTCGAACGGATCGGACTTAATGTCAAGTTCCAAACGCTGACTAATGACCACCTGAAAGATGTCACCCGCACGAATGTATTCGACGCACTTGCGAACCGCGTCTTCAAAATCAGCCTGCTTGAAGTTTGAGCGGTAGGGAATCTCCGGAACGCCGCTGGTGTCGATATCCGCTACAGGCAGCGCATCCGTCGGCGTCGACAGTTGCTCGACTAACGCATCGACGCGGCGTTTCGCATCGTCGAAAGCCGCTTCGGCGTTCGCACCACTTTCGTCGATGTGAGCCATGGCGATGACGAACATCGTCTTACTGACGTTGTCGAAGACAGCCATATGGTCGTAGAAACCGAAACACAAATCAGGCAACCCGCGATCGTCTTCGGGTGCGTTGGGAAGATTCTCGGTGTATCGAACGACGTCGTAGCCCGCATAGCCGACGGCGCCTCCCGCGAAGGGAGGCAGGTTCGGAAGGTGCGCTGCCTTGAACTCGGCCAGTCGCTTGCGGATCTCTTCCAGCGGGTCGACCGCTTCGTATTGCTCTCGAGTCCCTTCAGAAACGACGGTAACAACGTTGCGTGTGGCGCTTAACTCAAGAAACGGGTCAGCCGCCAAGAAACTGTACCGCCCGACCTTCTCTCCACCGATCACGCTTTCGAACAGGCAGGCACTTCGACCGTTATCGATGCGATGAAACGCCGTCACCGGGGTCAATGCATCGCTGAACAGACACCGCCAGACAGGAACTAATTGGTGTTCGCGGGCAAGTTCTTGAAAGGTGGCGAAGTCGGGAAAATGGCTCATCCTGGATCTCTGTGCGAGCGGTATTGGTCGTCATGCGAGCGGAACGAATGCTCGCAACAGGTGGTTCCCCCGTCGACGGTCACAACCTTTGCCAAGCTTATCAATGCCTATGGGCACCCACAACGTGGGCTTACCTTGACACCCTAGTCGGCACGGCTAGAATCCTTACTGAATCGTAAGTCGTGATATATTGAGACTTTGGAACCGCTCTGCTAAACTTCGCCCGCGGTTATCCGCAGCGAGACAGGATTGACGATGAAGTGCCAGCGCTGCGAAAAGCCGGCGACTTTCCACATTACCGAGTTGACCGGTGATGCTCCGCAGGAAATCCACCTGTGTGAGGACCACGCCCGCAACTACCTGCAACAATCCGACGAAGCGGAAGCCCCTTCGCCGACTCTGGCGGGAATGCTGGCCCAACAGTTGAAGTTAGGGCAAACGGCTCAAGAACTGGCTCGACTGGACAAACAATCGTGCCCGGTCTGCGGAATCACGTTCTACGAGTTTCGACAGCAAGGTCGGTTGGGGTGCCCGCACGATTATGTCAGCTTCGAGGATGAATTAGAACCGCTGATTAACAACATTCATGGGGCACGTGAGCACGTCGGCAAGCGTCCCAAGCGAGCGGCCAAGAGTACGGATCGGCGGACGGATTTGATCCGACTCCGACGCGAATTGAAGGAAGCAATCGAAGCCGAGAAATACGAACGGGCTTCCGAATTGCGTGACGAAATCCACAAGTTTGAAGAAGAAGACAAGTAGTCGCCCAGCGATGGTCGCTGAGACAGATCTCATTCATAGCATCGGACCTTGACGTGAAATTGGAACAACTGGCAAGTCGATGTGGTGAATGGCTCCGGGGATCGGGGCCCGAGTCGGATATCGTCATTAGTAGCCGCATCCGGCTGGCGAGGAATCTAGCCGACTTTCCGTTCGTTCGTCGTTGCAACGACGCAGATCGAGCGGCGGTCGTGGCGGCGTTGAAGAAACAGTTGGAGAGCGTCGACTTCTTTCAAGACGTCGCCTATGTCGATGTAAAGTCGTTGCCAGCAGTAGATCGCCAGTTTCTTGTCGAAAGACAGTTGATCAGTCGCGAATTGTCGGAAGGGGAGGGGGCGCGCGGAGTCGCCATCGACCCCAATGAAAAATTCAGCCTCATGATGAACGAAGAAGATCACTTGCGAATCCAAGTCATGAACAGCGGGCTCGACTTGCATTCGGCTTGGGAGCAGATCAATAAGATCGACGATCTGATCGAAAGCCAAGTCACCTATGCCTTTCACGAGCGGCTTGGATATTTGACGGCTTGCCCCACGAATGTCGGTACCGGCATGCGAGTAAGTGTCATGCTGCACTTGCCAGCATTGGTCATCACGCGGCAGATCGAGAAGGTTTTTCGTAGCTTGCAAAAAATCAGCTTGGCCGTGCGAGGTTTGTATGGCGAAGGCTCGCAAGCGATGGGCGACTTTTATCAGATCAGCAATCAGATCACGTTGGGACGCAGCGAAGAAGAATTGATCGAACAGGTTTCCGAGGTGGTTCCCGTGATGATCGATTACGAACGGCGAGCTCGCGAGTTCTTGGTCAAGGAGAGCCAAAAGGATCTTCACGATCGCGTCAGCCGCGCCTACGGAATCCTGTGTACGGCGCAGACGATCAGCAGCGAAGAGACGATGATGCTGCTGTCGAGCGTCCGCATGGGAGTCAACCTGGGACTGATCGCCGACGTCGAAATGCCGACGATCAACCAGTTGTTCATCCATACGCAACCGGCTCACCTGCAGAAGCTGCGCGGGATCGAACTCGATACGGCGGACCGCAATTCTGAGCGGGCCAGCTATCTCCAGCGGCATCTCCGCAAGACTGGGCCTGGTACTGCCGAGAAGAATTGACCGCCGTTAGATCGCCGGCTGGTAGTGATACCGTTTGAAGAATCCGTAGGATGGACGCCTCGTCCGTCCAATGTTTCAAACGGTTTCCTGGTCGGACGAGGCGTCCAACCTACAAAGGGTATCACTACCCGCCGGCTGTTTTTGATGCAAGCTGCGTTCACATCCCGTAGGATGGGAACCCTCGTCCGTCCTCGATGATGTTTTTGCGGACGGCCCAGTTTCTTCCTGGAGACTTACACCGTGCGAAAACTCTCATTCTTCGTTCTTGTCGCTGGCTTACTTCTATCTACTGGTTTAGTCGCCGGCGAGCGAATCGACCCCACGAAGGCAACCATCGAGGAAAACAGCGCCGTCTTGTGGTACGACGTGCGGCTGCTCGGCGTCGAAGGACAAGGCTGGAGCGACACCAAAGCCAAGTTTGATCGTTTGCCGGCCAAGGCCGAGGGGGTGGTTCGTGACGCCGTGTGGGGATTGAGTCATCACTCGGCAGGAATGGCCATCCGGTTCAAGACGGATGCCACCACGATCCACGCTCGCTGGGCACTAACTTCGAGCGGCTTGGATATGCCCCACATGCCGGCGACGGGCGTCAGTGGTCTTGATCTGTATGTGAAGACCGAGGCAGGAAGTTGGCGTTGGCTGGCCAACGGACGACCGACTACGTTTCCTGAGAATCAAGTGACGCTCGCGGAAAGCATTCCCGCCGGTGACCGAGAGTACATGCTCTACTTGCCGCTTTATAACGGGGTGACATCGGTTGCCATCGGCGTCGACAAGTCAAGTTATATCGAGCGATTGCCTCGCCCTGCCAACATCAAGCCAATCCTCTTCTACGGCACATCGATTACGCAGGGTGGCTGCGCGTCGCGACCTGGGATGGTGCATACGGCGATCTTAGGCCGGCGATTGGATCGCCCCGTGATCAATCTTGGCTTCTCAGGCAACGGCAAGATGGAGCAAGAGGTTGCAGATCTTTTGTCCGAACTCAACGTGGCGGTCTACGTCATCGACTGTTTACCAAACATGAACGCAGAAGAAGTCGCCGCGCGAACCTATCCCTTGGTGCAAACGCTCCGTAAGGCTCACCCGACAACACCGATCTTGTTAGTCGAGGACCGTAGCTACAGCGATTCGTTCTTGATCGAAAGCAAACGGCAACGCAATGTCTCCAGCCGCGAAGCCTTTCGCGTGGCCTATGATCGGCTGGTTGCTGAAGGTGTGTCGCACCTCGCATATCTGGAAGGCGAACACATGCTGGGCGACGATGGAGAAGCAACCGTCGATAGTTCGCATCCGACGGACTTGGGATTTATGCGGATGGCGGATGCGTTCGAGCCGCTGCTAACGAAGTTGCTCGCGGACAGCACCGCCGAGCAGTAATAACTCAAGGTTGCCGAGGAATCTTCGCTCGCAAGGCCGGAATGATCACCGCCGGCACGAACTTCGCGAGCCGTTCGTCGCTGGACAGTGGCGTGAGTTGCTTGATCAGCGTGCTCGATACGTGCGCCAACTCTTCGTCGGCCATCAGGAAGACCGTTTCGATTTCGGGATCAAGCTGACGATTCGCCATCATCATTGTAAACTCGCCCGCGATATCGGTTAGCGGTCGGACTCCCCGAACCATCACCCGAGAACCACACTCGCGAACGAACTCGACCGCCAAGCCTGAAAACGATCGCACTTCGACATTCCCGCAGTGTGCGGTGGCCTTCGTCATCAGTTCGACCCGTTCCTCGGGAGAGAAGAGCGAGGTCTTTTCAACGTTAATTCCCACGCCCACGATCAATCGCTTAAACAGTCGGCTCGATCGTTCAATCACGCTCGTGTGCCCGAGCGTTGGCGGATCGAACGAGCCCGTATAGATTGCGATATCGGATGTGAGATCTTTCATGTGGGCTCCGGCTTCAAAAGAACCGACTTGGGATTTGAATCAAACAGCGCGACGACTTTGGCTTTGCGCAAGTAGTGGATCGCGACCGCGTAAAAGACGAACTTAATCAACGTCCAAAAGCATTGCATGACGACGCCCGCGATGATGGACATGCGAGCAACGACCTGACCAAATTTCTCGGCGCTTTCGTTGTCGCCGTTGGGCGTTTGCATCATGCGAGGCATATACAACTCCATGATCGGACTCATGCTCAACTGCTGAAACACGAACGTGATCAGTTGCCCGGTTTCGTAAACGAGCATACATGCACAGATGGCAATCAACAGCTTTCGTCTGGCGGCTTTGAGGCCGAGCGTCTTCAATCCGGAATAGACCAATCCGCCACAAAGCACTAGCTGAGCGACGGCGAGAATCCCGTTAGCGACGGCGAATCGCTTCATCTCGGCGGCGAGGGCGGCGTTCATCTCCTGCTGGGCCTTCGCTTGCTCCGGCGTTCCGGCTCCCATACTTCCAAATGCTTGCTGCATTTGTGCGCCGAACAAAGCGTTGACGCCTTTCAGAGTGCCGGAGAACAGTCCGAGTACTCCCAACACAACTGCGATGATGCAGATCGCTGTCAGTCCACCCGGTCGCCGCGACGCAAGTTCAGGCAAGTTGGGCGGTCGGTATGGGCTTACGTCGGTGAAAGGATTTGATTGTGGCGTATCGGTCACGATTCCACCTGCTGGTCGAAGGTTATTGTTTAAACGGCGATTGTCCCTGGCGTAGAGGAGAAAAGGTCATCGTGATTTCGTCGCCTGTGTAGCCTTCGTCACCCATGCGAAATGCCGCCGCCGCGGAGGCGTTGAGATAAACGATCAATCCGTAGATGCAAAGGGCGAGACTGGTGGGGAAGCAGTAGCAACCGACCATCGTCAAGATCGTTCCTACGCCCGCCACCAACGCGACGATCCCTAGTGTACGGCTGTTGTACTTCCAATTGCGATAGCCGGCAAAGATATTCAACGCCCCAATCAAAGCCATTACGACTCCAATGACGCCATACCCCCAACTAATCATGTTGACCATTAACTCTGGCGGCGGGCCATTGCCTTGTTGAAACTGCGGGTCGTTAACCATCGCTTCTCGCATGGCAAATGCCATAAAGAATCCCATGCCGATCATGCCGAGTCCAAACAACAAGTCGAGCGTACCTTGGACCATCATCAGAATGCTGACGATGCGGATTTGGCTGACCATCCCGGGCTCTTGAGGCGGCGGCAGCGGGCCGCCTCCCGTGACGGTTGGCAGGTCACCCGTGGGAGCTTCATAGGGGTTCGACATCCGGGTGACTCGCTTCGTAGGTGAGGTTAACGAAAGGCATTGATCAGGCGATCGACATCCTCGGTGTTCGCATAAGCATGAGCGCTGATCCGCAAACGTCCGTTACGGCAACTGAGTGCGACGCCCTTTTCAAGACACTGGCGTCGTGCTTCCATCGGGTCGCGTCCGGGCAATTCAAACGACACGATCCCAGAACAGTGATCCGATTCGCGATGACTCAAGATGATGGCTCCAATCTCGGCGAGACGTTCGCAAGCCAAATCGGTGATGGACAAAACGCGATCCGCAATCGGCGAGTGATGGGACGTGAGGCCGAAGGACGCCAGCATATCCAAGCTGGCACCCAGTGCCAACAGTCCGACCATATTCTGAGAGCCTCCCTCGTAACGGGCCGCGCAGCCTCGCAATTTCAGTTCGATGTGGCTGAAGTCGTATTGATGGACAACGCTGTTCCAGCCGACTCCGATCGGGCGAAGCATATCGAGATGTTTTTGCTGAACGAACAGAATTCCCGCTCCTTCCGGGCCCAACATCCACTTGTGTCCGTCGGCCGCTACGAAGTCAACTTTCGTTTCGCGCACATCAAGCGGAAACACTCCCAGTCCTTGGATCGCATCCAAGCAAACGAGAATCCCTCGCTCATGAGCCAGCCGAACGAGTTCGCCAACGTCGATGCGCCAACCGCTCGCATATCCAACCCAACTCACAGCAATCATCTTCGTCCGCTCATCACACGTCGCGAGCAACCGCTCGAAATCAACTCGCCCGCGTTCGACCGGAACCAACCGTGCCGTCACTCCGCGCGAAGCGAGATTCATCCAGGGATACAAGTTGGAGGGGAATTCGTTCGCCAGCGTGACAATATTGTCCCCGCTCTGCCAAGGAAAACCTTCAGCAACCATTCCGATCCCTGTCGTCGTGTTGCTGACGAGCGCGATCTCGCTGAGTTCAGCTCCCATCATCGAAGCGGCTGCTGCCCGAGTCTTCTCAATCGCAGCGGCCCATTGCGGCCAAACGGTATCTCCTTCGGCAGAAGCCTCGTCGGCCCAACGCAATGCCGCATTTTTGGCAGGGGAGGGCAGGGGAGCGACCGCGGCATTGTCGAAGTACGCCCATTTTTTGGTGATGGGCATCGACTCTCGGAATCGTTGCCAGTTCTCAGAGGTCGGCGGCATTTTGTTCATTTGTACACTCGTTGGCCAGATTGTCGCTCCGTGAATGCGTAAGAATACCAGAACCAGCAAGTCGATTGACGGTACGCCGGGACGTCTACGTCCGGCGACACTTTGATGCGAAGTCGGACCTGTCAACTAGCGTCGGACGTGGATGCCCGGCGTAAGCGACGAAGAAATGAATCCGAAGAAAGCGTCGAACACACCGGTGACATCGGAAATGTAGGAATTATACTAACTTAAACACTGTGGCGCGAACGAACGGTCGCTCGAGCGAACAGCTGCCCGAAAACAACAGCCGACGGTCAGAAATCGGTTGTCAGGGGAACCGCGGGTCAGGCTTGCAACACTGAGGATAGCAGCGAATGCCCAAGGCGTTATGTCTGACGGGGATGGTGATCGCCATCGTCGTCCTCCTACTCTTCTTGCTGGACCTAATTATTAAGGTCCCATTTCAACGCGCGAACCTCGTCATGGACGTGGTCTTCGTGTTGTGCGCGGGGACGTTGGGCTTTATCAGCTGGACGACGTTTCGCGAACAGGATTGAGTCGCTCCCCTTCGGTCGGAGGCCAATCTGGCGTCAAGCGACTCGCAGAACTGACCGCGCTGATGTGGTGTTGCGCTGAGGTGCAAGTCGCTCAACCAAGCCTTGCATCGTGACGACCGTGATCAGCCCTTTGTTTCGGCGCCGCTGAACCGTTGTGAGGATTCGTTCCAGCGTTGCCAATTCGGCTTGTTCTCTTAGTGTCGCCAGGTCGACGACCAAATGAACCAAGCCTTGCGATCGCGACGCTCGCGATAACGCACGATTGATCGCCCACTCGGCTCCCCCAAATTGCCAGCGGCCTTTTAATGGCAACGTGAACGAAACCGGAGCCTGCCACACCCCAAAACGAAGTGATTGGGGCTGGAAGCCAGTGTACAGAGGGGACCGTACTACCGAGATGCGATGCTTGACCAACAGGTCCAGATTCGTGGACAGGTCTGAATCCGATACTGCGATCGTTCGGACGGCTGCTTTGCGAGCCTGAGCTATTTCAACGCGCCGTGCCAACTCCCGGGCGAAGTGTGTGCGTCCAACTTGCGGCCCGACCCAAGACGTGTCCGCGAGAATCGCGAGCTCGTGTCGTAGCGTTTCCCCCCGAAGTTCCTCAAAGACGCCGTCACAGCCCGGTGAAGGTGTCGCGAAGGTCGCGGGGATTTGAAGTCTTTGAAGTGTCTTAAGTAGTTGAGATAGTTCAGCTTGGAGGCTTGTTGCCGATTGCTCTTTCAAGTCGATCGACAGTCCGAAAACCCCAGTTCCTGTGCTTTGCGACATCCTGTTCTCTCTGTTATGAACCGTGAATCCGATCTCATTACGATCCGCCTCGCTTTCCGTTCCATCGGCAGGAAGGACACATCTGGTACATGTGACCGTCTGCAAGCGTGGTATTCCCCCGTGTCGTTGCGGCTCGCCCAGTCTGCCATGATTCCACTGATAGTAGCTGTTCCAATCTGGCGAAGACTGACGCTTAATACGTCTGGATGCGTCACAAAAGTTCGACCGACCTACCAGTGTGCCAGAGGTAGCCCCTGTGTTCCTCCAATTTTTCTCCGCGAAAACATAGCCCTCACCACCCTTAAGTCGTTATAATGCCAGCAGCTTAAGCCTCGGTATCCTCGCTCTCTAAGTGGGGGATGCCCCACTTTGTGTAGATATCTAGTAGCGAGGATTGCCGCATGGCTTCCAATGACCCGTTGTTTGACGATCTGGAACCGTTAACCGACGACCTTGATCCACTAACCGACAATCTTGAGCCGCTAACGGAAGATCTTGAGCCGTTGGCCGATGATCTCGAGCCACTGGAGGATGAACTCGATCCTCTGTCCGCTGACATGCCGCTCGAAGCTGCGGATGATGATCCGCTTGGTTTGGGGAACATGGAACTAGAAACTGTGCCGGCGACTTCGGTTGCGGCGGCACCCGTTGAGGTTCCTGCCGAGTTGCCAGTTGCGGCTGATAGCGCCGAGGGCGTGCCTGAAGCCAGCGACGAAGAATACGACGATGATGATGAGTACGAAGACGACGACACTCCTCGGTTGCGTCGATTCAGTCTCCGCAGCTTGCTGCAAGGCATCGGCGCGTGCGGGTTCTCGATGATCGTTCACGTCATCGGTTTAGTGATCTTAGGGCTGATGACGTTCGATTCCGCCATCGAAGCAGCCAGCCAGTTGATTGTCGCTTCGGCCCCACAAGAAGAGATCGAAGATCCGCCGGTCGAGATCGAGTTGCAAGAGGAAATTGAGGTCGTGACCGAGCAAACGGTTTCAGTGTTCAGCGCCGCTCCGGCGGTCGGGATTGCTGGCGGCGGACCAGTTGCTGCGGGCAGTCCAACGCTTGACATGACACTGGTCGAGAAAGCAGAAACCACCGAGATCCACATCGACGCTCCGACCATCGGCATGCCCGATTCCACGGTGCTAGTCGAAGCAGTTCCCGACGGCGAAGTAAAGGGCGAGCCTCGCGATATCGTCGATAGCTATCAAACAGCGATGGACCGAATTACGCAGGAACTTGTGTGGATGCTGGACAAGGGGCCTGTCATTGTCGTTTGGTGTTTTGACCAATCCGAAAGTATGAAGGACGATCAACAAGAGTTGCGCGATCGCGTGGCGAACGTTTACAACCAACTTGGTATCGTCGGCAATTCGAACAGTGATGCACTGCTAACTGCGGTCACCAGCTATGGCGGCGGCTTCGTTGACCACACCCAGAAGAAGCCCACGAGCAATCGGGAAGAGATTCGCAAAGCGATCGATGCGGTTCCAATCGATGCCACGGGCGAAGAGATGATGTGCCAAGCCGTCGGCCAGTCCATCACGCTGTATCGCGACGCTGCTCGCCGAGGCCGCCAGATGGCAATGATCCTGGTCACCGACGAAAGCGGTAATCGCGACAACAACGACCGCTTCCTCGAGCAAGCAATCGCGGCTGCGAAAGCGGCAGACTGCAAGCTTTATGTTCTCGGTCGCGAGTCGGTGTTCGGCTATCCGTACGCGTACATACGCTGGAAGCATCCTGAGACACAGCACATCCACTGGCTGCAAATCGATCGTGGGCCGGAGACTGCTTTCCCAGAGCAGTTGCAAACTGATGGCTTCCGTCGCCGTCATGATGCGTTCAGCAGCGGTTTCGGACCTTATGAGCAAACACGTATGGCTCGCGAGACAAACGGTGTGTTCTTTATGCTCCCGAGCATCGAGACGAACCTAGTGGGGGCCGAGAAGCACAAGTACGAACTCGAAGCGATGCGACCCTTCCGACCGGACTTGCGTTCCCGCCAGGAAGTATTCGTGGATCGCGACAAGTACCCGCTCCGATCGCTAATTTGGAAGGTCATCTCTGATTTGAATCCGCACAACAAGAGCGCTCAGAAGGCGGTCGAATTGCGTATGGAGTTCTCGCTCGATCGCGCCGAGTTCGCTCAACAGGCTCGACAGGAACAGCAAAAGGCGAAGATGCACTTGCAGTACATGGCCGAGGCCGAGAAGGCATTGGCGGCTGGAAAGAAACTTCGTGATCAAGAAGTCGAACCGCGTTGGCGAGCCAACTATGACATTATTTACGCTCAGTTGGTGGCCTATCAGGCTCGCATTTATGAGTACGGTGTCGCGTTGGAAGCCTTTATGCGTGAACCCAAAACCGCTCCACTGATGCGCGGCACGGATCGCTTGGTCCATTGGGACGTGAATACGGTGAAGCCGACTCGTACGGAGGAGTCAAAACCATACATCGATCGCGCCACGGACCTGTTTAAGGAAGTGAAAGAGACACATCCGGGGACGCCCTGGGCGGCTCGCGCCGATTGGGAATTGCGCCGTGGCTTCGGCGTTGACTTCCATCCGGACTACCACCATCCGTATAACGGCACAGTAACAATAAAGCCGCCAAATCTATAGTCCGCGATGGACCGCCAAGCGAATTTGCCGATCATAGCGATAGTAATGTGCTGAACGCGTTGTGGTCATCGGTGGGTTATGATTCACCATGATCGTTGTAGCATCCGTAGCGTGAGAGGATCGACAAGATGCCTGGGAAGATTTCACGTCGAACCGCTGTCCAATCGCTTGCGTCGGCTCTCGGTCTGTCAGCGGTCGGGCAGTTGTCAACTCCTGCACATGCTGCGAAGCGTGATCCCAAATGGGAAACCGCGATCGAACGCGGCTTGAAATGGGTGGCGAGCGAGCAATCCTCCTTGGGGCATTGGACAGCAGGAAGCTACCCGACGGCGATGACGGCGTTGGCCGGCACGGCATTAATCTGTTCCGGGTCAACCACGACACAGGGCCCGTACGCTCGGCACATCCGCAGAGCGGTCGATTACATCACGACAAAGAGCCGGCAAAACGGACTGATCGGTGACCCCAACACCGACAATCGATATACCTATGGGCACGGCTTCTCGATGCTGTTCCTCTCGCAGATCTTAGGCGAGGAAGAAGATGCCGAACGTCGCGAGGAATTGATCGACATTCTCAATCGCGCCGTCGAGTTTAGCGGCAAGGCGCAAACGCCTTCGGGTGGTTGGGGCTATGTCAGCGCAAAAGATGGCAACAACTTCGACGAAGGATCGACAACGATCACCCAAGTGCAAGGTCTGCGAGGTTGTCGCAATGCCGGCATCCCGGTTCCCTCCGAGACGATCGAGAATGCCAAGCAATACATCTACAGTTGCAAGAACGCGGACGGTGGGATCTCGTACAGTTCCCGGAACCGAGGCAGTTCGCGACCGGCGATCACGGCTGCTGCACTCGCCACACTCTACAACGCCGGTGATTACGACAGCACGCACGTCCCTGAAATGTTGAAGTATGCCAAAGGCACGCTGCACGACATCACTTCGAACGGTGCGAGATCGTTCGGGCATTGGCATTACACTTACCTCTATTACTCCCAGGTCGTTTATCGGCAGGGTGCTTCCGACTGGGAACCGTTCCGAGACAAGCTTTACACGCGCATCATTGGCGACCAAGCAACCAACGGCAGTTGGACGGGCAATATCGGCCCGATCTACGTCGCCGCCTGCAACTTGATCATGCTCCAACTCGACAAAGCTTACTTGCCGGTCTATCAGCGATAAAATGTTCCAGCTTACGGCCAGCTGCATGTTGGGCTACGGGTAGTGGTACAGTTTTCGATTCCTGAAAGTAGGACGGCCACTCTTGGCCGTCTTTTGTCGGGCAGGAGTGCCCGACTTACGGCAAACTGTACCACTACCGGGCCCACGATCTGTCTTGGCTCACTCGGCAAGAGCCCCTAGAATGGGTATCTTGTTTAAATCGTTAACAGGCTGATATCGAATAAGAGACTCTCTGCGGAGGTGTGCGAGTGGCTGGGAGAATTGAAGGGACGGTGGTTTCGATTAGCGAATCGGGAAACCTCGTCACCGATATCAAGGCCGATCAGCTGGCTGACGTGCCACGCGATGAGCAAGTCACCGTCCGGTGTGACGAGCACGAGACGTTGGGTATCTTTGACATCAACCACCAGCAGCCACCTTTCACGTTAATCGCACTCGTAGGCGAGAGTGGTTGTTTGGAATTGGAGATCGTTACCGACAGCGCGAAGATCATGCTGGGAGTTCGAACTGGCGAAAAGGTGGAAGTTCGCTGGTAGCTCGCGTTTGAGCCTCAATTGCTTCGATGGGATCAGCCCATGACAGCTCTCTCACGAAGCCTGCGTTATCTGCTGTTACAAGTCAGAAATGCGGACGATCCGATGCGGCAGCAGGAAGTCCACTGTTTTGCGCGAGCATTCGACTGCGACGTTTCTCGGATCGACGTATTTGACCTCTTGAGTGGCGTCCCGTCGCTTGAATACTTGAGCCACTTTGACGTGGTCGTCCTCGGGGGAAGCGGTGACTACTCGGTCGCCGAAGGAGGGCCTTGGTTGCCGGCTGCGTTAGCGACAATGCAGGAACTGTTTGATATCTCCAAGCCGACCTTTGCTTCGTGCTGGGGGTTCCAAGCCATGGCCAAGGCTTTGGGCGGAGAGGTCGTGACCGATATGCGACGAGCGGAATTGGGCGCTATCCGCATTGAACTGACCCAAGCCGGCAAGCGAGATCCCGTCTTTGGGCAATTGGAAGGCGCGTTCATCGCGTCGATGGGACATCAGGACATCGTTGAACATTTACCTCCGAACGCGATTCTGCTGGCTTCCAGCGACACGGTCGAGAATCAGGCATTTTGCTTTGCCGACAAGCCAATCTACTGCACACAGTTTCACCCCGAGTTAGATCGCCAGTCGTTCTTGCAACGCGTTGCAGCTTACCCTCAGTACGTTTACAAGATCGCTGGCATGTCATTGGAAGACTTCGCACGTGAGCGCTGTCAGGAGACTCCGGTCGCCGCAACGATTCTTCTACGATTTCTTGAACATTGCTTTGGAGAACCAGAGACGCTTTCTCGCGACGCAGAGCCGGGCGAGCCAGCTTCGGACCGCTGAGTCTCGACTCGAAACAACCTTCTTGTTTTTGTGTAGGGTCCGCTGTGCGGACCGCAAAGATTCCTGGTCCGCACAGCGGACCCTACTCGCGAAATGCCGAAGTTATGTTTGAGTTATTCCGAAACAGATCAGTTGGCAGTATCGCTCAACAGATCTTCATCCGGAACCCACATCTTGGCGTCGCCGAAGTCTCGGTCGTCATCGTCAGCCGACTCATCAACCGCTTGCTGTAGCAACTCATGCGACTGCTCCACGAGCGAGATGGGACCGCTGCGAGTCGGCTGTGTCGACACTTTGAAGCAGCTTTCCTCGGTACTCACAATCGCGTCCACAGCCGCTGCGTACTCTCCCTCTGCGGGCGTTTGGTTCTCTAGCCAGTTGATCACCCACAAAACATCGATCGGCGAAAGCCAACCGTCGCCCGAGACGTCGTATCGTGGGCCAGTCGCGTCGACGAACGCGTCGATCTGACGCAGTACACTCTGAATCGTTAGCTTCCGGGGGCCAGTCCGTTCAAGCTCATTGATACCAACTAAAGCATCGATCGGGCTCGTGACGTTGTCGCCATTGACATCGGTCGGATTCGATTCGTTTCGCCACCGTGCTGCGTGCCTCGCTGCAAACTCGAACCGCTCATCAATCAGCGACGCATTTCCTTCCGCATCCGTGCCCACGTGTACGATCTGGTCGCCGACACGAAACAAGAAACTACGTTGAGAATCGTGATGTCCGTCGGAGGGATGATGTCGTTCTGCAGTTAGTAGCATGGGTGCCGCAGGTCGGCCAAGATGCCTTACGACAGCCTCACGTGCCTGTTTGGCCATCAACCAATCCCGTGATTCCGGCTCCCCTTCATCGCTGCCATCTAAAGGGGCTCCATCATCTGGCGAAATTATCACTTGGGCAAAGATGATTGTCGGATCATTGATGTCGACGGCGGTAATCGAGTCGTGAGCGATGGAGTAGAGCACGTTATCGATGAACGCCCCGCGTAACACCTGCGAATCGTTCGGGACTTCTCCACGCAGTTCGACGCCGTCTCGCGTCTCAACCGTCGCGGTGACATCAATCTCCAGCAACGCCAAATCGTCTTCCCGATAATACTCCCAAGTCTCGCGATATCCATCTTCGTCGGTATCGATTCGACGTCGACGATGCTCGGCCAACGGTATCGCTAACACATCGTGAGCTGCGAACCAGCCGAAAGCATGATGATCGGTTTCGGCAATCGATATCGAATCGCGATAGAAGCTATGTCTGCCAACAATTCGTGGTCGAGTAATGTCGGTCACGTCGAACAGGATGACTTGTGTCGAACCGGTCGACTCGGTCACTGCATTGCGGCCGATCGTCAGCACATGGTTCTCGTCGATCATCTGCATATAGCTGCTGAAGCCAGGCAGCGTAACATGGCCGACCGGCAGCGGCTCTTGCGGATTGCTCATGTCGATCACAAAGAACGGATCGATCTCGCGGAACGTTGTGACAAAGGCACGATCGCCCATGAATCGCACGGACTTGATGTATTCCGTAAAGCCCAGGTTCTGCAAGTCGCCGACGACTTCCATCACGCCTTCATCGTCACGCAACACGAAGATGGTGTTTTCTGCGTTATTTGAATAGTTGCCACCGCCGCGATTCCAGAGCGTGGTCGCGATGCGAAGATGGCCATCGAACGTGTCGACGGAGAACTGATTCAATAAATAGCCGGCAACGTGTCCGAACGCCGCAAAGTCGACCATACCCGTGTCAGCGTTCCAATCGAACTTGAGAATCCGAGTAATATCCCCGTCTTCGTAACTGTAGCTGCGCTCCAACACGTACAAGCCATCCCAGCCGCCGTAAATCGTGTCGGCTCCACTGGTCAGGATTCCGCTCGCGCCGCTCAGTCCGGGTTCATCGATCGACATGTTGATCGAAACGACCGAGATCAAGTTGCGTGCCGTCTTGACCTGCGGCTGGTAAATGTCTTCCGGCGCGATCGCCAACCCGGTGCGGACCAGATTGCCCTCGGCGTCGTAACTCGCGTAGTGCGGCAGCATCGTTTCGAAGAGTTCGGTCACGCGGGCGATGTAGTCGTCTCGAGTTTCATACGTGCAGGACTCCCTGTGAAAGTCGTCAATCGGAATCAGGGCGTCACTCGCCGCTTGCTGGTCTTCGATCGGCTCGCAAGTGAGAGTCGGTCCAGGAGCCGAAAGACGTTGACTTCGCTGCACGACAAAGACCTGGTCGTCGATGCGTCGCGACTCGACGTAGGTGCCGTCCAACTTTGTCTTCTGAACGAGTTTTGGATTGGAACGATCTGAGACATCGTAGACGCTGATAATCGTACTGCCGGACTGTGGCGTCGGGTAATCGGGAGCGAACCGGACCCCGTAGTCTGCCGCAATCAGCGAGTTGGAGTTGCTTGTCGGGTTTGAAGCAGTCTCCGGTTCGTCCGGCGTGAAGATGTCCCTCCACGGGTCGTCGTAACTCTGCGAGACGACGGTCAGGCGATCGCCGAGCAGATACTCGCCAATTGGCTGACCTTCGATCCGCGTTCGTGACACAACGGACATCTCATCGGCGGGCCAGGCCTTTGCAATGATCAGCTCGCCGTCGCGCACAACGTATAAAAAGTCGCTGTCCGTTTCGACGATATCGGCTTCGTCGATGCCTTGTACTTGGACGTTGGTTTCTGAATGGACACGCAGCTCAGCCGATGCGTTTCCATCGAAGGACAAATAATCAACGGCACTCGAATAATACACGTCGCGATACCAAGGGTACTGCTCAATCGTCGTGCCAAAGACGTGATCCCATTGGCCTAACGCTTCGTCGAGGATTGGCCCGAATAACGAGTCTGAATCAAACTTGCGTAGCAAGGCATCACGTGACGAACTCACGTAGACGGTGACTTGAGCCTTCAATCCACCATCGACCGTGTAGGTGAAACGGTCCTCTCCGGTGAACCCGGCGGGAGCCGTGTAGTGGATCGAGTCGCGGCTATCGCTGATCGAGATCGTGGCTCCCGCTTCGCTCTCGGTGACGCCCGTGATTCGTTGTGGTCCGGTATAGTCCGCTCCGAAAAGATCGTTGGGAAGCACATCGAGTTCGTTCGTACTATCAGGCTCGACACGAAACTGATCATCACGGACCCGACGCACGACATTCATCGTGATGCTTTCGGTCCAGATCCCATCGACCTTGTAGTAGAAGGTGTCGCTCCCGACAAAGTCCGCGTCGGGAGTATAGCTGACCGACTTGCGGTCGTCGCCGATGGTTACAGTACCGTTTTGGGGTTCCGTCACTTCGGTAATGCGACGGACTCCGTAGTACGGATCGCAAAGATATCCTTGCTGCTGAAAGTCATTGGCGACGACGTCGATGACGTTTCCCGAACTGTTCTGATTGACAACGAGTGAGTCCGATCGCGTACGACAAACATTCGATGGCGGCTGTTGGTTAGAGCCACCTCCGCCTCCGCCTCCACCACCACCGGTTGGAGCTCTCACGACTACGGTGACTTTCGCCACGTGCTCGCCATCGGCGATGTACTCGAACGTATCCGTGCCGATGAAGCCGGCTGGAGGCGAATATCGGACACCTTGGCCGTCCGGCGCGATGTCAATTGTGGCACCGGCCTCCGAAACGCCGACACTGGTAATTCGATCAACAATGTCCTCGGTCACCCAACGCCGAGAATCTCCTGGTGCATAACGATCGTCTAGCCAACGGAAGACATCGTTGCCGAGCAGATGAAGAAAATTTCTCTCCAGCTCGCCGTTGGAGTTGACGTAGGGCTGAAGCCCGTCGAGTTGAAAGTCAATGGATCCGGATGGTGTGGGGTGCGCGTCGGGCGTTGTGACGGGGGTCACTTGAAACCAGTCATCTTCGACGGGACGGTGTACTTGAACTGTTATCGTTTGTTCATGGCGGCTATCGACGACATAACGAATCGTCTGCATGCCTTGGAAGTCGGCAGCGGGTTCGTAGATGACGGACCGACCGTCGCTCGCAATCGAGAAGGAGCCCTTCGTCGGGTCGGTGTCGGCCAGATGCGTGATTCGCTGGTCACCTTCGTACTCATTCCAGAACGAATCATTTGCCAGCACATCGAGCGTGATGCTCTCGGTGTTCCAAACAATGTTCAGCTTCTTGTCGGCGACTAGCGGATCGACGATGTCGACAATCACTTCCGCCGGATAGAGATCATCCACGAAGTACATGAACGAATCTTTGCCAACTTCATACTCGGCCGGTGTATAGACGATCGATTTGCCGTCTTCGCTGATCTCGACCTCCCCGCCTAATCGTGTCTGGCTGACCGCCGTGATTCGTTTGGCATCTTGATAGTCGTTCCAGAACAGATCGTTCGCCATGACGTCCAACGTCCAAGCCTGATCGTTCGGATTGACCGTGAAGCGATCGTGCTTCAAGGGAGCGATGATCGAGATCGTGACCGTCGCGGACGAATCATGATCAACGTAGTACGTGAACGTCTCGACACCAAAGCCATCTGCCGGCGGATCGTACTCTAGCGAGCGGCGATCTTCCGCAATACGGATCAAGCCGCCTTTGCTCCCAAAGCTCGTGCTGGTGATCTCCTTCGGTCCGCTGTAATCGGCGGCGAATCTGTCGTTGTGCAGCACATCCAGTGTGCGCACCGCGCCGTTCTGCTGGACCTCGAAAAAGTCGCCGCTGGCATCCAACAGCATACGGCTTTCGAGAGCTTCGAGGAACAACCGTCGCCGTCGCTGATTACTTCGTTTCATCGCAGTTTCACTATGGTGTGCTCCGACTTGTAGGAGCTTTCTTTTCATGGAATGTTAGTCAAAGGCAAGAGGAAATACTGTGCAGCCCGTCGTATAGAGGAAAGCGGTGACAGGTCACAGCACTCCAAATGCCGGCAGACAAATAAGTGGGATAGGCTTCCAGCCTGTCATGACTGAATTGACAGGCTCGAAGCCTATCCCACAAAAGCGTTGCCAAAGTAATTGTTTGGCCAATACTCACCTGATTTCTCGCCCTCCGAGTCTTTAGTCCGCGTGGCAAGCATAATGTCACGCAGCCTGAGGCACCATCCAGGATGGATCGTTTTGTGATTACTGTCAACTCTTTTGCTCAACACGACTTAGGCCGGCACAATACAATACTACCGGGGCCAAATTTGCGTAAGAGAACAATTCAACAGTTTTCCACTTTGTTACGACTCGGATTTACCATAGGGCGGAAGTCCACGTCCGCCGAACGAATCAAGCTGCGACGGACGTGAACGTCCGTCGTACGGATTCGGCGACTTCTGATGGTGTGAAGTTTGTCGTCGGCGATCCGCGTGCCCCGATCACCTCGTTCCGAGACTCCCGCTTGGGAACAACGCACTGCACTATCGGCTACTTACGAGTGTTTGACCAGATGGAGTCTGGTGGCGCGATAGATTGCAACAAACTTGCGATTTCCGCAGTCATGCGGAGCGCCTGGTCGAGCGGCTTCGCAAACGGGGCCGTTCGCGATCTTTGCCAAGCCGTTCTCGCCAATGCGACGGCGGGATCGTGAGTGTCTTCGAGCGGGCTTGGCGGTAGCTGGTCGTAGTACTTACGAAAGACCGTTGTCGCCGCAAAGAACTCTCGCAAACCGACGGTATCGGCCAACGCGGCTTGCAGTCGTAGTGTGGCATATTCGTGAACGACCTTGCTCGGGTCGTTCTCCAGTCCCCAATCCGGCAGCTTAAACGCCTCGGATCCTTCGACCAACAGATGACACAACTCGTGAAGGATCATCTGCGCCAACGAGTCATCCGCATCGAGCGTTTCCGGAGTGCCAATGCGAAGGATGCCTTTGCCATCCCAAGAGGCGAACACATCGGGACTTCGTTCGACGGCAATGCCCAGCGAAGTCGCCGCGTGTAGCCAGACAAGGTCGAGCGGGTCTTGATAAGTTGCCGAAATGGTTCGCATGGTTTTTCACAAAGGATCCCGCACACGCGGTGGGCGGATTTCGGCCCACCGAATGTGTGGCCTACACTATTGCGGTCGAGCCGTAGGGTCCGCTGTGCGGACCATCGCGAGTGATGTCCGCACAGCGGACCCTACGTCAGAATTTCGCTTATGACATGCCCGTGGACATCGGTCAGTCGGCGTTCGATCCCGTTATGGTAGAAGGTGAGCTTCGTGTGGTCGATGCCCAGTAAGTGCAGCGCCGTGGCGTGCAAGTCATAGCAGTACGTAGGATGCTCGACCGCTTGGAAGCCAAGTTCATCGGTCGCACCATAGCCAACTCCACCGCGAATACCACCGCCTGCCAGCCAAGCAGTGAAGGCTCCTGCGTTGTGGTCCCGTCCGGATGCACGATCGCCTTGCCCGGCCGGTTGGCGTCCAAACTCGGTCGTGCAAATGACAAGCGTTTCGTCCAACAACCCTCGTTGCTGTAAATCAACGAGCAAGGCCGAGGCACCAGTATCGAGGACGCGTCCCCAGTGGCCGTGATCACGCACAACATCCTCATGCGAATCCCAATTCGGCCGGATCTCCTTAGCCGTTGTGTTTTCTGCACCGCAGTACAGTTGCACGAAGCGGACCCCACGTTCGACAAGGCGACGGGCTAACAGACATTGTCGGCCGAAGGGGCCGGTAACTTTGTCCGCCAATCCGTACAGTTGCGATGTTGCGTCCGACTCGTCACGGATGTCTGTGACTTCCGGCGCACTCAACTGCAAGCGAGCAGCAAGTTCATAAGCCGCCATGCGAGCTTCAAGATCCGTGTTGCCAGGTCGCTTGGCGAGATGCTCTTGGTTCAACTGTTGGAGGAATTCAAGGCCGGCATGATCGGACTCGCTGGTTGCCTCCGCGAAATCCTGCGGCGGGAAGAGATCGCCAATCGGCTGTCGATCGGCGCGCGAGTCGAGTGTCGTGGCTTGATGCACGGCGGGCAAGAAGCCGGCTCCCCAGTTGATGATCCCGCCCGGCGGCAGTCCGCTCGGATCGGGCAGCACGACAAAGGCCGGCAGGTCTTCGTTCTCGCTTCCCAGTCCATAGGTCACCCAGGATCCCATACTCGGAAATCCGGGCAAAGTAAAACCTGTATTCATCATGAAACAGGCCGGGCCATGCAAGGCCGTCTTGCTGTGCATCGAGTAGATGAAGGCAATCACATCCACTTGCTTTGCTAACTTCGGAAACAAGTCCGACATCCAAAGTCCCGACTCGCCATGTTGTTGGAATGGCCAGAAACTTGGCTGGCAGTTCCCGGGCTTCGAGGCAAAAAACTGCAACTTGCCATCGGGGTCGAATGGTTTGCCGGCTCGCTTTGCCAGTTCCGGTTTGTAATCGAACGTGTCGACCTGACTCATGCCGCCAGGACAAAAGATTTGGATGACTGCTTTCGCTTTCGGAACATGCTCCAACGCCACAGTCGTGTTCGCGGCGACTGCATCGCGCCGAAGCATCGCCTGCAACGCCAGCCACCCCAAGCCGCCGCCGGTCCACTGCAGCAATTCGCGTCGATTCGGAGTTCTCGCGCTCACGGCTTGTTTCTCCTCAATCCACGTAGACAAATTCGTTGGCATTAAACAAAGCTCGGCACAAATGCAACAAGCCAAGACGCTCGACAAGTTCACGAGCGGCAGCTTTCTCGTCGGCAGTTGAGTCGCGATTGAAGGCAAGTTGAAAAGCCAGATCGATTTGCTCGTCAACGTTTTGGCTTTCCGCTGCCACTCGCTCGGCGAAGTAACGCGATTGGCGCAACATGAAGTCGTTGTTGAACATCGCCAGCGATTGCAGCGGCGTCGTGGTGATGTTTCGCTTGGGCGTCAAGTTGGCCGGATCGGGGCAATCGAGCGCCGTCATGAACTGCGGCGGTGTCGTGCGGACGATAAAGCGGTACACACTCCGTCGCCACAGGTCGGGAGAATCGGCGGTCATGTAGGTGTAGATCGGGGCGTAGGCTTCTTCGTAATCAAAATCGCGATAGCTGGGACCGAACATGTCGACATTTAGCTTACCGGTTACCGCGAGAACCGAATCACGAATAACTTCGGCCTCAAGTCGTCTTGCATTCATTCGCCACAAGAAACGATTGTCTGAATCGATGGAGGCAGCCGCCAAGTCAATGCGACTGCTCTGGCGATAGGTTTCAGAGGTTACGATCAATCGATGAATGGCCTTCAGCGACCACTTCTCTTCGATCAACTTGCCGGCCAGCCAATCCAGCAGTTCGGGATGACTGGGACGACTGCCGCCGTAACCGAAGTCGCTCGGAGTGGCCACAATTCCGTGGCCGAAGTGCCAGTGCCACAGTCGATTCACGATCACCCGAGCCGTCAGCGGGTTGTTTGGATCAACGATCCAATCCGCCAGTGCCACTCGTCGCTCGCCTTCGCTCATCGACTCGTCGCCGAAGATCGTCGTCGTGCTCTTCCAGCCGAGAGCCCCCGGCGAAACTGCGTCTCCTGGCGTCTCGGGATTACCACGCAGCAATACGTTCACGGTTGGAGGCTGCTCGGCGACAACACCGAAAAACACCGGAGGCTGGCCGAGCGATTCCAACTTCTTCTGAAGGTTGTCGTGGTCCTGACGCAATACTGCTAAACGCGCACGCTTCTCGTCGGAGAGATCGCTCGGTTCGACAATCCGTAGCTGTGGATCACCGAAGCTGATCTGATCGTGCCCGTAGCCGTCGCCTCCGTCCGTGGAAATCAGCGTTAGGAATCGTGCCTCGACTGGAATCGCGATTTCGATCGGAACAGCATCGTTTCGTCCGACGCGGCCCTGAGCCGAAAGCTGTCCGTCCAAAAGAATCCGATACTCGGCACTCGGTTCGATCGTGCGACCGCCGTAGCCCGCGACTGTCGAAAACCGTAGCGCCGGCGGATCGCTACTCGCTGAATCGGCAGGCCAGATTGCTGTGCGTATCGCGTTCAAGTCGAACGTGATGCCCGCGTTCGCATGGAGCCCAAGCATCGAGTGTCCGTCGGCGTTGAAGTCCGTCGCACCAAGCATCGTTGAGAACTGACTGGCAACCGGACCATTGCGAATCATGTCCCAGGCCTTACCGCTGTTGATCGGCAAGGCCGTTGCAAGCAACTCGGTCGAGCTGATCTTGGTTTGCTCGTTCGCCGGCACAAATACGCCGTCAACGAACTCGTAACTGCAAGCGGCATAGTTGCCGGGATTCACGTTGCCGAGATCCCCGAAGGGCCGTTCCTGAACCTGGCCGGTTCTCGCGTCGATCCCGATCCCTTTCTTGCCCGATCCAAATCCGTTTCCTCCGCCGACGACATCTGCCAAATCAACCGCTCGACCCTCCAGTCGACCGATCTCGCTGGCAACTCGTTGGATCGTCTCCTCAAGTCGCAAGCGTTCGGACTCATACTCCTTGCGGGCCGCCGAGCTGATGTCACGATCGCTGCGTTTGAGCCCAGCGAAGACAGCGGTCAGCTGGTAGTACTCTTGCTGCGTGATCGGATCAAGCTTGTGATCGTGGCAGCGTGCACAGTTAACCGTCATCGCCATCGTGGCTGTCATGACTTGCGTGACCATGTCGTCCAGATCCAGCGCGCGAGCGGCGCGATTCAGCACGGGGCTCTTCGTTTCGACTTGCCCGACAAAGTCCCAAGGACCAGCCGCGAGAAAGCCCGTCGCAACGGCGGACCCTTCGTCCTCGGGCGCGATCACGTCGCCAGCGATCTGCTCGCGAAGAAACCGATCGTATGGCTTGTCCTCGTTGAAAGCTCGAATCACGTAATCGCGATAATGCCACGCGTTCTCTCGCAGCTTGTCTCGTTCGAATCCGTGAGTATCGCCATAGTGAGCGATATCAAGCCAATGACGTGCCCAGCGTTCACCGAAGTGCGGTGAGTTCAATAGTTGATCGACAAGGTTTTCGTAAGCGTTGGGGTTGTCGTCGGCGACGAACTTCGCGACTACTTCGGGAGTCGGAGGCAGGCCGATGAGGTCAAAATAAAGCCGACGAATTAGTGTTCGGCGATCCGCGATCGGTGAGGAAGTAAGGCCGACTTCGCTCAGTTTTGCGTGAATGAAGTGGTCAATCGAATGCTGTGCCGTGCTAGGGCCGACCGGTGGAGATGTCAATTGGGAAACCGGTTGTAGCGACCACCACGAAGCGTCCGCCTTTGACTTCGCATGAATCACGATTCGATCGGGCCACTCAGCTCCCTCGGCGATCCACTTGCGAACTGCATCGATCTGCTCAGGCGAAAGTGAAATGCCTTCCTTCGGCATCGCCGGGCGTTCTCCACCGATCGCCGTAATCGCATCGAGCAAAGCGCTCTCCGCAGGCTTACCCGGTACGACGCTCTCCAACTCAGTCAAGTCATTTGCATCCGAGAGTGAAAGTTCGCCACTGCGATCGGTATCGTTGTGACAACGGATGCAATGTTCGCGAAACAGTGGTGCAATATCTCGCGCAAAGTCGATAGGCTCGGCGTCGGCACTAGCGACCGCGAGGGCAATCGCTGAGATTAAGACGACGTGTGCTTGCGGGGTGAGCATTGGCGTGATCGGTAGGGCAGGGGAGTGCAATGAGTGACCTCAGTCTAACTCACTTTCTCTCGATTGGCGATTCAGGTGTTTATTCAATGAGGGCCAAGCCGTCGGATATAGGACGTTCCGTCTCGGCAGGCGGTGTAGATTTTTGGAAGGGATGGTTATAATCACCGCTGGAAGGCGATGCGTTCGCTTTGTCCCGCACTCGACATCGGAGTTATCTCGCCATGCGTCGACATCAGATAGTTCAAGCTGACGGACTTCGCACCGTCGCAAGTAGTCGGTGTTGCCCCGCCGGTCGTTGCTTCGGCATCGCGTTGGTTGCTTTCATCGCGACCTCGCTAGTGGGTTGTTCCAAAAAAGTCGCGGAAGCCCCGCCCGTTGTCGAGGAAGTCGCAGTCGTCGAAGAGCCGGTGGTCGAGGAGGTTGCTCCCGCACCGAAGCCGATCCAGTTGTCATCGCTCGCACCGGTCGCGATTGATCCAGGTGGACAAGCCAAGATCGAACTGCGTATCGAACGTAACGGCAACGAAGGAGTCGCTGAAATCAGCGTGGCAGGAACGGTTGACGGGATTACAACCAAGGCGGAGAAGATCGCTGATGCCGCCACGACTGGCCAGTTAGAGATCCAAGCAGCCGAATCGCTCGGCGATGAAGCCCTCGAAACGACGCTTCAGGTTACTGCGAAGATTGGCGAGCAAGTCGCCACGCAACCACTTGTCGTGTCGGTCAAAAAGCTGAGCATGCCGTCGTTCATCGCGCCTGCTCCGATTCTGCTGCAACCGGGTGCCAAAGCTAATGTCGTCGTCCAAGTAGAACGCAACGGCTATGAAGGCCCGCTGGCTCTTCGCTTAGAGGGTTTGCCGGCGAAGGTAGCGGGCAAAGTCGAACCGCTTGCCGCAGGCCAGTCGCAGGCCAGCGTGGAGATTACAGCAGCGAGTGACGCGGGAGATGTCAATCAGAAGGCATCCTTGGCGGTCACCTACTTTGGTCGCACGATCTCGACGGAGCTCCCGGTTCAGATTGATCGTAGCCCGTTCGTTGTCAAGGCCTTTCAGGTTGTGAACGTCAAGCCGGGAGAAACGGTCAATGTGTCGATTCCAATTGAGCGGCGCAGCTATCAAGGTGCGATCCATTTGGAAGCGACCAACTTAGCCGAAGGCGTCACGGTCGCTGCAGTGGACGTGCCTGCAAACCAGACGCAAGCCGTGCTTAAGATCTCCGCCGCCTCGGACGCAGCGCAACAAGTTCAGACCGCGTCGGTGATCGCGACTGCCGGAGCCCTGAAACGAACCGATCCCGTTGTCGTGCGAGTCTCGCGAGGCGAGGGAAGCTTTCTGCCGTGGGAAGTCGCTTCTGATCGCACACTGTTCCCGCAAGTCCGTAAGGGAGCGTTCGGCGGGCGTATGACTTCCGCGGGAAAGAAGGCACTCCTGTCATGCTATGGCGGTGGGGAGCAATCTGAAGCCGCTGTGTTTGCTGGGCTGCGTTGGCTGGCGGCACATCAGCAGGCCGACGGTCGATGGTCACTAAAAGACTACTCGAAAGACATCACCGGCTGTGACTGCCATCTCGCATTTGAAAGCGAAGTTGTCGATGCGGATACAGCCGGCACGGCCTTCGGTCTGCTCCCATTCTTGGGCGCAGGGGTTACCCACAATAGTGCGCCAGACAGTCCCCCGGAGTTAGCGAAATACCAGAAGACGGTCGAGCGAGGTTTGGCATTCTTGATGCAGAACCAAGTTACCGCTCGTGATCCCAAGACGATTGGCAACCTGGGCGGTAACCTTTACGCGCACGCCATGGCAACCATGGCGCTGTGCGAGGCGTACGCCATGTCAGCCGATGACCGACTGCGTCTCCCGGCACAGTTGGCGCTTAAGTATCTGCTCGAATCGCAGCACGCGGCGGCGGGCGGTTGGCGTTATGGTCCTAATCAGGCCGGCGATCTGTCGGCGACGTCGTGGATGTTCCTCGCGATGCGAGACGCCCAGATGGCCGGATTGACCATCGAAGCGACACCGCTGAAACGCGTGGAAAGGTTTATCGATACCTGTGCGGCGGGCCCCGAAGAAGCAAAGCTCTCACAGTATTCCTATCTGCCAGGCGAGCAAGCCAAGCTTTCGCTGACGGCGGCCGGTCTGTTAACGCGCGAGTATCTCGGCTGGAAGAGGGACAACCCGCATCTCAAGGCGGGTGCCGCTTACTTGCTGCAGAATCTGCCGCCAGAGTCCGCGACATCACTAGGCCAGATGTATTACTACTACTACGCAACCCAAGTCCTCCATCACTTGGAAGGCACGGAGTTCGATTTGTGGAACCACCGCATGCGCGAGCATTTGTTGCGGACCCAGGAGAAGCAGGGGCATCAGGCGGGCAGTTGGAGTCCCGAGGGAGTTGACTGGGGGAAACAGGGCGGGCGACTTTACGCCACATCACTGGCACTCAGCACGCTCGAGGTTTACTACCGCCACTTCCCGATGTATCGACCCGCGTCGAAGCCCACGCCCTAGGAGTCTGTCCGGTGACGTACGTACGACGTGCCTCCGCAGCCCGTCGGTCAACGAAGTAGCAACGACTCGACCCCAGCCGCTCGACTACACGACACAGGGCCGCGACAACGCTCTCGGACCATGAATTGAAGTTAACCAAGTATCGAAAGGAACGAATGGTGGGAGCTGAACAAAAGGCAGCCGAGTTAGGAATCACATTTGAAGCTCAACAACCTGGATATCTCAACCTGTGTATTCGTAGCGGCAATCAGCTGATAACTTCGGGACACACGAGCGACCTCAAGGGAGTGCTCGGAAAGGGCTTGACGGTCGAGCAGGGCTACGCTGCCGCGAAGGATTGTGCGACGAAGATTTTGCGTAGCGTTCACAATACGCATGGTACGCTAGACGGGCTGCGAGTGATCAAGTTGTTGGGGTGCGTTTACTCGGCTCCTGACTTCACCGACCAGCATCTCGTCATCAACGGTGCATCGGATCTGATGCACGAATTGTTCGGCAAGGATGGCGATGGATATCACGCTCGGAGCGCGCTGGGCTTCGCTGCGCTGCCCACGGGTGCCGCCGTCGAGGTCGAAGCGATCTTCGAAATCAAAGAGTGAGTGCGCCGGCAATCGACGACCAAGAACCAAAGGCCGGAGTCGCTTGGACCTTTGCACATCCGGTCGCAATGCTCGCACTGCTGGCCGCGTGTCATTTTCTTGTCGATATCGTGGCAGGTACGACCAGCCCCACTTGGCCATCTCTCGAAACGCATCTGGAGCTCAAGCAGGGTGCCTTGCTGTGGGTGTATGTTACTTGGTCGATTGCCACCTCATTCAGCCAACTGTTGTTCGGCATGTGGGCGGATCGCTATCACAGTAGGTGGTTGATCTGGATTGGGCCACTGATTGGAATTGTGTGTATCAGCTCCATCGGACTTGCCTCATCCCCAGTGACCCTTGCGATGCTGTTCGCGCTGGGTGGACTCGGGATCGCGGCTTTTCATCCTGAAGCCGCGGCGACAGCCGGTGCGTTGCTACCTGAACAACGAAGCCGAGCGATGGCGATCTTTGCGTTATGCGGTTACTTGGGACAAGCCGTTGGACCTTACTACAGCGGTCGCATCACCGATCACTTGGGGCCGCGTGGTTTGGTATGGGGAATGGCTTGGGGGCTGCCCGTGCTTTTTGTGCTGTTTCTGGGGCTACGGCGAGTGCCTCCCACGGCAAATACGTCCCCAGCCAAGGCGGCGGACAAGTTTGACGCGAGAGAGAAGCTTCCGCTGATTTTCTTGCTGCTGGCAGTTGGGGCTTTGCGAATTCTTCCCGCACTCGGAGTTCCACTCGCGCTGGCCTACCTCTTAAAGTCGACGGATGCCTCGAACGCCGTGATTGGAGCCGTCCAGTCCGCATTCATGGCGGGGATTGGTGTCGGAGCGATGGGCTGTGCCGCCTTCGTCAGTCGATCCTGGGAGCGGCGTGTTCTGTGGATCTTTCCCCTGTGCGCCACACCGTTTTTGGCAGCCATCGTACTGGCCAGCGATTGGATCTTAGTGGGGCTCGTCGCGACCAGTGGACTGTTGCTGGGAGTAACGATGCCGGTTTACATCAGCTATGGGCAACAGTTGCTCCCGCATGGTCAGCGAGTGGCCAGCGCGATCACGATGGGGGTCAGTTGGGGGATTGGTGGTGGTATCGTGGCGGCAGCCCTTTGGATTTGTCTAAGAACCGAGTCGCTGCCGATGATTTTCGGGTTCTTCTCGCTGGCTGCTTTGGCAAGCAGTGTGTTGTGCTACTTCCTGCCAGCCCCAAATGCGGCGAATTCCAATGTTTAGTTGGGTTTTGCCACCAGTGTTGCAGCGTGTGTCGCAATTTGCATCTATTAAGATCCCACGTCGATCCAAGTTCCCGGCGTACAGAAAACTTAAGGTTTTGCGTCAATCTTGGCGCAATGGGCCAACTTGGAAAAAAATCTGTCAAAGTTGGCACATGCATTGCTGACAGGGTAAGTCTGAACGGGAGAGGCAATCCTGCTGACCTATTTCTAGAGGCAGGGTCACTCGTTCATAAAACAAGAGTTATACGTCGGCACGGATTGTATTGGTAAGAGGCACTTTTAATCTTACAGGTCGAGTGACCGAATAGTGGGAACGCTTGGTGAGCCGCGACCAAGCGTTCCTTTTTTTGTTTCTTGTTTAAACTGCTGCCAAGAAACAAATAGAGCCCGGACGGCCAGTGGACACATCCGGGCTCTCGGTCCCCCCTGGGATACGAGTGTGAGCGAGCCGGGAACTCGCTCGGTGAGTACGCGTCTTGCGTTCCCACTTGGTGTTTGCTGAAGGGTTCTATCGGCGCGGCCATGCCGCGAACTTTGGCAAACTTTTTGGGTTAAACAGCCATTACGGATCGGGCGGATTCTTCCTAATATCCGCTCATCAATCTGTACCGATTGTGCCGATTGTAGGGCTGAAGTAGTTCCGGGTCTGCACGCGCCGAACCGGCCCTGTCAGCTAGCACGCAAACCGGCCCTGTCGCCGTAGATGCAAGCTACCGGTCGAAGCAAGGCAATACTCGAATCATGTTGAATTGACAACGAACTGATGTAAGGAACTGTGCCGTGGCTGCGTCCAGCGATCGCAACTCAATCTCGAAGATGATTGGCAGTCTAGCGTGGCCGCTCCTCATTGGGCTAGCTGCTTGCAGCATGTTCTATGTCCTGGTCTTTGAGGGACCGCTGGATACACCTGCGATGCATCGGTACTTCGCATCGCATCCGATTGCTTACGCCGAGGTCGCGATGTTCCTCGTGGGCGGAGCGGCGCTGCTGCTAAAGCTCGGCGACGTCGTCAGCCAGCAAAAAGGGCTTGGCAAGTTCTCGTTCGACTCGACCGGTCGCTATCAAGATCCGGCGGATGCCGCCGAGAAGATGCTGAACAGCCTCGCGGCACTTCCACGTGTCCAGCAGGAATCGTACTTTGGTCATCGGTTGCGAGAAGCTCTTGAGTACGTGCGCCGCAAGAACGCTGCCATTGGGCTCGACGAGGAGTTGAAGTACCTGAGCGACACGGACGGTGTGCGTCAACAAGAAAGCTATTCATTCGTCCGGATCATCATTTGGGCGACTCCGATGCTCGGCTTCTTGGGAACTGTCGTCGGTATTACGAAAGCTTTAGGAGATCTCAATCCGGAAGAACTTGCCAACTCGGTTCAGACCGCGATGGATGGGTTGCTTAGCGGGTTATATGTGGCGTTCGATACAACAGCAGTCGCATTGACGTTGTCGATCATTTTGATGTTCGTTCAGTTCGTGGTCGAACGGATTGAGACCGGGCTGTTAGGTACCGTCGACGATCTCGTCGCGAAGGAATTGCTTGAGCGATTTGACGAGAGCGGATTCGGTTCCGATCCACATCTCGTTGCCGTCGATCGCATGACAGTCGCGGTCGCGAAGACAACCGAGTTACTCGCTCAGAAGCAAACGGAACTATGGCAGCGTACGATCGAAGCCTCGAATGTTCAGTGGCGAGACATGTTGGAATCGTCGGGCGAGAAGATGCGGACTGCGTTGACGGAATCGTTAGAGACTTCCCTCGCCAGTCACGCAGATCGTTTGGCACAGCTTGGTAAACAGGCCGACGACCAGGTCAGTCATCGCTGGGAGCAGTGGCAAACTGCACTTTCCCACAGCGCTCGCTTGTTGCAAGGCCAACAAGAAGAAATGGTTCGCCAAGGCACTATTATGAATGAAGTCGTCAAAGCGACGGGTGAAGTGATCAAGTTAGAAACGGCCTTAAACCAGAATCTTAACTCACTGGCCAGTGCCACGAACTTTGAAGACACCGTTATGAGCCTGTCGGCAGCAATTCACTTGCTGAATGCCCGACTGGGACACTCGCCGGAATCCGCGTCGCGTGTCAATCTCGATAAGAAGACTCCAGCTCAAGGTCGCGCTGCATGACTCGGCGACGATTTCGCAAGCAAGCCGTCAGCCCATCGTTGTTCCCGTTCTTGGCCGTCTTGGTCTGTACGATGGGAGCATTGATCGTGCTGCTCGTCTTGGTAGTCCAACAAGCTAAGGTCTATGCCACGAGCGTGGCAGAGAAGCGTGCGAAGGACGAGTCCGCGCTCGACGAAGAGCTACAGAAGCAACAGCTTCAGCAAGATGACTACGAGTGGCAGCGCGAAGTCTTCGAGCAGCAGCGGGCGGAACTGACGGCAAAGCTTTCGGAGCGACGTCTCGAACTGAGCCATCTCGAAGACCACATTCGACGTATGGAAGAGAAGTGGAAACAGCTCAAGGCTCAAGCCGATCAACTGCAGCGACTCGGTAGCGAGAAGCAAGCCAATAGCGAGCAAGCCCATCATGAATTGACACGACTACGCGAAGCCATCGATGCCGCCGGCCAGCGGCTCGAAGCGGCGCGCAAGGAAGCCGCGACACGACCTCAGACATTTGCGATTGTGCCCTACGATGGTGTAAATGGAACAAAACGCCGCCCGATCTACATCGAATGCAGCGAGGATGGAATTACCATTCAGCCCGAAGGCATCGTCCTTCGCCGCGGTGATCTTGAGGGGCCTCTCGGTCCCGGTAATCCATTGGACGCGGCACTGCGAGCGACCCGCGAGCATTGGGCGCGACAAGGCGACACCGCGATACATGGCGAACCTTATCCGCTATTGATCGTGCGTCCCAACGGCACGCTGGCATACAACTATGCTCGTGAAGCTCTAAAGGCTTGGGACGATGAGTTCGGATACGAGTTGATCGACGCCGAAATGCAACTGGATTATCCCAACCGCGATGCGGAGCTGCGTGCGTTGCTGCAGAAAACCGTGCAGCAAGCTCGCGAACGTCAAGCCATTTTGATTGCGGCGATGCCCAGTCAATATGATCATAGTGGCGTGGGTGGCGGATACGTAGCGACGGCAACGCGAGGTGGGTTCCAACCGCTCGGCGGCACCGCGAGCGGCTTTGGCCAAGCGGGAAGTGGTGGTAGTGATCAGATCGGGGAAAGCGACGGAGAAGGTTCGTTCCGCGAAGAACGATCCGGTGCCACGGCGAATGACTCAGCGAGATCTGGCCAGCCGACGCCGCACGGCGGTAGTCAAGCGTCTCAAGAGGCAGCAGGGCAGGGGGGGCCGCCCAACGCCGCTGCCGGCGGTCCCGGCGGGGCACTTGCGCAAGGCAGTGCCAACAATTCTGGTGGTGCCTCGCCGATGTCCGGAAAACGCGGAGCAAACTGGGCGGTTCCTAAAGCGTCTCCCGGTGCCACGGGCTATCAAATTCCTGTTCGCGTGACCTGCAAAGCCGATCGCCTCACGATAATCCCCCGTCCGTCGGATCGATCGGGACCAATCGATGTTCCGGCAGCTGACCCGCTGAGTCGCACGATCGACGAGTTCGTAGGGTTGATGTGGAAGCAGATCGAGCAATGGGACGCGGCCCCGATGGGCGGCTACTGGCAGCCGGTCTTGGAAGTTTATGTTCATCCCGGGGCAGAAGAGCGGTTCATGGAGTTGCAAACTCTGTTGTCGGGAAGCGGCATCCAAGTGCAGAGGCAAGCTCAGTGACACGTCGTAAGCCACAAGCCGTCGAAGCTCCCGGCCAGGATTCCTTCTTGGACATCGTGGCAAATCTCGTCGGCATTCTCATCATCTTGGTGATGGTCATCGGCGTGCGAGCCAAGGACGCCATGTTGGAAGCTGCGCCCGTCGCCGCGACGGAGGAAGCAACAGCCCAAGCCGAAGACGAAGTTATGGCAGCAAAGAAGGTGGCCTTTGCGGTCGAACAAGATCTTCAAAAACTGACCGCCAAAGTGAACCGAGAAGCATTCGAGATCGAGTATCGCCGCAAAGAACGCGACAAGATGCAACTGCTCATGGCTGCCGCAGAGGAGGCCTTGGCAGTAAAGCGTAACGAACTTGGTACCGAGCAGCAACGCGAGTTTGACGCGCAGCGCCAACTGATCGCCGCTCGTGCCGAATTAGGCGGACTCGAGCAAAGCCTCCAAGCCGCCGAAGGCTCAATCCCCAAGACCGCCATCATCGAGCACCTGCCCACGCCGATGGCGAAGACAGTCTTCGGCAAGGAGATTCATTTCCAACTTTCCGGTGGCAAGATCACCTATGTGCCCTGGGACGAGTTGGTCGAAAAGCTGCAAGATGAAGCACGTCAAAAGATGTGGCGTTTGAAAGACGAGGCACAAATCACGGAAACGATTGGCCCAATCGGTGGATTTCTGATGCGGTATCAGCTGAAAAAGACGCAGCAAACGGTCACCACGCGTGCAGGAACTGCCGTACAACAACGTGTGGAACTCGATAACTTCGTGTTAATCCCGGTCGATGAAACGATTGGCGAGCCAGTCGCCGAAGGCTTTCTCGACGGCAGTAAACTGAATTCGATCCTCGCGAATAACAATCCCGAAAAGACGACAATCACGGTTTGGACCTACCCGGACAGCTTCAACGAATTCCGCGACCTAAAGCAAGAGCTTTTCAATCGCGGCTATCTTACTGCGAGTCGTCCGATGCCAGACGGTGTTCCGATCGGTGGGTCGCCGCGCGGAACTCGATCTGCGGCTCAGTAGTTAGCGAATCACCTTGTCCACCGCCTCGGCCACGCGCCGACACTTGACCATCATCTCTTCGAACTGCTTGAAATTCATAGATTGATAGCCATCGCTCATGGCGCGTTCGGGATTGGGGTGAACTTCGACGATGATGCCATCGGCACCAGCGGCGATACCGGCGGCGGCAACGGCGGGCACTAGGTAGGTGTGTCCGGTTCCGTGACTAGGATCGATGACGACGGGCAAGTGCGTTTTGGCCTGTAAGTAAGGGACCGTTGCAACGGGCAAGGTGAAACGCGTGTGGCTCTCGAAGGTGCGAATACCTCGTTCACACAACATCACGTTGGGATTGCCTTCGTTCAGAATGTACTCGGCAGCAAGCAGCAACTCTTCCATGGTGGCGCTGGCACCACGTTTCAACAGGATCGCCCGCGGTGATTTCCCGACAGCCTCGAGCAGTCGGTAGTTCTGCATGTTGCGAGCACCGACCTGCAAGACATCGGCGTACTTGCCAACCAGGTCGACGTCTTCGCAAGCCATAACTTCTGTGACGATCGCCAATCCTGTTTCTTCACGCGCCAAAGCAAGCAACTTCAACCCTTCTTCCTTCATCCCCTGGAAGCTGTAAGGGCTCGTGCGAGGCTTGAAGGCACCGCCACGCAGCGCCGTTGCGCCGGCAGCTTTTACAGCCTTAGCTGTTGCGATCAGTTGCTCTTCGCTCTCGACGGAACAGGGGCCGGCAATGACCCCAAGCGATCCTGCTCCAACGCGCAAGCTGCCTGCGATGACTTCGGTCGGTTCTGGCTTGACCTCTCGACTCGCGACCTTATAGGGGGCGAGGATGGGCAGGACCTCGGCAACGCCAGGGCCACTCTCGAGCGACTCCTTCATCTGCTCACGTTTCTCTCCGATCGCCGCAATGACGGTTCGTTCGGTACCGACAATCACATGCGACTTAAGCCCCAAAGCCTCGACGCGTTCAACCATGTAGTCGACTTGTTCTTGCGAGGCACCTTTTTGCATGACAACGATCATTGAGAAGCTCTCCTTTGTGTGGGGTAAGTTAGTTTTTGCTAGACGTTCTGACGAGAGATCGTCGGTCGTCTGGATTCGATTGGTAAGTTGATTAGTAGCTGTTGCTGATACCGCTGCGATCATCGTTCGCTCCTCGTGGACAGGCGTGGATGCCTACAATGAGAACCGACTTTCGCTCAGGGCTGGTTACACACGATTCGCACCAACGAAAAAAGCCCTGAGGAACACTTGGTCCTCAGGGCTTTGGATTTCCTTGGATAAGGATCGAGGCTAGACACCTCCTCCGGCCCGTCGAACCCGAGGGCTAAACAAAAACCAGAAGAAATAAAAGTAGATCTTTGCCATCGATTTATCCTTAGTCGGTATTATGGTTCGGCTCAAGCTTTTTGCAAGGCCTCCACCTCGGTTGAAGCTACAGATAGTCTTCGCGAATTGGGCAAAAGACATCGAGCGCCTTTACAGGTGAGTCGCCGGCGATTGCTTTGTGAGGGACACCGCCTGGGATCCGCCACATCTGGCCTGGGCGAACAACATGCTCTTCGTCGCCGATCGTAAACGTCAATTCGCCTTCCAGGAGGAGGCCCATTTGCTCGTGGGGATGGCTATGCAACTCGACGACCGCGTATGGAGCAAACTCGACGAAGGACAACATCATTCTTTCGCCAGCAGCTGTAAAGATGTCGACTCCGGGGAAAATATTGTGTTTCGAGCATTCCTCTCGACTAATGACGTATCTGGCCATGAAATCCTCCGTAGATGTGCTGCTGGCTGACGGTGTCAGTATACCAAGCCGAGGGCGATCCAATTGCGATCTAATCACGACGTGGCGATAAGGTCACGAATTTCTCGCAGCGTCGCTATTTGTTCCGAGGTCCAGCCACTTCGAGCAGGTGTCAGCTCTTCATCGCCTAAGCCTGCTGAACGCGATTGCTTCAATCGTGACATGATGAGCTCACGGATGCGATGTGCGTCGGCGACTCCTTCGATCAGGCCGCAGTGCGACGTCTGCCACGGATTGCCCTCGCCGTGTGACTGCTGTCCCCCGCCACCCGCTGTTTCGATCGAGACGTTGGCGATCCCATACCAGCGTTGCAACGGCCCCTGGTGCACGGAGACATTCTGAACGTTCTCGAACGTGATCGTCGTTTCGTGAATGATCCAGATGCTGCGCCGAATCCGCAGGCTACGATCCGATAGCACATACCATGTGGTGTCATATCGGAGGTGGATGGCCAAGTAAATGATCACGTCGGGGACAATTGCAAAGAACAACGCTGGGACAAGAAGCAGTAGCCCCATCGTGGGAGCGTTGACGAGGATGATCAGTTCAACGACGAAGATTGTAAGATCAATCGCGAACAAGCCCACCCAAAACTGAAACTTCAGATACTTCAGGAATCCTATCGCCGGTTTGAATGATTCGACCGATGTGCCGGACGACGAGGGCAGGGCAGGGGGGTGTTCCGGAACGCGGAACCAACGGCTCAGGATTCCCCACACGCCCGCATAGATCCACTTCGAGGCCTGCTCTACTCGCACACTCATGATGCCCTCCCGTCCGACGAGCATTTTTCTTGGAGGAGGTCGCGTATTTCGCGTAGGAGCGTGAGTGGGTCGTCGCTAGGAATGACTTGTATAGAACCGGTCATCGTCGGTTCGCTCTCGCCACGTGCTCCGCGCATTTGTCGGTACAAGTAGTCACGCAGTTCATCGGCGCGCAATACGCCTTCAATGCTCATCTCGGGGCCGGAACTGCCAGACGCAGTTTGAATCGCGACCGTGGCGAGTCCCATCCAGCGTTGAACGATGTTTCGCGTGAGATGGATATCTTGGATTCTTCGATACGTCAGATGGATCTCGCGGCGAAACAAGATGCCCCAGCTCATCGACACTCCACTGTCGTCGAACTTGTACCGCAGCGTCATGTATTTGAGGTACAGCGGAATGAATGCAAACGGAAAGAACGGCCCACTCAGCAGCGAAACAAGACCGTAGTACCTGACTAACGACTCGTCCGGTCGCTCGATCGATGTAGGATCGAAAGTCGGAAGCGATTGGTCATCGGAAGGGATTGTCATCTTCAGAACTCGATGTGAACACACTGCGGGACGACAGCAAGCGAATCCGTCTTAGGTTGTGTTCGATTTCGAGCTTGCAGTCTTGGCAATTGCCAGGCAGTTTCCTGGTCGTCCTCTCGCTCAAACTCGAAGTTCCGGCGAACTGCTCAATCGCGGCGCAAGACAACCAAACACATGTCATCGTCTTGCGGGCAGCCAGTGATATGCGCCCGGATGTCAGCGATCAAGGTCTTGCCTGTGCCTTCCGGTGTGCCGTCACCAGCTTTGACGCCCTCTCGCATTCGATCGATGGAATACTGTTCGCCCTTGACGTCAGCAGCCTCATCCAGGCCATCTGTGTAAAGCGTTAGCAGTTCCTGCGGCTGGAGTGTAATCGAAATCTTGTTGTACTCGAAATCATCCACGATCCCGAGCGGGATACCAGCTTGCTTCTGACCTGGGTCATCGACGGTGCCATCGACATGCCGCAACATCGGAGCCATGTGCCCCGCATTCACGATGGTTACTTCGTGTGTGGCGGGATTGATCACCGCCAGAATGAACGTCACGAACCGATTCAGTTTCAACTCACACAAGCGGCGATTCAATTTTGTAATTGCCACCGCAGGGTCAGCTTCGCTGGCGAGGCAAAAACGCGACTCGGCCGAGACTTTGGCCATCAGCATTGCGGCCGCAACACCGTGACCAACGACATCTGCCACGATCACGGCGATGTTTCCGTTCGGCAACGGTACATAATCGTAGTAGTCTCCGCCAATGTGATTCGCAGCTTGGTAGTAACTGTAGAACGTATAGTCGGGCAAGTCGGGAGCTTGCTGAGGCAAAAAGGCTTTCTGGACCTCGCGAGCGAGCTGAAGATCTCGTTCGATACTGCGCTGCTTCAACGAATCCTCGTGCAGCCTCGCATTGTTGATTGCGAACGACGCTTGAGCTGCAGTACTTACAAGCAGTTCCAGATCGTCTTCGCGGAACCGTTGCCGCTGGTCGAGCGTGTCGATTTGCAAAATGCCAAACGCGTTTTGATCGTTGTCGACCAATGGTGCACACATCATCGAGCGGATGCGGAAGTCCGCGATGCTTTGACTCATCTCGAAGCGAACGTCGCTCGCGGCATCCGCTGAAAGAATCGCTTCCTTTGTCTCCATCACAGTCTTTGCGATTGTGCGGCTGACGCGTATCGTGTCGTCCTTATCCTCGCGTCGGAGTTTCGTCCAGCGGGGAACGAGGACGCCGTTCGCGTCGACAATGCCGACGAAGCCACGATCGGCCTGGACGAAGATGCGGAACAAACTGTCCAATACGTCCGGCAAAACTTTATCAAGCGACAGAGTATTGCTCAGGCTACGAGTGATCTCGATCAAAGCACTCAATTTGGCTTCCGCACTAGCGGCGAGCAGCGGACCATTGATGCTCGAACGGACATCCAGCTTCGACATGATCGTCGATCCACCGGAATCCGAAGATTCGTCGTCCACCATCACGGCTCGGAAACTCGAATCGTCAGAGGACGACGACGGCGGCTGCTCGCGTTCGTGGAACGTAAAAACAACGTCGCAAACACGGACGAGGTTGCCGTGCTCGAGAAGCTTTCGACCTTCGATGACTTGTTCGTTGACGAAAGTTCCGTTGCGGCTATTGAGATCTTCAACGGCGAATCGAGAACCATCGCCGATCACTTTGCAGTGATAGCGGCTGACCGCACCAACATCGATTACGACATCGCACTCAGGATGCCGACCGAGTACCGACTCGGGCCGATCCAATTCATACCGGCGACCAGCTTGCGGGCCATTGTTTGCGGTGAGAAAGGCCATCCAAAGGCGATCCTGGGCGTGAACGGACGCGTGGCTTACGTGAAATAGGCCACCCAAAGGTATGCTTATTCGCCGATTCTAGTTCGGCGGCATCCCTACCGTCAACCGATCGTTTTAACGGAGGTGAAATGCCGCGTTTAGCGATCGCAGCTTTCTGCCCTTGCCGTCGAGCCTCACCACGTTGATACCGCAGTTATCCTGGTGGATTTCGCGGGCTCGAGCGAGCGGAATGCTCAGCAGTTCAGGGCTTTCGTTTTGTTCAAACTGCACAACTTGTACGACGGCTCTCCGCAGCCGTCGAATTCAGTAATTCGTTGCTCGCCGGCTTCAGAGAGCCGGCGTACGAATTCCTTCAAACTGAAGAATGAAAAGGCCTGCTTAGTAGTTCGCCACGTAGACTCGATTGACAACGTTGTGGGCGACGCCCACGATCTGCGAGCCTCGATGTTTCTCCAACAGGGCGTCGAGGGCAGGGGCCGAGCGTTCCAAGATTTGGATCAAATTGTCGCCGCCCAGATAGCCATGATCCGCTGCATCCTCGACGAATTGCTCGACAGTGCCGAGAATCGGGGCAGGGGAGTGGGGCACGATGCCGCGTCCTCGTTTGCGTTAATGGATTCGATGAACCGTTGCCCGAAAATCTAACAAGTCGTTCGAGATGCTTCGGTGGCGGGTAGCCACCCGGCGAAGCTCGCTCTAAATTACCGAACAAGCATTACGCGTCCGATTTCCGTTGGCTGGAGATACCAATCTCGTGTCTCGCATCTTTCTTGCACTTTCTCTCTTCGCGGTCGTGCTGCTTTCGGCGAATCTACTCGTTGGCTTGACCATCGGAGACTTTGGCGCAGCATCCCGGACATTTCAGTCCGCGTATCACGAATACGATGGACTGGCAGATGCAGCCAGCGACCGCCAAGCTCTTGAGCAGTCCGAGAGCCAACTCGAAGAAGCGGCGAAGCAATTGAAAGAGCAACGCTCGGCATTCTGGCTACACATCTGGTTAGGCATGAGCGCGGCGTTGGTAACGCTCTTGGTAAACAGTATCTCGGTCACGTATTTCATCGGTACAAATCGTTGGTGTCGCGAAGTCGTTGATGCATTCTCGCTCGACCAAGCTCTAGCCGAGCGCAGTCAGCGGTTAAAAAAGCGAGCGTTCCCTTGGTCGCTGCTCGCGATTTTGTTAATTCTATTCATTGCCGGCCTTGGTGCGGCTTCCGATCCCGTGACACTTAATCCCAATGCCGCAGATTGGGTGCCGTATCATTGGGGCCTCGCGATGCTCGGCATCGTTGTGATCGGCGGATGTCTTCTCGCTCAAGTTGCGTTGATTGGCAAGAACTACGAGTTGATCAATGAGGTTCTTGTCGCGGCGGAAGAAGAACGGGAACGACGCAAGGCGGCGCGTGAGCCCTTAGCAGAAGGGTAGATTGTCAGAACGATGCGAGCATGTGTACAGCGAGTGACGCAAGCGAGTGTAACGGTCGATGATGCGGTCATTGGTGAGATTGCGCGTGGGCTGCTCGTGTTGCTAGGTGTCACGGGTGACGATTCCGAAGCCGACGCCCGGCAACTCGCCGACAAAATTTGTGCGCTGCGGATCTTTGAAGATGATGACGCCAAGATGAATCAATCTTTGGAGGACATTGGTGGCGCAATGCTCGTCGTCAGTCAATTCACGCTCTATGGCGATTGTCGCAAAGGTCGGCGACCGAGTTTTACGCAGGCTGCTCCACCTGAACAGGCCGAATGCCTTTACAACACTTTCATAGCCGGGGTCGGCATGAAGGGCATCAAAGTAGCAACGGGGAAATTTCGCGCCCACATGGACGTGGCGCTTGTGAACGACGGTCCCGTAACGCTGCTACTCGATAGTAAGAAGCTGTTCTGATGTAACGTGCCGGCGTAGCCGCACCATGTAGACAAAAGATGCGGCTATGCTGGGAACCTACGTCTCAGCTCTTTTAACGCCACAACTGCTCGGCGTGTTCGTGCGTATCTTCGATCAATTCTCGGGCGGTTCGCGCGGCCTTTTTTTCTGCCTTGCTTGCGAACTCTCGCATGATGACGGGGTCGTAGGACACTGCCAACAACAACAGCGCCAGCTTGCCATAAGTCGAAACATTCGCCCACATGCTGCCGCTGTAGAACTTCAAGGCTGTGCCGAACGACTTCTTGAAATACAGCCTGCCTCGTCGAATGTCGATCGACCACATTTCGTCTAACACCAGATGCGACAGAAACCCGATCACGACGGCGGCGGCCTTATACAATCGCAACGTCATGTCATCACACGAACAGACAAGGAACGATAGCAACCCAACGCTTGCCGCAGCTGGGATGCTGTGCCACATGCCGCGATGCACCGTGTACTTCTTAAAAATCGAAGCCACACCGAAACGTATCCCCAAATACAACAACATGCCTGCCAGCACCATCGTCTCGTGCGACCAGCCCAAGTGCGCGAAACGATCCATCATTAACATCGGGACCACAGCGGCGGCCAGCGACATCGTTTCTCGAACGGGAACTCCCGAGTCGCTATCAAGGTCCGGCAGCATTCCCGAGGCACCACACAGACCGGCTGCCAAGGCGCACGTCGTGATTGGCAACTCGAGTTGCAAGTATCCGGCCGCCCCGTAACCGATGCCGATCACGGTGCTCGTCGTGATGTGAGTCTTGAAGTCTGCCATCGCTGCTAGCTAGAGCGGTCAAAGAGGAGAATTGGGCGGCGGAGTATACCGACATCCGTAAACCATACGAAGAGCATTCCTTTTGGTCTTGGAGGATCGGCAACTCTTCGGATACAGTCACCCGGCGCGCACGATTTTTCGTTGCGCATGTACGAAACGCGAAATCCTACTTGTCTCCCCTCCCTTTCCCTGCTGCAAATATGGAAATCTACGACATCATCATGCTGGCCGTGCTAGCAGGAGCAATGCTGTTTGGTGCTTGGAAAGGACTTGCCTGGCAAATCGCTTCCTTAGGTGCGATCGTTGCAAGCAGCTTCGTCGCACTGAAGTTCGATACACCCCTCGCGGAGGCCCTGCCGGTGGGGCCGCCCTGGGACGTTCCTCTTGCCTGGGTCATCTTGTTCGTGGGAACCTCTTTTGTGATCTGGGTGATCTTTCGATACGTCTCCGACTTTATCGACCGCCTCAAATTGAAGGAGTTCGATCGCCAAATCGGTGCCTTGTTTGGCTTGGCGAAGGGTGTGCTGATTTGTGTCATTTTGACGATCTTCTTGGTCTCGCTTGTTGATTCAATTCGAGCCCCGATTCTTCGGTCGTATTCGGCTTACTACATCGCGGTGTTTCTCGACAAGGCTCACGCCTATCTGCCAGATGATATCCACGACAAGTTGGAGCCAGCGATTCACTCGCTCGACGAGCGGCTCGGAAACCATCGAACGTCGCATCCGATTGGTGGAGCAATTCATACTCCGGAGGATGCCAAACGAGCGATCACCGGGTACGTCGAATCCACCGGCGAAGGGCTGGCGGACCGCTTCCAAGAGTCCGTTGCTGACCAGCTCGGTGACCGCGTGAAGAATGGCATTGATCGCGCTACTGGAGACAGTCGAGTCGTGCCATTTGAAGAATGGCGTCAAGCATTCGAACGGTTGCCAAACCCAGCGGACGATCGCACGAAACGATGACCGGTGCTGGCCAAGCAACACGCAAGTATCGGGACAGGGCAGCGATTCGTCAAAAACCACGAATTGCCAGAAACCAAGGAAAAACGACATCCAAACCGAACATAAGAAACATTATCGGACGTTGCAGTGGGGCTTTCGTAAAGGCCGTGTTTTGCCGATGCTGGGCTTCCCTGCGATCGCCTGTGGCCGTTCAAGCCTCTAAGAATACGCCCATGCGACGGAACTTGTCGTACCGTTTTTGGAGTAAGTCGTCGGTGGAAATTGAACGCAGTTCGTTGAGTGTCTTCATGAGATACATCTTCACCTGAGAGGCCATTCTGTGAGGGTCTCGGTGAGCGCCGCCGAGCGGCTCGGCGATTACGTCATCAACGATTCCGAGTTCTTTCAGATGCGACGATGTGAACCGCAACGCGTCGGCTGCCTTCGAAGCGAATTCGTGGCTCTTCCAGATGATGCCGGCACAGCCTTCTGGGCTGATCACCGAATAGTACGAGTTCTGAAGAATCGCGATCCGGTCGCCAACACCAATCCCCAGCGCGCCGCCACTGCCGCCTTCACCGATCACGATGCAGATAATCGGAGTCTTCAGCCGTGACATTTCGAACATGTTCTCGGCGATAACCTGAGCCTGACCGCGTTCTTCGGCACCGATCCCAGGATATGCACCCGGTGTGTCGATCAGGCAGATAATCGGCAGCCCAAACTTCGCCGCCATTCGCATCTTGGCCATGGCCTTGCGATAACCTTCGGGATGGGCACAACCGAAGTAACAGGCACTCTTCTCCTTGTAGGTGCGACCCTTCTCATGCCCAACCACCATGACCTTGTGTTGGTCAAGCTTGGCAAAACCGGTACGAATTGCCTGGTCGTCTCCGAAGTGTTTGTCGCCGTGCAACTCGACAAACTCATCAAAGGCGAGCGAAACATAATCAACCGTATGGGGCCGGTTCTTATGTCTGGAGACCTGCACGGTTTGCCAGGGTGTTAGGTTCGCATAGATCTGCGCGGTTAAGTCGGCGATCTCGCGACGCGTCTTGCGAATCGCATCCTCGACGTCGGGCGTTCTTTCAGCTTGCTCTTCATAGTCACGCAACTGACACTGCAAGTTGTAGATCGGCTCTTCAAACTCAAATCCAGGCCCTGGAGCTTCCATCTTTATCTATCGCTTTCCTATTTTATCAGGTCACTCTTCGGATTCTGCTTCTGCCTTCGCCGGTAACTTTGGTGCAACCTTGAAAGGCTTCGATGCTCGAAGCTCCTTCATAACCTCTGCCATGGAGCTAGGGCGATCCTCAGCTTTCTTTGCTATCATTCTGCGGATTAACGCTGCTAGCTCCGGCATGACATTGTCGTTTTGAACGACGACCGATGGAATGCCAGCGGTCAAATGCTTCTGCAACAAGTCATTTGGGCTGTCTCCCGTGTAAGGAGGCTTCCCGCCTAATAACTCAAAGAACACGCATCCTAGCGAATAGATGTCCGCTCGACCATCAAGCGGTTTCCCGCGAATCTGCTCGGGAGACATGTAGCTCCGCGTTCCGCGAATCACCTTTTGCCCACCGAACATACGACCGAGCATCCCGGTCGCAGCCTTTTGTGAGATCGTAAAGTCGATCAGCTTGACGACTCCATCATCATTCAGCAAGAAGTTGTCTGGCTTGACATCGCAATGCACCCATTTCTTTTCGTGCATGTGCCCCAAGGACATCGCCATCTGCTCCGCGATTTTAGCGAAATTGACCAGCACCTGCGCATGGTTCTCGCGCAAGGCTTGCTTGACGTTCAGCGGACTAAAGACGTCGAGCACAAGATAGGCAATCTTGCCTTCCATGTTGAATTCGTGAATGCGAATGATGCTCGGATGTTTGAGCGAACTGCCCACTTCAAATTCGTGCTTCAGCAGAGCGATCTCGTCTTTATTTCCCCAATGATCAGGTCGCAACACCTTTAAGATGAAGCGATCCTTCTGATCTCGAATCGCTTCCCAGATCTGACTCGAACTCCCGGAGCGAATATATTTCGTCAGGCGGTAGGGACCAAGGATGTCTGGAAGCTGCGACACGGTTCGACCGCCAGGGGGAATAATCGATAAGAACTATCCAAGATGAACAACCCCAACAGTTTAGATGAACCGCCAGATCAGCGAAAGAGCGGCGTGTGTCTTGACGACGACCGAGTCTACCGACGCGCAAGCAATTCTTCATAAACGCGTCGGATCTCGGTGGTCATGTGCTGATGTCGGAACTGCTCCGTGAACCGCCGCTGCCCCTCCTTCCCCATCCGCTCTCGAAGCTCAGCATCGCTGGCCAACTGTATCATCGCCTCGCACATCGGATCGATCGACTTTGGCTCCAACAAGAACCCTGTCTCGCCAGGAATGACGACTTCGCGTGCCCCATCAATGTCATAGCTGATTGCCGGTTTGCCAGCGATCAACGCTTGCGGCAAGGCTCTTGCCAACCCCTCGCGCAGACTCGCATGCACGAGTGCGTCCATCGCTCCTACCAACTCGGGGATCTGAGAAGGCGGTACGAGCCCAGTAAAGACAACGTGCTCCTCTAATCCTGCTTCGTAAATGATCTCGTCCAGCCACTCTCGCAACACTCCGTCGCCGACGAACAAGAAGCGGAGTTGCGGACACACCTTTACGGCTCGCGCGGCAGCCGCTACGACGTACTCGTGTCCCTTGAGATGGAACAGTCTCGCGATCTTGCCGATCACGACATGATCGTTAGTGAATCCCAACTCTGTTCGCACGCGATCACGATGTTCGTTGGCGTGTAAGAATGGCTCGACATCCATACCGCTGTAGATCGTCGTAAACATCTCACGCGGAGCCACTTTGGCATCCACCATTAAATCCGTCATCGCGTCGGCGACACTGACTAGTCGATGGCATCGCCCTGTGGCGTACTTCTCGCACTGGCGAAATAACTCATGCGCCGCCCTGCCCTGGTACGGATGAAACGGCGCGCCATGAACGGTGTGAACAATGGCCGGGACTCTCAATGCATGAGCCGCCATCCGACCGAGTATGCCACCCTTCGCGCTGTGCGTATGAACGACGTCGGGCTTAAAGTCTCGGAGAATGTTTTTGATTGCATAGTAGCTGCGAAGATCTCGCCAGGGATGAATCGCACGTCGCAGGGTGGGCACATAGCTGACGGGGACTTGCTCCCCCCTGCCCTGCGTCAACAGATCGCCTTCCGGTCCGAGTGCGGGCCCGGTGATCAGCAACACCTCGTCGCCATGTTCATGCACCAAATCCTCGCAAGTGAACAGCGTGTTCTCCTGCGCGCCGCCGACGATCATGCGAGTAATAACGTGTGCGATTCGCATCGGCAATCAGGAGTTGAAGTTCACGTGCAGTAGGTACAGTCCTTGTGGCGGCGCGGTCGCGCCGGCGGCGCGACGGTCTTGCTGTGTCAGGACTTCGCCAGGCCATTCGGAAGTGCGATTTCCTTTGCCAACCTCGACCAGCGTACCAACAATATTCCTTACCATGTTGTAGAGGAAACCGTTCGCTTCGACTTCGACCACGATCCGTTCACCATGATCGGTCATGCGGCGTTCGACCACGATATCGTGAATCGTACGAACGGTGCTAACTCGCGGTGAGCCGGAAGTCTCGTAGCTCTTGAAATCATGTTCCCCAAGCAACTTCTGCGCACCCGCGTGCATCGCCTCGACATTCAGCGGGTGCCATAATTGCCAAACATAGTGACGAGCAAACACATCACGAATTGGGTTGTCATAGAGTAAGTAACGATACCGTTTCGAGACAGAATCGTTGATCGCGTGAAAACCTTCCGGAGCCTCTTCAACCGAGCGAATCACCATATCTCTTGGAGTATTCGCATTCAGCCCGCGTAGCAAAACGTCCGTCGGATGCTTGCTATTCGTGGGCCAAGCGGCGACTTGCCCAATCGCATGAACACCGGCGTCGGTTCTGCCACTGGAGGTGATGCGAGTCTCTTCGCCGGTAATCTCGCGAATCGCAGCTTCGAGCTGGCCTTGGACAGTTCGTTGCGTGGGCTGCCACTGCCAACCGGAGAAGTTCGTTCCGTCGTAGGCGAGTGTCAGCTTCAGGTATCGCATCGAAGACCGCGCAGGGGAAGTGGGCTGATTTTCGAGACCACTCCCCTGCCCTTGTGGCTGGTTCGGAACTGGTTAGTGGTGCAGTTTGGCGTAAGTCGGGCACTCCTGCCCGACAGAAGACGGCCAAGAGTGGCCGTCCTACTTTCAGGAATTTCAAACTCTACCAATTCCGGCATTGCCTTGTCAGACTGTTGCCTGACTGCGGACGAGCAACTCGGCAACTTGAACCGCATTCGTGGCGGCACCCTTACGAAGGTTGTCACTCACGCACCAGAACGCAATGCCGTTGTCACATGACAGGTCTTCGCGAATTCGTCCAACGAAAACGTCATCCTTACCACTGCAGGAAAGCGGCAACGGATATAGTCCGGCTGCCAAGTCATCCAGCACCGTGATGCCCGAAAAATCCTCGAACAACTTTCGAGCTTGCTCAACGGTCAGCTTGCGTTCGGTTTCGACCAAGATACTTTCGCTATGACAGTTCGTCACGGGCGCACGCACGCAGGTTGGACAAACACGGATCGAATCATCATTGAAGATCTTTCGTGTCTCGTAGACCATCTTCATCTCTTCGGAGGTGTAGCCCTGGTGCTTGGGGCTGCCGATTTGCGGAATGAGATTGAAGGCGATGGGATGGGCGAACGTCTTGTTTTTATAGGGCTGTCCCGCCAACGAGGCGCGGCTGCTTTCTTCGAGCTCACGCTCGCCGGAAACACCCGCTCCGCTGGTCGCCTGATACGTGCTGACGATCACTCGCTTGATCCTCGCGGCATCATGCAGCGGCTTCATCGCGACAACCATTTGCGTCGTCGAGCAGTTGGGACTGGCGATGATCCCTTCGTGCTTCTCGATCGCCTCGGGATTGACTTCCGGAACAACCAGCGGCACGTTCGCTTTCATGCGCCAGTATCCACTCTCATCGACGACGACTGCTCCCCGTTCGACCGCCCAAGGAGCGAACTCGGCTGAAACGTCGTCCGGTGTGCTGGCGATGACAAGGCCGACGCCTTCGAAGGCTTCCGGTCGCAACTCTTCCACGGTGTGTTCTTCGCCTTTGAACGTCAGCTTCGTGCCGGCAGAGCGAGCGGAGGCGAGGAACTTGATCGTCTTGAAAGGGAATTGTCGCTCTTCAAGCAGTTGACGACAAATGCTTCCCACCGCGCCGGTCGCACCAACCAAAGCCACATTCTCGTACACCGATCAATCCTCCGCTCAAAGTTTCACTCGCCAGGATTCTGGCGCGTTGGTTACAGCAAACTCCTGAGTATAGACATGACGTCGTTTACTTCAATGGAGCGACTTCGCCCGGTAGAATGATTTCGCATTTGGCTATAGAAAGCGAAACATGATCGTAACTCTCGACGGGCCGGCTGGGGCCGGTAAAAGTACTATCGCTCGAACTCTGGCCGATCGACTGGGCTTCGCATTCCTTGATACGGGGGCGATGTACCGGGCGGTAACGCTTGCGGCCGTGCGTAATCAAGGCCCATGGGACGATCCGACGGGGCTCGCCGAACTGGCTCAAGGCTGCCAGATTGAAATGGACGAAAGCGTTGTTCGACTGAACGGCGAGGACGTCAGCAAGTTGATCCGAACGAGCGAGGTCACGTCGAATATCCACTATTTGGCTGATAATCCTGCCGTTCGCGAGCGATTGGTCGAACTGCAACGCGCTTTCGCAGCCGGCAAAGACATCGTGTCGGAGGGCCGCGATCAAGGGACGGTCGCGTTTCCACACGCTGAATGCAAGATCTTCCTGACAGCATCTCCCGAGGAACGTGCCAAGCGGCGAGTCCTTGAGCTTCAGGCACGCGGAGAGCAGATCTCGGTTGAGGAGGTTCTTGAGCAGCAGAACGAACGAGATCATCGTGATTCGAGCCGAGACGTCGGACGTTTAGAGCCCGCTTTCGACGCGATCGACTTCTGCACGGATGGCATGTCTCCTGAAGAGGTCGTCGAGCGGCTCGTGGCAATCGTAAGCGAGAGGTCGTTGCGGGCGAATGGCTGAGCGCTCTCTCACACAACGGCTCGGCTACTCTGCGATTCGGCTGCTTTCACGATTAGTCGGCGTGGTTGTCTTTCGTATGCGTTGTAAGGGTCGCGAGCGAATTCCCGCGAGCGGCCCGTTGGTCATCTGTGCTAACCACCAAAGCTTCCTCGATCCGATCCTCGTAGGACTGGCTTTCGATCGGCGACTGAATTCCCTGGCTCGTCAGTCTCTCTTTCGGTTCGCCCCCTTTCGATGGCTGATACAGTTTCTCGACGCGATTCCGCTCGATCGTGAGGGCCTTGGTCTCGCCGGGCTGAAAGAAGCGATACGCCGCATCAAGCGTGGCGAGGCCGTATTGTTGTTTCCTGAGGGCACGCGAACCCACGACGGATCCCCATTACCCCTACAACCGGGATTCTGCGCGCTCGCACGACGCGGAAACGTCACGATCATTCCGGTCGGCTTCGACGGTGCTTTCGAGGCTTGGCCAAGGACCGCGAAGTTGCCTCGTGCTAGCGTAATTCACCTCTGCATCGGTGAGCCTCTTTCGCCGAGCCAGATTGGCGAACTGGACGACAAGTCGCTGGTACGCGAAGTCGAAGCCAGAATTCGAGCCTGCTACGAAGAGGCTAGAGCCGGTCGCAGAGGTTGATTCAACGGAATCCAGCTCACCGGATTTGCTGCCCCCCTGCCCTCTTTTGCGTCGGCAACACAGGGAGCGTTTCCATTCTGCGGGGACAAAAACCGGGCCCTTTACGGTCCTTTCCGGGCGTAGCCGCTGCTAGTGCTGTGTTACCGCAAGGAATTCGGGTGCCACTGGCTCGGCCAGTGTTGCACGGACCAACCGCGCCCGTGACGGCACTGGCAGAGCCAGATGGGATGAAAGAAGTTCGTCACTCCTTGACCTATTAGTTTGTGACGAGAATTTTAATCCCAAAACTAATGGTTGGAGTGACGAACATGGCAAGTATAGCTGACTGGTGCTGCTTTGTGGGATTCGATTATCACGATTGTTTCGTGCAAGTTTGCATCCTTGATGAGGCTGGGGAAGTACTCGGAAATCAGCGGGTTGCGAATGACATGAGCAGTATTCTGGAGTATGTAGACAACACGCGCGACGGACGAATCATTCGAGGTGCAGCGGTCGAGACTTGCTGCGGCGCAAGTCACTTCGCGGAGCAACTCAGGAACCACGATTGGCCGGTGGAACTGGCGCACGCCGGCATCTGTTCCAAGATGAAGCAGAGCCCGGACAAAAGCGACTTGGCAGATGCTCATTTGTTGGCCGACCTGTGTCGCGTCGGTTACCTGCCGCGCGTCTGGTTGCCGCCGGCGGAGATTCGCGATCTGCGGAGACTAGGTCGTTATCGACAGCAACTCGTCGAGCAACGTCGCGATGTGAAGCTGCGGATGCGGGCGATGCTGCGCGAGGAACGTATCGCGGCTCCGCGTGAAGTTGGCAACGTGTGGACCAAGGCTTGGCTGATTTGGTTGAAGTCAACCGAGTCGCTGAATGGCCACAGTCGCTGGGTCATGGACCAACACTTGGCAGACCTCGAGCGGCTGGTCGCGAAAGTGCGCGAGGTCGAACGACGGATGGAAGAAGCGACGACCGACGATCCGGTGGTGCAAAAGCTGCGTGAGACGAAAGGCGTAGGGCTGGTCACGGCGGTTGTGATGCGAGCCGAGATCGGTTCGTTCGATCGGTTTGCTTGCGGCAAGCAACTGGCCCGCTATTGTGCGGTGACGCCGAAGAATGCTTCCAGCGGCAAACGTCAGGCCGATGGCGGCTTGGTCAGAGCTGGCAACCTCACACTGCGAACGATGCTGATCGAAGCGGCTCATCGTCTGGCGCGTTTTCAACCGACTTGGAAGCAAATGAAGGAAGGCTTGAAACAGCGAGGCAAACCGGGTTCGGTTGCCGCAGCCACCGTGGCCAATCGCTGGATACGGAAACTATTTTGGGAGATGCGTCAAGTAGAACAGCAATCACAGGTTGCTTAGGCTTCTTGGAACAACCGAGGTGTTGTGATGAAGATGAACACAAAGGTCGATACGATTTGGCTCTCGGTTGTGAGGTGAGCTCGTGGTGCCACTGGGCGGATTCTCTGGATCTTGCTCGTAGCCAGGTGGGGCAGCCTCACGCCTTTCGAATCCCAACTTGGGCTCAACGCTCGGATAGAAGAATGGGAGACCGACAGTATCGATTGGTGTTGGATATCATCGCCACTCACCTCCATGTTCGAAGAGGTCGCAGCATCGTGCTGCGAAGGTTTATCGCATTTGGCCAAGCTCGAAGAAAGTAGAGAGATGCAGGTGATTCAACCTACGTCAAACCACCCGCTTCGATCTCGGCCCCAGTCCGGCGCTCGGGTCGCACCTCTGCGTTGCCCTATCCTCCGTCTGGGCTAATTCAAAACTTAACACAAAAAATGAAACAACAAACTATTGACAGCCACTAACTTTTCATAGAAGTGGCACACAACCCTAAGATTACGCTGTAACCAAGCACTAGGCCCGACGTTTACGTCGGGTGATTTAGACGACTCGCCCGTTCTCCCTCCCGTCCCGCTTGGTGCCGCGTCGCGGCAGCAAGCGGGACGGGAGGGAGGTGTTGTTTGAATGCAAACCCGAACTGAAGCACGGGCCTACTACCAGCTACGCCGAAAAACCCGGCAAGCTGGGTTGAAAGTAGCCTCCGACAGAACGGAAACACTCCCGCAACACAAGTTGAGGCACTACCACATATGTTCATAAGTTGTGTTGCAGCATTCAGTTGCGACACAACGAAGTTCGCTTTCGATAGAAATAATTCAGGATCTGGAAATAAAATGGTAGATTTATGTCTTTAAGTGATTGAAAGTTTTCATCCAGAAGATCATAATCCGCGTGTCGCTTGAATGGACACGTAGTCTGGTGAGAATGGGTAATGGCGGTTCAGTCTGTCGCTGAAGAGCGAAGGTCGCGATTACTGGAGATGGTTCGGTTACGCGGATTCGCTTCCCTGCCGGATCTTGCCAGCGAGTTGGAGGTCTCGGAGTCCACGGTTCGGCGTGACCTAGACTACTTGGAGGAAACTGGCGAGGCGCAGAGGACCCATGGTGGCGTCTTCTACACCGGCCCGTCTCCTAAGTTGCAACACTTCGACCAGCGCCAGAAGACGCACTGGGAGAAGAAACGGCTGATTGCCCAGGCAGCCAGTCAGTTGATTGAAGATGGTGACACGATCCTGCTCGACGGAGGAAGTACGACTTACGAGCTGGCGCGACTATTAGTCCACCGCCCGCTGCAAGTTGTCACGAATTCGTTGCCAGTGGCGAATCTGTTTGCGTCGAGCAATGCAGATTTGGTCATGGTCGGTGGGTACGTTCATGGTCGGACAGGAGTTTCGCTGGGACCCTACGCCAACGAGATGCTCGCCGATTTGAACGTAGGCCGCGCGGTACTGAGCATCGCCGGATTGAACGACAACGGTTACTACAACAGCAACTTGCTGTTAGTCGAAACTGAACGCGTGATGATGAAAGCGGCCGACGAGGTCGTCATCGTTGCGGACAGCACAAAATTTGGAAGAACGAGCCTGGCTCGACTCTGTGAACTAAGCAAAGCCGACGTCCTGGTGGTCGACAACGAGATCACCGACGAGTGGCGAGACAAGTTAACAAACGCTGGCGTCAAGCTGATCATTGCTGATGCTGGCGAGACCGCATAACAACTCGAATGTGAGTAAACCATCCATCATGACATCCGCACCAGGACTCGACCGATCTGCTATTGAGCGGATCGTACGACAGATCATCACGCAGCAAGTCGGCGGTTCGCCAACAAATGGCTCAACGAAGCCCGAATCTGAACTCGTCGTGAGCATCTCGGCACGCCACTGCCACTTAACCGACGAGCATGTTGAAATCCTGTTTGGGCCCGGGCATACATTGACCCCAATGAAGGACCTGTATCAAGACGGATTTTATGCTGCGGAAGAAACAGTCATGGTTGTTGGCCCGCGCAAGCGGACTCTGCCAACCGTCCGCATCCTCGGTCCGACGCGTCCGTTCAGCCAAGTCGAACTTGCCTTTACCGATTCTATCTCGCTCGGCATCAATGCTCCGGTGCGACATAGCGGCAAGATCGAAGGCAGTCCAGGCTGCGTACTCGTTGGTCCCAAGGGAGTGGTTGAATTACACGAGGGCGTGATTCGAGCCGCACGACATGTTCACATGAACTTCGCTGATGCAGCACGATACGGCGTGAAGAATGGCGACTTGATGAAGCTGCGAGTCGAATCGCCGATGAGTACGATTGTGATGGAAGACTTGCTCGTGCGGGCGGATGAAACGAGCAAGCTGGAAGTACATATTGATACCGACGAGGGAAACGCGTGTTACTTGGATGGAGCCACGAAAGTCGAATTGTTAAAGCAGGAACCGTGTGCTTGTGAGAAGCACTAACCGCAGCAAAATACCCTGGTCATTGGTCATTCTGACCTGGGCATTAACACCAACCAGAATGCCCAAGTCCGAATGACGAATGACCGATCAACTACGTCTTAATTTTGGAGACCCACAGATGGCAAAAGCGATGGAAGCGTTAGGCATGATCGAAACCAAGGGTTTCATTACCTTGGTCGAAGCCACTGACGCAATGTTGAAAGCAGCGAACGTTCAATTCATGGGTTGGGACAACGTCGGCAGCGGCTTGGTCTCGGCCTTCGTGACGGGTGATGTGGCTGCCGTAAAGGCTGCGACGGACGCCGGCGCGAATGCAGCCGGTCGCGTGGGCGAAGTTGTCAGCGTGCAAGTGATTCCACGACCGCACGATGACCTCGGCAAGGTCCTGCCCTCGGGCAAGCCCAAGGCCGGCAAGTAGTCACAACTCTGATTCTCAAAACGAAACAATACCGAACGTTTGATTCGGACACTGAACAAGGACTCACAAATGAACGCGATTGGATTGATCGAAACAAAAGGATTGATCGCCTTGGTCGAGGCGACGGACGCGATGGCAAAGGCCGCCAATGTCGAGATCGTCAAGAAAGTGCAAATCGGTGGTGGCTTGGTCACAACCGTTGTGCGTGGCGATGTTGGTAGCGTGCGTGCTGCGGTCGAAGCTGGTGCGAATGCTGCAGCTCAAGTCGGCGAACTCGTCGGCAGCCACATCATCGCCCGCCCCGCCGAAGGTTTGCTCGAAGCTTACCTTGGCTAAACACAAGGTCTGAAAGGGAAGTCCAACGCAATCACGGATGACAGGAGCAACGCAGTGAAGATTCTCGTAGCAAACCTCGGCTCGACGAGCTTTAAGTATCGACTGTTCGACATGACCGACGAGCGCCAAATGGCGCGCGGCGGTATCGAACGCATCGGCGCTGATGAAAGTCCGTGCTTTGTCGAGATCGGCGGCCACCGTGAAGATGTGACGGCCTCGGTGCCTGATCATGCGGTGGCGGTTCGCAAATGCCTGGAGCAACTGACGGCCGCCGACACCGGCTGCCTGAAGGATGCCAGCGAGGTTGCCGCGATTGGCTTCAAAGCGGTTCATGGCGGTCGTGTTAGCGGTGTACAGCGAGTAACGGCGGACGTGTTGGCCGCGATGGAAGAGATGAACCAAGTCGCACCAGCTCACAATCCGCCGTACATCAACGCCATGCGATTGCTCGGCGAGAAGCTTCCCGAGATTCCGTTAGTGGCGGCCTTTGAAACCGGCTTTCATCTGACGATTCCCGATCGGCTGCGATACTACGCTTGTCCCGAAGCTTGGGCGTCGAAGTATCACGTTCAACGTTGGGGGTTTCACGGCGCGAGTCATCGCTACATCGCCAATCGTGTCGCGGACATGCTGGGCGAAGGATTGCGAGTCGTCTCGTGTCACCTCGGTGGCTCGAACAGCTTGTGTGCGATACGCGGACGCGAAAGTGTACAGAACACTTTGGGAATGAGCCCACAAAGTGGACTACCTCACAACAATCGTGTTGGTGACTTCGATCCGTTTGCGCTTCCTGTAGTGATGAAGGCAACTGGTAAATCGCTTGATGAAGTGCTCGACGATCTTGCCAATAAAGGTGGGCTGCTCGGGTTGAGCGAAGTGAGCGGCGACGTTCGTGACTTGGAAGCGGCGGCATCGCAAGGCAACGAGCGGGCTCAGTTAGCATTGGACGTGTTCACCTCAGAGATTCGCCGGCATCTCGGTGGGTTGCTGGTTGAACTCGGAGGCCTCGACGTGCTCGTCTTCACGGGTGGCATCGGCGAGAACGGAGTTGGAATTCGTTCCGCGGTTTGTGCCAACCTGGAAGGTTTTGGTATCAAGCTCGACAACACGGCGAACGCTTCACCGAAGGGCGAAGCCAAGATTAGTGCTGCCGACAGCGGATCGCAAATCTGGGTCTTGCCAACCAACGAAGAGATCATTGTCGCCCGGCAAAGCAAGGTACTATTGGAAAGCGGAGCGTGAAATGTTCATCGCCAAAGTAACCGGTTCGCTGGTGTCGACGCAGAAAGTCGAAACGATGGTCGGCTATAAGCTGCTTATCGTCGAGCCTTACCGGTTGGAAGCGAAGCAACGCAAGAAACTCGAGACGACAGGACGCACGTTTGTTGCTGTGGATACGCTTGGCGCCGGCCAAGGGGATTACGTTTTGATCACTCAAGGATCGAGTGCTCGGCTGACGGCGGAAACAAAGAACATGCCGATTGATTGTGTTGTCGTGGGACTCGTTGATCAAGTCCATGTCGACAGCCGAAAGGTGTACTCGAAAGAGGACTAGCGTCCACGCTTCGACTTCCTCCCCTAACTGAAAACTGAACACTTAGCACTGAAAACTACCCTCTCATGCAAATCAACGAATCAATCATCCGCGACGTCGTCGCGCAAGTGCTGGCCGAAGTCAGCAAAGCTCCGATGGTCAGCAGCAAGGGCTACTCTGGTCGGCACGGTATCTTCACCGATGTCAACGAAGCGGTTGCCGCCGCACGCGATGCCTTCGAGCAACTCTCGCAGCGTGGCATGGAAGATCGCAAACGAATCATCGATCACATTCGTCGTATCTCGATCGACAATTGCGTCGAACTCGGCACGATGGAGATGAACGAGACAAAGATCGGGCGGCTCGAGCACAAGATCGAGAAGCTCAAGACGTTGGGCGAGAAGACGCCGGGCACTGAGTTCATGACCAGCCAAGTGTATAGCGGCGATCGTGGCTTGGCCGTGATCGAGCACGCTCCCTTCGGTGTCATCGGTGCGATTACTCCAGTGACACATTCATTGCCGACGATCACCGGCAACGCCGTGAGCATGATTGCTTCGGGCAATTCGCTTGTCGTGAATCCGCATCCCAGCGGCAAGAAAGTCGCTGCCGAAGGAGTCCGCCGGTTCAACGAGGCGATCTACCGCGACCTTGGCATCGACAATCTGATCTGTGTAATCGCCGAGCCGACGCTCGAATCCGCGGCTGGCATCTTTGGTCATCGCGGCGTCAACCTGATCTGTGTGACAGGCGGCCCAATGGTGGCCCGTGCGGCACTGAACAGCGGTAAGCGAGCGATTGTCGCCGGCCCAGGCAACCCGCCCGTGGTCGTCGACGAAACGGCTGATCTGGATAATGCCGCTCGCTGCATCATCCAAGGCGGAGCCTACGACAACAATCTCCTTTGCATCGCCGAGAAGGAAGTCTTCGTCGTTGAACAAGTCTTCGATCGGATGATGCAAGCCATGGAACGAGCCGGCGCTGCACGCTTGAATGCTCGCGAAGTTGAGGAACTGACACGTAATGCGATCGTCAAAGTGGGTGACGACAACCATGATGCCCCGGCGAAAGATTTCCTCGGCCAAGACGCAGCAGTCCTGGCACGCGGTGCTGGTAGGAGCGTGTCGCAAGACACTGAGTTGCTGTTCGGCGAAACGGACGAGTCGAATCCATTCGTCCCCGTTGAACAAATGATGCCGTTCGTTCCTTTTGTTCGTTGTCGCAATGTCGACGAGGCGATTGAAAAGGCGAGGCATTACGAGCATGGCTTCCGCCACACGGCGATCATTCATTCGCACAACGTCAAGAACATGACAAAGATGGGCAAGATCATGGACACGACCTTGTTCGTGAAGAACGGGCCGTGCATGGCAGCTCTTGGTCTTGGCGGCGAAGGATACTTGTCGTTCTCGATCGCTGGCCCAACCGGCGAAGGCGTCACGACACCGTTGACGTTCACTCGCGAACGACGCTGCTCGATGATTGATGATTTGTGGATATTAGGTAAACCGAAGAACTGAGTTGCTTGGTCATTGGTCATTCAGGCTTGTGCATTCTCGCTAAAAAAATGACCAGGTCCGAATGACCAATGACCAACAGGGACAAGATAGATGTTAAAAGGCCTTGTCATTGGAACTGCGACCTCGACGGTGAAACATGCGTCGATGCAGGCACAACGGTTGCTCGTTGTCCAGCCGCAGTTGATTGATGGCAAGCCGGATGGTGATCCGTTGTTAGCGGTGGACATCATTGGCGCTGGAGTTGGCGAATCGGTGATGCTGACGAGCGACGGTCGTGGTGCCCGTGAGTACCTCGCGGTCGATGCCACACCAGTCCGCTGGACGACGATCGGAATCGCAGATTAATGAATCAGTCATTTGATCCAGAGTTTATAGACCGAATTGTACAAGAAGTCATTCGACGCTTGGTGAGCCGAGGGCTTGTGCTCGATGGAGCGGCGAGCGTGGATGAGACGGAGTTGGCTGTTAGCGACAAGGTTGTCACCCTAGCTACGTTGGATGGAAAGCTGTTGGGAGTGAAGCGATTGGTCGTCGGTGGCCGATCGATTGTCACGCCGGCGGTAAAAGACGAACTGAAGGACCGGTCGATTGAACTTGTGAGACGTTAAGAGGGATTTGTGAGCTGGGTTGCAACTCAGCCTGCGAGAGTAACGCAAAGACAATGCGAATTGCCAAAATAATCGGAAAGATCACGCTCAGCCGCTCGCTGCCAGAATTTGCTGGTGCAAGTTTGCGGCTGGCTGTTCCGTTGTCGTTGGCGAACTTGACGGACGCCGAACATCCTTTGGGCGAAGAGCTTGTACTGTGGGACGAATTCGGATCGGGCGTCGGCGATCTGGTGGCTTTAAGTGAAGGTGGCGAGGCCGCTCAGCCCTTTCGCCCAAAAGATAAGCCGGTCGACGCGTATAACGCGGCGATCCTGGATGGTATCGATCTCAATGCGACACAATTGCGAAAACTAAAATTCAAATAGTGAAATGTAGGAACCATGGCTAACGCACATAAGATCAAACAAGACATCTGCGAGATTGGACGCCGCCTTTATAACAAAGGTTTCGCCGCCGCAAACGATGGAAACATCACGGTTCGAATCAGCGACAACGAAGTGCTCTGCACTCCGACGATGCACTCGAAAGGCTTTCTTAAGCCCGACGACATCTCGACCGTTGATATGACAGGAAAACAACTCTCGGGCCGCAAGAAGCGATCGAGCGAGGCTCTGCTGCATCTGGAAATCTACAAGAATCGGCCTGACATAAAGAGCGTCGTCCACTGCCATCCGCCTCATGCGACGGCGTTCGCGATCGCTCGCGAGCCCATACCGCAGTGCGTGCTGCCGGAAGTCGAAGTGTTCCTTGGCGATGTGCCGATCACCAAGTACGAGACGCCTGGCGGTCAAGCGTTTGCCGATACGATCATTCCGTTTGTCCAAAAGACGAACGTCATTATCCTCGCGAACCATGGCACCGTCAGTTACGGCGTGGATGTCGAGCAAGCCTACTGGTGGACCGAGATCCTTGACGCCTATTGCCGGATGCTCATGCTTGCCAAGAGCCTTGGCAAGGTGAATTACTTCGATGAAACCAAGGAACGGGAGTTGTTGGAACTGAAGCAAAACTGGGGATGGGCCGACCCTCGCAATACGAAAGAGTACGAGGACTGTGACATCTGTGCCAACGATATCTTCCGAGAGAGTTGGAAAGATTCCGGTGTCGAACGTCGGGCTTTCGAGGCTCCTCCAGCGATGGGACCGAAGCGAGGCAGTTCGTCTCCTGCAGCCAGCAACGACGCAAGCCAAGAGGCATTGATCAAAGCGATCACCGACCGCGTCGTGGCCGAGTTAGCGAAACGTTAAATCTGTAGGGTGGGCTGTGCCCATCATTAACGAACGGTGGGCACAGCCCACCCTACGAGGAAGAAATATGAAAGTCAGTATTATCGGTGGTGGCGGATTGGTTGGTTCGAGCGCGGGATTCGCGTTGCAATGCGGCGGCGTGGTGCGAGAGATTGCGCTGATTGACGTGAACCAAGAACTGGCACTTGGCCAGGCCTTAGACATCATGCACGGCGGACCTAGCACGGCGGACCAAATCATTTCCTCCGGCAGTTACGAACACATTCCCGATAGCGACGTGATCTGCATCACCGCGGGCCTGCGGCGTAAACCCGATGAATCCCGGCTCGATTTGATCAATCGCAACACGGATCTGTTTCTGGGAATCCTCGACAGCGTAAAGAGCGTCGGCACCAAAAAAGACGCGATTGTCTTTGTGGTTTCCAATCCAGTCGACATCTTGACGTACGTCGCGGCAGATCGACTTGGGCTCCCTCTCAATCAGGTTATTGGACTCGGGACTCAACTCGATACCATTCGTTTCCGCAGCCTGATCGCCAAAAAACTCGGCACACCACCCACGCAAACATCCGCGTTAATCCTCGGCGAACATGGCGACAGCATGGTGCCGATCTGGTCCAGCGCGACGGTCGCAGGTTTGGCGTTAGATAAGTATCCCGGTTGGACCGCCAACTTAGGGAACGAACTCTTTAAGCGAACCAAAGGCTCCGGCGCGGAAGTCATCAGTCGTAAAGGTGGCGCAGGCTTTGCGGTCGGGATCGCCATACGAGATGTCATCCACTCGATCGCACTTGATCAACGCCGCGTTCTACCTGTCTCGTCGGTCCAACAAGGTTGCTACGGCATCCGCAATGTTGCCTTGTCGGTACCGACCGTTGTTGGGCGAAGCGGTGTCGTCGACCGCCATGAAATCGATCTGTGGCCCAAGGAAATGCAAGGCCTTCGCAACAGCGGCAACGTGTTGCGTCAGACGCTCGAAACGGTCCTGGCTCGTATCGGTCGCAGTTAGTGCGAGTCGCATGGGCGAACGGCGACTTTGGCGGTCTGAATCCCAAGATTTGTTGCCGAATCAACGCTCCACCTATTCGAGGTCCGCTCTAGACAGACGTATCAGTTGCTGACGGCAGACGAGCGATACCTGTGCTAACAGTTGGCGAGTTCGACAACGCCTTCGGCCTCGAGATATAGCCGTTCTAAATCGTCACGTGGTCCTGCTACGGTGACCGCGTCACCCGCAGAGAACGACTGATTGCCGCCTGGTCGCGTCGGGACCTTGGCGTCCTGGCTGCGCACTGCGACGAAGACAACGGTGTGCAAGCGTTCGCCGATGCTGCGAACGGTCTCGCCGACGAGTGACGAACCTTCCTCGATCCGGAATTCGCCGAGTTCGATGTTGCCGCTGCGATTGCTGTGAAGAAACTGTGCATGCTTGGGACGCAGTATCGCATCGGCGATGTTGTGCCCCGCGGTTGTATAAGGCGAGACGACGAGCGTAGCCCCCGCGCGTTCCATACGTCGCGCGGCACTGTCATTGCTGGCTCGACACGCAATGAAAGCGTCGGCGTTCAATTCGTGAGCGCATAGCGTAACGAAGACGTTCTCGGCATCAGAACTCGTCGCGCAAATGATGCCTTTCGCACGATCGATACCGGCTTGATGAAGCACTTCGTCATCGGTCGAGTTGCCTTGAACTGCGAGGAAATTGTGATCAAGTGCTTCTTCCACGATACGTGGCTCGCAATCTACGACGACGAACGGCACGTTCGCTTTCGCCAGTTCATCCGCGACGGTTCGTCCGATACGTCCAAAGCCGCAGATAATGAGATGATCCTGGAGCCGATCGATTTTGTTTTGCATCTTTTGCTTCCGCGTGGATTGATACGTGACGGCGATCTGGACGAGCGAAGTAATGCTGTAAGTCGCGCTGCCGATACCGAACAAGAGCAGGATGGCTGCAAATTTCTCCCCCGTCGGTGAAAGTCCTTGATCGCCGTATCCAACGGTGGTGATCGTAATCAGCGTAAAAAACAACGATTTCCAGAGATCCCAATTGTTTTCGTGCTCGATGTACCAGAACCCCAACGTGCCGAACACGACGACCGTCAACAAGATGGCGACGCAGCGTGTTGCGGCTCGCAGCTCTTCGCTGGCGAGGCTGATTCGAGTAGACCGGGTGGAGTGCAGCATGATGTTTCTGGATCGGTAACGAACTTCGCTTGGCAAAGATACGTTACAAACTCAACATCGGCGGTGCGGTCGTAGCGATTATGCCGGCGCACCGCCCTCCCCTGCCCGTCCAACTCGCGCCACTTCAGTTTGCTTCCGCTTTGCGGCGTTTGATCATTGTGATCTCATTGCCATGCTCATTATGTCGTACTTCATCCATAAACGTATGGATTAGCAACAGGCCGCGACCACTAAGCTTTTCGATGTTCGAGGGGTCTCGCGGATCGGGAATCTTTGATGGGTCAAAGCCGGGCCCTTCGTCTCGGATGACGATACATGCTTCGTCGCGATTCGTTGTCAACTCGATATGAACGCGCCGATCGCGGTACGGATCGATGATTCGTCGTTCGCTGATCAGCTTGCGGTAGGGTTTACCAGAGTCCTCGTCACGCAACTTCGAAGAAACTTCCAAGTTGCCGTGAATCATCGCGTTCACCAGCGACTCGTCGATAGCCGTTGCGACGCACATGATGCCCGCGTCGTCACAGATTCCCATCTCCAGAAGTTGATCTCGAATTCGTGCAATGACGGCTGGCACGAGTGAATCGTCGTTGTATAGAGAGAACGTCAAGTGTGAACTCGTCTGACATTCGATCAGTCGCCTCGCCATGCGATCCGCGCGGGAGAGCGAAAGAATCTGCCGAACCGTTTCGACTAGCAGAGTCTCGGCTTTGCGTTTGGGAACATAACTTGCTGCCCCGCGATGCAACGCCTCTGTCGCGATATCCTCCGTGCCCGCTGCGGTGGTCAGAATGACGGGAAGTGATGTGAACTCTCGCCGAAGTTGCTCGACAAGCTCCAACCCGTTCATCTCCGGCATATGGAGATCCGTTACGACGAGCAAAGGCTGCTCGGTGCGTACACTCTCTAGTCCCGCACGACCGTCGACCGCCAGGGCGACTCGGAATCCGGCATCTTCCAAGATGAACTGCATGTGCGCAGCTTGGGTCGGACTGTCTTCAACCAGTAAAATAAGTTCAGTGTCGCTCATGGTATCCCCCCCTCGCTAATGTTAGTCGACCGCGCCTCCTCGCGACACGCAAGTCCCCGTTGCGGAAATCGATGACTTTATCGGTGAAAGTTCGCAGGTAGGGCTCGGGTAGCAATGACTCGGCAGTCGCGACTAAGCTGAGGCTTCGGTGAAGTGAAGCCACAACATATCGAGGTCGATAAATGTCTCGTCAACATCAGTGCACGCCAGGTAAGCCGATTCGACTCGCCGAAGTTTCCACAAAGGCAAAAAAACTTCACGATGATCGTAAGGAAGCCGAACAAGAGTTCGTGAAGCTCCGCGACGAATTGGTTGAGCTACAGCGAAAACTGTACGCAGAAGGAAAGCACAAACTTCTTATCGTTCTGCAGGCAATGGACGCGGGCGGCAAGGACGGTACGATTCGCCATCTGTTTCGCGGCGTTAATCCGCAGGGCGTTCGAGTAACTTCCTTCAAGAAGCCTTCGGAGGACGAGATGGCTCACGATTACCTCTGGAGAATCCATCGGGCCGTTCCTGCCACTGGTATGATCGGCATATTCAATAGGTCGCACTACGAAGATGTCTTGGTCGTTCGCGTTGAGAACCTCATTCCTGAGAAGGCTTGGAAGTTGCGATACGAGCACATCAATCACTTCGAAAAGATGTTGAGCGACACTGGCACGAGGATTCTGAAGTTTTATCTGCACATCTCCCGTGAAGAGCAGGCCGAACGTTTCCAGGCACGGCTCGATGACCCGAAGAAAAATTGGAAGTTTTCCGTAGACGACTTAGAGAAAAGGAAGAAGTGGGATGAATATATGGCGGTGTACGAAGACGCAATCAACAACTGTACGACCAGTTGGGCACCATGGCACGTCATCCCATCAGATCAGAAGTGGTATCGCAATCTCGCGATTGGGCGAATCGTTGTGAATACACTTCGAGACTTGGCCCCAGAGTTTCCGAAGACAGTAATCGACCTGGGTAAGATTCGCGTCAAATAACGGCTATTCCGTTAGACGCCTGCGAACAGCTCGTCGAGTCCGAGATGAACCAATTCCCCTGGGAACTCGCTGTCGGTGAGTTCGTCAGTCAAGCTAACGATGACGGAATCCACGGCTTTCGGCGAGGGAGATCGCGTCGAGCTTGAAGTTGCCGGAGTGGAAGTCGATGGGCTCGTCGTACTCGAACCGATCCTAAACGGCGCACTCGCGGGTGCAGAGTTCATCTCGACGTAGCTGAACGATTCAGCCGTCTCAACTTCGGCTGCATCGTCATAACAAGAGGCCGACTCTGGTACCACAACCACATTACCATCGTCGTCAAACTCTACGTATTCACAATTTCCGCTTTCAGTCGGTGGGTTCTCTTTGGGAGTGGGGTCTTGCGGTCCGCCGACGCCTGAGGTGGGCGAACCGACACTCGTCGTATCCGGTGTCGGTGGCTTGAACTCTGGAGTCACCTTCGCCAAGATCGGCGTTGGCGTCGTCACGCAACTAAAGCCGTTCAAACAGTTGATCACTTCCAGCCCATCTTTCGGAGACACGCGACCGTCACCATCTACATCCAAATAGGGTGGGGGCGACTCACCGGGCGAAGGCATTTCAAGCTCGTGAGATCCGTACTTGCTCAGGCTGTTCAACAGCAGCAAGACATCGAGAGGCGAGATTCTTCCGTCGCCGCTAACATCTTTGGAGTTGTCGGGATTCTGCCAAATGCTGCGTACTTGAAGCGTTCCATTCGCAATTACTGCGTTAACGCTGGAACCATCCGCTCGCCGGAAACTCGAACTCCCCAGCGGAGTTCCGACCAACCGAAATTCGTAACTTCCTGCGGGTATCCCTGTCGTATCGATGGTGAATGTCACCAGGTTACCATCGGCTCTTGCTTCGAATCCTTGCGTGAAGGCAACCTGACCCGAGGCTAGCGTTCGATCTGTCGGCAGCGGACTGCCGCTTTCAACATGAGGGAACGAGTTCCAAAGGTTGCCGGAGAATCCGACATCTTGGAAGTAGGGGCCGTTCTTTGCGGTTGCGATTTGCGCGCTCAATTCAAACCCGGCGACGGGCTTGTCGTTCGCGGCGTTACTAACGACAGCGACCGTAACGGTCTGTCCGGGTGAATCTGGTTCAACGAAGTGATGGCCAACATCAACCAGCACTGCTGGCATATTGCGATGCTCAAGAGATTCGAACGCAACGAACCGAGCGAATCGATTTCGCCTTTGCCGACGACCTGTGAATGTGTTCTGGAGTGCCAACTCTGTATCCGTACTGCGTCTGAATTCGATGCTTGTCGAACGACCTCTAGATGCCCAATAACTTAGCGAAATCACTCCAATATTGCAAACAGTGGAGGACGAGTGAAACTGCTAGTGCTACGTCACACCTTGATTTTAGGGTTTCCCCGTTTCCTGAGCCGTGACGCGTAAGCGGTCGGGCGGCGAGGAATGCAGGACGCGCCCGGGGCCTTACGGCCAGCGGCTCACTTCATTCACCCTAGTCCTTAGCTGTAACGCAGCACTAGTGTGAAAATAGGCAATCAATGCCCCGGAGCGCTAAGGAGCCGTGAGACCCCTAGTTCGTGAGACCCCTAGTTAGCGTGCCTCCGAGTAATTCCTTTAACCGCCCGGCGTAGTAACGAAGCCTGAACGCGGTATAAACGCGGTTATAGTTGGCTTCGTTCAGACTCTGGTCATTCCGCTCCCGGGAAGGAAATCTTCGCCATTATGCAGCCCGCATTGAGCCAAGTGTGCACACTCCACGCATCGTTTTCCCAAGATATCGAAGACTTCGCCGCTGGGCAGTGCCAGGCTGTGGATGTTTGGCTAACGAAGTTGGAGGACTATTTAGACGGCGGTCACACCGTGAACGACGTGCGGCAACTGCTGCTGACGCACGAAATGGCAGTTCCGGTTGCAAGTTATCAAGGCGGCCTGTTCGGTGCGGGGGATTCAGGTGAGGAAGCCTGGAAGCTTTTCACGCGACGACTCGCGCTGTGCGGCGAACTGGAGATCGGGACTCTGGTCGTGGCTTGTGATATTGCGGAGCCACTTCGCCAGGCCGACATTGATGGCGCACACGAACTGCTGTATCGTGCGACGGGTGCTGCCGCAGAACATGGCGTGCGAATCGCATTCGAATTTCGAGCCGATGCGGCGTTGGGCAACAACCTTCAGACCGCCGCTGCGATCGTCGCCGAAGTCGGTCATCCCAATCTCGGCCTGTGCCTTGATCTGTTTCACTACTACGTTGGCCCGAGCAAGCCAGAAGATTTGACCTACCTCAATGTTGCGAACCTCTTTCACGTTCAGCTTTGTGACATCGCCGATACCCCTCGCGAGTTTGCACGCGATGCCGATCGGATATTGCCCGGAGACGGTGACATTCCGTTGGAGTCGATCATCAACCGGCTGCGCGAGATCGGCTATCAGGGGTGTGTCTCGATCGAGTTGATGAACCCGCAGATTTGGCAAGTGCCGCCACGACAGTTCGGCGAGATTGGCATGACCGCACTGAGGAAGATACTCGGACAAGCCCGCATGACTTGACGACTAGCGTTTGTCCGCCAGTCGGCTCGCAAGCAAGTCGAGTTGTCCCTTGAGATCGGCGAGCAGCAGGTTCGGACTCGCGCCGTCGGCCATATGCAAATAGAATGATTGGGCGGGGCTACTGTGCGAGGTCGATAACAGCGAAGTCGCATGACGCAGTTCGTCAAGTTGTGAGTCTAGCTCGTCGAGCGATTCGGCTGCATCACGATTGCTTCGCCACAAACCGTCCAATTGGAATACAAGTCCGACGATCAGTGCCGCTTGTCCGCCCAGCGTGAATGGCAACCCTAATCGCCAAAGATCGGGTCGGTCTCCGGCAAACGACCATCCGACCAGAACTGCGCCGAAGACGAATGCCATCAATCCGATTGACAACATACACCACGAGAAGAAAGAGCTTTGAGCCGTCTTGCCGCGTCTAGCCTTCGTTCTGTGCAGCCGCCGTGGATTTGATTCGCCTGTCGCCCCGGGCGTATGAGTGGCATCAACTCGGAATGTTGAACCTGGCCGTTCGCCAGCGCCAAGGGAGGCGACCAGCTGCTGGGCCTCGTTTAGTTCGTCTTCGAGTTCCCAGTCATCGAGCAACGCCTTTTCCAGCCAATCCGTCCTCAGTTCCGGCGAATGACGCGGCTTGCGTTCTAGCCCGCTAGCCTTCGGCGCGTCAGTCGCGGTTGTTCTTGCCTCACCGACGAAGGAGGTATGGCAACGCGCGCAGCGAACCGGGGATGAATCGGTCGACCCAATCGCTGGCACATCTTGTTGACAGTTCCTGCACCACATCCGCTAGCAGCCCTTGCGCAATAACAGCACGTTTCCGTCCTCAGTTATCGGCGGCTGTCGTGTTAAACTGTACCGATTCCACAGAATCTCCGGGTGGAGCCTGGTGGCGGAAGTTACTCGCCTGGATTCGAATCGGTGCTTGGCTCAGCGCCGTCACGAATCAGCCAGCGAACGAGGAGGTCAATCTGTTCTCGCGTCATAAGCCCACCTGACGAATCGTCCTCGGTCGCGCCAAACGCAGGCATCCGATCGTTGGTATCGGGATAAAATCGCTCGTGTTCCGGATTCGAAATCATCGCAAACAGCCATTCGGCGGAGCCATAGCCGGTAAGATCTGGAGCCGAGCCCAAGTCGCCTTCATCATGGAAGCGATGACAATCCGTGCAGGCTAAGTCGCCAGTCAACAGCTCGACGCCTTCGGCTACGGACGAGTCATCAAATGTCTCGCTCTGCTGTTCGGCTGCCAAAGCGATTGCCACTAGATGCAGTTGTTTTTGCAACTCCAGCTTCGCATCTTCCTCGACGCCGTCGTAGAGATCACAAATCGCATTTACCATCTCGCCATCAGCGAACGCCGTTTGCTCGAAATAGTTGACGCCAGCGATCCGCTCCGGATCGAGCATTCCTTCAATCCATGCAACCGATCCGAATCGATGCAGATTAGGAGCCGATGGCTCGGCAGCGGCGATTCCGTCGCCGCTGTGATCTAGCTTCGGATGGCAACTAGCGCAATGCTGTTGAAACAGCAGTGGACCTTGCGTATGTGGATCATTTCGTAGCAACGAGATTGCCCCCGCAGGCGAAATGCCATTCGCGTCGGCGAGTTCTCGCGCGCGGCTGGCAAGTTCTTCTGACTCGGCGATTAAATGTTGATGATCGGGATCTTTGGCATCTCGCAGCACCGATGCCAACGTCAAGCCCGCAAAACCGGCGAGGCCAGCGATGATGATCACGCCACGCAATACGGCGCTCACGCGGGCAGATGACATTCGGTCGAGAACCGGCATTCCGATCAAGAGCAATAGTGATGCACCTGGAAGCACGACGGTCGCGACGAACTCCCATTGACCAACGAAGTAGCTACGTAATTCAAAGAGAAACAGGAAGTACCACTCGGGACGTGTCCAGTGCGAAAGCTCTGGGTCGGCGGGTGCGTCGAGCGGAGCACCTCGCTGCCAAGCCAGCAGTGCCACAATGCCGAACACAACGCCAAACACGATCATGTTGCGGACGGATTGATAAGGCCAATACGGTCGTGCCACGCCGCTGCCGCCTTCCAAAGTTGCCGTCGAAAGACCGTGCCGGTAGACCTGAGCAATATGGACCACCAGCAGCAATCCGATAATCGCCGGCAAGATGACAACATGCAGCGAATAGAGATGAGTCAATGTGAGGTTGCCGACTTGATCGCCTCCGATCAAGAGTCGTTGAACGATCGGCCCCACAAGCGGTGTCGACGCGATGATGTTCCCCTCGACTTCGATTTGCGAACTCCCTTTTTGCGTGCCTGACAAGGGATTGCCGGTGATGGCCCAGATCACAACCAGCGGGAGCAGCAGCAAGCCGGTCACCCAGATCAGTTCGTGCGGTGCGCGAAACGCCGCGACTGCGAGGACTCGAATCGTGTGAACCGCGAACAGAATCAACAGTGCGTGCGAACCGTAGAAATGCAGGCCACGAATGAACGAGCCGGCTGGGCTCTGTTCGATGTAGTGCACGCTCGCCCAAGCACTGGTCGTCGACGGGCTATAGCTGAGCATCATCAGCACGCCGGTGCCCACGACCACCAACAGCATCCACAGCAAGCAACTCGCTGTCGAATAGCCCCATTTCGGACCGGTTGGAAGCAAACGACGTCGAAGCGGATTCAGTAGAGTTCGGTAGCTCGTGCGATCATCGAGCCAATCACGCAGTGTCTTGAACACGTGGGTTACCTCAGGCTCGCGGTACTTTTGTCGTTAAACCATACTCGAACTTTTCATACTTCACTTCGACCCACCATTCACCGGACTCAGCATCCTCGACAACTTGGCATTCCAAATCGTCGAGCGAACGGGGAGTGGGGTTCTTGTGACCTAGCTCAGCCTCCGACACAGGTTGCCCGTCTGGCTGAAAGAATGCCTTGTGACAGGGACAGTTGAAACCTCGCTCGGAATTAAACTGCACAACACAACCGAGGTGCGGGCAAACCGAACTGAAGGCTCGAACTCGCGTTTCTTCCGGTGCGACGGAATCATCCGTCTCACGCACGATCCAGGCTCGGCCAACGACTTCTTCGTCATAGTGAACCCATGCGTCTTGACGGCTTCCCGTGATCGCGACTTGCGTAGGCTCGCCAACTCGCAAGTTGTCGAGCTTCACGACGCGCTGTTTAATCCCACCGCTTGAGCTGCGCCGGCGAAGTGGAGCCGTAATGAAGCTGATTCCGGGAACCGCGACGACGAGAGCACAGGTCCAGCCGATAACGCGACTGACTAGTTTCATGAGGGAGCGGCGATTCATGGCGGGAAACTCACAAGGTGGGACAAACCGACCGCTGTTCCTGTCGTAAGAACCGCGAGGTTGGCTCGATGCTGTGGGCAGGCACGCAAGTTGCATACCGAGATGGCGGTCGAATCCGAAGTTGTGCGACAAGTAGTTGCTTCGGGATTCGCTGTTCAGGATTCCGCCCTTGTTTTCGCATCCCAATTCCACCTCAACCAGTGCGACGCCATTAGCGTGAGAGCGCGCTGAATCGCACGACTGCGACGTGCGTTACAGCACGAGTGCCCAACCCCAAGGAGCAACTATGAAACTTCGACTCTTGATCACGGTTTGTTCAGTCCCGACATTGTTCGCAATTCCGCAACTGGCATTCGCAACTTCGCCATTCAAAAAAGCGTTTGACGAGCAGTACGTCAAAGACAGCGGAAACGAAGAATTCCAAACAGCGTTTCGGATGGACGGCTGCTACGTCTGCCATGTTAAGGAGAAGAAGAAGGATGTCGTCAACCACTACGGCAACGAACTTGGAAAACTAATCCCTGGGAACGTTCAAGAACGGCTCGACGAAGCTCGCAAGGGCGGACGCGACGCCAAGGCAGCCGAGGAAGAAAAGGTACTGAAGGAACTCGTGGAGGCGATGAAGAAGGTTGAGGAGATTAAGTCACCCTCGGGCGTAACCTATGGTGAACTTTTCAAGTCCCATCAACTTCCACCGCACGAAGGCGAGTTCTCGACGAAGTAGTTATTCGGTCGCCTCTTGAGTGGTTGACTGCCCTCGTTCGTACCAATCGCCTCGTAACCAATCGACCATCAATTCGATTTCGCGTTGCGTGAGAATGTTGTTCCTCGGGTTATCCACATCCTTGCCATAGGCAGGCATGCGGTCGTTGTTGTCGCCGTAGAACCGTTCGTGCGACGGGTTCTTGATGAAGTCGATGGTCCATTGCCTTGAGCGATACCCCGTGAGGTCTGGGCCGTAGGCGTCGTCATTCTCGTCGTAGAACTTGTGGCACATTGCGCACCGGTCTGTATCCTTGAGCAACGCGCGGCCCTGTTCTAGTTGTGCTTGCAGCTTTTGGTTGTTCGGGTCAAGCGTCTCAATGCCAGCTTCGGCGACGAGCGCTGTGATCACGGCATCGATCTCCTGTTTCGTCCATTGCTCGGGGTCAGTTAACGTATCTTTGACAAACGAAACCATGTCCCCATCTTTGTGCGAGGTTGTCGCAAAGAACCGCGTACCTTGATCGATCTGAACGGGATCGAGGAACCCCGTGATCCAGTCTCGACTGCCAAAGTTGTATAAGTCTGGTGCCGAGGGGGCTCGCGGACTAATCGAGTGTCTATCTCCGTTCCCATGGTCGGCGGGGGCTTCATGAGCATGACAGCTGGCGCAGTGACGTGTGAACAAGATCGGACCTTGCGTCTTCGGATCGTTCCGCAGCAGCGAAGTCGCTCCAACGTCTGGAATGCCACGAGGCGATTGTGCGAGTTCGATGGCTCTCGCCCCGTCTTCTTCCGCAGTGTCGACGGCCTTTTGATAGGTTTCGTCTTTGCGATCTTCGACCATCGCGATTCCGGTTAACGCGGCCACACCGATCCCCAGGACAACCAGTAAGCCAACGTTGAATCCGTGCCCCAGTTTCCAGCGCCCGATAAACGGCATGAGAAACAGCATCCCCATCACCATTCCCGGAATGACAATGGCACCAAGCACTTCCGATTCGCCGTGGAAATACTTCAGGAACTGGAAAAGAAATAGGAAGTACCATTCAGGCCGAGCCGCTGAGTAGGGGTTCGCTGGATCGGCCGGCGCTCCCAACTCAGCTCCTATTCGCGATTCAATCGGCTCCCCGGCGGGCCCTTCGTGCATGGCACCGCGAACGACGAAGAACAGGATCACAACCAGTACCGCCAAGCAGGCCACGGCATCTTTCAACACTTGGTCGGGCCAGAACTTCTGATCGGGGCGTTTATCCAAGCTCGCTGCTTTGATGCCATGTCGGCGGAAGACTGCGATATGCAATCCCAACATCAGAATCAGCAAACCCGGTAGCACTCCAGCATGCAGCGCAAAGAATCGCGTCAGCGTGGCGTGCCCATAGGTCGGACCTCCAACGACGACGTTTTGTATATCCGATCCGATCACAGGAATGAGAACCATTAGGTTCGTCGCAACGTTGGTCGCCCAGTACCCCTTCTGGTCCCAAGGCAATAAGTAACCCGTGAGTGCAAGACCGAGGACAATTTGCATCAGCACGAGGCCGAGCCAGAAGTTGACTTCGCGGGGTGCCTTGTACGCACCATCGATGACGACCTGCAACAGGTGCAATACCAAGAGGATGATCATTGCCTGAGCCGTGAAGTGGTGAATGCCACGAAGCAACCAGCCACCCTGCATTTCATATTGAATGTAGTAAACGCTTTCCCACGCCGACCGCGAACTGGGGCTGTAGCACATCCACAGGAACAGGCCGGTGATGACCTGCACCGAGAACGTGAACACCAAAGTGCTACCCCACACGTAACGCCAACGTGATCCGCCGGGGATGTTCTCGTACAGCGCTTCTTCAATCAGCGCCTTGTACCCAGTTCGATCGTCCAGCCAAGCAAGAAGATTGTTCATTGTTTCTCGATCTTATCTGGAGTCGCGGCAAGAAAGTTTTTAAAGTCCACCCACACCTCACCCTCTTTCAGATGCTGTGGGTCTATTTCCAGCGTGTCCAAGTCGCGAGGGCTAGGACACGCTTCCGGATTGATTCTCGTGCCGCCCACATCGAAATTACTGTCGTGGCAAGGGCACTGAAACTGCTTGTCAGGTATGTTGAAATCGACAAAACACCCAGCGTGCGGGCAAATGGCGTTCAAGCATTGCAATTCATCCGAGCCGGGCTCGCGTCGCAAGAATACCGCACCAATCGGCTCGTCGAGATAGCGATTCCACGCGTCGGTTCGATCGGTGACGACCGGAAAGTATCGAGCAATCCCGTCATCGGGCACCGAATCGAGTGTCGTTACTCGGAGGAAGCCTTTACCACCAGCCTTACGGCGGAGCGGATCGAGGATCACGACCAACCCAGAGAAGAACGGAACGGCACCAGCAATTCCGCCACAAATTACGGCCATCAAACGCGTGACAAATCCGCGTCGATCTTCGCCTCCGTTTCCATCTGTATTTTCGGCGACATCCGGTGATGAGTCGGCCATAGTCAACTCCTTGCCCGCAAAAGCATTGAATCGGAAGGGATCTTGTGGGTGGGACTGTGCCCTGGGCTCATGGTAAGCGAACAGACACAGGGAACGGCGTGTGTGCGATCTCGCACAGGTCTGTCAATTATCGCATAGCAGCGCGAACGACGTCAAGAACTTTCGGTTGAGCTTCTTCAAACGAACCCGCAATGAACGCTCCCGCCGCGGCTTTATGCCCGCCGCCGTTGAATTGCTCAGCAATCTTGTTGCATTGCAATTCGCAACGACTACGAAAACTGAGCTTGAATCCGCCGGTGGCTTGTTCGACGGCGATGACCGCGAACTGAACGCCGGCAATTGCCAACGTCATGTTGATTGCGTCTTCGGTATCGGCCGGCAAAGCACCTGTCGTCTCGAAATCTTCTTTGAGTACGTACGTATGTGCCAGTCGCCCGTCGAGTTCGGTGACCGTTCTCGATAGGATGACGCCGCGAAGTTTCACGCGACCGACTGTGTCTTGCTCATAAAGATCCCGATAGATCGCCGGCGGCGATGCGCCAGCGTCCAAGAGCTTGGCAGCAATTCGATAAGTTCCACTGGTTACTGAGCCAAATCGAAACCAGCCGGTATCCGTTGCCAAGGCCGCATAGATGGGCATCGCCATGTCAGCCGTCAGCTCGACGCCGAGCTCTTCGGCTGCTTCGACGACCAGCCTTCCGGTGGCTTCCGCCGTCGTGTTCTTGAACGCTTCGGTATCGAGATCATCTTCGCTGACATGATGGTCAACGACGATCTTTTTGGCTTTCGTCGCGCGTAGAACGTCGCCCATCGGACCAAGCTGTGCCCAGGCGCTCGTATCGAGCACCATCAGCACTTCGATGTCGTCGAGGTCTTCCATCTGAATCGTCTCGCCGATCACCTTGATCCGATTGTCAGGATCGATGAACGCGAGGTTCGGCGGCGTCTCCATGCCATTGACGATGGTCACTCGTTTGCCCAACGCTTCGAGGATCAGGGCCATACCAAGCTCGCTCCCGAGAGCATCACAATCGGGACGAATGTGACTAGTGAGGAGGAAGCGTTCGTGGGCGCGAATGATTTCCGCGAAGCGGGGCCAGTTGACTGTCATGAGGGGGAGGGATGAAAGAGGAAGGATGAAGGAGGAAATAACGAATCGGTTCGCTGGTCAGTGTTCGATGTTAGACGTTCGACGTTCAACTTCGCGGACGTCGCTGGCGAGTTGTTGTTGGAGTTCTTCGACAGAGGCGAAACGGCGAGTCTCGCGTACGTGTGCTAGAAAGTCAACCTCCAGCGGTTGGCCGTACAGCGAGCCCGAGAAGCCGATAAGATGTGCTTCTACCTTCCAGCGATCCTCGCCAAAGGTAGGATTCGGACCAATATTGACCGCGGTCGGCCACTGCTGGTTGTTGAAAAAGGCCCGGCCCGCATAGACGCCGATTCCTGGCAATATCGTGTCGATGGCGTCGATATTTGCCGTCGGGAAACCGAGCTTCGCACCGCGACCTGCACCATGGGTGACCATACCGCGGATTCGGTAGGGACGCGTCAACATTTCCGCTGCCTGTCCAACATCGCCAGCCTCGATCAATCGCCGGATGCGACTGCTGGAAACATAGTCAGTGCCTGCAGTCAACGGTTGCACGACCTCGAGAGCCACGTCATTCGAGTCGCAAAGGGTTCGTAGGACGTTGATGTCACCAGCTCGATCTTTTCCGAAGTAAAAGTTGGGACCTTCAACCATGGCCCGTGCGCCGAGTCGTTGAACCACGATTTCGCGAAAGAACTCCTCCGGTGTCAAAGCAAGCAACTTCTCGTCCGTTGGATAGACGACCATGCCGTCCACTCCGAGTTCCTCGATCAATTCGGCTTTGCGATCCGACCACGTGAGTGGAGGCGGGACTTCGTTCGGGCGTAATAAACGAACCGGGTGCGGATCGAACGTAAAGACGATTGAAGGTCCGTCGAAGGCTGCCGCACGCGTGCGAAGCGTCTCGACAATCCGCGCGTGACCTTGATGTACACCATCAAAGTTTCCGATCGACACCGCTCCGCCACGCAACTCCGTAGGCAACTCGTTTAGATTACGAACCAGCTTCACACGCTACGCCTTTTCGTGTTCTGGACGATCTAGTGAAGAAAATGCGGCTGGCAGATATGCCACGATATCGCTGGCGATCAGCGAGGTCATGCCAAGCTTTGCGGCTGCCAAGTCGCCAGCCAAGCCGTGGACGTGGGCACCAAGTCGTGCCGCTTCAAATGGTGCAAGCCCTTGACCAATCAACGCGGCAATGACTCCGGTCAGTACATCGCCTGAGCCGCCCGTCGCCATACCGGGGTTGCCGGTTTGGTTGTGTGCGGAACGCCTGCCATCAGTGATAACGGTTCGATGTCCCTTCAAGAGAACAACGACTCGCCGTCGGATTGCGAACTGAGCGGCGAACAGTTCGGCCTGCTGGCGATCGATTTGATCATCACCAACGAGCCGTTTGAACTCACCGAGATGCGGCGTCAAGATGCGTGGACCAGCTGGGTCGTCGAGCCGATCATGGCGTTCTGACAAAGCGTAAAGTGCGTCGGCATCAAAGACGATCGGCTGCGGCAGAACCTCGTACATCCAAGCGACGAGATCGGTCACTCGCTGCGATCGGCCAAGTCCTGGTCCACATGCGATGCAAGTCGCCGAATCAGCTAACTCGGCTAGCTGCTCTTGTGCCACTACGCTCAATCGGCCTCGTTCGTCACAAGGCAACGGCACGGTCATGTACGACGGCTCGAAAGATGCAATAACATCGAGGCAAACATCAGGAACCGCGAGTGTCACCAAGCCTGCTCCTGATCGCAAGCAAGCCATTCCCGCCAACGCGATAGCGCCACTCATCCCGCGAGATCCACCAACCAACAAGACTTTGCCATAGTCTCCCTTGTGGCTATCCGCCGCACGTACTGGCAGGATCGGCAACTCGGTAAGCGTATTCGTCGTCGAATCACCCATCGTTATCCCTCTCTCGCCCTCTCCCCGTCTCGCTGCCCCCTGCCCTGCCCTGCTCGCGAAGCGATCAATCCTGCGATGTAGCCACCTTTGAAACCGGCGTCGATGTTGACGACGGTCACATTCGCGGCGCAGCTATTCAGCATGCTGAGCAGAGCCGAAATACCTCCCAGATTCGCTCCGTAGCCGACACTCGTCGGCACGGCGATCACGGGACAATCAACATAGCCACCGACAACGCTCGGCAAAGCACCTTCCATACCGGCCACAACGACAACTGCATCGCAGCCTCGTAGTTGATTAACCTTTTCAGGTAATCGGTGAGGCCCGGCGACTCCAACGTCGTGGACCATCGAGACGTTGACGTGCATCCAATCAAGTGTCTCATACGCCTCCTCGGCGACCGGTAAATCACTCGTCCCAGCGGTGACAACGACGACGCGTCCACACTTTTCGACAGATCTTGCTTCCGGCCCCGCCAGACGAAACGTCCGCGCCCGTTCATTGTAGGTGCCGGCAGGAAAGACCTTGAGCAGTTGCTCAGACTTCTCGCTCGCAATTCGAGTCGCCAAAACGTCCGTATCGTTCTCAAGCAATTGTTTGAAGATCGAAGTGAGTGTGTCGACACACTTGCCTTCGCCGAACACGACTTCGGGGAAGCCGCATCGGCGGGCGCGATCGAGATCAAGCGTGAATGGTTCTGGTTGGGGATCGGACATAGCCCCATCCTATTGTCCGAGGCAACCGCCTTGTAGTGGGCAGCCTCATCAACCGCAGGGTATCGGTTAATCCGTCGGCAGCCGCACTGCGGTCAACCAATACGTGCCGATCTGGCGGACGAGTTCTAGCAGGTCATCAAAGTTGGCGGCCTTGGTCATGAAGGCGTTGGCGTGCAAGTCATAACATTCACGAATATCGACGTTCGATCGCGAACTCGTCAACACAATGACTGGAATCCGCCGCAAGGCCTCGGAGGTCTTGACAGCTTCTAGCACTTCACGCCCGTCGAGTCCAGGAAGATTCAGGTCGAGGAGTATGATTGCGGGACGCGGCGCATTGACGAAAGGCCCTTCTTGCTTGAGAAACGCCAACGCCTCGTCGCCATTTGTGGCGACATGCAATCGGTAGTCGAACGCCTGCTCCTCGAAGGCTTTTTCGAGCAAGACGACGTCGGCGCGATTGTCCTCGACGAGAAGGATATTGCAAGAACCATGTTCCGATTCCGTCGCGTTCACAGCAAATCCCTCACGGGCAATGTGAAGTAGAACGTGCTTCCCTCGCCAGATGTCGATTCAACCCAAATCCGACCGCCGTGCCGTTCGACAACGCGTTTGCAGATGGCCAGACCAATACCGGTTCCGGGAAATCGGTCGCGATTGTGCAGCCGCCGAAAGAATTCGAACACGCGGTCATAGTGATCGGGATCGATACCAATACCATGATCGCGGACCGATAGTAGCCATTCGTTGCCTTGAAGCACCGCACCGATCTCAATCTTCGGTGGCGGTTGATCGTGAAACTTGATGGCGTTGCTAATTAGGTTTTGCAGCAGTTGCACCAGCTGTGGTTTGTCTCCGACGACGGTCGGTAATTCACCGAAAGTTATCTCCGCCTTGGTGTCCCGAACCGACGCACGGAGATTTGTCAGTACTAGTTGCACGACACGATCAAGTTTCACGGCTTGATAAGGTCGCGATTGGTAGTCGATCTCCGAATACTCAAGCAAGTCGTGAATCAGCGTCTGCATGCGTTGCCCGCCTTCAACGACAAACCCAAGCCACTCCATTGTTTCCGGATCTACGTCAGCCGGCATACGCTTCTGCAGGAGTTGTCCAAAGTTTGTCACCATTCGGATTGGCTCTTGCAGATCGTGCGACGCGATATAAGCAAACTGCCGCAATTCATCATTGCTTCGGACGAGTTCCTTGTTCGCTTCCGCCAACGCCTTTGTGCGCCGGGCGACACGCCGTTCGAGCGATTCGTTGATGTCGCGTAGCAACGTCTTTGTTCGGTCATGTTCGATCGCGATTCCAGCCAGCTGCGCGGAGATCTCGATAATCTCCAGCTCCAATCGAATCGGCTCACGCGGTTCTGAAAAGTACATCGCAAACGTCCCAAGGACGGTGCCTTCGAGCGAAATAATCGGTTCGGACCAGCAAGCTCGCAAATCAAGCCGCTCGACGATCGGCAGATAGGCTGCCCAATACGAATGATTCCGGATGTCTCGCACGATGACCCGTTTTCCCGAGTGGGCTGCCGTGCCACAGGAACCCATCGCCGGGCCGATTTTCAGGCCATCCACTGCCTCGTTATAGAACTGCGGCAAGCTCGGGGCGGCACCAATGTGCAAACACTGGCTTTCTTGATTAAGAACGAGCACGGAGCACACCATGCCGGGGAGCAGATCTTCGATCGTGTTTACAAGTGTGTGGAGTACGTCGTTCAGCGCATCGCCACGGGCAATTCGCTCTAACACCTGAGATCGCCCTCGCTCGCACAGATCGAGTTGTTTGCGTTCGCTGATCTCGGTAATACTCCCCCGGAGAACGCTGCGATCGCCCCAAGGCATTCGCACCAGCCGAACCTCGCAGGGGAACTGTTGCCCTGCGGAATTGCGGTGCCACCATTCAAATGTCGGCGCGCCACCCTCGACGGCTGCGTGAATGTAGGCGCTTGCCGAAGTGGGAGAGGCGAGTCCTCCGGGCTGGTGAGTCGGACTGACGTCGAGCGGGCCAAGTTCGGCAAGTTCCTCGCGGGACAAACCAAACAACGCCTCCGCCCGAGGATTCACGTCGATGAATCTTCCCGTGTCGACGTCCAGCATCACAATGGCTTCGGGCGCATACGCAAAGAGCGTATTCAACCGCTTCTCTGACTCGCGGAGAGCCGTTTGAGCCGCATCAAGCTCTTCCAGCAGCGATTCGACGTCAGTTGCAGGGCGATTGGGCATTAGCGTTTCCGCACATTTTACGCACTAGAACCCCCCGAGCCTTACGTGGCTTGAGAGTCTTACCTCGTTTGTACAACCGCCTAATGAATAAAATACCAGAAACACTTAACCCAGGATACGCGCGACCGTTGTGTCAAATCCACATTGTCCGAGTCCGCTTGGCGATTACGAACGGATGACCACTCACGCCTCGAATACGGCGCGGCTGGCGAGCCACTCCCTGCACTCCCCTTGCTCCACAGCGTAACCCGAACGAAAATCGCGGTTTCGTGTCCTCCATTCGGTCTGCGCGATCGTCCTGAGTCGACGAGCGTTGGACCGCGACCAACTTTTCGGTCGGTGCCCGTCAGCGGCCCGATTGGCCTTCGCAAGGGAAATTATCATGCCGAGCTGTGTTCTTGCCTATTCGGGCGGCCTCGATACGTCTGTCATTCTGGGTTGGTTGATGGACGAAGGTTACGACGTTCACGCGGTTTACGTCGATCTTGGGCAACCGTGCGAAGACCGTGAAGCAATCCTTGAAAAGGCCCGCAAGGTCGGAGCCAAGAGCGCCCGCATCGTCGATGCCCAGGAAGAGATGTGTCGCGACTTTGCCTTTCCCGTCATGCAATGGCAAGCCAAGTACGAAGGCATCTATCTGCTGGGCACCTCGATCGCCCGACCGCTGATCTCGAAGGTCTGCTTGCAGGTCGCTCGCGAAGTCGGTGCCGATGCCTATGCCCACGGAGCCACCGGCAAAGGCAACGACCAATGCCGCTTTCAGCTTGCCGCCGAAGCCCTCGACCCAGGCGTGAAAGTCATCGCTCCCTGGCGGATGGAGAAGTTTCGCAATGTGTTTCCGGGCCGCAGCCAGATGATCGCCTACTGCGAACAGAAGAACATCCCCATTAAAGTCAGTGCGTCGAAGCCCTACAGTTCCGACGAGAACTGTCTGCATATCAGTTACGAAGCCGGCGAGTTGGAAGACTTGACGGTCAACGGCGTCGAACTTGTCGACTTCGGAATGGGCGTCTCGCCTCAGCAAGCTCCCGACAAATCCGAGAAGGTCACCGTCGCCTTCGAGGCCGGTATCCCGGTCGCGGTGAATGGCAAGAAGGTTACCGCGCTTGAAGCAGTCAAAACCTTGAACGAAATCGGTGGACGCAATGGTGTCGGTCGGATCGATATGGTCGAAAATCGATTCGTCGGGATGAAGAGTCGGGGAGTTTACGAAGCTCCCGGCATGACGATCTTGTACGACGCCCATCGCGTGCTGGAGCAGCTAACGCTCGACCGGGATCTCACGCATTTACGCGATCGCCTCGCTCCCGAAGTCGCCGAAATGGTGTACTACGGTTTTTGGTACGCCGCCAAGTTCGATGCGTTATTGGCGTTCATCCACGAAGCCCAAAAGAACGTCACAGGTGAAGTGACGTTGAACCTGTACAAAGGCAACCTGCAAGTCGACAGCCGTACCAGCCCAAACAGTCTGTACGACGAAGGCATCGCCACGATGGAAGGCGGCGGCTCGTACAACCAAACCGACGCCGAAGGCTTCCTCCGCATTCAAGGATTGCCGATCCGAGTTCAAGGCCGCGTGACACCTCGGGCGTATTAGACTAATTCGGTCTGTGATCCTCTTTCGATTGCGGTACAACGGGTTGTGTGGCCGACGCCGCCCCTGAACGAAGCGAAAGACGTTGGCCGACCGAGAGATTATACAACGAGAGCCCACGTGGATTGAAGAAGGAAGGCGTTTGCGGCATGGATGCCGCAACTCAGCGGCCACACATTGTTGTCGGCCACTACGGTTGATCTTGCATTTGTGACCAACTCTGGCGGTCGCCAAGATAGCCTGTACAGACGAAATAATTGAGGTAGCCAACGGGCAGAGCAACGAGCAATAGCAATAGAGCCGCAGGCATCCACCACCGCCGGAAGACTGCGTAAACGATCGACATTGCCCAAAGGGACCAAAAGATTGTGCCGATCCCTCCGCCGACGAACATTACGAGCGCATCAGTGAGATTGAAATCACCGAAGAACGGTTCATCACCAGCCCACGCAACTAACGGGATCGTCAGCACAGTCGCGACAACGGCAGTTATTGTCATCGCAGGAGAGAACCACGCAGGTTGGGAGTGATGTTCTGCTGCGGATTCAGCGGTCGGTGGGCTGTAAGGGTTTGAACTCAAAGCAATCTGGCGACCGACAACATACACTTCAAACGACAACTTGTCGCAAGGAACGGTTAAGCTGGGAAAGCTGACTTGCAACATCGGTCGATGGGGCTGATTATTGGCTCACCGTCGCGGCTTGACAAGTATCACGATCCGTGTGTCATCTTGCGGTACGATTGGGTGAGCACGAAAGACACGAAAGTTACGAAAAGGGATGGACTAAGAGAGGCGAGCGACCGGCCACGCATTCGTTCCCTTTCGTGCGCTTCGCGACTTTCATGGTTGAATTCCGTCTGTCGTTCAGCAGCACGCAAACGCTGAACAACACATCCGATGCGGCGTTCGGAGAATGGCAAGAGCAGCCTCAGAGAATGTGGTTACTTGTTCGGTCATTCTCGATTGAACAACAGTTTGAATGTCGGACACCGCCCTCATCGAAGCCTACCAACGCTGAGTAAGAGTGGTTGTCGAGAGGGACGAACGTTGAAACAAGCGTGAGGATGTGCAGTAGGCGGCAGTCGCATACTTTGCCGTGTTTCCACAAACTACCGCAGGCGTCCTCGCCACTTGCTTGGATCGGAAGCAGAATGGAAGACACCGAGTACTTCGGTCAATCGTGAATGCTCGAAGACGATCAGATAAGGAAATCGACCCGCACGGGCCGCGCGAAGAGGAGCATCAACGATCGCGAACGATTCTGGTCGCAGTTCAACCGCGTCGAGACGTGAATTGACGTCGGCACGGAAACGATTTCCAAGCTCAACAGAAATGCTGTCGTACCATTCAGTCGCAGCCGAGAGATCGTCGGCAACAAGCGGATGAAACCGAAGCGAATCAGCCATCGACGCGCCGCCAAAGTTCGTCGCGATCGATGGCGATCGAAGGATCCGCTTTGAGTTCTGCCGAGCGTCGAGTAGCTTCCTCAAATTGCCAAGGTTGAAGTTCGATGGGTGCGCCCGAAGCACCAATGTCATCCCACAACGCTTCGACGATACGCAACTTGTCCGCAATAGGCAGGTTGCGAAGATCAGAGATATCAATGCTCATGTTTATATTCCTAAGGGAGACGACGCACGAGAATGCCCGACACCGCCCATCTTGAAGACAACCAATATCAAGCTAAAGTTGATTCTCCAACGAGACAACCGTTGAAGCAAGAGCGAAGACGTGCCGAAGGCGCTCTGCGAGCATTCGTTGTTAAGTGACGCCAGCGTAGTGAGGAGGTCCCGTTACTCCCCTTCTACGTCAACGTTTTACGGTCTAACCAATCCTCATACCAGTCGAGAAACGCTAAGCCCTTTCCGTCTGCGTTGAAACACGGACACCAATTCATGTCGCAACACCAGATAAAGCCACGCTGGTCTCCAACGGTAACGATGACGTCGCATACGCCACATCCGTGATGAGCAATGGGCACGAAGCCGGGACCGGGTGGCCACGCGTCGTCCTCTTCTTCGTCCGGGAGTTCAGCGCACGCCCAAGGATCTGTTCCGTCGAGTCGTGCCCTGGAGATTTGTTGGGCCACGCGGTCGTCGAACGGAAAAGGGCGTGACCGTCGCGGTAGTGGCTCTCGATCTGCGCACACAAACAATCCATCACCTGGACCTGCACCTCCACTCTGAACGTGTGTCAGGAAGATTCGGAGTTCCCCAGGTAGAGTGACGCCAAAGTTCGCTTCGAGTTTGGATAAATCTGTCAGCGACAACGGCGGGGCTTGCTTGTACGCTCCGATCCGGACCAGTTCGGTTAACCTCGCGCGTATCGCCTCGATCCGTTCGTTCGTTAAGACAATGTCGAACAAGTGGTCACCTAACGGGAAGCATGGCCGACGCCGCCCCTGATCGAAGCGAAAGACGTTGGCCAACGAGAGCATTATACAACGAAAGCCCGCGTTGATTGAAGAAGGAAGGCGTGCCCGAAGGGCCTTTGCGGCCGTGCTGTGTTAGGCGACCACTACGCGCTGGCCTGTGGGAGCAGAAACTTTGTGCCCTCTTTGTAGTCAGGCGGGAAAACCGGCGATTTGATCCCGAAAGGGCCAGTACCACCACGAGTGTAGTACAGTTTGTCGCGATCATTGGTGAACCGTCCACAACAAAGAAGTCGCATTTCGGTGAATGTTTCACCAACGCGTGCGGCCGAAATGTCGATCCACTGGGGGCAACGACCGTCGCGGAACAACAAAGCGACAACGTCAGATTCGGAATCACAGGAAACGACGCGATCATTGTCGTCGGGATACAGCACGTCGTCAGGGGTTGCGTGGTCGTCGCAGGATTGATTCAGGCGTACGTCGTAGCGAAAGTCGAACGGCAAAGTCTGCGAGACGTAACGCTGGCCGAATCGGACCGCCAAGAAGCTAGAGGCGATCAGGAGAACGTGGAAGTCGGCCTCGGTCATGAGGTCTCCGTGGTCGCCTAACATACACATCATACGCCAACTTGTCGCAAGGAACGGTCAAGCTGGGGAAGCTGACTTGCGACATCGGTCGATGAGGCTGATTATTGGCTCACCGTCGTGGGTTGGCAAGTATCACGATCCGCGTGTCATCTTGCGATACGATTGGGTGACCACGAAAAACACGAAAGGCACGAAACGGGATGGACTAGAAGTGATGAGCGACCGGCGAGACATTGGTTTCAAAAAACAAAGCTGGGTTGCAAGCGAGCCTACTCAACTGTGTTGAACTGAAGTTTCATCGTGGTCTTCTTCCGAGTGCCGCGGCGCAAACCACGGGTAAATCGCAGGCACGACGACTGCCGTCAGCAACGTCGATGTGATCAAGCCTCCAATAACGACCGTTGCGAGAGGACGTTGTATCTCGGCACCGGCGGTGGTTGACATCGCCATTGGCAGGAAGCCGAGACTCGCAACCATCGCGGTCATCAACACCGGGCGGAGTCGTACGAGCGCGGTTTCGTAAGCGGCAAGTCTGGCCGCGATTCCTTCGGCTCGCAAGTTCTCTGCGCCGCTCACCCACACTAGCCCGTTCAGGACCGCCACGCCGAACAACGCGATGAAACCCACGCCCGCCGAGATGCTGAACGGCATACCACGCAACGCGAGCGCGATCACGCCGCCAGAAGCCGCCATCGGGACGGCTAAGAAGATCAGGGCGGCGAGTCGCATGGACTTGAAGGTCGTGTACAGCAGGATCCAGATCAGTAACAAGACCAGCGGTGTGATCATGGCCAGGCGCAGGCTCGCCGATTGCAGGTTCTCGAAATCCCCGCCCCATTCGATCAAATACCCCGGCGGCAGCTTGATTTCGGCAGCAACTTGGCGCTGTGCATCCTGGACAAAGCTGGCTACGTCGCGGTCTCGCACGTTTGCTTGAATAAATGTGCGACGTCGACCGGCTTCGTGCTCGATCCCGGGCGGCGACTCTTCAAGCTTAATATCCGCTAACTCACCGAGCGTGATCGGTTGGCCATCGACGACGACCACCGGAACACGTTCCAGCAGATGAGCCTGCGAACGCCATGACTCCGGCAGCCGGACCAACAACGGAAAGCGGGCTCGACCTTCGAAGATCTGACCCACCGAATGACCGCCGATCGTCGAAACAGCGTCCATCACCGCAGAAGCCTCGACTCCGTAGCGAGCAAGTTGATCTTGCTTGGCAGCGATCGTGAGCGTAGGGATGTTGGCTTGATAGTCCGCCTTGACGTCCACCGCGCCAGGAACGCTACGCAAGACTCGCTCGATCTCTTTGCCTTTGCGTGCCAAGACCTCAATGTCATCACCGTACAAAAGAACGGCAACGTCCGCCTTGACACCGGCGACAAGCTCATCGACACGCATCTCGATCGGTTGCGTAAAGCCGAAAATGGCACCCGGCACTTGCCGTGTCAGTTGAGCCGACATTTGTTCGATCAATTCGTCACGCGTCTTCTCGACGGGCCAGTCTCGTGGCGGATGCAACATCACCCAGACATCCGTTTGATGAACGCCCATCACGTCGTTCGCAATCTCAGGCCGACCGGTCTTGCAAAAGACGCTTTTTACTTCAGGAAACTCCGTGAGAATGTTCTCGATCTGTGTCGACATGGTAACGGCATCTTCGAGCGAGGCACTCGGCAGGCGGTTGGCTTCGATCAGAATATCGCCTTCTTCCAGACGCGGCATAAACTCGGCGCCGAGTCGGGCTCCGATCGGAATGCTCAGCGCTACAACAGCGATCGCCGCACTCAATGTCACGACAGGATGCTGGACCACGCGAGCGATCAGCGGCTGATAGAACCATTTAATGGCTCGAACGAGCCACACATCCTTCTCATCTAACTTGCGGGGCAATCCGAGATAGGCCAGAACGGGCATCAGGGTAAGCGACAGAACCAGCGACCCGGCCAATGCGAACAAGACCGTCAGTGCCATTGGTCGAAACAATTTTCCTTCGGTGCCCTGTAAAGCCAGAATCGGCAGGTAGACGACGGCAATAATCAGTTCGCCGAACATGGTCGGCATGCGGACTTCGATCGCTGCGTCGCGAACAATTTTCCAATGCGGCACGCGACCGCCGAGGTGCGAGATGCGACGCATACAGTTCTCGATCATGATCACCGAACTATCGACGATCAGCCCAAAATCAATCGCGCCCAAGCTCATCAGGCTGGCGCTAATGCCTGACGCTACCATCAGATTGGAAGCGAACAGCATCGACAGCGGAATCGCCACGGCAACAATTAGCCCAGCTCGAAAGTTGCCCAGCATCAGAAAGAGCACGACGATAACGAGCGTGCCGCCTTCCATCAGGTTTTTGACCACGGTGTGCAAGGTGCGATTGATTAGCTCGGCACGGTCATAGATCACCTCGATTTCAACGCCGGGTGGCATCGCAGCTTCGATCTCGCGAAGGCTGTCTTTCGCGGCTTCAACCACTTGCCGCGAATTCTCTCCCCGAAGCATCATCACCATGCCCGTGACAATTTCTCCGCGACCATCGCGAGTGACGACGCCTTGTCGTGTAAGAGGAACGATGACCACTTCGCCGATATCTCGCACCAAAACCGGCACGCCGCCTTCGCGTGTCTTGACGACAACTTGTTCGATATCTTCCTTCGTCTTAAGCAAAGCCTCGCCACGGATAAAACGCTGTTCGCCGTGATGTACGATGTAGCCGCCGCCGGCACTCATGTTCGTCTGGTCCAACGCGCGAATGACGTCACTCAACGTCAGCTCAAAACCGGCCAACAGGTCTGGATCGGCTTGCACTTCGAATGACTTATAGAATCCGCCGTGCGAATTGATCTCGGTGACGCCCGGCGTCTGACGCAGGCGAGGTGCGATGTCCCACTCCAACAGTGTGCGGAGCTGCATCGGCGAATATCCTTCGCCACGGACCTCGAATTGCAAGATCTCGCCCAAGGCGGTCGTAAGCGTTCCGATTTGCGGATCGCCATAGTTGCCGATGCTGTTGCTGGCGTCGGCCAAGCGTTCGTTGACAAGATTCCTGGCGAGGTAGATGTCGGTCCCTTCTCGAAACACGACCGTCACCACCGACAGGCCGAGCTTCGAGATACTGCGAATCTCTTCGATATTGGGCAAGCCCGACATGGTCGACTCGACCGGATACGAAACGTAGCGTTCGACTTCGATCGGCGACAGCGAGCCCGCTTCGGTAATGACTTGAACTTGCACGTTGGTCATATCCGGCACGGCATCGATCGGAATCGTGAGGCCGTTATAGGCGCCAAAGAACGCCACGAGCGCGACGACGATGATGACCAGGAGTCGGTTGTTAAGGCAGAAATCGATGAGGTGTGAAAGCACGTTGCTGATCTCTTTCTTTGTAGGACAGGTCGCCCGGCCCCGTTCCGTGTTGGCGTTTCAAGTGTAGGGTCCGCTGTGCGGACCTCAGCGATTGGTCCGCACAGCGGACTCTACACGTCGGCAAGTAGTTGCTGTTGATCTGATCCTTAGTTTTCCCGACTCTCCTTTTACTCTTCTTCTTCAAGTAGCAGTTCGGACTTCAGATAGAACGCGCCGTGATCAACAACGCGTGCGTCATCCGCAAGTCCGTGCTTCACTTCCACCCAATCAGGAGTCTCGATCCCGGTTTCCACGTCGACACATCGATACTCGCTCTCCCCTACCTTGGCAAAAACGAAGGCACGTTCTTCGTGCCTTTGAATCGCCGAAGTCGGCACCGCCAAAACGTCATGCGGTTTGGAAATCGGCACATCCACCCACACGAACATGCCCGGTCGAAACAAGTTCTCGCGGTTGTCAACTTCAGCAATCAGCGGAATCGACAAGGTGGCTGGCGAAACCGTCGCACCCACAAAACGAACCCTCGCAGCAAACTCGGCATTCGGCATTCCAGGAACCGTCAACCGCAGCGTCTGATCCGTCGCCAGCGACAACGCCTTCCAGTCTCGCTGGTGGATCTGGGCCGCGACCCATACGGTGCGTGTGTCGGCGAGCACGAACATCGACTCGCCAGCACTTAGTCGAGCCGATTCGACAGCGTGCAACGCTTCGATGCGTCCCTCGAAAGGAGCCGTCATTTGCAACTCGCTGCGATTTTCATCGGGCGAGTGCTCGCCGTGTGGTCCAAGCAACACCGCCAATCGGTCTCTGCTGACTTCGACCGCCCGCTCGGCGGCATTTAGCTCGGCATCCGCCTGCTCGGAATCGCGTTTGCTCTCGAAGGCGACCTGCTCGCACATGCTCTTAAAACTGGCGGCCATCCGCTCGCGCTGGCTGGCTCGTTCCTCGGAAGTTCGCCCGCTGATGATGCCCTGGTTTTGAAGCGTTTCGGTGCGCGACGCCACGCTCGTGGCCAGCACGTACTGTGAATAAGCCGTTACCAACGCGTCGCGATGATCGCCCAACACCTTGTTCTCGAACTCCTTCTCGATGTCTTCGATCGACGGATTCTGTCGCAACAGTGCCAGCAAGTCGTTCAGATTGGCGTGCGTTTGCTCGGCCCAATCATGCTGGAGCTTGGCCAGACGCAAATCCGCCTCGCTCTTCAAGAGTTCGTTGCGTGCCAGTGCAAACTCGGCGCTGGTCAGCGTCGCCAGTCGATCGCCCTTTTGCACCCATTGGCCCGGCTGGACCAGACACTTCGTCACGACACAGTTCACCGGCGCCCGCAGGTCGAGATGTCTCGCCGTTTCATATCGAATGGTTCCCGAAACGGTGCGAGTCGCCTGCAACGGCTTTCGTCCCACCGGAGTCGTTGTGATTGCGCCCGACTTGATCTTTTCCGCGGTTAAGCGAACGAGCGACGCTTCTGACGAGCTATCTCCGGCGGAATTGTTGGCCAGTGAACTGAGTTCTCCGCCGGGAGACTTTTCGTGCATCAACCATTCGCTGCCAAAGAACCCGACCACGACAATCACCACAACGGCGATCACGGGGCCGACGCGTTGTGCGGCGTTTCGAATGCTTGACCAAATACTAGGCTTTGCCATTTGCACACCTTTACCTACGAGTCACAGGGACACAGCGTGAAGGAACAACTCGATCGAACGAGGTTCAGCGTTTCACGCGACGTAAGAAAGGGCGAGCTACAGCAAGAATCGCTGTAACTGTGCGCGCAGAGTGCCCCCGGAAATGAGAGCTTCGGCTTGATCGGGAGCGATTTGTCGCTCCAAGGAGTCGGTCGCAGGTCGCAGCGACAGCGAGGCGGAAACGACGCAGATGGTGTCTACGAAACTCAATTCCGGCGCGGGAGCTTCGGTACCAACCGCCAGCGTTGCTCCCTTGCAGATGCAAGACGATTCGTTCTCGCATAAAGCCCGACTATCATCCAGCGGCTGGTCATCGCTGCGCAACTGATGATGCCGGTCGCCAGCTTCCATCCCATGCGAGAATACGCAATGCGTATACGCCGTCAGCACAAGTGCCGCGAGGAAGCAGGGAAGTTTCGACTTGGTGGGCATCGAATTGGTTCGGCGAGAGGTGTTCAGTATTCGGCGGGAGGTAACGTCATCTATTTTCGCTTCTGGAGCGTCGGCAGTCAATCCGCAGGCTTACGAAGGAACTGTGCAAGACAACCAGTTGGGCGATCCTAATCGCGAAATCCAAAGTGCATCAAATAGATTCGTCCGTCTGATTCCAGAGCAAAGTCATCAAACACTAGGTCGTAGAAAACGTTATCGGAATCTACCTCTAATGCCCAACCGATTGTCAGGCGTCCGGCAAGGAGAGCGTCGATCTTGAACATCAACCAGTCGCAACCGTTATCCTTGGCGAACTCTTGCCCGACTGTGAACTGGGGAAAATGCTCGCCAAACAGCCATTTCGACAACAGTCTTCGCAGTTCACGTCTCCAATCATCGACCTCTGCAACTGAGAGACGCCACCCGCCTTCCGATCGAATACATCCATCGGCATCGTAGTTCTTGATGCCTTCGAAGTGCGCCATAAGGCTCTGGTCAACAGTGCCATTGCGGGGAACCGGGTCGAGTGAATAGCTGCAGCAGTGATTGCAAGAGTCGTTTAGCATTGCAAATGCTGCGAGAAACGCGTTGACCTCTGCAATGGTTTCACGGGTCACTGGATTGCACGACGGAAGGTTTTGCCGACGCCACCCCGAACGGAGCGAGAAAACGTGGACTGTCGATAGATTCTACTAATACAAACCCGGTTAGCCTACAATGGGAGGCGTGCCCGAAGGGACTGTGCGGCAAAACCATATTGGCTGCCGAGATCCGTTAGAGTGGCGGTAAGGAGGAGCAAGAGATGTCGACCATTCCCGTTGAATTGCCAGACCATTTGATGTCGCATGTCGACCAAAGTGCGGAACAAGCTGGTTATGCAAGCGCAAGCGAGTATATCGTGGCATTGGTGGCCGCTGCGAGCGAAAAGCAAGGCGAAATTGAGCAAGCGCTGATGGCCGGGATCGCAAGCGGTGCGGTTCAACCATGGACGGACGACGAATGGCAGGCGATCAAGAGTCGCGTGGTGTCTAAGGCATCAAGTAAATGAGCGATTTGAAGCCGATCATCCGACGCCCCAAGGCAGCAGAGGATGTCGAAGGCCACGCAACGTACGTAGCCGATGGAAGCATCGACGCGGCATTGCGATTTTTAGAGCGTGCAGAACAGACCATAAAAGGACTAGCGTTATTTCCATCCAGCGGAGCGCCGTTTCCGACCCGAATAGCGGAACTGGACGGTCTACGAACCAAGCTGGTGAAGGACTTTCCGAACCACGTGGTGTTCTAAATCGAGCGAGACGAAGCGATCGAGGTCGTCCGAGTGCTACGCGGTGGTCAGGACATGAGCGTCGAAGTAGATAAAAACTAGCGATCACCAACAAACCAATACGGCGACAACCTGTGGTAAAGAACGGTTAAGCTAGGTAAGCCGATTTGCGACGTCGGTCGATGAGGCTGATCATTGGCTCATCGTCGTGGCTTGGCAAGCGTCACCGACCGCGTAACATCTTGGGAACGATTGGGTGACCACGAAAAACACGAAAGGCACGATTAGGAAACGACTTAGGGAGGAGGGCGGTCGGTGGGGCATTTCCTCCCTTTCGTGGTTGGAGTTCTTCTTGCCTTCGTGCGGATGTGAGAAGAGACTCGCCGCAATGACGTGTTCAAGCCAACTCCCGCGGTTCCCAGGAAGCGACCAGCTTGCCGACGCCATGATCTGGTAACTCGAACCAAGTATCAATCTCAAACCCGACTTGCACGAGCGCAGCGGTTGGCAGTGCGACGCAGGTGCCGGTTAACAGAAGTACCAGTTCCTCTAAGCCTGGGTTGTGGCCGATTACAAGTATGCGTCCGTGTTCCGCTGCTTGCCGTCGCAGTAGGGCTACGTAAGTCGCTGCCGGAGCTAAGTAGAGTTCGTCGAGCAATTGCGGCTCGCAAGTCAACTCGCCTCCTTCGACAACTCGCTTGGCAGTCGATCGGGCCCGTTTGGCCGTCGAACTTAGGATGAGATCGGGCACGAGTCCTTGCTCGCGGAGCAACTGGCCGATTCGTGGAGCGTCGTGTTTGCCACGTGAGTTTAAAGGGCGATTGTGATCCGTCATGCCGGGATCCGCCCAGCTCGACTTGGCGTGCCGTAGTATCAGAAGCGTCTTCATAGCGGCAATTTCATTCGCTGGCGCGGTGAGGCTCGAACATGGTGAGTTGCGATTGTTTTGTGCGGCGGACCGCGTTGCAGGCCTCGCGATACAGCGTCTCTTGACTGGAGACAACGGGTTGCGTGCCGGGTTGGATCATCTCGTATCCGCCATCCGGCAGTAGTCGGCGAGCCTTCTTGGTGTCGCGAAAGTAGGTATCAAGGATGTTGATCAAACGACGTCGTGCAGCCGTGTCTTCGACCGGCGTCAGTAACTCGACGCGACGGTCGAGATTTCGCGGCATCCAATCGGCGCTCGAAATATAAACTCGCTCGTCGCCGCCATGATAGAAGTAGAAGATGCGAGCATGTTCGAGAAAGCGATCGATGATGCTGATCGCTTCGATGTTCTCGCTCAGCCCTTTCACGCCAGGACGAAGGCAGCAGATTCCCCGAATGTTGAGCTTTACCGTGACACCCGCCTGCGAGGCCGTGTAGAGCGCGTCGATGATTTGCGGATCGACCAGCGAGTTCAACTTGATCACGATATGGGCTTTCTGCCCTTGTTGTTTGCGTTTCGTTTCGGTTTCGATCATCTCCAACAGTTTGTCGCGCAGCCCGAGCGGTGCGGCTTCGATCTTGCGAAAACGCCGCGGCTGTGAATAGCCCGTGATTGCGTTGAAGAAGCTCGTCGCGTCGGCACCCAACTCCTCGTTGCAGGTCAGCAAGCTGATGTCGCTGTAGATCCGAGCCGTCGCTTCGTTGTAGTTACCTGTCCCGAAGTGCATATACCGCTGGATGCCGTGTGGCTCGCGACGTACGATCAGACAGATCTTGGCATGTGTCTTAAGCCCTTTGACGCCGTAGATGACTTGCGCGTCGGCCTGTTCCAGTTGGCGGGCTCCTTCAATATTTCGCGCTTCGTCGAACCGGGCCTTGAGCTCGACGATCGCGGTAACGTACTTTCCTCGTTGCGCGGCGCGAGCCAACGCCGCTACGATCGGGCTGTTGCGGCTGGTGCGATAGAGCGTCTGTTTAATTGCCAAAACGTCCGGATCGTCCGCCGCCTCTTCGATTAAGCGAACGACCGGATCGAAGCTGTCATAGGGGTGGCAAAGCAGCACGTCTCGCTGCGAGATGATATCGAACATGCTCATGTTCGGATCGACATCGACCGGCGGTTGTGGCGGCCACGGTTCCAACTTAAGCGAGTCGAAGCCGCTTAAATCGGTCAATCCCATGAAGTCGGACAACACCAACGGCCCGGGCTGCTTGAAGACGTCTTCGTCCGGCACCTCGAGTACTTGTTGTAGGAACGCAAGCGTTTCGGCACTCGTATAACCGGCAATGGCCAATCGCACGCAGTCGCTTGTTTTGCGAGCGTCCAGCAAGTCTTGCATATCCGATAGCAAGTCTGATGCCGTATCGTCGCGGATGGCGATGTCTGCGTTTCGCGTAATACGAAACGGCGTACATTCCAGCACTTCCTCGCCGGGAAAGAAACGATCGGCGAACATGCTGATCGCGTCTTCCAACAGCATATAGGCGTAACCACCCTCGGAATGCAGCGTCAAAAATCGACGGGCTCCTCGACCGAACGGGATCACCGCAAACCGCGACGCTTCGCCTTCGCCGGGCTTTGGCGCGAGCCGAACGCAAACGTTCAGCGTGTGATTAATCAGCCGCGGAAAGTCTTCGGCGGAACTGGTCGCAATCGGCGAGAAGATGGGATAGATATCATTCAGGAAGACCTGAGCCGCCGCTTGCGACTGCCGCTCGGTCATCTGTTCCGGGCGAATGCGCCGAACTCCCTGTTGCTCTAACCCTGGCTCGATCTCCGTCATAAAGCACGCGTATTGATCGGCCGTCATTTGACGCACACGCTGGCGAATCGCGGCCAGCTGCTGTGCCGGCGTCATTCCCGCCGGGTCGGGACGCGTCACACCGCGATCCGTCAGAATCTGCAGGCCGCCGACGCGAACCATAAAGAACTCGTCCATGTTCGAACCGGTGATTGCGATGAACTTCAGCCGCTCCAACAGTGGGATCGTCGGGTCGCAAGCTTCATCCAGCACACGCTGGTTAAACTCCAGCCAGCTGAGTTCGCGGTTGATGTATCGATTCGCAATGTCGTCACTCATGGTTGTCTATCCTGCCTCGCCGCGGATCGCCCGCAACTGCACCTGTAACCCAAAGACGTCTTCAAACAACGATGCGTTCTGTCGGAGAGCCAACTGCTCGAGCGAGATGTCCTGGACGTTCAATACCGAGATCACCAGGCGGTTGGCTTTGATGTCGCACCGAATGTTATTGATCCGTTGGCTGCGCGAATCGTTCAAAGCCACAGCGATTCGCAGCATCGCCGCCAGCTTCGAGACGGCAACACGCTCGTCGCGATCCAACGTTGCATAACCTTCATGGCTCGGCTGCGGTGAAGCCCGACGGTAATAGCGTGCGACGATCGCGGCCAACAACACTTCCTTACGACCTAGTCCGAACAACTCACTATTTCGGATCAGATACATCGTGTGTTTGTGATGACTAGCGAAGCCGACGTAGAGTCCAATTTCGTGCAGCAAGGCGGCGATGTAGAGAATGACCGCAAAGCGATGGTCCAATTGGTGCTGAGGACGCAGTTGCTCGAAGAGTTGTCGTGTCGTTTCCGCGACTTGTCGCGCGTGTTTCTCGTCAAAGTGGTACTTGCGACCAAGATCAATTCCCGAGCGAATGATCTGATTGCTGAATTCTTCGGTCCAAATCGAGTCGGTGGCCATCGACTTCAACAAGCCATCGCGAAGGTTCGTGTTGGTCACGAGAACATTTTTAAGCTTGAAGGATCGTGCGAGTGCCACATAGGTGAGCAGCGCTGGTCCGACCGTATCGGCATCGGGATAACTGATGGGAAAGCAGCGAACCAACTCGTCTTCCGACATCTCGAGGATGCGGTTCGTGAACTTTTCTAATGCGGCCAGCGGCACGCTCGCCAATTTGTTGGGAACCCAGTTGGGAACGAGGTTATAAGTCGCAAATCGCATGTCGCCACCGAGGGCGATCATTTCGCAGGACTCCTCCGGCGTGACATGCTCGAGGATCTGTGAGACCGTGCGCTCGATCTGACTCTCCATAAACTCGCGGACTTTGCCCGCCGGTGCGTTATACGCTTCGAGCGTTTCTCGCAGTCGCAATGACCCAAGGCGATAGGAGTTCGAGTACAACACGTTTCGATCACGAACCACCAGCAACTCGGTGCTGCCGCCGCCGATTTCAATGACGATGGTCTTCCCGGTCGCCAGTGCCGGCTCAGACCGCAGATAGGGCAAGATGCCCAGGTAGGTGATGCGAGTTTCTTCGGCCTCGTCGATCGGCTCGATTTGTAGTCCAGTCGCAATGTAGATGCGATCGAGAAACGAGAGACGGTTAGCGGCTTCGCGCACTGCACTCGTTGCGATCACTCGAATCTGTTCGGGCAACAGGATCTGATACTCGGTCAGCATCTGGCGGTAGATCCGCAAGACACGCACACACTCTTCGATTGTCAGCTTACTTATCCGACCGGTCGTGAATGTATCTTTGCCCAAGCTGACGGCTTGCTGCAACGTTTCCAGCACACGCACCCCGCCCTGTTCATCAATCTCCGCGATTGCCATCCGGATCGACGTTGTCCCAATGTCGATCACGGCCACGGGCTTGGGAGCGGTCGGGCGTAGTTGAACTTCTTCCAGACCCTGTGACATGCGACTTATCTTATATCCGACGGGTGTTAAGTGTGTGTTAAGAGCGATTAATCGCTGAAGGTTTTCTCGGCCCAGGCGGCGCAACCCAACACGCCTGCATCATCGCCGAGCTTCGCCGCGACGACTTTAAACGTATCAGCGAAGGACGGCATGACAGCCTTCTTTGCAGCCGACGCTACCGTTTCAACATACAACTCGGGCATTGCTTCGACCAAGCCGCCACCAAGAACGATGACGTCGGGACAGAGTAGATGCACGCTCGTCGCAACCGCAGTGCCAAGGATGCGGGCCGCGCGTCGCACGATCTGCTCGACGACTTTGTCCCCCGCAGCAATCGCTTCGGCTAACACACTGCTCCGAATGTCGGCCAGCGTCGTGCCGACGGTTTTCATCACATGAGGAGCTTCCCCGCGATAAGCGGCCTTGGCGACTTCTGCCGAGATTGCCAAGCGACTGGCCTCCGTCTCGAGACATCCACGCAAACCACAACCACAGAGTTGACCATCCGGCATGATCGAGATGTGGCCGATCTCCATGCACGAGTTTCGTTTGCCGCGAATGATTTGGCCGTCGTAAACACAGCCACCTCCGATGCCCGTGCCTGGAAAAATCCCTAGAGCCGTTCGCGCGGATTTGGCCGCGCCGAAGCGATACTCGCCGTAGACTCCAGCATCAACATCGTTCAATACAACGACTGGGCGATCGAACTCGCTACGAACTAACTTGGCGAGCGGGACGTTTTCCCAACTCAAGTTGACCGCTTCGAGTACGATTCCTTTCGCTTGATCGACGGGGCCTGGAATTCCGATACCGATGCCGGCGACTTGCTCCGGAGTGAGTTTGGCTTCCTCGATCGCATCTCGCAGCGTACGAATCATACGATTGGTGACGGAATCGGCACCTTCGGAGCCCTTGGTTCGACGTCGTTTTCGACCAAGCGGTTTGAATTCCGCGTCGTAAACCGTTGCCAGCATCTTGGTGCCGCCAAGGTCTAGCCCGACCCAGTACTTCATATTTTCGACAGTGGACATCCAATTTGTCTTTCAGGAGGAGGCCCGTTCCCTTCCGAGCCGATATCAATTGTGTCGTTTCCGCGACTTTCGGTTGATTCGCTGTGGCGGTAGTCGCTACAACTATAATACTAACCGGTCAGCACCCGTGCCGTTAGGGCGGGATCACGCTCCGTCTGCGAGAAAATTTAAGATGAATAATCACGCCACGCCCTCCCCTGCCCCACCCCATGCGTTCGTCAATTTCAACGCTCGCCGAAGTGAAGGCGTGTCGTTGGTCAGTCGCCGAGGAATGATTAAGACGGGACTCGCCGGGATCGCTGGCCTGTCATTGCCTGACTTGTTAAAGCACCGTGCGGAAGCGGCCACTGCCGGTAAACCGATGCGAGGCAAGAGTGTCATTCTGCTGTGGATGGCGGGTGGCCCGAGTCATATCGACACATGGGATCCCAAGCCGACTCGCCCTATTGAAAATCGCGGACCGTTCGGTGTGACTCAGACCAAACTGCCGGGCGTTCAGATTTGCGAGCATCTTCCCAAGCAAGCGGCCATGCTCGACAAGTTCACGATCCTCCGCAGCGTAGACGCAACGAACAGCAGCCACCAGCCGAACATGGTCTTTCAGTCCGGCAACTTGGAAGCCACTCCGCGAACGAATCCCAAGGGAGATATGTATCCGGCGATCGCGTCGATCGTCGCTAAGCACCACGGCGCAAACGCGCCAGGCATGCCGCCTTACGTAGCATTCCAAACCGACAAGACGCATGTCGGCTACGGCGGTTACCTCGGCAAACAGTACGATCCATTTATCGCGCAGCAAGCGGCCAAGTTGCCGATCTATACCGACGTCGGCGTCGACACGGGACGCGTTGGCGGTGCGAACTTGTTCGATCTGCCTCTCGGCTTGTCGCAAGATCGCATTTACGATCGTCGCTCACTGCTGAATCAGTTCGATCGACTGCAAAGCGACATCGATCGGAAAGGTTCGATGGAAGCTCTCGACTCCTACTCCCAGCAAGCAGTCGAGATGGTGCTCGGCAGTCGTGCTCGCGAAGCGTTCGACATCACACGCGAACCCCAAGCCACACGCGACCGCTTCGGCAATCACTTGTGGTGCCAAGAAGCTCTCATGGCACGACGGCTCGTTGAAGCCGGTGCTGCCTTCGTCACGTTAGACCTGAGCTACCACCGCGCGTCCGGCACGTGGGACAATCATGGCGATAATATTCCTCCCTACGGCGGTATCAAGAACGGACTTGGTCCTCTACTGCCGCTATTCGATCACTTGATCACAACGCTCGTCTCTGATCTTGAAGAACGAAGTTTGCTCGACGATTGCCTGGTGATTGCGATGGGTGAATTCGGTCGTACGCCGCAAATCGGGACCCAAGGCAGCAGCGACGGTCGTAACCACTGGCCGGTCGTTATGTCGATGTGTCTGGCCGGTGGCGGATATCGACATGGCCAAGTCATTGGCTCGACAGAAACCGACGGGGGCCAAATCGCCGACCGCCCGATCACGCCCGGCGATCTGGCCGCGACGATCTATCGCCATATGGGAGTTCCTCTCGACACGACCTATGAAGACGAACGAGGACGCCCACGCTATGCGGTTCAGAACAATGGCCTGCCACTGCGGGAATTGGGCTGAGTCGACGTGTGCAGCGTTTCTAGAGTTCGAGTCTACCGAAGTTCGCTCCAGCTGAAAGGGTTTTCGTCGCTCTTCTGGAACAGTCGGATGAGTAGTTCGGGGGCCGCGCTGCCGCGAAACATGTTGACGCTTCCGTCGGCTAACGCGGCGAGAAATCTTCCATCCGTTCCAACTCGCACTCCTGCGCCCGGCTGCTGGGCATCGAATTGGTAGTCCAGTGGTGCAGTCCACGGAACCGACAAGCGGGGTTCGACTTCGACGAGCATCGCGGTGTTGCTCGTTCCATCCAGGATGTGCCGAAAGCTAATCGGTTTGTCACCTCCGAAAATGGTGTCCTCGCCGACCGGCGCGAGGAAGGTCGTGTGACCAGGTGTGATGCCGAGCCATGGGCTTTCGTACACCTTTGGCATCTTCTCGATCAGCGGTTTGTTGTGAGGGCTGTCCCACGGTTGGTCAAGATCAAACTCATTGTATAGATCGGCTTGATCGAGAAACGGAAGTATGTAGACGCGCCAGCTAAAGCCGCTCTTGCCTCTTGCGTCTCGAAACGCGTCGCCTGGAGGGAAGGATTTGAATGTGTCGTGATAGTTGTGCATGGCGAGAAGGATTTGTTTGAAGCGGTCACTATTCGTACGCCGACGAATCTGTTCAGCCACCGTAGCGGGAGCAGCAGCGACCAACCGCAGGCCTTCGCGAATCGATTGCGGTTCATCCAGTTCGATCGTTACACGCGAACCATTCGCGGTTGGCTTGAGGAAAGGGAGTAGTCGCTGAAAGTCGTCGCGGGATATCGGCGTCTGGATCGCCGGCAACTCGTCATAGGCGGTCGCCAACATCTTCGGGAGTTGCGCCGCGAGATTTCTCGCCGCCGCTTCCGACTTGGACTGAATCACCAACCTCGCACGCGGCCCTGCTGGATTGACCCCGAGCGACGCCCAGACGACTCCGTCCGTCAGAAGACTGCTTGGCCCACCGCCAAGGTGACGAGGAAGCAGCGGCATCAGTTCCGTCACCGTGCGACGCACATAGTCGGGCGGGAGCAACAACACCTGAATCGAATAGTCTTGTACTGACTCAAACGCAGTGGCAAGTTCGGTACGGGGCGACGGGGCAAGCGACTTAAGGCTGGCTTCAACATCAACGTTGCGAATTGGCGCGATCACCGTGAACCCGTCTTGAGTACAAGACTGAATCTCGTGGAGCGCCCTGACAAATTCCGTGAACCGCGTGCGGCTTTGTGCCGAGGATTCCTTGGCGAACAAGTAGGCCGGCCATTCGCTCTTCGATAACGGAACGCCGATGGTCGCGTAGATTGATTCGCCATCGGTCGCCGCACGCAAGCTTTCAACACCCCGCGTAGCGTCGTGGGCCCAACGATCGTACGCTTCTGGACCGCCAGGGAAAGTGGACTTCAACGCGGCTGAGTCAGCCGGCAACGAGAGCTTCGTGGGATCGACCTTCAGGATTAGGAGAGTCGTCTCACCGACGAACGGTTGTACGATCGTGGCGTCGTTCGCAACGGTGTCGCCGCGATACATTACTACGAGCAAACCGATCAGAACATTAAAGAGTTGTCGATTCATTTTGAAATCCAAAGTGGTAGTGTCTTTCGTTTCATATCAGACGATCGGTCGCGCTCCCGCCGACCGGAACAAGGCTTTGCGCCGCTCCGGCAGCGGTGTGACGTTGGGATTGTTCCGGCATTGCGCCAAGCCTTGGTTCGGACTACTTAGGTTCGGCTCAACAACAACTTTTTCTTTTGCGTAGGGTCCGCTGAGCGGACCTCAGGGATTCCTGGTCCGCACAGCGGACCCTTCTCTTGAAATGCTGAAGTTATTTCTGACTTATTCCTTAGGGGCTGCAAATCGCAGAATCAAGCGGTATCGCAAGCCTGGCACTTTGTGGCCGTTCAGGACGGCGTGGTCGTCGTGGTATTCGTAGTCGAGTGGTTTACCGGTCAGCGGTTCCAGAGACGCTGGAACCGGAAGATCGTCCAGAGTCCGCGGCAGCTTGCCATCGTTCTCGGCACCGTACATTCGGATAGCTTCCACGGTTTGAACCATCGCGATTTGTTGTTGACTGCGTGCGACGGCTAAATGAATCATGTGAATAGCCGGCAGTAGTGTATAGGTTGGCATCCCGCTCCAGCCAACATGATCGAGCCTCTTCCGCAACGAATCATCGATACGCGAGAGACGGCTCGGTGATTGAAAGTAGGGAAGCGTTGTCCACTTGAAGTATTCGTCACGTGTCGCGTCGTAGAATCGCGTCATGGCGAGGAACACAACTTGTGCGATCGGATACGCTTCTACCTGCTCACGCGAAAAGCCAAGCTCATCAATCAAGTAGCGTTTGGCACCTGGATAGGCCGCTGCGATATACGCGACAAGCTTCGCCCGGGTCGCCTCAGGATCATCCTCTTTCAAGCCGAAGTCTGATGCGAGGCTGCCGATCTGAGGAATCAGGCGGTCGAGGAAATTCTGCCAGTAGCCAACGGGTCGCGGTACTTCGTCGACTTCCGCGAGAACTTTCAACTGCAAATACAGGAACTGACGTTCAATACTCATCGCGTGCCGGACATCGACCAACGGACTGGGCAGCGACGCGAAGGCCCAGTAGAGATTCGGTACGTTTGGTTGCTGTACCAAATACAGAGCATCGCTGCAGCCCATGTCCGCTATGGCCACTCCGACCAAAGACGTGACGATAAAGTCGTCCTGTCCCAAATGACGGGCCATGGCATATTGTTGCCCCAAGATCTCTAGTGCGTCGTCAATTCGTCCCTCCGCCATCGCGACTCGGCAACGCAACGATTGCATGCGGGCAAGCTCCCGCATCGACTGAATCTCCGGTAACAAGTAGTTGATCGGATTCTCAATGGTCCGAAGGTGTCGGTCGAGTTGGAATTGCCTCTGCTGGGCCGCAGCCCTGAGGTACATGGGTTGAAAGGACAATAGCTTCAGGAATTCTTTGACTTCTTTAACGGGCAGCTCATCAGGCGCCATTGACTGCCACATGGACGGAGGCAACTCGCTGGTAGATTTATTCTCAAGACGAGCCTGCTCGCTAGCCTTCGCATAGATTTCGCTTAGCCGATCACGAGCCGCATTCTGCTCGATGAACCCTTGTGCCTTGAGGTAAAACGTGGCGGCGTTTCCATCGAGCAGATCGAAGTCATCGGGAATCAGGTGATACTTGAGCGCTGGTCTTGGCTCGGCGCAAGGCTGGAGTGTCATCTCCATCGTGTGGATCTGAATGCCGTCCTGCTCGTCGCGCTCAATCAGCCAACCGCCAACCTTCTCCAATTGTTGGCCGGTGGCTGGAACCACATATGTAATGGTTGCTACGAGAACTGTAAGTAGGCAGTATGTGAAGCGAGAAGTAAAAGTAAGGCTCGTACGAAGGGTGTATTTCATAATCATTCTTGTTCTATTTGTCATTCAAACCACGGTGACTCTTGGAAACAACAACACCGCGCCGGTTGATTCCCCGAGGAATCTGTCCGCGTACCCATGTACGACGGGCCTCCGCAGCCCGTCGGTCAACGACTTTGCTACGATTCGACGGCTTCGGAGAACCGTCGTACGTGAGGACGTACCGTATCTGGACAGACTCCGAGGAACTCTTGCATTAGCTCGCGTCTCGAAACCGGCGACTCAGATTCCGGAGCGTGCGTCGAGCCCGTCGGCTGACCGGTATATTCTCGTCGCTTCACATTTGTTCGATCGACGCGCCGCTCGCCATGTCGTCCCAAGTACATTCCGACTTGCAGCGTAGGACCGTCCGATAAGTAAGTCGACTCCCACTGCCTCAGTGGATTGTGCCCCATCGTCAACATGGAACGATTAAAATCTGGCCATGTGGGGTTCGCGGTTTCCGGCACCTCGTCGCGTTGATCTGAATCGCGTTGCTCAACGAACGGATCAACAATCGCTTCGTCAGCGATTGGCTGAGGCCGCTCTTGATGAATATGGACGATGGGGCCTATCGGATCAGGGGGTACCGCTGTTCGACTCATCAAAACAAACATGACTAACGCACCGACTCCCGCCCCACAAACCCAAGAGCTTGTAATCAACAGCGCGCGGCCCACGATCCGACCCTTGTCACGGTGCAATATCGGAAGCGGCTTTCGGTCTGGTGCCAACTCCACCATCGCTCCCGAGGTGGCAGCGTTGGCCATTCGCTGGAGTGAGGCCAAGTCCAACTGAGGCGATCGTGGGCGAGTCGCTTTTAAACGCTTTTCAAGTTGATCGAGTCGATCTCGCGTGTCCGGCGATTCCGATTGGAGCATTGGCTCAGTAGGTGATTTGCGTTTTTGGTTCATCTTTCTGACCTATCTTTTCATCTTCCCCGTCGAGCATTTCGTGCAAGGACTGCAAGGCACTGCGATATCGTCGGTGTGCTGAACTGGATGAAGTGTCGACTACTCCTGCAATCTGTTCGAAGGACAACTCCCCCCAGATTCGAGCGACGACGATCTCTCGCTCCAGATCCGGCAACCGCGAGATTGCTTCCTGCAACTCCTCGCTTTCAAATCCAAGGTTATTGTCCTCGCTGAACCACTCGTCTCGTTGTTGACTCGCCTGACGATGATGCTCACTCCGTCGCCGCTCGCCGCGAGCCAAGTTCATGGCGCGATGCCGGATTGTCTTGAACAGCCACGCGACCGGCTGATCTGGACCAGCATTTTGACGTAACAGTTCGATCAGCGCTTCTTGCAACGCGTCGTCCGGCGAGTGATACCACTGGCGTGCGTACAGCTCGAGCGCGGCTCCGTGCGAATCGATCAGAGTCTGCAGTGCCTCGGTATCGAGTCGCTCCACATTCACATTCCCGCCAAACCGCCTGTTACTCGACATCCGACATCTTCTGCAAGTATGTCACCGCTCACGAGACTTTGTCCCACGACTCTTCGGAAAAAGTTCCGATGTCGGTGTAAATGAGCGATTAACCAAGCAATTCGTCCACACTCCACACCTTGATCGACCGATCAAAGCTGGCAGAAGCCAGACGCGTGTTATCGGGTGAAAATTCGACCGAGTACACCGAGTTGGTGTGAGCATCAAGCTTTGCGACTTGCGCCGACGTCGTTGTCGACCAAAGATGAACTTCGCCGTCGCGGCCCCCCGAGGCGATCCATTTGCCATCGGGCGAATATGCAACGCACTTAGCAAAGTTGCGATGGCCGACGAGTTCCGCGATCACGACTCGCGATGTTGACGTGCAAATCCGAATCTTCCCGTCACCGCTGGCCGTTGCGAAGCGATCGCCTGCCGGCGCGAATGCAAGCCCCTCAACTGTGCCGTTATGTCCCGCGAGCGCTCCGAGTTGCTCGCCAGTACTTGCATTCCACAACAGCAGCGTCTGGTCGTAGCTGCCTGAGGCCAGTAACTTGCTGTCCGCCGAAAACCCCACGCAGTAGATTGCATCGGTGTGTCCTGCTAGCGAAAGCTTCGGAGCTCCCGACGTTGAATCCCAGATACGAACGACGTTGTCATACCCCCCCGACGCCAGCAACCGACCATCCGGCGAAGCGTCCATGCACTCGACGTACTGCTGATGTCCGCTCATTGTCGTCAAGGCCGCCCCCGTCGCCACATCCCAGACTCGCAGCGACTTGTCGAGGCTCGCAGTTACCAGCTTCTTGCCTTCTGGCAGAAACTCAACCGTACAAACCCCATCGCCATGCCCACGTAGCGTGAGTCGTTCTTCGCCACTTTCGAGATCCCAGATCTTCGCCGTGTTATCCAGGCTCGCCGACGCCAGCAGCTTGCCATCGGGCGAAAACGACGCGTCGTAGACGGCGTTGGGATGGCGGAACGTAGAGAGTGGTTTAGGTGTTCGATATGTCATTCGTAGATGATAACCTGTCGCGAGCCTCTCTGCAAAAACAGTCTGATGACGTCACCTGGTTAACGACTCTTGTGCCACGAATAACACGAAGAGACACGAATGAGTTTGCTACAGCCAACAGCTTGTATTCATGGAATCCGCAATTCGTGTAGATTTGTGTTATTCGTGGTTACCTCTGCCCCGCCCCCTTAAGAAACTCGGGAGCAGACAAGCCTATTCTCGGGAACTCGTTGTTGTGATGCGTACCGCGATGCCAAAGGACTTGGCCAGCAGTACCCGTGAGTTCGCCGGACAGGTCCCAGAGGGCGAAGAGTTTCTCTGGGGCGTGCCAGTCGGCGTCAGTTCAGTCACGAAATCGTTTGGACCAGAGTTCGAAGCGAGGAAGCAGGCAGTAGATGTACGGCACACTCTTTCGAATCTAGGTGCCGCTGCTCGTGTAGAGTGTGCTGAGGCATATAACGGCAGATCTGAGAATTGATCCATGCCGCGCGATTGGCAACTTTGGGTAGTGGTACACGTTGCCGCAAGTCGGGCGCTCCTGCCCGACAAAAGACGGCCAAGAGTGGCCGTCCTACTTTCCGGACTTTCAAACTGTACCACTACCTAACTTTGCGCACACTCGCGTTGAGATGGCCGATCGTTTCTTTTGCGATCGGGATTGTCGTCGCGACGGAAAGAGCTTCAAGCCGCTTCCAGAATCGCGATTCGTCGAATTGTCGAAGAACCTGCACCAAAGCCACTCCGATGTTGATTAAGAAACGCGTGCTCCAAGGTGCCGAGTTTGTAGACTGACTACAAGTCTGCCGCCGGTGTCGTCCATCCGATGTTCGTCCGCTAAAATCTTGAACGGGCGTTGATTCGGTTGTTCAATATGCGAGTTGTTGATGAGTCAGGTGCTTGAGAAGGCGTACGACTATATCGTGGTTGGCGCGGGGTCGGCGGGGTGTGTTCTGGCGGCTCGGTTGTCGGAGGACGCTTCTGTAAATGTGCTATTGATCGAGGCGGGTGGTTCGGATACGCATCCCGATGTTGCAGACCCGGCGCGCTGGGCGAGATTGCTGCGGACTGAACGGGCTTGGCAGTACGAGACGGTTCCGCAGCGACACTGCGATAACCGGGTTGACCGTGTACCGCGTGGGAAGATGCTCGGCGGTTGCCACAGCCTGAATGCGAACGTTTGGGTACGCGGGCATCGGAGTGATTTTGATGCTTGGAAAGCGTCTGGCTGTGAGGGTTGGGGATGGGAGGATGTGTTGCGGCTGTACCAGCGGATCGAGGACTGGCACGGCACGGATTGTGAGTTGCGTGGTAAGGGTGGGCCGATGTATGTGAGTCCTCCTGCTGATCCGCATCCAGTCGCGACGGCATTCGTCGAGTCGGCCCGCGCGATCGGGCTTCCACAGATCGATGACCACAACGCCAAGGAGATGGAGGGCGTGGGCCTGCTCAACCTGACGATCAAAGACGGACGACGGCATAGTGTCGTGCAAGCGTATTTGCAGCCGGCGATGACTCGGAAGAATCTCACCATTCTCACACATGCAGAAACGTCTCGGCTGTTGATCACGGGGAGTCGTTGTGTCGGCGTCGAGTTTGAGCAGAACGGCCACTTGACGACGGCGAGTGCCAGCCGCGAAGTCATTCTCGCGGCGGGTGTAATCGGATCACCTTGCATCTTGATGCGATCGGGCATCGGGCTCGCGGAAGAGTTGAAACGCATGAGCATCGATGTCGTGTCCGACTTGCCTGGCGTAGGCCAGAACCTGCACGATCATCCGATGGTCGGAGGGATCAACTACGAGTGCAAAGTGCCACTGGGAGCGCCGCACAACAACGGCGTCGAAGCGGCCATGTGGTGGAAGACTCGACGCGGATTGAGCGGGCCGGACATTCAGGCCGTGCTGCTCGAGTTCCCGTATGCAACGCCGGTGTTAGCCGACCGATTACCGAACGCAAACTGTTACACGATCGCGCCGCTGGTGATGCGCCCCGCCTCACGCGGGAGCATCCGGCTGGCTTCAACGAACTTCAAAGACGCACCGCTCATCGATGTCAACTTCATGTCTTGCGATGCCGACATCGCTGCGATGTTGGTGGCGATCGACATGTGTCGCGACATGGGTGCGTCGGAAGCGTTCACCCATTTTCGACAGCGAGAAGTGATGCCGCGAAAGTTGAGCCGAAATGACTTGATCGATTTTATTCGCATGAGCACGACGACCTGCTTTCATCCGGTGGGGACGTGCAAGATGGGAGTTGACCGCGACGCTGTTGTCGATCCGACACTGAAGGTGCGGGGCATCGAAGGGCTGCGTGTCGCCGATGCTTCCATAATGCCCACGGTCACCAGCGGCAACACGAATGCTCCGACGGTGATGATTGGCGAAAAGGCGGCGGAGATGATTGTCGAGTCGTGACCCGCTAGACCAATTCCTTGATGGGTTGATACAAGCTGTGGTCGACCAGGTATCGCGGTCGACCGCTAAGGTCGTTGATGGTGGCGCGGTTCACGTCGATTCCAACGTTGTGGTAGAGCGTCGCAAAGACGTCTTGGAAGTGGACGGGGCGTTCTGTCGCGTCTTCGCCGAGCCGATTCGTGGCACCGATGACTTGTCCGGTGCGGATTCCGCCGCCAGCCATCATCGCACAACCGACTCGTGGCCAATGATCGCGTCCGCCTTTTTTGTTGATACGTGGCGTCCGACCGAACTCACCCCAAACGATGACGGATGTGTTGTCCAGCATGTCACGACGTTCTAGATCTTCGATCAAGGCCGTCAGTCCCATGTCCAAAGCCGGGATATGATCGCGGGCATTGTCAAAGTTGGTCCCGTGCGGTCGACCGTGCCAATCCCAACGTCCGTAGGTCAGGGTCACGACACGGACGCCAGCTTCGACCAGTCGCCGTGCGGCGAGGAAGTAGTCGTTCAGCAAGATCCCACCGTCGCCGTATCCCGCATAGACATTGTCGCCTCGTCCGTAGCGGTCGCGTAACTTTGAGTCTTCCTGTTCGAGATCGAGAGCGTCAGCCAGCTTGCTCGACGTGAGAATTCCAAAGGCCTGCTGATGATAGGCATCAAGTCCGGCGAGGGACCCGTCGGCATCGGCTTCGCGACGCAGGCGATCGAGCTGGCTCATCAAGGCGTGCCGATCACCGAGCGTATCGATTGTGATGCCTTTCAGTTCGAGATTTGCACCGCCATCGGCGTTCGGAGTGAACGGGGCATGAGCTTGTCCTGCGTAGCCCGCTTGGCCGGAATCTCCCCACGGCGCGTTCTTGATTTTGGGAGATAACCCAACGAATGCTGGCATTCCGACCGCAGATGTTCCTTGTAGTTTAGAGACGGCGGCTCCCAGCGAAGGCCAGCCGCCGACGGGTTGTCCTGGCGTTGGCCAGCCGGTGACGCATTGAAACGCCGAGTGCCTGCCTTCGGAGCCAACCAACGAACGGATGATCGCCAGTTTGTCCATCATCTTGGCGGTTCGCGGCATCAACTCGCAGATGTCGATGCCGGGCACAGAGGTATTAATCGGATGAAACTCGCCACGAATCTCGACGGGCGCGTCCATCTTGAGATCGACCATGTCTTGATGGGGAGGCCCGCCGGTCAGGAAGATCATGATGATTGACTTCTGCGAGCGACTGCCGGTATTGGCTTCGGCCTGCAGCAACTGCGGCAATGCCAAGCCACCCATCGCGAGCCCGCCGACTTGAAGCGCTTGGCGGCGAGTCACTCCATCGCAGTATCGGCTTCCGTGACCTTTGATCGTCAGCATCGGTCATCTCCTCAAAGCATCTGAGTTTGCAGCTCTAGCGGAACTGGTTTTGACGGCGGCATCGCATCAGCAGTATAACGAGTATCCGCTCGTGATGCGCCCTGAATTGCCAGAGTGTCCCATTGTCAATTTGCACGTTCGCCCTGATAATTCGCCACGCTGTGAACCGATAATCCTAGGAATCTGCAGATCGGTTTGGTCGAGGCAAGGTTAGATGGAACGAAACTCCTCCACCCTCGATACGGTCCCAAGACCGAACGTCTGTGCCGCTTGAAAGGAAACGCCCCGTGGAACCGCTCGATCTCGCCGAATACGAATGGAAGATTCGCGTTCGTCAACTCACTATCGACGATTACGACGCGCTGATTGAAATGGCCAGGAAATGCTTCCCCGGCATGGCACCGTGGGGGCGGGATCAGATCGAAAGCCAATTGGCAGTATTCCCAGAAGGCCAACTGTGCGTGGAGATCGATGGCAAACTGGCCGCTTCCTCCAGCAGCTTGATTCTCGAGTACGACCCAAGTCTTGAGTGGCATAATTGGAAAAAGGTGGCCGACAGCGGATATATCCGCAACCACAAGCCCAAAGGCGACACGCTGTACGGCATCGAGATCATGGTCGATCCCGAGTTCCGTGGCATGAAGTTGTCGCGCCGACTATATGACGCTCGGAAGGAGTTGGCTCGTCATATGAATCTGGCCCGCATCGTGATCGCGGGTCGAATTCCTGGCTATGGAAAATACGCCGAAGAAATGGAGGCCACCGAGTATATCGACAAGGTGGCCGAGAAGGCGATCTACGATCCTGTCATGACGGCTCAGATGTCGAACGGCTTTGCGGTTCGCGGGTTGATTCCAAACTATCTGGCTTCGGATACGGCCTCGTGCGGCTATGCGACGTTTCTGGAGTGGGTCAATCTGAATCATGTGCCCGGTGCCAAGCGGCGGTTCCACAGCGCGGTCGAGCCGATTCGCATCTGTGTCGTGCAGTATCAGATGCGATCTGTCGCGAGCTTTGATGATTTCGCAAAGCAATGCGAGTTTTTCCTCGATACGGCGTCGGACTACAAGTGTGACTTTATCCTGTTTCCGGAACTCTTTACGACGCAGTTGCTGTCTTGCGTCGATGGCATGAGGCCCGGTTTGGCGGCCCGTCGGCTGGCGGAATTCACGCCTCAGTACCTCGAGTTTTTTACCGAAATGGCAGTGCGTTACGATGTGAACGTTATCGGTGGTTCTCAGTTCGTCGTCGAACACGACACGCTGTATAACATTTCCTATCTCTTCGGTCGCGATGGCTCGATCGGCAAGCAGTACAAGATCCACATCACTCCGAGCGAGCGGAAATGGTGGGGTGTCACCGCGGGCGATAAGGTCGAAGTGTTCGACACCGATTGCGGTCGGATCGCAATTCAAATTTGCTACGACATCGAGTTTCCAGAGCTCACGCGAATCGCCGCTCAAAAAGGTGCGCAAGTGATCTTCGTGCCGTTCAATACCGACACGCGTCACGGCTATTTGCGAGTGCGGTACTGCGCCCAAGCACGTTGTATCGAGAATCATCTGTTCGTGGCGACAGCCGGATGTACGGGGAACTTGCCCTTCGTCGAGAATGCGGATATCCACTACGCTCAATCGGGCATCTTTACGCCGGCGGATGCCGAGTTTGCTCGCGACGCGATTGCAGCTGAATGTAATCCGAATGTCGAAACGGTGATCATCCACGACGTCGACCTGGAGCAACTGAGGAAGCATCGCGAAGCAGGTAGCGTGCAAAACTGGAATGATCGCCGACGCGATCTCTATCAGGTCACTTATGAAGAAGATGGCGAACAACATCGAGTCTAACGCATTGAAAAGCGAGCTTCGTGAATTCGTGCGTGGCCGGGGCCAACACTGATGGCTGGAGTCCACCTCGAAATTCAGTCCCAACCGAACGACACAACCTGCGGTCCGACATGTTTGCAGGCGGTGTACGGCTACTTCGATGATGTGCTACCACTGCAACAAGTCATCGACGAAACGGTCAGCCTCAGCGAGGGGGGGACGTTGGGGTCCTTGCTCGGACAGCATGCTTTGGCGCGCGGCTATGACGCAACGATTTATACCTTCAACGTCCGCGTGTTTGATCCAACGTGGTTCGACGAGCACGGGCACGGGCGACCCGAATTGCAAGATAAATTGGGCCAACAAGTTCTGGCAAAGGACAACCCCCGACTGCAATACGCCTGTCGCTCCTATCAGGGATTCATCGAGGCCGGCGGGAAGCTGCGGATGAAGGATCTGACGCGAGGTTTGATCCGCCATTATCTGAATCAGTCGATCCCGATCATCGCCGGATTGAGTTCAACCTTCTTGTATCGCGCGAAGCGAGAAATCGGCGAGGATTGTACTCCCGATGATATCAACGGGCTGCCGACGGGACATTTTGTCGTGCTGTGCGGCTATGATCGCGAGACAAAAATGGTCCGCGTAGCCGACCCGTATTTGCCAAATCCAATCGCTCCTCGCGACAATTATTATGTGGTGGACGTCGACCGAGTGGTGTGCGCGATCTTGCTCGGTGCGCTCACTTACGACGCGAACCTGATGATTTTCTCACCGAGCAAACACAAAGGATTGAAACGTGGCGACACTCATCGTGGTCAATGACCCGAAGGAATGGCCGTTCCACATTCCCGGCGTGGACGTCGTGGACGCAAGGAATTATCTAACGAAAGAAGAGTTCAGCGAGTTGCGGTCGGTCAAGCTGATCAACCTCTGCCGGTCCTACCGCTATCAAAGCACCGGTTACTATGTGTCGCTCCTGGCGGAGGCTCGCGGACACCGACCACTGCCGAGCGTCAACGCCATCCAAGACATCAAGTCGCAAGCGATCGTAAGGCAAGTCTCCGCGGAGCTCGACGAATTGATCCAGAAGGACTTGGCCCGCATACAGTCCGATAAGTTCACACTTAGCATTTATTTTGGACGGAATCTGGCAAAAAAGTACGACAAGCTCGCACGTCACCTTTACAACTTGCTGCCCTCGCCACTTATGCGAGCCCAGTTCGCCAAGGACAAGGAAGGCCATTGGACGTTGCGAAGCGCTTCGACGATCTCGGCAAATGCAATTCCCGAGTCACACCGCGATTTTTTGGCCGAAGTCGCGGCGGAACACTTTGCCGGTCGCACGAGCCGCGTCAAAAAGAAGACCAAGACACGCTACGATTTGGCGATTCTCTACAATCCTAACGATCCTGAGCCGCCATCGAGTGAGAATGCTCTGAAGAAGTTCATCAAAGCCGGCGAAACGCTGGGCATCCGCAGCGAACTGATCACGCGTGATGATTACGGTCGACTCGCCGAATTTGACGCTTTATTCATACGCGACACGACGTACGTGAATCATCACACCTACCGCTTCGCCAGTCGTGCGGCGAATCAAGGACTCGTGGTGATCGATGATCCAGTGTCGATCGCTCGTTGCACGAATAAGGTCTATCTCGCCGAATTGTTGACGCGTCATAAGATCCCCACACCGAAAACGATGATCGTCCATCGTGACAACGCCAGCACGGTCGAGAAAGAGTTGGGGCTTCCTTGCGTGTTGAAGAAGCCCGATAGCGCGTTCTCGGTCGGTGTCACCAAGAGCGAGACACCTGAAGAACTCGCCGAGCAATTGAAACAGTTACTCAGCGAATCGGATCTTGTGATCGCGCAAGCTTTTCTTCCCACGACATTCGATTGGCGGATTGGCATCATCGACGGTAAGCCGCTGTACGCCTGTAAATATCACATGGCGAGGAATCACTGGCAGATCATTCGGCAAGAGAGTCAAGACGATGGACGCTATGGCCGCGTAGAGACCTTTCCGGTCGAGTCGGCGCCTCGAAAGGCAGTCAGTATGGCGTTGAAGGCCGCCAACTTGATCGGCAACAGTCTCTATGGTGTTGACGTCAAACAATCCGGCGACAAGTTCTACATCATCGAGATCAACGACAATCCCACCATCGACTATGGCGAGGAGGACGCCGTACTTCGGGATGAACTGTACCTACGAATCATGGGCGTGTTTTTGTCGAGGATCGAGCAGGCCAAATCCGGAGCACGCTGGTAATGGCAAAAACTCTAAGCCTGTTCGAAGCGTTTGGCATCGAGTTGGAGTACATGATCGTCGCGGCAGACTCGCTGGATGTCTGTCCGATTACGGATCGTGTACTCCACGCAGTCGCTGGCGCTTACGAAGCGGAAGTTGAACTTGGTGATATCTCTTGGTCCAACGAATTGGCACTGCACGTCATCGAGTTAAAGACGACCGATCCCATCGGCTCGCTCGACGGTTTGGCCGATCGGTTTCAAGCCAATGTCGTTCGGATCAATGACCTGCTCTTACCGCACAACGCTCGACTGATGCCTACGGCAACTCATCCGTGGATGAATCCGCATACGGAACTGAAGCTCTGGCCACACGATTACAACGCGGTGTATGAAGCCTTCAATCGCGTGTTCGATTGCACAGGCCACGGTTGGGCGAACTTGCAAAGCGTTCACATCAACTTGCCGTTCGCCAACGATGAAGAATTCGGACGTCTCCATGCCGCAATCCGTGTACTGTTGCCGCTTCTGCCTGCGTTGGCGGCCAGTTCACCGATTCTCGAACGTCGGGCCAGCGGCTTCTGCGACACGCGACTCGAAGTCTATCGAACGAATGCAAAGCGAGTTCCATCCGTCAGCGGGATGGTGATTCCCGAAGCGGTCTTCACGCGTGAAGCTTACCAACACGAGATCTTCGCAAAGATGTACGCCGACATCGCACCACTCGATCCAGACGGCACCTTGCAACACGAGTGGTTGAATTCGCGTGGAGCCATCGCACGCTTCGACCGCAATGCCATCGAGATTCGCGTGCTCGATATTCAAGAGTGCCCCGTCGCCGATCTTGCCATCTGCCGGCTGATTGTCGATACCTTGCAGCGTTTGGTGGCTGAAGAGTGGAGCAGCACAGAGTCGCAGCAGGCACTTCTCACGGAACAACTCGCATCAATTCTGCAGTCGGTCATTCGCGACGCTGACGAGGCACTCATTGAAGACCCGCAGTATTTGCAGGCCTTTGGGATGTCGACACCTGTCACCGCAAGTGAGTTCTGGCGGCATTTGGCGGCACCGCTGATTGAGTCGACGAACGAGCATCAACACGCTTTGCGTCTTGTCCTCGATCAAGGGCCTCTAGCGCGACGTATCCTCAAGCATATTGCACGCGGTCCGTCGGAAGCCAGGCTGCGCGACACCTATCGCGAACTTAGCGATTGCCTAGCGACGGGCAAGATGTTTCAACCCGATGAAGCGTGAAGTCATCATCAGCTCCGAGCATGCAACCTGCGACGTCCCGTCGGCGTTCAAGGCGTTGTTTCGCGGACAGGGTGACGTCTTGCGAAGTCATCGTGGATACGACCCACATTCGATCGATATGGCGACTGCTCTCGCCACGCGATTGAATTGCAAGTTGTTTCAAGGGTCAGTCTCACGTCTGCTGGTCGAGCTCAACCGTTCACTCGGCCATAAGGCGTTGTTTTCAGAGTTCTCACGATCGCTTAGCGAGATGCATAAGACGAAGCTCTTGAACGACTATTATTTCCCGTATCGGGATGCGATCGAGCGCGAAATTCGAGCGCGAGTTCAGAAACGGCGAACCGTCCTGCACCTGAGCGTCCACACCTTCACGCCGATACTTGATGGCAAGCCTCGTATTGCCGATGTCGGCTTGTTGTTTGATCCGTCGCGCGAACAAGAGGCCGTATTGATGCGAACTTGGCAGCGGGTGATTTCCAAGCAACTTCCCGAGTTGCGAACTCGGAGAAACTATCCCTATCACGGTCGATCTGACGGACTGACCACCGCGTTGCGTCTCAAGTTCCCGGACGCGAACTATCTCGGTATCGAGATTGAAGTACGCAATTCGCTAAGTCCTAGCAGTGCGACATGGCGGGCATTGGCCGACGTGTTCGTTCGGCTCGCCAACGAGTTCTGTGGGTCGAATGGTTGAATTGAGACGCTCAGAACGATTCTAAGGAATAGGTCAGAAATAACTTCGGCATTCCAAGAGTAGGGTCCGCTGTGCGGACCAGGAATCCCTGGGGTCCGCACAGCGGACCCTACGCAAAAGAAAAAGTTGTTGTTGAGCCGGTCCTAAGGATCAGAATGCTAAGATTTCTGAACTGGCGAAGCTCTGGCAGTGCTATCAAGCTTGCCATTTTTTCGGAACGAAACCTTGACTCGCGCGCTACACTTTAACAAACGCTACTCTGCGCGCGGCTTGCGACGTCATCGGCTTAAACACCGGTTAAACTTGCTTAGGCTAGATGTTCCGTCAGTTACACGAGGCAACCGGATGTTAAGGCTCTCTGCACCGACGTACGTGTTCATATTGGTCGCGATGCCTGCATTCCAGGCGAGCGGCCAAGAAGCCACCACCGCGCGCAAGGTGCTTCTTCCATCCGTGACGGAAGACACCTCTTTAGATCCCTCGCTTCTCGATACGGACAAATTGCCAGAAAGTTGGGAGAAGCATCCGCTTGCACGAGCCCTAAAGTTTGCAACGGACCGGCAAGAATTCATCGATGAACAGGTGAACGACTTCAGTTGCGTATTGGCTAAGCGAGAGCGAATCAATGGGCGGTTGCGTGATTACGAGTACCTTCGTACCAACGTTCGCCGTGAACGTCAGAGTGGGGAAGAGATAATTCCCTTCTCCGTCTACGCCGAGTTCCTTGCGCCAGCGAAGGTTCAAGGCCGCAAGGTGCTGTATGTCGAGGGACGGAACGACAACAAGATGTTAGTCAGGAACGGCGGCTTGCGGTTCGGGCATGTTGTTGTCAACATTTCTCCGACCAGCGATGCGGCGCTCCGCGAAACTCGCTATCCGATCACGGAACTCGGGTTGAGCAACGTCGTTGGGCGGTTAATTGACCAGGCAAGGCACGATATCATCGCGGACCCTGATGCCAAGAACACGGAAGTCACTTTCTATCTCGGGGCCGAGATAGATGGTCGTGTCTGCACTCACATTCGCGTGACTCATCCGACCGAGGATCACACGTTTGCTTTCCACCAAGCAAATATCTTTGTCGATGACAAACTGAATGTTCCGCTGCGAGTGGAAACGTACACATGGCCCAAGGCGGAAGGCGAGCCCGCGCTGCTGGTGGAAGAGTATACCTACATGCGGCTGAAGCTGAACGTCGGCCTGACGGATCGCGACTTCACGGAAGAACTTGTCCGCTCGCAACCATAGCGGCCTGATAGTCGGTACGTCGCAGAGTTGTAGAGTTGTAGGGTCCGCTGTGCGGACCGCACGGGGAATGGTCCGTACAGCGGACCCTACTTTAGCTCGCTCGGGACCAGTAGCGAGAACCACGGGGCACACGGCGAGGCGGGAACTACTTGTGTCGCGCCGCTTCCGTGTCTACGCTAACCTCCATCAGCCATTTCATCCCTCGGAGCATTATCATGCAAGAGTTCATTCACGCCATCGCCAAACAGCTCGGAATCGATGAAGCCACCGCCGAAAAAGCGACGGCAATCATTCTGGGATTCATCAAGTCGAAGCTGGCAAGTGGCGAGTTCGGTCAACTTGCTTCCAAGATCCCAGGTCTGGCCAAGCTTGCTGAAAAGGGAGCGAGCGGCAGTGCTTCGGGAGGCGGCGGTCTGTTGGGTGGCATGATGAAGATGGCATCGTCCGCGATCGGCGGCGAAGCTGGCGACGCGCTGGAACTAACGGGCAAACTGAAAGATGCCGGGTTGGATATCGGTCAGCTTGGTTCGTTCGGTACGCAATTCGTGGACTTCATCAAGGACAAAGCCGGCCAGGGAGCGGTCGACACGATTCTGTCGCAAATGCCGGAACTAAAGAAACTGCTCGGCTGAGCGATTTCATATGCAGACGCGAGTCAATCAGTTAACAACAACGCGGGCATGAAGCCAGTTGGCGTAATCGCGAGTATCCACGCGGTCTGCCATTTCGACGATTAAGGCCATTCGCGTCGCACCTGTGATATCCAATGCAACCGGAAGCGAAAGCTCGCCGCCGCGAACGATTGGGCTAGTGAAGTCTAGCTTCCAGGTTGCTGCACCCGATTCGTCGGTCCGTTCGACGAGCACTCGATAGACCACACTCCCCTGGTCCCCAGCGTGATCATCCAGCGCGAGGTCTGCTTGGAAGCTTTGGTAGTTGCCATCAAGATTATAGGCGACTCGGGATGTGCTGTGCATGCCAAGCCCTTTAAGAACGATCTTGCCATCGTTGCGCAGCCGACCACCAAGCGTGTTCGTCGCTATGCCCAGCGGCCACTCCAACTGGAGGAAGGGGATCGACTTGAAGCCGACTGCCGGCAAATCCGACAGATAGGCAACTCGTTCATTTCGAGGCTGAAGCAACGTCAAGCGTTCTCGAATCGCATCGCTGCTCAACTGCAAGGACGCACCTGACGCGGTAACGATTTCCGTCAAACCTGATTCGGATCGCGTCAATCTGGACGCAGAGATGAGACTGCCATCGTTAAAGCCTAATACACAGTTCGTCGGCGAGGCGGATGGTGCCCTGTGGCGAAAGCTTATTGCCGAAATCTCTTCGACGTTGACCGACGTGGTCACTTCACCGCCAGGTAACTCGATACCGATGGAAACGAGACCAAACAACCCACCACCATCGCGTTCCGTCGTCGGCAAGAGCCTTCCCGAGATGGCATCATTGCTCACAAGTGCCACGCGATCGGCAGCCTGATCGTCACGCAACGATCGCCATTGACGGTCTCGGTCCAGCGGATCGGCGGCAGGAAGCACGAGGCAAGCACGTACTAGTCGGCGATCGATTCGAACATCGCCCCATAAGCGCGAGGCAAGCGTTACCGATTCGTCTTCGATGCGTACAATATCACCCACGATAACCGTATCATCGGTGAGGAGGACTTGCGAAGATCGATCGTCATCTGAGTAAGTTCCCCACAAAGTGTACTCCGTGGCTGTGATCGACTTCGTCACTCCCTCCGCGCTGACTTCGATGCTCCAATCGGACCGCAACGCTTCGATCGTCGCGGCAACTGTGACTCCGTCGGACATGACCAACGACCGCAATTGTTTCTCGTTACTGTTTCCCGTCGCGACGTATCCGGACGCGACCAATGCGACGATGTAGAGCAGTCGGTGTGTTGTTCTTGTTGCCATCGTTTAACGCTCGAAGATCGGCAAGTAACTTTCGGGCATCCTCAAAATAAGGCACGCCATGGCAGTCCCGTATTCAGAGCTGATCGCATCGCTCCACGACCCGTTGTCTCGTTGCTCGTCGAGCAACGTATCGCGAATCGCCGGATACCACGCGTTCCAAGCCCGTCCACCGGCCTGCCACATGGCCTGCACCGCGTAGTAGTGTCCGTAGAAGAAGTACTGTCGGTCGTCGTGTCCACTCTGATCCGGCGGAAACTGCATCACGTACTCCAGTCCCTTCGTCAATACCTCCCCTTCATAGATCCCAGCGTTGTACATTGCCACCAAGGCGGCCGCCGATCGGGGAAAGCGACTCTCGCCGGGAGCATTTGCCATGTAGGCGAAGCCGCCGTCGTCGTTCTGGCAACGCTCGACGTACTTGATGGCTCGATCGATCGTGGCTTTGGGAACGAACACTCCGGTGTTATGAGCCGCGCGAAGGGCCATCACCTGACAGACCGTTACCGACAAATCTGCTTCGTCGCGTCGCGGTTCGTACCGCCAACCACCTTCCTCGTTCTGGGTGTTGATAATGAGTTGGATCGCTTTTACAAGCTTCTGTCGCAAGTTGGGCTTGGGCGACGTTCCATAAGCCTCGGCAAGGAATAACGCGGCAAATCCATGTTCATACATGGGACCACGTGTATTGCTTTCGCCAGTCTGAATGAAACCACTATCGCGTGCATTGGCGAGTACGTAATCGATGCAGCCATTCAAATGTTGGCCGTACCTTCCGCGGCCCGGCAAGTTGCCTGCCGAGAGAAATGCCATCCCACACAAGCCCGCAACGGCCAGATTGCTCTGATAAGGACCGATGCCAAACGAGCCCTCTTCCGTCTGCCGCGTCGCCAGGTACGCCAAACCAGCGTCAACCGCCTTGCGAGTTGTTTTGTCGAAGAAATTCTTGCGAGCTGGCTCGGACTCGAAATCCTGTCCCTGTGCAGATACCACGCCGCCGCTCAGCGTGAACGCCACGTGGGTTAAGAACGCTCTTCGCGTGTGATGTATCACTCACTTGCTCACATCTGAGTTCGGTTAGTTGCGAAGACGCCGCTGCTCTTCTGCCAGCCGTTTATAGTACTGCTTGATCACACGTTCGTAACGAGGTAAGAACTCTTCTTGCAGGGGACTTTGGATCTGTCCACGTAATTGAGCGGGCAATGTTCCCCAAATCGCCTCCAGCAAGTCATCAGGTTCGGTTGAGTCATCTCTGTCTCGCGACTGCGGATCACCGTCACTTCCATCGGCATTTGTCTTGCCAGCTTGATTAGAAGCTTCGTTGGCGGCAGATGCGGACGAGCGACTGGCGTTCTGTTGCTCGGCGTTCTTCAACATCCTCGCTAGTTCCATCGCAATGTCGCTCTGCAACTGAGTCGTGGCGGCAGAAGTGTCGTCCCGACGCAGACGTTGCTCGACTTCTTGCATTAGTCGAGCCAAACCTGGAAGTGTACTTTTCGGCTGTGCCGCACCGAGATCTTCGCCGGCGATGTCCGCCGAGGGATTCGAACGCAGTGGCGGCAGGTCATCGAGCCCTTCCAATAATTGTGAGGCTACTTCTTCGGAGCGTTGTGACGTATCCTCGTCGTCTCCGTAAGTGGCAGAAACGCAAATCGCAACAATGCAGCAACCGATACTGAACAGGCACATCGAGGGTTTCAGCAGTATTTTCATTCATCGTCTCCAAACGAAGGAATTCCGGCTCGTTCGAGTGCCCGGTCGAGTTCGTCATTGAGTTCTTTCGACGAGGGAACTGCGGCCGGCTTCTCACTTGCCTCATCCAGCGGCAACGATTGGAGGAGCAACGCGGCGAGTTCTCCTTGGTCGTTCGCTAAGCGTTGCATTGCTTGTTGGACTTCGCTATTTGACGCCTCGCCGGACTGCCGCAGTGCTTCCAGGGCTGCCGTTCGATCATAGAGATCGACCTGCATCGAATGCAGTAGTCGCAATTCTTCAACGCTGAGAGCCGCTTGTTGCGCGCCGGCGGGCGGGGTGTTGTTTCCGTTTGGTGAGTCGGTTGAAGATCCCTCGCTGTTTTCACGTACACTTTGCGATTCCAAGGCCGCCAGCAGCTGTTCCAGACGCGTCAAGGAACGATCTTGAAGTCGGTACACACCGTCGTCGGGCCCCTCGTTTTCCAGTCGCATTGCCGCGTCGCCCATGATCGTCTCGACGGACTTCATCCCTAAAGAGAATGCTGTGGGGATTGAAAGTCGTTCGCGGGCCTCGTTCGTTTCGTCTCGCAATTGCCTTTGTTCGCGTGTCATCTCGCTAGATGTCAACGGTGAGGTGCCGGAATCCTGCCACTGGCCGGTCGCATCCAAGAGCGTTTGCTGTCGAATCGCGAAATCCGCGAGTTGCGTCTTCAATTGCGCGAGCCCCGCCGCAAGTTCCTGAGGGCTCGGCGTTTGGTCGGGATCTGCACTGCGTCGTTGCGAATCGGTTAACGCTCCGAGGACTTGCTCTAAGCCGCGTTCGACATTGGCTTGGGCCTGCGATGCGTTCCCTAAACGGTTTTTTGCAACGTCGCTGCCAATCTCTCGCATTTGCTCTGCGATGCCGCTCGTACTTGCCTCGCGAACCGCTTCTGCCAAGGCAGCTGCGGCTGACGGATCCGATTTGAGAAGCGGTTCACGCAGGCGGTCCATTTCAGCGCGAACACGATCGACACGCTGAGCCAATTCCAATTGCTCGCCCGATGCTCGTGCCAAGTCAGCTCGTTGTTGTGCCGAGAGCGTATCCAAGCGTTGCCCGATGGTTGGCAGTTGGTTGACACGCGTCGATAGTTCTTGCTGGTCCCGCAGCAACTTGGCCACATCGCGAGCGAAGCGGCGGTAATCATCCCATTGAGAAAGCCGATCGACCATCTTTTGAAGATCGCCGGAAACTGCATCTTGGCGGATGACAATGGACTCAAGCAGCGGCCCGATGTCATCCTGATCGTCGCTCGTAGCGAGAGCGGCTTTTGTTGCACGAACAAACTCGCTTTGCAATTCCGGCAACTGTCGGCGATTAATCTGATCTAAGGCTGCGGAAAGCCTCTCCATCAACGCCGCAGTTTCCGATCCAGCCATCTGATTGCTCTTGATCGATGCGATAAGTTCCCCGATAAGTCGAGCAGCACCGCTGGGGCTGTCATCGAGCAGTCGCGCAACTTGCTCCTGCTGAAGTTCACTGCTCCGCAGCCGACCTACATCGTCCGCCGACAATGCACTGGTCGTCTTTAACTGAGATCGAAGGATCTCCAACTGCGAGAGTGTCGCACGCTGAAGTCGCAACGCCTCGATCAATCGGGCGAGCAACATCTTTTGCCGCTCTTGGGATCGATAATCGAAATCTTCCCGAGAGATGATCGAGATCGCTCGCGTCACGGGCACGCTTGTTTGTGGCAGGTAATCGCTGGCCACGAACGCGAGTTGCAGAGTATCGTGCGGCGACAATTGGAACTCGCTTAGCTTCAGGTCGCGAACAACCTCTCGCACATCGGCGTGTGTGGGTAATCCGTTTTGGGGAGGCGGTATTTCGGGACCAACGAACAGCGGAATCGTGGTCGAACCGATCTGCAGATGTAGGCTTTGAACGGCAATGTCGTCCGTGGCGGTGATGCGAATCGGCACCGTGGCATCGGCGGTGAAAGACATCTCGGTGGTTGGGGCTAGGACGGAAACTAGCGGAGCGTGATCTGCGACGACCTCCCAATTGGCTTTCGAGCCGCTACCACTTACGACACCGTCGGACTCGACTAATTCAATCCAGTAATTCCCTTTGCCTGGCGTTTCGGTTGGTAACTGCGCGAAGGTGAAGCTTTTGTTCTGGGAGTGGACCTTTGCATCAATTACTTCAATCGCATCTGCGACGTTCCGATGGACACGAACCGCTTGCACGGGTCTGCTCGTTCGTCCACAAATCGAAAGCTGGGACCCCTGCAATACGCGAATCCCCGCCGTCGTCGATTCGGAGGCTGCGATGCCACTGTAAGCAGGAGGCTCGATCGCGATGCGAAAGTCACTGATTTGCGCCGGCTCGACAACGATCAGCGAGCGCCACTCCATCGAGTTATCATCGCCACCGGTCGCTCGATACCTAAACGCGCGCGTGACGTTTCTGCGGGTGTAATGCAGGTGACGCTCGCCGCGTTGCATCGGAGCTGTCTCGATTTCGCTTTCATCGTCGCCTTCAAACCAGAAGTGGAGCGTCGTATCTTTCGGCAGCCGACCTCGTCCATCGGTAACTTCGACGACAAAGTCTTGACCGAGCGCAATCCGCTGCGGTGCATTTACAATCGCGAGTGAGTTCCATCGCGGCCACGACTCGTTGCGCCATGGAGTCGCCAGACGACGCGCGGCGAGCGACGACGCATCGAGATCTAGCGAGCAGATGGCGCCGATCACGAGCAGCAGTGGAATGCAGACGAGAAGCGAGCGTCGGGTGGCTCGCAGGTCAAGGCATTCGGCGAGTTGGAGTGGACGGACCAACGCTTCAGTCTCAGTAATCACCGATTGCTGTAGGATTCTTGACTCAGCCTGGTCTGCATTCTTCTCGTGACTCAGAAAGGCGAGGGACGAGGACAATCGGTCACCAAGTTGCGGGAAGCGTTGTTCGACGCGTTGAGCTACCTCAAGATCGTCAAATCGACGGCGAAAGGAGGGAACGACGAACCGTTGCAAACTCCAAACACATATCAAGCCGAACGCAATAGAAAGGATCAGACGCACTCCTTGATCCTGCAGCCGTAAGGAGTAGTCGATCCACCCAAACACGAACGCGACAGGAAGCACAACCGCCGCAAACCAGCAGATGCCGTGAACAAGCAGCAAGCGGCGGGCTCGCGCGGCGATTGCTTGAATCTGGCGTTGGAGGGAATGTGACATATCGGTCGCAAGTTACGGGTATCGAACCTTCAAATTATAGCAGCCCGGCGCGTTTGCGAAGAATCCACTCCGTCGTCAGCAACGCGACGAACAACGCTGCCAGCCAGGCTGAGTTCCAAATTGGACGCGGATCCGAAGATTCGATGCGGACCTGATCGCCAGCTGGCAACGATCGCAGTAATCGTGAAGCATCTCGAATCGTGTAGTATCGACCGCCGGACGTTGCTGCCGCGAGCTTCAAATCGACCGCATCCATCTCCAGACGCGAACCCTCTTGCCGTAAGGAATCGACTGAGAAATGCAAGGGTGCAGGTTGCTCGGAAACAGTGGGAGCCACCAGCCGCACCTGATACTCACCCACGGCAAAATCGGTCAGCGTCGTCTCGAAGAGCCCTCGATCGGTTGTGGTTCGCGACAGGACAACGGATTTTCGCTGACCTTGCTCGTCCTCCAACGCAACCGCTACACCGTGATCGTCGACCGGTGCTAACCGCTCATCGCGGAACAACACTCGCAGTAAGACCGGGTCGCCCTCGGCGTATTTTTGTGCGTCGGTGGTCATGGCGATCGGTTGGCGATCACTCAATAACTTTGCGCGGCTGAGGTAGCGAATCGTTTGATGCCAGTACCGATCATAGTAGCGGTTGCTGCCCTGAAATCGCGACCACAAGTAGGTTTCATCCGTCGCATGAAAGATGACTTTGCCGGCTCCAACGAATTGCATCAGGACCACCGGGAGCGGTCGCCCCGACAGCGTGTGGCGGGTTGGATGCTCGGCCAATACCATCGCCGTGGTGTTTACATCGGCGATTTCAAGCAGCCAGCGAAGCTCTGGCTGCTGTGACCAAAGTCGACGTGATTCCTCGGGTGAATCTCCGATCTGAAATGTTGGCGTGTCGAGGCCGAGTGTTGTCGGTCGTAATCGGAACGAATTGTTCTCGAGCTCCGCTTCCGTCGGCAGCGACGCCGTCGTCAGATCAAACGGCAGCAGTCCGGCCAACGGGGTCGCTTCGTACTGTTTGGGGAAGTAGTTGGGGCCTGCGACGAAGATCACGCCGCCGCCGCGTTCTTCGACAAACTCACGTAAATTCTCATGCACGCTGTGACTGAAGAACGCCGGATTCGCGTCGCCGAAGATCACGACATCGTACTTGAACAACTCGTCCTTCTGCACTGGAAACGCACTGACCGCCATTCCCTCGTCGCTGATGTAATCAAGATCGGCCTCTTGCAACACCGTCGTCAGCGAGATTGCCTTTTCGTCCGAGGTTCCTTGCTTGATCGCTCGCGACAGCAGACTCTTCAAATAGCGATACTCATAGCTGGGGGCCGACTGCACCAACAGCACGCGTATCGTCGAGTTGCGAATACTGATCTGCCGCGACAGCCGATTGTTCTCATGATTCGGCTCGTCGTCATAGGAAGTGACTTTGATTGTGTAGTCGAACTCGCCTTCCTCCAGCGGGCGATATGGCAGTCGGATTGCCAGCGGTGTCTCGTCGCCGGGCAGTTCGACGGTGACTTCCGCCAGCGGACTAGTGGCTTCATCTCGCAGCAACTGAACAACGGCTTGTCGACCTGCGATCCCCACGCTGTGAAGTTGCACATCAAAGCTCAACACATCGCCGACAAACGCAACATCATCAACAAGCAAGTCGCTCAACCGAACGTCGCGTGGAGGTTGCTCACTGCCCAGTCCGACGAGATGCAGAGGCAACGATTTGCTCTGCGCATACACAGCGGCCTCGCTGAGCGGTACCCCGTCGGTCGTGATGCCGTCAGTCAGCAGCACGATAGCAGCGGTCGACCGCCCTCGTTGCCGGTCAATGATCTCTCGCATGGCGTCTCCCAGTCGGCTCTTGACATCTGCTGCGTTTAGCGATTCCAGCACGCCATAACCGCCGTCATCTCCCGGTGGCAGTTCCCTGACCGTGTCCCCAATCGTGACAATCTTTACGCGATAATGCTGCTTAAGCGACTCCAACCATCCCCACTCTGACGATGTCAGCAAGGATTTGGCTTGGCCAAAACGTGAAGGGTCAGCGGCAAAGTACTCACGCACGGCTTTGTCGACCCGAGCGTCGCGATAGGCATCGACCATGGCCATGCTTTTGGATACATCAACCGCGATGACCAACTCGGGCAACTCGGTGCGGTGACGATGTTCGACCCAACCGTACAGCATGAACACAACGAGTCCCAAGACACTGAAGCGAATTGCCGCCAGCGTGAACCATCGCCACCGATTTGGAAGCGGCTCGTTTCGATAGACGCGGAACAAAAATAGGGCTAGAAGAATCAGGAGCAGCAGCGTAAGCCAAGGCGGTCCCGTCCAAGTCGGCTCAAACGACCGTTGGATGCCTTCGCCCTCGGGATGCGGCTTGTTCGCGAGCCAGCCGAACATGCTGTCCCAACTCGCAGCGGCAAAGCGAATCATCGCGTTGCCCTCCCGAAATAGCTGGCCAGGAAAGTCTCGACAACAAGCAACACCAGCAACCCACCGAGGGCCACTCGAAACAGCGGGGCATCGCGCTCCACGAGAGTTGACGAACTGGTGCCAGGTCGCGGTTGCTCGTCGAATAACCCGACAAGACTGTCGCGCGAGACACGGTCGAGGTTGCTCTCGATCGTCCGAAGGTTGACGGCGAAGAACGCCGGGGACGTGCTCTCTTCATCGAAGGCCACGCTATAAACACCCGGCACATTGGTCTCGCCGTAATTCCAGAAACGCTCCGTCCCCGCAATTCGAATTGGATGCTGTTTGCCGGTGGGCACGGTCAGCGTTCCATGTGATTCTTTCAATTCTGGGGGTAGTTGCAACGTGATGGGGTCTCCGACATGCACGTTGCTTTGTGCGACGCGATCGCGGGACGCAATGTGAGCCAATTCGTGCACGAGAGGCGGGAAGCTTGGCCAAGACGCGAGTGCGGTCCAGGGCGTGGGAGGATCAGTGGCCCGATCAATGGATTCCGGAGAAGCCGCCGTCGCAAGGACCAACACCCTCCCCTGCCCTACCACTGCGTCAACGACTGCGGGATCTCCGCTATCAAAAGCGAGCGCCACCGTTGCGGAATCGCTGAGTTGATCGAGGCGGAAGTATCTCCAGGTCGGGACCGTGAGCAAGCCGGCTCGCTCATGACTACGAAACGGTTGCGTGATCGCGTGCCGATACTCAAGCGGATTAAACGAGTAGTGGCCGCCGGCAACAACTTCATTCAATTGCGCAGGCAGCACGTTCGCTGGCGAGTCTCGACCAAGTTGTTCGTTGTAGAGATCCGCTCGGACCAAATCGCCAAGCACAAAGATCAGCCCGCCACCTTGTTCGACGTACTGTCGTAACCGCGCCGCCTCGGTCGGTGTGAAGCGTGCGACGTTGCAGAGGAACAGGCAATCATAAGCTTGCAGCGTTCGCTCCAGGATCGCATGTTCCGACGCAACTTCGGAGATCAGACCGCCCTGACCAGCCTCGGGCTGAAGCGCTAACGCAATATACTCGGCAGCATGCGGACGGCCCTGAACGCAGAGGATGCGTGTCGCATCGCGAACGGGCACCGAAAGCCAACGTTTGTTGTCGAGCTTCAATCCATCGTCGCCGATCGTCGCTACCAGGAGATGGTCTCCGGCAACATTCAAGGTGACGGAAAAGAAAGCCGTCGCTTGACCACCCGCTTCCAGGTCAACGGTCTGCTCGCCGACGCTTTGTCCATCAACCACAAGCTCGATTCGCTTGTGATTCAGCGAGTGGCTGCCAAAGTTCTCAACCTCGACCTCGACGGAGATTGGTACGCCAACATGCACTCTGCCGCTGGGGACGGCTAGTCGCGTGATGGCTGCATTCTCAGGAGTCGCTTCCGTACCGATGGCGCTGAGTCGGCATGCAGCGTGTTTCGACAATGCAGTCAGTCGAGAACGCCACGAGCTCGAAGTTGTTTCCGCCCACGTCGTCTTACCAAGATCGCTGAAGATGTGAACACGTTGATGTTCAAACTCGTCTCGCCCAGAATTCACAAGGCTCTCGACCTGCTCGAGTGTCGCCGTTAGATCAGCACCTTGATTCGAGATTTCGAGCTGGTTGATTTCGTCCAGGATGGCAGCGTGGCTTGTGGATGCCTCACCGACGATAACTTCGGGCGGATCGGCGAGTGTGACAAGAGAAAACGCGTCTCCCGGCGCAGCGTCTTCTACCAATCTCGCGGCCTGTATGCGGGCATTGGAGAACCGCGAAGTGCCGCCGCTCTCATAGGCCATGGAATAAGAAGTGTCAATGACGAGTACGGTATGAGTCGGCGGTTGAAGCGTTGGGTCGCCTGCGCCCGCGAGTCCCGACACAACGGGCTCGGCAAGTGCGAAGGCCAGTAGCAACAGAATCAACACACGAATCGCCAGCAACAACCAATGTTCGATTTGGATGCGGCGTTGATGGCGTCGAATGGCAGCCAACAGAAACTGCGTCGCCGCCCAAGGTGTTTCAAAATACCGCCTCCGACTCCACAGATGAATCAACACCGGTAGCGCCGCCGCCGCTCCCCAGAGCAGCAGCCAAGGACTCGCGAACGACCATAGGGCTGGCAGAGGCATTGAGCTTCCATGCGGTCAACGAGGCGGCGAACAAGAAGGAGCGACGGCAATGAGGCCAAGATAGCGTTCCTCTCTGGTCGGCGTCCAGCCTATGTGGGTTCAGCCACGTCACTGGCGGAAGGTGAGAACTCGTTGGTCGCAAGCAACTTAAGATAGAATGACGCCACATGCTGAATGGTGTCGATTCGGAACCACTGTCGCGTTAGCTTGAAGCGTATGCCGCCGACCGTCCGATCGGGATTCGGCGCAGAATAGGCGGACTCACGGGTGTTGCACAACCGCAAGGTAGCTCGTGCAACTTGGACACACGCCTCGCGATAACGCTCGATCCGTTGTTGATCACCGACCTTCAAGGCAAGTTGATAAGCCGCCATCAATCCCTCAGCACGAGCACCGTCGGGAAAGGGATGGTCGCCATACTGGTAATAGAACGAGCCGACGTAATCCGGATACAAAGCATCTTCTTCGGTATACATCAATCGAACCATTTGATCAGCATCGTCGAACACGAACCGCTTGTATTCGACTTCGCGAAACTCGGCGACATCCCACAGATCGTTAATCCCCATCATCAGCCACGAATCGGAGGGCAGTGATTGATAGTGTTCCTTGTGCAATTGAGGCCGATCACGCAGTAAGAACCGCAAGGCCAGATGCAGTTTGTCGAAGACACGACGACGATCGGCTTCTGAGTTGCACACATGTTGGCTGTATTGCGACAGGCCAAGAATCGCCTCGCCCGGATAGTAGAACGAAAAGTACTTCTGGTTGTCTTTCCAGGCGACAGGTTCGTCCAGGTAAATATGATAGTAGCGAAACTCGCCTTGATCATTGATCTCGTTGCAAAGATGGTCGACAAGTTTCAAGGAGTCGAGTGCATAGCGGGAATCTTGAAAGATATGTTGATACATGGCGAGCGCACACAGACCAATCCCGCTCCCGCCAAGCTTGGCCTTGCGATTGTAAAACGCGTACGCCGCCTGATCACCGTGCGCAGTTCTGTACTCAACAAGCTGTCGAACGAAGAAATCGAGCGACCGTTCGATCACATCTCGCCACAGATTGTCGTTCGAGGTGCGGTCGCAGCCTGGGCCTTGATCCCTCTTCTGCTGTTCGAGTTGGCCATCCAACAGCAAGGTGATCGCGCCGCCGCCATGACGCAGCAAGTTGTAGTATGGATCCGTATCGAAATCGCGGTTCGGGTGTTCGTGATCTCGTCGCGTATCGGTCGCCGCGTCGTAGTAATAAATGAACCGGCCATCGGGTTGTATGCTGTCAGCGATCCACTTCGTACCGGCCCGCGCGGCCTGTGTCAGGGACTCGCAATTCACTTCTGGAATCGGTGGCAAGCCTCGGTAAAGCGGCAACCAGTTTGTCCGGTCCGCTGTGCGAACCGTCGAGTCAGCATCGACTGTACCGGTCCGCACAGCGGACCCTACGTCCACGGCACTTACAAAGCTTAACGATCGAAATCGATAATACGTCAACGACTCGATGTCATCACCGGCAAACAACCGCTGGATATGGCGGCGCAACTGTCCGATTCCGAGAATTGATTTGACGAACGCATCGCCCGGCAGAAAGTATCGCCGCTTGCCTTCGGCTACAATCCGCAACCCGTCCACGCCAAGTTCGAATCGAGTCAATTGCTTCTTGTTCTTGGCGACAACCGCGTCGGTCCAATCCGTAACCTGCACCAGCCACGGCGATGCGGCACCTTCAGCACAGCCATCACGCTCCGTGTGATGAGTCATAAAGTAGCCATCACGCTCCGTGTGATGAGCCCCCAATACAATGCGTCGACCTTCGTCAGCACCACTGGACATCAGCGACGCATGGCACCGAAGGTTTCCAGACATCGCCGAATCCGACAACGTCGCCAACTCCACCAGTTCGGGCTCGTTCACGATGAAATCGACCTGCATCCGACAGCGACTCCAATCAGACAGGTCGAATTCGCTAAATCTCGGATGCAGTCGAACGCGTTCTACGGTTCGGCGAACGTTGTCGAACGGATTCTTTGATTCAACCCTGGCCACCATCAAGCGTTCGGCACCGGGCTGATAGAAGGTGATGACGAAGCCCCACAGCGTTTTCGATAATCTGTCTGGTAACTGCCAGACGTCCGATTCGTATAGCGTCGTGCTGTGAAGTTCGCTGCCTTGGAGCGAGTCTCGCAGGCGGTTCAGAAATGCGAAGGATTCCGCGTCGACCGACACCTTCGCAGCTTTCCCTTGCGCGCCGGCCTCATGTTCTTGATCGCAATTGGCTTGCTGCGCGGCGTCGTGATCGCAACCCTGCTGTTCGACAGCGAGATTCCAGTACCGGGAGGCGATACGTTCGCTCCGTGGTTTACCTCGCAACGCGGCACTGACGACGCGAACCATTTCCATCGCGTTTGATCCCTTCACCAGGAGACTATCTCCCGCTTGGATCAGTCGATCTAGCTGCGCAGCCAGTTCACGAGAACTGCGAAAGTGCCCACCTTGTCGCGAGGATGGCAAGGCGTCATGAAGCTCACGCGTGAGGTCACCGGCGGTAAATACGATATCGATGTTACCCGAGTTGATCGGTTCGGCGAGCGACCGGTGAAGTGCGCGTTCGTTCGGCCCCAACTCAAGCATATCTCCGAGTATCAGCACCCTCCGACCACCCGCCGGAATCGGACGACGGCTCAATAGTTCAATGGCTGCAGCAACGGATTCGGGACTCGCGTTCCATGAATCGTCGATCACTTCACAGACCCCTTCGGGCCGCTCAACCCGAAACCGCTCGCATCGGCGAAAGGTGGGTGGTAGCGAGGACAGCGACATCGCGGCCAGCGTGCTGTCCGCTCCGAGCGCGGACACGACAGCCCAAACGGCAAGGCTGTTCAACGCATGATGCCCGCCCGGCAGTCCGACTCGGTAGCAAAGTTGCTGGCCGCAACAATCAATCTCGACGTCCGTGCTATCTGCATGTGAACTCTGCTTGACTAGGCGTACATCCGCGTCTGTATGCCGTCCAAAGGTAAGAACGCGTTTGATATTCGATTGTGCTTCCGCTCGCTTCAAGAGGTACTCGAAGAACGAAGAATCTCGTGGCAAGACCGCCGTGCCTCCTGGTCGGATCCCGTCTAGAATCTCGCTCTTGGTTTCGGCAATCGAAATGTCCGAGCGATGATGCTTGCGATGTGCGGCGTTGATCGATGTGATGACGGCCACGTGCGGCTGGCAGAGCGCAGCTTTACGAGTGATGCTGTGTGGCCCCAACATACCGAGTTCAGCAATGGCATAGTCGACGTTCGGCGCCAACTGGCATAGTAATTCGAGAATGACCGTGTCGCTGTTCGCGCTACGCGGATTGGAAAGAACCGTTCCTTGATGGCTCAGCACGTGAGCAATGGCGTCTTTGGTGCCGGTTTTCCCAACGCTGCCCGTGACTGCAACAATTTGCGTGGTGTTTCGGGATAACGAGTCGGCAGCCAACGCCTCGTAGACTTGGTTCGTATCAGCGACTAGTCGCACGGGGCCCCAGAGCACGTTGGTGGTCGGAGGAACCGATGTGATCACCGCAACCGCTCCGCGAGCGAATAACTGGTTTACGTCGCTGGTTACCACTTCGCGGCCCACGGGCCCTGCCGTAATGAACAGATCACCAGCGGCGACGTGCTGTGGTTCACGTCGAACACCTGTCGCCAACCAATCGACACTGCAGCCCGACAACCACGTGCCTGCTGTCAATCGGTCGATTTGGGATCCCGTCCAAAGAATGGAGTTACGGTGAAGAGGCATGAAGTCGATCTCTGTCCAGAAGTGCGAACCGTCCGTTCGTTACACCGGTGGAAGCTGCATTCGCATTCGGTGCGTCTTTTGTCACGCGGGGCAACCGATTCTTGAAGCCGCACAAAACTTCCCACACGATGGTGTCGCTCGCCGCAGCCCATTCCTCTGCCCTGATCTGCTCTGATTGATCCCGTCCGATGAGTGTGACGATGTCGCCCGGTCGAACCGACGGAACTTTCGTCACATCGATCATCAGCTGATCCATCGTGATGGCACCAACTTGACGCGCGCGAGTCCCGTTGACGAGGACATCGATCCTGCCCGACAACCCACGAGCGACGCCGTCAGCGTATCCAATCGCGACCGTGCCGACACGCATTCCGTGCGACGCACGAAATTGATGGCCGTAGCTGATGCCTGCGCCCCGCTCAACATCTTTCACCTGCGTCACGCGAGCCTTCACCTGAAGGACGGGAGTTAATTCGACGTTGGCCGAGGAAAGCGGCACGGGTGACAGACCATAAATCGCCAATCCGACGCGAACCAGGTCAAAATGAGTTCTTGGGAATCGGAGTGCGGCTGCCGAATTGGCAAGGTGAACCGCGACATTGTGTTGCAATCTGGGCAGACGATCGAGTGCCTTAATGAAACGATTGTATTGCTGCCACGTGGTCGATTCATCGAGACTCTCGGCGGTGGCGAGATGCGAGTAAATACCCGATATGGTCAGTTGAGGAAGCTGCGTGACCGTCTCCCAGAAAGACAATGCGTTGGACGCCGACGTTCCCAGTCGAGACATGCCCGTGTCGATCTTGAGATGCACATCGAGAGGCCTTTCCAAGGAGCCAAGTTGATCGGACACTTCGCGACCGTGGTCGATGTCGCAAATCGTTGGACACAGGCGATGGTGGGCGAGGTGCCGGATGTCGTGCCGGTCTCGAACTGCGCCAAACACGAGAATGGGTGCATCGATCCCAGCGTCACGCAATTCGATTGCCTCCGACACCGTGGCGACACCCAGCCAAGTGGCCCCGTGGCGGACCACCTCGCTTGCCACCGTCACCGCACCATGACCATAGCCATCGGCTTTGACGACCGCCATCAGTTGCGTCTGTGGTGATAGAAGCTTGCTGAGTGATGCCGTGTTCGACGCGATAGCGTCCGAGTCAACTTCGACCCACGCCCGCGTTCGAGCCGGGTCCCACGCTGCATGCCGACTGTCAATCATGTTGCTCAAGGCTCCGCTCGTAAATTCGCAAAGTAGCATGGCCTCGCAGGCCGTGTTTTTCAGCCACTCCCACACCGACCCATGCTACTCAGCGACAAGTGCCCTATAGGTCCGTGTGAGCGTTTGCGTCTGCCGAGCCCTCTCCAGGCCCAAGTCGATCAGTTGCGTTACCAGTTCCCGGTAGCCGATGCCGGATGCATTCCACAGCTTGGGAAACATCGAGATCTCGGTGAAGCCGGGGATCGTGTTGATCTCATTCACGTAAAGTCGATCGTCTGTCGCATCAAGGAACAAATCGACACGTCCCATGCCCACGCCATCTATCGCGCGAAACGCCGCGATCGCCAACTCCTGTGAGTCGCGAGCGGTGCGGGCGTCCAACGGCGCGGGAATCAGCAACTCGGAATCGCCGCTGAGATACTTCGCGGTATAGTCGTAGAAGGAACGCTGCGGACGGATTTCGCCGACGACACTCGCTTGCGGATCGTCGTTGCCCAAAATGGCGATCTCGAGTTCGCGCGGCCTGATCCCCTGCTCGACAACAACACGCAGGTCGTAGCGTCTCGCTTCTTTAAGTCCTGCGAGCAGATCGCTCCGGTCCTCGCAGCGCGAAATCCCCACGCTCGACCCTAGATTTGCCGGTTTGGTGAACAGTGGGTACGCCAACTTCGCTTCGAGCTGATCGATGACTTGATCAACTTCGGCATCCAGTTGCTTTGCAGTGACAAGTTGCCAAGGCAGGACTGGCAAGCCATGTGCTTCCATCAGCTGCTTGAAGATTGCCTTGTCCATCGCCACCGCCGAGGCGGCCACGCCTGGTCCGACATAGGGAAGGCCCAAGATCTCCAGCAACCCTTGCATGGTTCCATCTTCGCCATAGGTTCCATGCAAGACCGGAAAGACGACGTCGGCCTGATTCTGTAGCCATCGAAACGGGTCATTCAAGAGGTCACACGCTGCAATAGTCGAGTCGCTGGAGACCGTGTCGCCGCGGGCTGCGTCGCTCGGTGAAGTGCCAGGGAACCAGTTGCCGTGTTGGTCGAGATAAACCGGCAACGGCGCAAATCGATTTACATCGAGTGCATTCAGCACCGAAGTTGCCGAGGCCAGCGAGACATCGTGTTCGCCCGATCGCCCTCCAAACAGGATCACGACACGCAGTTTTTCTGTGACTTGTCTATCCACGACCCTATGCCCCTGGCCAGTTAGTAATCGCCAACAACTTGCCCGTCAGCACGTACGCCCAACTTCTGATACGTTCCCCAAGTCGTCGGGTCGTTGACGTTGCCGATGCGTGATTCGATGGTCTCGGCAACGAATTTCACCGATCCATCGGCCAAGGCGAACAAGGCACCTCCGGGATGTTGGCTGCTGTAGCCCCAAGAGGCCAGCGCCAGTGGAACGGCACCGATGCCGCGCCCCGTTTGCAATTCAAAGCTGACGTTCGAGTAGACGCCGATCGTACAATCATTGGGCAGCCCGCCGGCGCAGGGAAAACCGGTTGCGCCCGCCCAGATTCCCGCTCCGGGTTTTGAAGTCCCTTGAATTGGCAGCGTGGCCCGTTCACCAACGGCAAAGGTATTGCTCAATCCGTCGGTGATATCACGAAAATTGTGCGAACTTCGGAAGTAGAACAAACCATCCGCCGGAGAACTGTTATCAACTCCCATGCACCCCAGATAATTAGTCTTCGAGACCGTGACATCCAAGCCGGTGGGATCTAGATGGCGATCGTTGTTCAAATGGTTGCCCGTGTCGCTGGGGCAGATGAAACTCGGAATGGCTGACGTGAGAACGTTAACCTTCACGGGATCGGACAACGATTCCAACAAACTCTGCGGTTGGTTAGGCCGCAGCGTGTCGTGCGTTGTTCCTTGGTCGATCAGCGGCATCAACAAAACATGCCACGACCATGTCGATCGATCGGTGGGAAAGCGGCTCGACGGGATCGCTCCCGGAGGCAAGGTCTGAAACGTGTCGTGATAGTTGTGCATCGCCAGCACAATCTGTTTCAAGTTATTACGGCAAGACATCCGCCGCGCCGCCTCGCGTGCGGCTTGGACAGCAGGCAACAGCAACGCCACCAAGATGCCAATGATGGCGATGACGACGAGCAGTTCGACCAGGGTGAAGCCTCGGGATCGGTGACGATGTTTCATGCTATGAATGTCCGAGAGTTGTCGAGATTGATGGTGTCGTGCGCCACTAGAAATCATCGTATCCATAAATATCCCAACCGGTCGTCTCATTAGCCATCAAACCATAGGGGTAGTAATGCGACGTGTGGGCCAAACCCATGAGATATCCGGAACTGGCCAAGGGAAGAATAAGTTGACACCCACCACAGTTGGGCGGGTGGCTGTGGCGGAGTCCTCGACGCCACGGCTTATTGGAGTTCATGGCAAGCCAGGGCTTCGCGGACTCAGCCCCAGCCACCTCGTTCCATGAAGTTATTTCCTGGACGATCCTAAGTTGACACGCACCACAGTTGGGGCTCACAATCCTACGGTTCTGGAACTTCATTGGTATCTTCTGCCTCTCTCCTTTTTTTCAATTCGGATTTGCGAAGCCGGGCGAAGTCGCCCGGTGCCATCTGTCCCCATTTTGCCCATCGATCAATATCCGACTTGGCAGTCACGAGATCATAACCATGATCCTCTAGCCACTTCTTAACCTTTGCCAGCCCCGCCCGCTCGGCTTCGGATCGCAAAGCGCGCTGCCGTTCCTCAAGTAGAACGCGGTGGATCGCGTTTCCCAATTGATCTCTGAGTTCAATCGTCGGATCTGCTCCACGCTCGAGCAACAGTAGTGCCAGGTCATATTGGCCGAACCAGCCAATCGCGAGATAGACCGGAGTGGCACCACTCGCATCATACGCATTAATATCCGCCCCGTGTTCAATCGCCATACTTATGCGATTCATCGCATCAGGTACTCCGGTCATAATAATGGCATGAATGACAGTGTGACCTTTGCCATCTTTCAAATTAGGATCTCCGCCACTTCTCATCACCGCCTCAAAATATCCAGGAAAGTGTGTTCTTGCACACAGATGCATCACAGAGTCTCCAACGCTGATCGCCCCAGGAGCATTTAGATTCGTCGTCACTACGACATTGGGGTCGGCTCCGTAATCGAGCATTCGCTGAAATCGCGGCAGTTGATTGTCAGGGAAAGCCCACAGCAAAGGTGTCATATTGCCTTCACCTTTCGCATTCACATCCACGCCGCTCGCCACCAATCGGTCGAGCTCGGGCAAGTCGTTGGCCTGGATGGCTTGGCACAAGGCGATCACCTGAGGGTCTTTGAAGAACGATTCGGCCTTCCAGCCAAACTTCGAATGAAAGGCCTTCCGGGGTAAAACCTCACTTGTCACATCCGCGCATCCCGCAACAACGGTCATCACGATGCCAACCAATGCGACAAACCAGAGAGCGAACGTCAGACTACTCGGATGAGTACAAGATCCACCGCTAGAAATCGTCGTATCCATAAATATCCCATCCTGTTGTCTCATCAACCATCAAGCCATAGAGGTAGTAATGCGACGTGTGCGCCAAGCCCATGAGGTATCCTGGGTAGCCAAGTGCAGCGACCGTCGATAGCGGCGGCGACACAAACCAGGAAGCTGCGAAACCAACAAAAGGCGATATGGCCCACGCCAACGCCATCCGCGCGTCGAGAGGACCATCCTTCTCAAACCGATTCCCAATCGCGTTCTGAAGCGGAGTCCCGTCCTGAACGAAGCTCAACAAGTCCCAGTCGAGATAATACGCATCGATCAAAGCGCCAGCGTTGAGATATCGATTCACAGAGCCCGGATAAAGTTCTTGAGTGCCAATTACCGGAACACCATTTGGCCACACATACAAGGTCTCTATTCGCAAGCCAGCGGCATTGAAAGTGTCGGCCATGATCCCGGCAGCCACAGAGGCCGCACTCGCCAAGCCCCCACCCAACGAATGACCAGTAGTAGTCAACGTCTTACCGGCTTTTGTAATAGCGTCGTTTACCCAAAAGCCGATTTCCATGGCCTCTCGGTATTGTGCCGTAAATCCGCCGAGTCCTTGCCAGACATCCACCATGATGTCGTCTACATCGTCGGTGCCAGCAAAAGCCAAGATATAGGTATTCGTAAGATGCTCATGGTACACGCCGTTCTTGAATCCCGGCACCGTAGCGGGTGTCCCAATGATGTCAATAATATTCCGTGGAACGCCGAGTTCGGCTAATTCGTCATCGTTCAACAATTTTAAGCCAAACTGGGGCAAGTCGGCCTGTGCGTAAACACCGACCGAGGCCATTGCGCTTTTCATTTCGCGTCGAAGCTGCAGATTCGGGTAGAAGGAGTTTGGCTTTACCACCATGTACTTGACTTCGTCGGAGAGCTCGCCCCCAGCAAGCTTAGGAACGGCAGTCCCATCGATGAAGGGTGACGCCTTTGGAACATCGAGCGCGATGGAGACTTTGAAGCCGTCATCCGGCTTTCCAAAATCATCTACATCTTTCTTCGTGTCATGGTTATCGGTCACGGCCGTTGCTTGCACCCAAAGCGTGATAACACCACCGGCAGGGTCATAGTTCAGCTCCTTCAGCGTGTAGGACTCCGTATCCGGGGATTCGAGTAGGTAGGAACCGTCGCCAGCCGGATTGTTACACAATCGCACGGTTCCGGACTGCGCACCAGTCGCAGCGATTTTAACCTCAATCGAGGGGTCGTTCGTACTGAACCCTGGCGGCAACCTCAGTCGCAATGGTGTGTAGTGCGTATCTTCCACCATAAGCATCTTGCCGATTCCGTACGGGCTCTTCTCTAAATACTCCTCCCAGGGTGTGTTTTGGGGATAGCCGAAACCGTCGTTGTTGTCGCTATCGACGTCCAAATCGAGCTTCCACACCCGTGTCACGACTGACCCGGAGTAGATCGGGGTTTTACCGCTCGGTCCGGGCATTCCCATCCAGTCGTCCGGATACCACGCCACCCTGATTGTGGTTTGCCCGACATTTACCCCTTCGAACCAAACCGTTCCTTGGCCTTCGTACTCCACTGTCGGCGGATCGTCGGCATCAGGTTCGCCCGCGGGAATTTCTCCCATCATGCCGCCAGAGACGTAGAGGTTGTTCTTCTCCGGTGAGTCCCAGAGCTTAATGTTCGAGCCGAAACTCAAATCGAAGTATCCCGTTGCCGGGTCCATCGCGCTCGTGACCAACGTACTCAGGTTCAATGAGCGAATGTCAAGGTCCGCAACTCCCCGCTCCTCGCGGTCATCCACGTCGTTGCCGTTGTCGTCGTTGTAATTCACCATTACGTCCAGCTTACGGATGCTGTACGTGGCCTGTCCGGTGTCGTCGTCCTTTAGCTTGATGGCAATCGGGTAAATCTCCGCGAAGTCTGGCAAGAACATTCGTTCAGCCCTGATAGTTTCGTAGACAGAAGAGCATGCCGCTGCCGTTTCGTCGCAATCATCTGACCCCACGGTATTTTCTCCATCACCCCACGTTACCTCGACGCGATGGTTGTCCTGAACTCCTGGGTCGTCATATCCGGCCACAGTAATCACCGCCATTGACTCGCCGAAAAAATCCTCTTCAAACGACAGCGCCGGATGTCCAGTAAGTTTCGGCGGCACGTTCTTTACGGTTACGGACTTTGATCTGGTGACACCGGCGAATTGAACAGTCACGGTGACGGCATCACTCGCCGTCCCATTTCCCGGCCACGGCCCGTCGTCGGGGAACGTGAACCAGTGCATGTATGAGCCTGGAGAGAGGACATTATTGTCTTCGTATTTTTCATTGGGCTCAATCGTTCCATTGAAATTCGTGTCGGCTGAGATCACGACCTTCTGCGGGGGTGATAACGACGCAGGCGGAGGTGCCGCGCCACAAGAGAGGTTGAAGTTTACCACGACGCCGCCGTTTTCTTCGATTTGCGACACTACAACGCCGGTATTCTGATCGGCGACTGCAAAATCCTTGACGTCCGGTGCCTCACAGTCGACGTCCGTGTCCGTGTCCGTGTCCGTGTCCGTGTCGGTGTCAACATCAGCATCAGCATCAGCATCAGCATCAGCATCAGTATCAGTATCAGTATCAGTATCAGTATCAGTATCAGTATCAGTATCAGCATCAGCATCTGCATCGGCGTCAGCGTCAGCATCAGCATCAGCATCAGCATCAGTATCAGTATCAGTATCAGCATCAGTATCAGCATCAGTATCAGCATCAGCATCAGCATCAGCATCAGCGTCTGCATCAGCGTCTGCATCAGCATCGGCGTCAGCGTCAGCGTCAGCGTCGGCATCAGCATCCGAGTCTGCATCCGCATCCGCATCCGCGTCAGCGTCAGTGTCAGTGTCAGTGTCAGTGTCAGTGTCAGTGCATCAGCATCGTCCGCTGTCAGCGGCGTCGGAGTGTCGTCAGTGTCAGTGTCAGTGTCAGTGTCAGTGTCAGTGTCAGTGTCAGTGTCAGTGTCAGTGTCAGTGTCGGTGTCGGTGTCGGTGTCGGTGTCAGTGTCGGTGTCGGTGTCGGTGTCGGTGTCTGAATCGTCATCGTCGTCGCAGTTGTCGTCATACCACTGCTGAATTTCGTCGATTGCGTCATATCCAGCTTGAATGGTTAACTGCAAGTCCGCGATCTCGTCATTCAACGCATCCCGTTGACCAACGAGCGAATCGTACACGTAGTAGTAATCCTCCATCGTCTCGAAATCATCTGGCGAGATAGCACTCAGTGCACCTTCGGTTTCGTTAAACGCAGACTCAGCGTCTGAGAGATAAACCGAGTAGGCCTGGATGCCATTATAGGTTTGAATTATTGAGTCGATGGCCGCGTCGCAGGTTGCATCAGAAGCCTCTCCTTCTGGTTGAAGGAGAGACGTACCAAGGACAGTCGAAGTTGCGCCGAGGGCGATCACTTCGACTTCTGGATCGCTCAAAGTGATATTGGTGACAACCGCGGTTGGCGATGCGATCGAGGATGTCGGTGCGGCCAACCGAGGATCTTCGACCCGCGACTGGAATTCGTTTCTCTGTTCGACGTAGCCGATTAACTGCCGAAGGTCACGTATCGACACTTGTCCGTCGCCATTTACGTCCAATGCTGCGATCTGGTCTGAAGCCTGCTCAACTGACTCACGTGACCCCAGCGAATGGTTTACGATCAGCAATACGTCAATCGGACTGGCGATACCGTCGCCATTGACGTCGTAGTGTGACGTAATTTCGTGTGTACTTTCAGTCGCGACTCCGGCGAGTTCCGACACCTGCCCTTGCATATCGACTTCAAGTGTCTTGAACGCCGCCGCTTGGACGGATGCTTCGTGCGACGGAGACTGCGCTGGAGGGGCAGTTTCTCCGTCGAGAAACACATCCGCCGCCAACACGATGCGTGGGTGGAGCGGTTCCATACGCATCGCACGCGTACGACGGAGACGTTTCTTGCCTTGCTTACGCCCCCCCCCCCAGAGTCCAGGCTTTCAGACTTTCCCACGACCAAAACGAATTCGGCTTGCTCATTGCTGCATCCCTTTTTGATTAGCGGTCAGCATTCAGCGATCAGCTAATAGCGACTGCTCCACGTTTGAAGTCTGCCAGTGCCAACCTGATGAAGTGTCGCTCACTACGATTCAAGGTCGACTGTCTACGTCTGCCATCGTCCTGCCACGACAGTGGACGAGTGTCAAATATTTTCTGGACATAAGTTTCCAGCAGTAGGAGCGTCGCGATTGGAGGTGGGAGATTTGGGCTTGTTCGCTTCTCTATCTGATCCCACTTCGACGCGAAGACAGAAACGCCGACAACGCCACATCGAGTGGCTGTTCCGTCGTGACGAGACGATAATCGATTTCGTTATCCAAGCAGCCGCGTTTGATTTGTTTGAGGAAGCTGTCGAGTTCCGCTTGATACGCCGCGCGAATGGCACGTGGCTGTGTCGTGAGTTCAGGCATTCCCTCCAGACCGTGAAACAAGGTCGGACGGTCGAACGGCAGACTCATCTCGGCTGGGTCGAGGATTTGCAGCACCGCCAAATCGTGTTGGCGATGTCGCAGGTGACGCAAGCCATTCAGCACGCTCTTGGCTTCGTCGAACAGATCGCTGATGACCAAGACCACGCCGCGTCGAGTCAGTTTTTGCGCAACTTGCTGGAACGTGTTGCCGATCGCTGTCTTGTTGGCGGACGGTGCTTGCTCCATGACCGAGAGCAACTCGTTCAACCGCGTGGGGCTGTTGCTGGGCGGAACGTAGTCGCGGATTTGGCGATCGAAAGTTATCAGGCCCACCGCATCTTGATTCTGCAGGACGAGCCAAGCCATCGCCGCGGCGATGCATTGGGCGTATTCGAGCTTCGAGAGCGGCGAGTCGGGACCGCGATACGACATGCTCTCGCTGACGTCCAATGCGAGATAGCAGATCAGGTTCGTCTCGTCTTCGTACTGCTTGAGGTAGAACTTGTCGGTGCGACCGAAGACTTTCCAGTCGAGATGGCGGATGTCGTCGCCGGGGACGTACTCGCGATGCTCCGCAAACTCCACGGAGAAGCCGCGATAAGGGCTGCGATGCAAGCCAGCCACGAACCCTTCGACGATCCGTCGGGCTCGAAGTTGCAAACCTTGCAGCTTAGCCAGCGTCCGCGGATCTAAAGACTTGAGGGAGCTTTCCACGCTCGTCTTCTTTGCTCACGTTAGGAACTAGATTTCAGAATCCGCCGCACGATCTCGTCCGCCGTAATGCCTTCAGCGTCGGCCACAAACGTCGTCTTGATACGATGCCGCAACACGGGCAACGCAACCGCTTGCACATCTTCGTGGCTGACACAGTATCGGCCGTTTAACACCGCTCGTGCCTTGGCACCCAGCACCAGATACTGACTCGCCCGCGGGCCCGCTCCCCACATGACGTACTCCCGTACGAACTCGGGAGTGTCTTCGCGTCCCGTTCGCGTGCATCGCGCGAGCCGCAACGCATAACGGGCAATGTGGTCCGCAATCGGCACTCGACGGACGATGCGGGTCAATGCGAGGATCTCTTCAGCGTCCAGCGTTGGCGTGACGTGCGTTTCGGTATCTGCGGTCGTACGACGAACGATCTCCAACTCGTCATCCTCATCAGGGTAGTCGACCTGGATGTTGAACATGAAGCGATCGAGTTGCGCCTCGGGAAGCGGATAGGTTCCTTCTTGCTCGATCGGGTTTTGGGTCGCGAGGACGAAGAAGGGTTCAGCGAGTTGATGCTTGGTGCCGCCGGCCGTGACTTGATGCTCTTGCATCGCTTCGAGCAATGCGGCTTGTGTCTTGGGTGGCGTGCGATTGATTTCGTCCGCGAGCAAAACGTTCGCGAAAATTGGCCCTCGCAAAAAACGATACTCGCGATCGCCCGACGACTTGTTCTCTTGAATGACTTCCGTTCCTGTAATGTCGGAGGGCATCAAGTCGGGCGTGAACTGAATACGATTAAACGACAGCGACAATGCGTCGGCCAGCGTCCGGATCATCAGCGTCTTGGCCAAGCCCGGCACACCCACCAGCAGACAGTGTCCACGAGCGAACATCGTCACTAGTAGCTCTTCGATGACTTGCTCCTGCCCCACGATGACTTTGCCCAATTCGGTGCGAATCTGCTGATAAGCTTCGGCCAAGCGACGAACCGCCTGCACGTCATCATTCTCCACTTCGTCACTCGGAGTCGTTTCGTGATTCATAGCAGTCGAAGACACTCAGCAGGTTTTGGGAGGCAATCAGTAAGTAGCCGTCAGCGGTAACAAGGTTTCCCCCGGTCGCACCATGCGAAGTCAAATTGAGTTCGTCGAAAACTTCGGGTGTGCGGCCTAGCATCTCTGGTCGAATTCGCTGATCGAAGACAAATATCGACTCGCGAGTTGGCCAGTATACAAGTTTATCCACCAGAATGCCGCGACCGTAGCCATGAGGTGCCGGTTTGGCATGGCCGGGCAAGCTACGGTGCGGTGCCGGAAACTGACTCTTCAGTCGCCCGGTGTAGACATCAAACCAGTACAAATAGTCGCCGCTGGCAATCAAGTGCTCTTCACCAACGCCGAGCAAATGGATGGCGTCGGCAGCTTGTTCGTGCATAGAGGCCCAGATGAGAATTCCCGTATTGGCGTCCAAGGCGAAGAGTTGGTCGCAATCCATGGGAGCGACGATCACCAAATCGCGATAGAGCAGGCAAGGTGTCAAGTCGCGGAACGTGTGTCGGGTGTCGCGGTCTGGATTTTTATTCTGAAGATCAACCCGAGGGTACTCGGTCAGCCATTGGATCGTGCCATCGCGACAGGACAGGGCTGCCACGATACCGAGATTCGTGTTGCAATAGAGCGTTTTGTTTCGCAGCGTAAGCAGCGTGTGAGTCAGTTCGAAAGAGCGTTCCGAGCCCGTAGGTTCTGCGCCGACGAGCAACTTCCGCCATCGCAAGCGTGCGGTGCGTGCGTCGAAGCAGCCCACGTAGTTCTCGGTGCGGACGGAACTGCGATGTCGGAGCGCGATGTACAGTGACTGTCCATCCGAGACGGGGACGCCGTCAAACGCCCAGTCCTCTTCCCATTGCGGTCCTTCGAGTCGCAACTCGACCGCGAGCTTTCCTTCGGATTCCAGATCAAGGCCAATGATCCTAGCCGGTGCCTCCCGTTCCTGCCGCAAGTTCACATTCACTCCGGTCGGCAGCGAGCCAACGCGTGCGTAGACCGTCTTGCCGTACGATGACAAGGGGAAGCGAGGAACGCCGACGCTCCGCTTCAGTCCTGGAGAGGCGACAATTCCGGTTGGCACTTCCTCGACTCCGAACACGACGCTGCCATCTTCAATCCGCCGTGCGACGACATCCGACTCGGAAGGCCCTGCTTGAATGATGACTGCGTCACCAATCACGATTGGATGGTAACTCAGCAACTCGTTCGATGATTCCGCAACACGTGAACCTTCGCTTCCAATCAACTCGCCCTCGCCGGAGAAGGTTGGCAAGGCGAGTTGCCAGCTTCGTGGAGTCTTTAGGCTTCCCAAGTCTGGTAAAGACGCGGCGATCCGCTTGCGTTCGTTACTGCCAGCAAACGTCGGCCATGAATCGTCCTGAGGCAACGCCGGCCAAGACTGACTCTCCTCGAAAATCGCTTGCAACAACTCGACGTACTTGCCACTTCGCCCGCCGATCTCGCCGGTAGCATCAGGACACAATCGCTGAATCAACTCGATCTCCGCTGTAGCTCGCGGACGATTACACTCGAGAATGGAAACCAGCGTCAGGCGTGCGTACACATTGGGAAGCTCAATGTTGGTATCGCGATAGACTGGCCAGCTCGTTGCTTTGTCACAAGTTTGCAACAGCGGCAGCGTGCGATCCCAATCTTCGTCGGCCCGTAGATTTTGAGTGATCAACCAGCGTGGTTGGCCTGCGAACTCGCGGAACTTCGGATCTTCGTGAGTCGGAAACCGAGTCAGCGGGCTGATCTGCTCCCAGTACCCGCGAGCTTCTGTCCAGTTGCCCCGTTCCAATGCGATCTCGCCGAGTTCCAGTAGCGCATCGTCCGCGTGACTGCTCGCGAAATACTTCGTGACGATCTGACGCAAGGAAGCTTCATCTCGTTGCTCGCGAGCGAAGGTAAGTAGCTTATTCGCGACCGGATCAACCTGTCGACGATACAAGGCGAGTGCATCGGGACTGCGAACGGCGAGTTCCGCGAGCTTCATCTGACGATAGGTCGACAGCGGAACGTAGCGGCGAAAGTTGTCGGTGTTGGGCGTCACTAACACGAGTTGGCCGCTGCTCGCTTCAGTATCTTGTCGAATCGATTCGACGGCCTCTTGCCATTGCTGCTCGGCCAGCAGTGCATCGAATCTTGCGAGATGTGCCATCGTCGCGTTGTCGGCGATGTTGATCGAAACGGTCGGTCGCTGTGAGGGATTGGGTTCGGCATCCTGGCTGCCAACGTGGCGAACAACTCCGAGCAACAGGCTTAAACAGACGAAGTAGATGAGGCATCGTCGTGCGACTGTCCTGCGTGCTTGCCGAAGCAGGGCTTCACCATCGCGTGTTGAAGGTTCAGCGACTGGCATAGCCTTCGACGATTCGGCCAAGGTAGAAGGCGGCAAACCCGAACGCGGTCATGATCAGCATCTGTAGGATATGAAACGTTTCGCCGAAACTGTCCGTCAAGTTCATAAACATCGACAACGGTAGAAGGATCAATCCGAGAATCTGCAAGAGTCGGCCAAACGCTTTCATCGGATCAACTCTGCAGGGCAATGTCCGGCCCAGCGGACGCGTCCGGTGTCGCATCGACCGATGTCTTTGCGACAGCGGCTGCCTGACGCGAGCGGGCGCGACAAACTTCGTAGTAGAAATAGGCAGCGACGCTACTAAAGACAAGGAAGGGCATCGACATCATGAACAGGATGCTCCAAAAGTAGCCGTTCACCATGCTCGAATAGGCCGGATCACCAGCCATTCCGTCCTTGCAGGTTGGACAAGCGGATGCGGGCTCGGCGAGGCACGTCAACACGAGCACAAATGCCAAGGCGATCAGAATGTCTTTTGCTAGGCGATTCATAATTGCGTTTCCGGCTAGGAGTTTTCCCGGATACTGTGATTCCCTGATTCCCCGCGTACGACGGCTCTCCGGAGCCGTCGAATCTTTGGAAATTCATTTGTCGACGGGCTCGGAGGCCCGTCGTACGTAGGTAACCGGACAGACTGCTTAGAATTATAGCGTCTTCTGCTCATCGGCTAAACAGCTGGTACAGCATCAAATAGACAAGAACTCCCGTCACGGAAACGTACAGCCAAATCGGAAAAGTCCATTTTGCCAGTTTCAAATGCCGCTTGCGATCGTCGCGCAGCCCGAAATAGATCGTCGCCACGGCCAGAAAAGGGACGGTCGCTGCCAACAAAACATGGGAGATCAGCATCAGCCGATACCCCCACAAAACAACAGCGTTCGAGTGTTCAAACGCTTTGCCGTGCGAGCCAGTCGTCTGATGCAATAGCTGGTGATAGGTCAGATAACAGACCAGAAAGACGATCGAAACGCCAAAACACCCCAGCATCGTCCATTTGTGGGCGGTTTCTTTCTTCTGTTTGATCAAGATCAAACCAACAACCAGCAAAACAGCAGCCAGCGCGTTCAACCCCGCATTCAGATGCGGCAATATGTCCACAAGACTACTTTGCAAGGCCTTCTCCTCAACCTGTCCGTTACGAGCGATTTATTGCCATTCGCCAAAAATTCGCAAGTCAGAAAGCGTCATCGTACTTTTAGATGGTCGTTGTGTCTTGTGGTGGCAGGTTGAGGCAACGGTCGGAACGCAAATTCGATCGACCAAGAAAAAACCCCGGCCCGGCCAAGCGAGGCGGACGCTTGACCGAGCCATTGGGGTTTCCTTCTGGCCCAGGCAAGAGCCGAAGAAGCATCAATCTCGAACAGTTAACTACGCATTGGGCGAACCGGTCAGCGATCGGCTTCCAGGAGCACTGCTGTACGAATCGGTCACCAGGTGAGCCGGATAGGCGTGCATGCCGTGCTCGCTGACGTCCAAGCCGGCTTGCTCGTGTTCCGGCGAGACGCGAAGGAAGCCGACTGCCTTAAGTGCGTAGAAGACGCAAATCATTGTGCCGAATGCCCAAGCACAGATAATCGCTGTCGACAGACACTGAACCCAGATGTACCCGCCACGCGTCATGCCTTCAGGAATCGAAGTGCCGAGCAGACCCGTCGCGATACCACCCCAAACACCACACATACCATGGACAGGGAAGGCACCAACAGGATCATCGATCTTCAGTTTGTCGAGCAATACGATGCCCATCACAACCAAGGCACCGGCGACGCCGCCGATAACCAGGGCACCAACTTGAGTGACTTGGTCACAGTTTGCCGTGATGCCAACCAAACCAGCGAGCACGCCGTTTAACGCCATCGTGACGTCAGGCTTCTTAAACAAGCTCCAAGCGACAATCATGGCGACTACTGCACCAGCCGCTGCGGCAATCGTTGTGGTGAGAGCAATGTAGGTGGTTGCTTCGGCGTTCGAGGCACCGGCGTAGGTCAGCTGGCTGCCAGGGTTAAATCCGTACCACCCAACCCACAACACGAAGACTCCAAGAGCGGCGAAGGCGATGTTGTGGCCAGGCATTGGAATCGACTTGCCATCTTTCGAGAAGCGTCCCAAGCGAGCACCGAGAGCGATCGCACCCGCGAGACCCGCAAAGCCACCGACCGCGTGTACAACAACAGACCCAGCAAAGTCAGCAAAGCCCCATTCGGCAAGTGCTCCGCCGCCCCACTTCCACATACCGCTGATCGGATAGACCAAGCCGGTAAGAATTGCACTGTAGACCAAGTAAGCACCGAACTTCATACGCCCAGCAACGGCACCGGAGACGATCGTCGCAGCCGTGGCGGCAAAGGCGACTTGGAATAGAAAATCAGCGCTGTTGCTCCAGCCAGTTTCTAGATTGGGAGCTGCTGAATCGCGTTCTACGAACGACGAGCCAGAAAATCCGAACCACTTGCCGGCGTAGTCCGCTCCGGGATACATCAAGCCATATCCGATGAAGAGGAACAGCAACACACCGATCGCCAAGTCCATCACGTTCTTAAAGAGAATGTTGACGGTGTTCTTCGCCGCGTTCAAGCCAACTTCGAGCATGGCGAAGCCTGCCTGCATAAAGATAACCAGGACAGCGCAGATGAACATGATCAACGTGTTGATCGTGTAGGTTGTGTCCTCTTCAAACGTGATCCCTGCTTCCGCAGGTGCTTCTGCGTCGATGACGGCCTCTTCAGTCACCGCGACTTCGGCTTCTTCAGCCGTAACTTCTTCGGTTGCGGCAACCTCAGCTTCTTCTTGTGCAGTTGCGTAGGAAACGCTTATCAAACTTAATCCCAGGGCGGCTACGAAGAGCCACACCGGCAACGATGGAAACTTACTCCAACTCATGGTTCTCGCCTTTTTTGTTTCGTAAGGAACTCGGACAGAAGGAAATCTGTTTGTCGGAGCGTCTGATTTCAGATCGCTCTACGCCGTGTGTCGCTTAGCCGGGCCCTGCTGAGCAATCACATCAGACGGGGCTAACGCAATAGGCGTGCCGAGATTCACTGGCGCAGCCAGTATTGGGCGAGAACGCAGGACAACAAGGCCAAACACTGCAATGAGTTAGAGACATTGCAAGACGCGTGATATTTGGGCCGCTTTTTTATCAGTCCAGAGCGATGCACAAGGAGTACGCAGCCGACGACTCGTTTCCAGGCACCTAGGCGATGGCCATTAACTATGCCACAAGAACGAAAAAACGCCGCTTGTCGCGATCGACAAGCGGCGTGTGAGAAGTAGCTCTAAAGAACCGTCTCCTACTCTAACAACTCTCCTTAGAACAGCACGATGGCGTCGAAGGCGGCCAGGAATTGGCTGTCTTTCGTACCGCTGTTGTAAGGTTGGCCCACCGTGTTACCGGACCAGTCCCAGCGTAGTTCGGGACGAATCGTCAGGTTCGAGCTAGGACTCCAGTTAGCACCAACGGTCAAGTTGAAATAATCACCAGCCGACATAGCCGGATTCAGGAACGTTGGAGTTGCCACCGGAGCCGTACCACTGACTAGCTCACGAACCGGAGCACCTTGAAGGCGTACACCGTCGTCATCTCGGAACCACTCGAAGCGAGCTCCGAGCTTCCAACAATCATTCACGGTGTAGAACAGGTACTGATTGATACCGTACCATTCCGAATCGTTCCCAGCGTTCAGAGCGTCATTGCTCTGCCAGAAATTGTCGTGTTGGAACACGTACTTCAGGCGGCAACTAATATCATAGTCAAAGACGATGCTGTAGCCGGTACGACGGGTCGTAGGCAATGGAGCCAAAGATCCATTTTCCTCACCACTAATGAACGTGCCCGTCAAGCTATATCGCTCACTGTCGGGAGTATAAGTGGCACCACCCAGGAACTGAAGCTTGTCACTGACGGCATCCCACGTATCCCAACCGTTAACCAAACCAGCGTAGAAATCCCAGTTGCAGTTGTAATCATAGGTTGCCAAAGCTCCCGTATGAGTAAACGGCTCACCGTATTGCATGGTATAGGCATGCGAGTAGAAGAAGTTGCTGGTCGGCTTGACACCTTCATAACCCATGATGGTGTAGAAGTGACCAACCTTCACGCTCAGGTCGTTGTACGCGACTTCGCCGTAAATCTGAGGCAGCGCCAGTCCGAATGTCGAAGTGGAACTGTTAAACGATGGTGTCCCGTCGGTGTTGGTTTCGAGACCAACGGCTTGGGTGAAGACGTAATCCTGACCATAGAGGACGTCCGCTCGAGCGCCCCAAGCCCAACCACATCCGCCGTTGTCGGCGTCGCGACCGATGCTGAGATACAACTGATTCAGCATCATTTCATTGGCTCGGTCATTGAACGTCACCGGGCCGTTGTAGTTGGAAACGGGATTGCTGGCGTTGTAGGTACCACCACCAGCAATGTAGCCTTCGATAGTCCATCCGTCCCCGAACGTTGGGAACAAACGCCAAGGTTCGCAAGTGCTACATCCCTTGCCACCCTTTCCACCTTTGCCGCCACCTTTTGCGTCACAGCCGCAACCTTTACCATCTTTTTGGCTGACGTCGCCAACGAACGTGAGATCGCTGGAGTCAGCTGCGGCAAGGTCGCTGGGCGAAGGCGCAGCATTGTCTTGAGCATAGTAATCGTAAGTAAGGGCCACGGGTTGCACGGACCCGGGCTGACGCAGCCCTTGAGCCTGTGCACCGGTTGCGACGAAACCACAACAAGCGGCCGCCGCGAGAGCTATTCTCGTGAACTTCATCGTCCTGTCTCCCAATCCTTTGAATATGGAGGCGTGATTGCTGGCGGGACCACCGCTAGGCGGCAGTATCAACGGTCCAGCGACCGTCGATGGGGGGTCTTTGGGGGGCAACCGGCGAATCGTTCCGAGCCCAATGGCACTCGACTATCGATGGTTGTCTATGTTGCTATCGACGCGGCGAACAACCGTCGTTTACTAGAATGCCACCTTTTACACTCGCCAATCCACACGTTGGGACGGTTTCTTGGCAAGCTGTACCGCCTGCGAAAATATTCAGGCGTTGGTGGTCGATCGTGTATGCACCATCTAGACATGGCGACTGCGAGTAAGAATCGATCGAGAAGCCGCAGATTGGCAGACCTCAGCGATTGTAGCGAAAATGCGGGGTCGTGTGAGTGACGAAGCGATGATGCCCGCTATGACTTGCTAACAACCGACTCAGCAAACAACGCGTCGACGAATTCGTCCGCATTAAACAGCGCCAAATCTTCTGCCTTCTCGCCAACACCGATGTATTTCACCGGCAACTCGAACTGCTGTCGAATTGGAACGACGACGCCACCCTTGGCCGTACCGTCAAGCTTAGCCAATACGATACCCGTGCAACCCGCCGCGTCCGAGAAGCCTTTCGCTTGGCTAATCCCATTCTGACCAGCCGTAGCGTCCAGCACTAACAACACTTCGTGTGGCGCGGCTTCGATTTGTTTGGTCATCACACGTCGAATCTTTGCGAGTTCTTGCATGAGACTCGTTTGATTTTGCAATCGGCCTGCTGTATCGATAATACAGACATCGGCAGACGTTTCGAGCGCCTTGGCAACGGCGCGATGAGCGACGCTGGCCGGATCGCTGTTCGAAGCGCCAGTTACAATCTCCGCCCCGATGCGTTCGGCCCAGATCGTTAATTGCTGAACGGCTGCAGCCCGAAAGGTGTCACCAGCGCCCAATACAACCGACTTGCCTTGCAGTTTGAACATCGTCGCGAGTTTCGCAATCGAAGTAGTTTTCCCAGACCCATTCACTCCAACAACCATTACAACCGTAGGGCCGGAGTCAGCGAACTTGATGGGAACTTCGGGCTGCGCCATTAATTCTCGCAACTTAATCTTGATGACATCAAGCACTTCGCTCATCTGAACAACACGCCCGCGAAAATCGGACTTTACTTGATCGCGTATCGTCCCTGCCGGTCCTGCACCCATGTCCGTTCGAATCAGAATCGCGAACAACTCGCCTAAGAACGCATCGTCGACCAGCGCGCCTTCTTGTTTGAAGAGGTCGCGTACGTCAGTAAATAGGAGCTGATGGGTCTTCTCCAGGCCGTGCTTGAGTCGTCCAAAGATTCCTTTTTTAGGAGATTCCGCTTCGTTGCCAGGAGTCTCTGATACTGCCTTCGCTGCCTGCGATTTGCCCGTAAGGCGATCGAATAAAGCCATGGTGTTCTGATACACTAGAAATCGAGAATTGTGATGAAACGACTTAGAGCCCATCTTATCGTGACCTAGCAACTTTGTCGTTGGGGTTGTCTCCGCGGTAGTGGTACAGTTTGCGAGTCCTGAAAGTAGGACGGCCACTCTTGGCCGTCTTTTGTCGGACAGGAGTGCCCGACTAACGGCAAAATGTACCACTACCGTCTCCGGAGAGGTGATTCACGGGGCCGCCAAATCGATGAAAAAGTCCACATTGCAGAGCATTTCGGCAATGATCTCGCCGGCGACGCGATGTCCACCCGCGTTCCAGTGTCCAGTCCCGAGTTGCGTGTTCTCGAAACCGTGGAGATATTGATCGTGAGATTCCGCGTAGGCTCGCATTGGTTTGGCGAGTGGGACGTACAAACATCCGAGTCCGTCAGCGACAGTCTCAATGCGGCGCTCCGCATAGTCGAGGTCGGCGATGCCATTGCGAGTCGCGAATGCTTCTCGGACCGAGGCGTTGGGATGTACTTGAATGCCGCTAGCGATTGTCACGATTACCAATTTGGCATCGTGCCGCCGAACGTCCTGCTCGATCTCTCGAAGCAATCGTTCCGTGATTCGCCAAGCCTCTTGATGTGACTCGTTTTCCGGTGGTTGATAGATGAAGTTGTCGAGTCCGAGTTCAGCCTCGGATGGACTAGGCTCCGAAGATTCCCGATGTCGCAAGCGATATGCCAATGCACCCAGATGGGTTCGAGATACGATCTGGTCCTTCATACGCACCCATCGCGATGCGAATAAGGGACGATTTAGAAACGTCGTATCGAGTACGAGTTGCTCGTGTTCGAGTCGATAAAATGGGCGGTTGTGGTCCGGTTCTAGCGACTTGGAATTGTTTCGAATGTCGTTAGCCGGCAATACGCAGAGCAAGACGACATCAGGCTCGTAAGCCCACACGCGATGCTGCAACGTCAGCAGTTCTTGCGCCGTACCGTAGCCGGATACTCCAGTGTTCAGTACTTCTACGGTGGAACTCCCCGTCGGCAAGCAGTCGTTGATGTGGTGTTCCATGACAGACCAAAAGGTCTGATTCAAATCGACCTGCATCGCCTCGCAGTAGGAATCCCCGAGTACCGCGATCCGAATCGTATCGGTGGGTTTCGCCAACGAGTGTTCGCGGTCTCGAAAACCTTGGCTGTTTGTGCGAACGAATACTTTGCCTTCCTCGGATTGCCAACCAGCGTAATTAGCCTTCAGGCGAGATCCGCAAGTACGGTCCTGTTCATACGGAGACAGGGAGACAACTCCGCTGACGGCCAATATGCCCTCAGCAAGAAGAATGCCGACAAGTGTGCCGAACGTCGCTAAAAGGAGACGAGATCGTAGCGAGACGGACTTTCGCGAAACTCGTTCCACGGGACTCTGCACGCGGTGCACTCCCCGTTACTCGTTACCCAAATCGTGTAGCACGCGATCTAGAATCCCGTTCACGAACTGAGGCGATTGCTTCGCGCCGTATCGCTTTGCCAGTTCAACGGCTTCGTTGATCGCCACTCGCCCCGGCGTCTTTGTATGAAGAATCTCAAAAGCACCCAGCCGAAGGATGTTGCGGTCGGTCGCCGCCATGCGAGCGAGGCTCCAGTTCGCAGCCCGTTCCTGCAACAGCACGTCGAGCTCTTCGCGACTCGCGCGAACGCCTTTGCGCAGGTCTCGAGCGAACTCCACTAGATCCTCACGATTGCTAAGCCGCGTGCGCAAAAACTCTTCGATGGCCTCGATGTCGGGGGCAGGATTCAGGTCGTCCTGATAAAGTAATTGCAGGACAACTTCGCGAGCTCGACTTCGGCGTGACATCTTGGTGATGGTTTCCAGGGAGGCAGGAGGCGGGGTGGCACAACTTATTCAGCGCGCCAAGAAAACTGTAGGTGCTTACTGGTTACTTGGCAACCGGCGAAGCAAACTGACCATCTCAATCGCAGCTTCCGCACACTCCACGCCTTTGTTTCCAACGGTGCCACCGGAGCGATTGATCGCTTGTTCGAGCGAGTTGCAAGTCAGCACCCCCATCAGCACCGGCAGGCCGCAGACGAGGCTCGTCTTGCCAAGACTAATGCTCACGTGACGGTTGATGTGCTGATCGTGAGTCGTCTCGCCGCGAATGACCGCTCCCAAACAAATGACCGCCGCGTAGCGATTCGTCTTCGCCATTCGATCAGCGATCAACGGAATCTCCCAAGCGCCAGGAACCCAAGCGACATCAATCGCCTCGTCTGCAACCTGATGGGCGCGCAGCGTTTCGACGGCACCGGTTAAGAGCTTCGTAGTGATCGAATCGTTATATTTCGACACCACAATGGCGAACCGTGCATCTTCGGGAAACATGTCGCCGCGGAATTCATTGGTCATTGGTCATTGGTCATTGGTCATTGGTCATTGGTCATTGGTCATTGGTCATTGGTCATTGGTCATTGGTCATTGGTCATTGGTCATTGGTCATTCAGCGCAGCATCAGCCCATGTTCATGCTCATCAGGAACTCGGCATTCGTCTTGGTCTTTTGCATGCGAGTGACGAGCAATTCCATAGCATCAGGAGCATTCATGTCGTGCAAGACGCGGCGTAGCACGCAAACCCGGCGATATTCTTCGGGATCCATAAGTATCTCTTCGCGGCGAGTTCCACTGCGATTGATGTCGATCGCCGGATAGATCCGCCGGTCGACCAGTTTTCGGTCGAGCACGATCTCCATGTTGCCTGTGCCCTTGAACTCCTCAAAAATCACTTCGTCCATGCGACTGCCGGTGTCTACCAGTGCGGTGGCCAGGATCGTCAACGAGCCGCCTTCTTCCACTTTGCGAGCCGATCCGAAGAAGGCCTTCGGCTTTTGCATGGCATTCGAATCAAGGCCGCCGGACAAAATCTTGCCCGATTGTGGACACTCGGCATTCCAAGCTCGTGCAAGACGGGTGATCGAATCAAGGAAGATCACGACGTCGACGCCATACTCCACCATTCGCTTAGCTTTTTCGATCACCATCTGTTGAACTTGAACGTGACGCGACGAAGGTTCGTCAAAGGTCGAGCTGATGACTTCGCAGTTGCGACCCTTCACCTCACGTTCCATGTCGGTGACTTCTTCCGGACGCTCGTCAATCAACAGCATGATCACGTAAGCTTCCGGATAGTTCTTAATCACCGAACGAGCCATCTTTTGCAGCAAGATCGTTTTGCCCGCGCGTGGTGGGCTGACGATCAACCCGCGCTGTCCAAATCCGATCGGGCAGATCAGATCAATGATACGTGTCGAGGGTTCGTTGGCATCCGTCTCCATGACGATCCGTTGATTGGGATGCAACGGTGTCAAATCATCGAAGGCGATTTTGTCGGTGATGGAATTCGGATCTTGGTAGTTGATTGCTTCGACGCGCAATAACGCAAAGTAGCGCTCGTTCTCCTTCGGCGGTCGAATCTGACCGGAAACGGTGGCTCCGGTTTGCAGCCCGAAACGACGAATCTGGCTGGGCGATACGTAGATATCGTCCGGGCAAGAAAGATAGTGATAGTCGGGGCTGCGCAGGAAGCCGAATCCGTCGGGCAGAATCTCCAGCGTTCCTTCGCCGTACATCAACCCGTTCATCTTTACGCGTTCTTTCAGGATCCGGAAAATCAGATCCTGCTTCTTAAGGCCTGTCACATCGGTGACGTTCTCTTTCCGTGCTTCTTCGATCAGGTCCGTCATGCTCAGCCGTTGCAGTTCGGCGATATGGATTTCGCCCTGCTTGATCTTCTCGTAACGGTCGTTCGTTTCGTCGCCGCGCTGGTTCGCACTCTCGTTTGCAATCTCTTCGGCCAGCGAGAGCGGTTCCTGCTCGTCATCTAACTCCGGCAGACGATCGAGTTGCGAGACGACATCTTCCGAGACATCGCGATGAGTGGGGCTGGCGCCGCGTGGCTTCTGCTCGCCGCTCGGGCGGGTGCTACGTTGGCCGGACATGAAAGACGCTCCTGAGAAGGGATACAACAGGTGGCCGGTGCGTTGAAAGCGCCGGCGGCGGGGTAGTTGAATTGTAACCTAAGAACGGAATCCTAGTCGAGTGACCCCCAAAATCTTTCGATTTGCTGGCGGGTCGATTCGATCGAACCAGAGTTGTCGATCACGTGATTTGCGGCTGCCCGCTTCGTCTCCAACGACTCTTGGGAGGACTCACGAGCCTCAAAATCCCGGTCCGTCCAGCCCCGGACGCGAGCCCGTTGCAGTCGCATGTCGCGTGGTACGTCGATAAACAGGATGTAATCACAGTATTTATCCCAACCGGCTTTGAGCATGACGGGGGCATCCAGAATCACGACTTTGGTGCTGCCACCGGCACGAATCGCCTCAAACTCCTGTCGTAAACGCATGCCAATTCGCGGATGCGTTAGCTGCTCCAGGAAGGATAACTCTTTGGGGCCATCGGGCGTCTGGGCGAAAACAATCTTCGCGACTTCCGATCGATTGATCTGACCGGCCTCGGTAATCACCGCGTCTCCCCACCGATCGCGAGCAGCCTGAATGACTTCTGGCTCGAGCAATACCTGATGGCCGACTTGATCCGCGTCAAGAACTCGGGCTCCAAGCTTTCGAAGTTCCTCCGCAACAAGGCTCTTTCCACTCGCCACGCCACCCAAGATGCCAACGATCTTCATCTCGCGTTCACTCGTCGCTGCCATTAGTCCCAAGCTTCACACTCCGCCCACGTCTTACCCGCTTTAACATCCACCTTAAGCGGCACGTTCAATCGACCGGCGGCAGTCATCTCCTCGGTAACCAAAGCAGCTAATCCAGTGAGTTCTTCCGTCGGGACTTCGAACACCAGTTCGTCGTGTATTTGCAGGAGCATCCGTGCCGATGACTTCTCGCGTTGCAAGCGACCGTAGACATTGATCATCGCTTGCTTGATCAAGTCCGCAGCCGATCCTTGAATAACCGTGTTGATTGCGATTCGCTCGGGGAGGGTACGTTGGCGGGAATCGCCGACGCGTGAGGGATCTCGAACTCCGTCGACCGCACGACGGCGACCTAGGATCGTACTAACATATCGATTCGCCCGGCAATCCTCCAGCACCTTTTTCATAAACGCATCCACTCCCGTATAGCGAGCGAAATAGGCGTCAATAAATGTCGCCGCCTCGTCCTTGTCGATATCAAGCGATTTCGCCAACCCAAATGCACTTTGACCGTAAATCACGCCGAAATTGACGGCCTTTGCGCTGCGACGCATCTCGCGCGTGACTTCTTCGAGCGGCACGCCGTAAACTTCGCTGGCAACCTGTGTGTGGATATCTCGATCTTCGGCAAAGGCCTGGCACATCGCCTCGTCACCCGAGAAGTGAGCCAATACTCGCAGTTCGATCTGCGAGTAGTCGGCCGTCATCAAAAGCCAATCCGGCTCACCGGGTAAGAACGCCGAGCGGATTTCTCGCCCTTCTTCGGTTCGGATCGGAATGTTTTGCAAGTTTGGTTCCGTCGAACTGAGTCGGCCAGTCGCAGCAACATCTTGCTTGAAGGACGTATGAATTCGCTTTGTGATCGGATGGACAAGTTCAGGCAACGCGTCGACGTAGGTGCTCTTCAGCTTTGCATTTTGGCGATAGTCGATGATCTTTGCCGGCAGCGGATGTTGTTTGGCAAGCTCAGTCAAGACCTCAACGTCCGTGCTCGCACCGGTCTTTGTCTTTTTGATGACAGGCAGCGAAAACTTCTCGAACAGTAGCTTGCTTAGTTGCTTTGGCGACTCGATGTTGAACTCTTCGCCAGCGATCTCATAAATCTCGATCTCCAACTTTGCCAAACGCTCGCCGAAGCGATCGCTCAACTCGCGCAATCGTTCAACATCGACTTTGATCCCGTTGAATTCCAATTCGGCCAAGATCTCGACGAGCGGAAGCTCCACCGACCGATACAAGTCGTCGAGCCCTTCCGCTTTCAGCTTCCTTTCCAGGATCGCCGTCAACCGCACAGGCACATCCGCGTCCTCGGCCGCGTACTCTGTGACTTGAGCGACTGGAACCTCGTCCATGCGAATTTGCTTCTTGCCGGTGCCGATCAGCTCTTTGATCGAAATCGTTTTGTGATTCAGGTAACGCAGTGCCATGTCGTCCATACTGTGGCTTCGCTCGCCAGGCACGAGCAAGTAGTCGGCCACCATCGTGTCGAACGCGACACCTCGCAAAGTAACGCCGATGTTTCGCAGCACGACGATGTCGTACTTCAGGTTTTGGCCGATCTTCTCGATTGCGGGATCTTCCAGGATCACACGGAGTGCCTCATGCGCGAGTTGCGGATCGAGTTGCGGTTCACCTTGCGGCGCGCGGACGGGCACATAAAAACCTTCGCCCGCCTTCCACGAGAAGGAATAGCCGACGATTTCTGCCCAGCGAGGATTCGTCGAAGTCGTTTCGGTATCGATCGAGATCCGTGACTGCCGCGACATCTTTTCGACTAACTCAGCCAAAGCTTCCGGTGTGGCAACGGTGCGATAGTCGGATTTCCATTCCGTGGGCGCTGCGGCAGCGGTGAGGTTGGCGACTTGATCCGCCAACTGCCGAAAACCAAATTCACGACACAGCTCTTTTGCAACTTCCGTATCAACGCCCCCTACCCTGCCCGCCTTCCAATCGATTTCGATGGGAACATCGTTCACCAGTCGAACGAGATCACGACTAAGTAACGCTTGGTCACGAAAGTTCACAAGGTTGAGTTCTCGCTTCTTCTTGCTGTTGGGATCGGCAGTTGCGAGAACTTGGTCGAGGGTGCCATGTGTTTCGAGAAGTTCTCTTGCCGCCTTTGGCCCAATCAACGGTACGCCCGGAACGTTGTCCACCGAATCGCCGACGAGGGCTTGATAGTCGACCACTTGATCAGGGCGAACGCCCCAGTCTTCCATCAATGCCGCAGCATCGAACTCTTGCTGCTTGCGAATGTTGTACATCTTCACACGATCCGTGATCAATTGACGGCAATCTTTGTCGCTGGTCACCACGTAGCAAGTGCCGCCGCGTTCATCCGTGATGCGAGCGATCGTCGCAAGAATGTCGTCTGCCTCATAACCTTGAAGCTGCAGCACAGGTACTCCCATCGCTGCGAGCATCCGGTGAATGCTGGGAATCTGCGGACGCAAGTCTTCCGGCATCGACTCGCGATTGGCCTTGTACTTGTCGTACAGATCATGTCGAAACGTGACTTCTTTCGGATAGTCGAACGCACAGAACAAGTAGTTGGGCCGCTTGTTCTCGATGATGTCGACTACATCGCGAATGAAGCCATGTACTGCACCGACCGGCTGCCCACTTGGACTGCTCAACGGTGGCATGGCATGGAAGACTTGATAAATCAGCGAATGCGAATCGATGACATAGACGGTTTGCCCTTCAAGGCTGTCGGGTAGCTTATCGGCAACCTGCTTTGGCGAAGTCGATATTGCCGGCGGCGCTTCCCTGACCGCATCGGGTTGTACGTCATCGTCCGTGTCATCAGACATCGTGAACGAAAGCTGTCGTTGTGAGTTCGCCATCGTGGCCTCAACTGAGTACTTGAAGAATCCCGCGACAGAAGTCCGGTAAATCGTCCGGCTTGCGGCTGGAAACGAAATGGCGATCGACGACCACCGCTGCGTCTTCCCAAATCGCGCCGGCGTTGATCAGATCGTCTTTAATCCCTGGCGAACCGGTAACTCGGACTCCCTTATACACCTTGGCCGAAATAGGAATCCAGCCGCCATGGCACACCGCTGCAACCAGCTTGCCAGCATCGGCAAAGTCGCGAACGAGTTGCAGGAGATACGGATCTCGCCGCAATTTATCGGGCATAAATCCGCCAGGCACGACCAGTCCATCGAAGTCACTAGCCTTCATGTCGCTGATGGAGGCGTCGGACTTACACGGATAACCATTCTTCCCTGCGTAGACGACGTTTGCTTCCGGCCCAGCGACGATTACATCCGCTCCAGCTTCAATCAGCCGCAGCTTCGGATACCACAATTCGAGGTCTTCGTAGATATCTCCGACAAAGATCAGGATGCGTTTAGATTTCAGTGGATGGTCTAGCACCGCATTTCCTCATTTCCTAGCGAGTCTTTGAATCGAGTGAACATTAACTTTTAATCGGGTTGTCGATGAACCCAATAACCTGGCCGCCGCCGACCGTGCGCTACGGCCAGAACCTGAACACAATCAGATGTGACCGGCTCGTAGTAACGAATGAACGGAAAACGCCGCAAACGAACGAAGCGGATGGCACCTTCAACACTTGGCCATTGCTCGGGCCCTGTCGAGATCAAACGCACGGCGTCGATGACACTTTTCTGGAAACGTCGAGCGACTCGTTCGCTGATGTTCATGTAGTGTTGAAGGGCATCGAGATACTCTTGGTGGGCGTCCGGGTGAAATACAACTTCAGTTTCCACCTTCGAGAACCCTTTCCACGTCGGCGGAGACTTCGGTCCATGAGACCGGCTTCACGAGCCCACTTCGCAGTTCCTCCGAGCGCTGGCGAACTTCCTGCCGCCACGCCTCCGCTACCGCAGCGAGATCATCAACGACCGGCTCTTCCAATGAGTCCAGCAAAGCTTCCACGACTAGCACACGCTCCTGTTCGGAGAGTTGCGTCGCTGCGGTGACAATAGATTGGGCATCCGTCATTCGTTCGCTCCGTGTCTTTGCTTCGTGACACCTTCGAGCGGCCATTGTATCACGAAACGTGCGTGCCAGCGACGTCGCCGGACTATCGCGGAATCGGCTTGAGTGTCACTGAATCGAACGATAATTCACCGGTCGCACCAAAGAGCCCAATGCGGAGCAGTCCTTCGCGGGCTTGAATCGGGACGCGAAATTGCTTTTTCACTCGCGTCCACTCGGACGAACCGCGAAACGGACCGATCCAGTTGTGACCGAGATCGTTGCGGTTCTCGTCGTAAAAGGTAATACCAACCGAAGGGAGTGCGTCCTCGCCGAGATTCACAGAGATGTTTGAATACTTGACGAACGCCGAGAGTTCGATTTCGGCGACTTCGCGACCGTCGATCGGCAAGCCTTGTAGTAAATGCGATGCTCGCCCAACTTCCTCATTCTTAAACGTGACATAGTGTTCGCCTTCGGGAGCGAGCGTATCAGCCGTTCGCTCGGCTTGTCGCTGGTAATACCAACCCGGGATGAAACCGTTCTCGCCCACCTCTTCCTCGAAGTTGCCGTTAGCTGCCTGAGGGTTCGCAGGATCGGGTTTGACGCGACGCAAATCTTCCGCCGTGCCAGTCATCGGGACGAACAAAGTTGGACGCAGTGCTTCCTTCTCCAGCTTTCCGTCTTTCTTGCGCATCAGATACAGGGTCTGCTGGTAGCGTTGGCCGGCTGGTATCACCATCAATCCACCTTCCGCCAATTGGTCGATCAGCGGTTGTGGTGGGCCTTCCGGTGAACATGTCACGATGATTTTGTCGAACGGAGCATGTTCTTCCCAACCTTTAAAGCCATCACCGACTTTGGTGAACACATTTTTATACTTCAGATGTTTTAATGTGCGTTCGGCTTTACGGCCCAAGCCTTCGACGATCTCTATCGAGTAGACTTCCTTAACGAGCGGGCTGAGCACCGCCGCTTGATAGCCGCTGCCCGTTCCAATCTCTAAAACCTTGTCCGTCGGTTGCGGATCAAGCGACTCGGTCATGTAAGCGACAATAAAGGGCGATGAAATCGTTTGCTGAAATCCGATGGGCAACGCCATGTCAAAATAAGCTTGCTGCCGCAGATTGGGGGCAACGAACTCGTGACGCGGCGTATCGCGAATCGCTTGCAGGACTCGCGGATCTTTGACGCCCGCACCAGCGACAACTTCTTCGACCATGCGATGTCGAGCCTGCTCGAACTGCGATTCGGTTTGAGCCTGAACGGCAACCGGCAATATGAGTAGTAGGAGCAGAGGAACTAGATGTTGATTGATCATTGGCCAGCCGGGGTTGGTCATTGGTTGTCAGCTCACAGTGTATTATAACTTTGCTTGGCAAATGACGCATGGCAACTGACTAAGGACAATTGAGCATGAAAACCAATCCGGTCAAAGAAAAACTCCGTCGTGGCGAGCCTTCCTTCGGGACTTGGCTTGCCTTGGGTGATTTATATGCCACGCGTGTGTTAGCACGACTCGGCTTTGACTGGCTCACCTTGGATATCGAGCATTCGGCAATCGATTGGTCGCAAGCGACTTCGATCTTCGGCGCGATTGCCGATGCCGGTTGCGTTCCGTTGGCTCGCGTACCCGAGGGAACGCATCACTATATAAAGCGAGTTCTCGACGCAGGAGCGTGGGGAATTGTGGTGCCCATGGTCGATACCGTCGAACAAGCCAAGGTCGCAATCGCTGCGGCCAAATATCCTCCGGAAGGCAATCGCAGCGTTGGTGGCGGTATGCACGCCATGAACTTCGGCGCGGAAGCTGGTGAGTATTATCAACGTGCCAATGACGAGATCCTAGTGGTCCTGCAAACCGAAAGCCCGCAAGGTGTCGAGAATGCGGAAGAGATTTACAGCCTGCCCGGTTGCGATGCGATCTTCATCGGCCCAAACGACCTGCGATTCCAGATGCGAGCCGCCGATGGCACGTTTCCAACGCCGGAAGAACACGAAGCGATGGTACAACGCGTGATCGAAATCGGCAAAAAAGTCGGCACACCGACCGGCATTCACGCCATGGACCCTGAATCCGCTCTGCAACGCGCCGAGCAAGGCATGCAATTCCTCGCCGTTGGCAGCGATCTGCGGATGATGACGTTTAAGGCTCAGGATTACCTCAAGACACTACATCCCGATCAAGATGCCAAAGACGTGGCAAGGTATTGATCGAGCAATTCACTTGCGCAAGCCGAACCGACGACGTACAATGAATCCAGCGAGAGGAATCCATGGGGAGTGCTGACATGCAAGAAGATTCGCACGCCGTCGAACGCGAGTTGGCACTAGACGCGACCGAGTTTGTTCGTCAACGACAGTCTGACGAAGTGGAGTTACGGTCGCTATCGCTCGAAGTGCGAGGCGCGATGATTGAAGCGGCTTGTCGCACGGCCGCAGAGATTCTTCGAAGTCGCATCAACGCTGGCTATCCCGCACCGTCGCCGGCACCCTGGCCACCATCGACGCTAGACTTCCTCAGCAAGCACGCACCACATGGACGAACGTGAACCTAGCCGCGATGCCGCTGATGTGGCAAAGCGAATAGCCGCAAAGTTGACGGATGGTCGTTGTGAATACGCGATTGGTGGTGCAATCGCGCTCGGATACTGGGCAGAACCGCGCGGGACGCTCGATGTTGATTTCACGCTTTTCATCTCACCAGACAAGCCGGGAGAGTGTGTTTGGCTACTCCAAGAACTTGGATGCGCATTCAGCACTTCTGACGCTCTCCGTTCACTTAACGAGCACGGCTTTTGTCGCGTATCCTATTCGGGGCTGCGAGTGGACGTGTTTCTGCCTACCGTTCCCTTCTACGAAGCCGCCCGCAAACGTCGACGATCGGTTGACCTTGGCGGTCAGGAGATTCAGATTTGGGATGCCGAAACGCTCGCAGTATTTAAGATGATGTTTTTCAGACGCAAGGACATCGTCGACGTCGAGCAGATTCTACGAATTCAAGGACCGGCTTTTGATCGAAGCTGGGCCCGGGAACAATTATTGGAGATCTACGGAAGTCGAGACCCTCGTATATCTCAGTGGGATGATCTGGTCGCCGAACGAGCGTCCGATGAATAACTAGAATTCGCTGCAAGGTTGTTACCAATGGTGAATGAGACACATGACCACTCAGCGGTCTACTTGTTAGCAACGCTCGATACAAAGGGCCCTGAAGCGGCATTAATTCGAGATCGCCTCCTCGAACTCGGTTTGGATGTCGTTGTTCTCGATACGGGTTGCGTCGGAAAGCCCACATATACTGGCGACATTTCTCGCGACGCGGTTTTCGTGGCTGCCGGCACAACGCTCGCCGCTATGGTTGCGAAGAAGGATCGCGGTGTCGCCGTGACCAAGGCCGCAGCGGGTGCCACAGCGATCGTCCTCGATGCATTCAAGCGAGGCAAGGTCGATGGTGTGATCGCGCTCGGTGGTTCTGCCGGGACGACGATCGGTACTGCGGCGATGCGAGCATTGCCAATCGGTGTGCCGAAAGTGATGGTCAGCACGCTCGCGTCAGGCGACGTGCGCCAATGGGTCGGCGATAAAGACATCGTCATGTTCAACTCGGTCGTCGACATCGCGGGAATCAACCGCATCAGTCGGCAGATCTTGTCGAATGCCGCCTCCGCAATGGCCGGGATGGTGCAGCATCGCGCTGCGGCATCGAAGGACGACAAACCGCTCGTGGCCGCGACGATGTTTGGGGTTACGACGCCATGTGTGGAGCAAGCTCGCGAAGTTCTCGAAGCTGCGGGATTTGAAGTCCTGGTCTTTCACGCGACAGGAAACGGCGGCCAAGCGATGGAGTCGCTGATCCGGGAAGGTCTGATCGCCGGTGTGCTGGATATCACAACGACCGAACTCGCTGATGACCTCGTCGGTGGCGTATTGTCGGCTGGCCCGAATCGTTTGACGGCGGCGGCAAAGATGAATGTGCCGCAAGTCGTCTCGGTCGGAGCCACCGATATGGTCAACTTCTGGGCCCCGGAGACAATTCCCGTCGAGTTTAAAGGCCGCAAGTTCCACAAACACAATGCAACGGTCACGCTGATGCGAACCACGGTCGAGGAGTGCAAGCTCCTCGGTCAAGAGATTGGTCACAAGGTTTCGCTGACACACGGTCCGGCTGCAATCCTGTTGCCGCTCAAGGGTGTTTCCGCGATCGATTGCGAGGGAGGGCCCTTCGATGATCCGACCGCACGCAAAGCGTTGTTTGACGCGATCCGCTCGAGTCATGGTCACGTTGAACTTGTGAAGGTGGACGCGCATATCAACGACCGTGAGTTTGCCGAGGCGGCTGCGACGAAACTGATTCAATTAATGAAAGTGAAGTAGCAATGGCATTGTTCCAACGCGCAGACATTCTCGCTCGATTGCGTGCGAAAGTTGCTGATGGCAAGCCTATCGTCGGCGGCGGCGCGGGAACCGGCATCAGCGCCAAGATGTCGGAAGCTGGCGGGATTGATCTGCTGGTGATCTATAACTCGGGTCGTTTTCGTATGGGAGGACGCGGTTCGCTGTCCGGGATGATGCCTTACGGCGACGCGAATGCGATTGTGATGGACATGGGCCGCGAAGTGATTCCCGTTGCAACCAAGACGCCCGTGCTGGCTGGTGTCTGCGGGACGGATCCATTTCGCGTCATGAAGTTATTCCTTCGCGATGTTGACGCAGCGGGCTTTTCCGGCGTCCAGAATTTTCCGACCGTCGGACTGATCGATGGCAGCTTCCGGCAAGGGCTGGAAGAAACAGGCATGGGATACGGCCTCGAAGTTGACATGATTCGCACGGCACACGAAATGGGCATGCTGACGACGCCGTACTGCTTCAACCCAGATGAAGCCATCGCGATGGCAAAGGCCGGTGCCGACATTTTGATTCCGCACATGGGGCTGACGACCAAAGGAGCAATCGGCGCGGCGACGGCTCTGACGCTTGAAGAATCGGTCGTACGAGTTCAAGCCATGCATGATGCCGCTAAGAAAGTGAACTCAGAGATCCTCGTCCTTTGCCACGGGGGCCCGATCGCTGAACCGAAAGACGCTCAGTTCATCTTAGATCACACCGAAGGCATCGTCGGCTTCTACGGAGCCAGCAGCATGGAGCGATTGCCAGTCGAGCCCGCGATCCGCGATCGCGTGCGGGAGTTTACGGAGATGACGTTTCGCAAAGCGTAGCCGTTCTTGCCGTGAGAGTTTATACTCGTAGCTGGTACTATCCAGAGGTGTAATCATGCAGCCGACAGACCCTACAGGATCAGCGACCGGCGAGCCAACGTGGGAAATCGCAGAACTTTTTCCGCGGCAAGGCCATTGGTCTGAGGGCGAGTACCTCTCTATCAAATCTAATCGGCTGATGGAGTTGTCGAAGGGCAGGCTGGAGATGTTGCCGATGCCAACACAATCGCACCAGTTGATCGTTGCGTTCTTGTACCAAAGGCTGCTTGAATTCGTCACCGTTCGTCAACTGGGACTCGTTTTATTCGCCCCGCTGCGAGTGAAAGTTGGCGACGGTCAAATTCGTGAGCCGGATATCGTTTTTATGTCCGAGGCCAACAAGCATCGGCGTAACAACGAATTTTGGTTGGGGGCCGATCTGGTTATCGAAGTCGTCAGCAATGATGATCCGAAACGAGATTTGGAAGTCAAGCGTCACGAGTACGCGCAAGCTGGGATTCCTGAGTACTGGATTGTCGATCCGCGAAATTCGACTACCTCGATACTAAGGCTTGCAGCCGAGGGATCTTCGTATATTGAAGCCGGTGCTTACAAGTCAGGAGACGTAGCAGCGTCGGTATTGCTGGAAGGACTCACAATCGATGTCGCGGCGATTTTTGCGGCAGCCAACGAATAAGATTGGACGGATGGCACGGGTAATTTCGAGGCACACCGTCCGTTTCAATTGAGGCCAGAATCGGTATGCGATCATCATCAGTTGCGCGGCGATTAACTGGCCCGAGATGCTTGGGAGGCAGATGTCTACTTACGGTCGCCCTTCGCGCAGGTAAGCGACAAATGGATTCAAACGCAGGGGCCAGTCGCACTGAGTGCATTTAATTCGAAGTTGCGGTTCATCCCAAACTGCATTAGGAAATTGAAGGCAGGGGTACTTATCGTGCGCTATTTGCGCCGAAACGATAATCTCATCGATGGCTGTTTCTGCAGATTCTGGAACGACGAAACGTTTTCCACAGTGCCCACAGACCGCAGTAAGATGGGAATCGTCATCTTGACCGGGAAGTTGTTTCCCCTCGTGAACGGCCTTTTGATGTGCAGCGGCATCGGGATCGTAGATAAACACTCGTGTACACGTCACGCTTGGTTCCAACTGGCTAAGTTCAGCCGAGTTTCGGAGCGTCATTTGCCAGGTGTTGGTCTCGCGTCCACGAGTTCCGACGATGGTTCCATCTGGCTCAATCCAAGCCCTGTCCCAAAGGCTAGGTTCATTCCGACATGGCTGCGAAAGTAGCTTCTTCCCCGTGGCAAGATCGTAGATTTCGACGGCTTGCCCCAGGAAGCACACCATGAGTTTGGCATCAGGAGAGATGATCGGTGCGGTTGCTCCCGGGACGTTAAACTTGGGGATGAATCGAAGTTGTGAAACATCCCAAACTGATAAGCCGACCGTCCCAACAACGACGAAGGATCTACCGTCCGCCGTAATCCGGATCTCGCGCTGAGTGCCAGTCACATTCGTGTCGAGTTCTCCTCGCCGGAGTTCAGCGCCGTTCAATAGGTCAACTATCACCAACTTTCCATCATCGATCGATGCCACACATTTCCAGTCCGGCAAGACCACAGATAGCTTCGAGTTGTTGTGTACGCCAGCAGACTTCTTTGTGCCTCTGACAATATCCCAAATGAACCAGCTAGATGTGAGAGAAACAAACGCTCGCTGACCGCAAGGACTAACTTGGATTAGATCAATAGACTCGCCTTCGGGAATGTCAATTTGGTGAAGGAGGATGTTCCCTACATGTCCGTGTATTTTGTCATCAAGGGCAATTCTAAGATCCGGCGTGTAAGCGAGTGTATCGAAAACGGTGATAGCGACAATCGCTTGGTCTGGAGTGTATGGATGCTCCTTTACCAATTGTGTGTAGATCGAAGTTCGATTCGTTGCAATGCCATCTACCTCATCGCGCCGATCAAGGCCATCCGCCCCATTCAAACCGTCAAAGAAATCTAGCAATTCCTGGGGGAGAAGAGCTAAATGGTATTCGAAAGGACTCTTGTCCCGATAGAACTCTTTGTCCCGAACCCCAAAGCCGCGTTGGGGAGGTCGCACCTTAAGTTCTTCGATCCTTTCATACGCCAAGAGATCCATTCCTCGAATATCGCTCTCACCACGGCTCCAGACGACTCGTCCATCTGCAATCACTTGCCTGTTCTCAGCGTGCGAATACCAAACTGCGGGCAAACCAACATCTTCGAAACCATGAAGAGTCTCACCCTCCACCTCAATTCCATCTCCTAAGACGGCGATTCGTCCATCAGCCGAACGTCCATCCACATTGAAACTGACGAATTGTCCGAATCCGATGAGTATCGGCCCTTCGTCGCTTGAGGATTTGGTTGGCTTTAAGACATGCAGTGTTTCTTTCATACCCGAAGGCCAACGAACAAGTTTCTGTCCAGTGATAAGATCCCAAACAGAACTACGATGGCCGTCGCCGGCCAGAACGCAAAACGGCTCTGGCCAGATTTTCACCCAGGCAAGGGTTTCAAAGCTTGGGTTTGATAGCTCGTACTCGTATTCACCTCTCCTTCCCTCAACATCGAGCACTCGGATTCTCCCATCACTACACGCGACAGCGACAACAGAACCTTCTGGCGAGCAGCTAAGATCGACCGCATCCCACTCGGCTTCTACGATCTCTACCTCGGCAGGCCAAATCCGTCGAGAGTTTGTGCAATCATGTACCAAAATCAAACCACGCTTGCTCGCGGTAACCACTCGGCTGCCGTCAACTGTCAACAATACATGCGAAATCGCATCGGGATGGATGTCGGCCCAATAACACAAGCACTTTCCCGACACTAGATCCCAGAGTCGCACATCACCGTTCTCCTCACCCGTGGCCGCACGCCGCCCGTCAGCACTAATTGCAAACGCTGTTGCCTTGACGCCGATAGTCGGCAGTGGGAGTGCGCCGACGTCTAATCCAACCCGTGGGCGTTCTTCAAGCCAACATATTTCACGGTTGGCGAGGACTTTCTCCGCTTGCTCACGTATCTTACTTCCGATTGAACTGTTTGCCACACATTGAAACAGTGCTTCCGGATGCTTCGCGAGGGTTCCCGCATACTGCGTCAAGAAGGTTCGCCACGAATCGAGTTGACTGACGGACTCGGGCCAAAATTTAGCGTCCCATAATTCATCCCATCTCATTCCTCGAATGAGGTTGCACAAGTCCGAAGTGTCGGGTGGCTCGGGGAATTGGAACGGTCGCGTTGGCTCCTTCAGTTCAGGATCGGCCTGTTGCCATGCACGCCTGAGTTCGGCACCCCACCGAGTTCCGCACGCCATGACACCAGCGGCCCAGTTATCAAGAGTCTTCTGTCGCCGGCTCTCGTTTTCGATTGCCTGAAGCCAATCAGGATCACTTCGCCGTGCGAGGTCGAAGTCGGCCACTAGGTCATAGACCCTGCCTCGCTTGCATTTTTCCTCAACGAACTTCAAGTCAGTCAACAATCTCTTCAAATCAGACCATCGCCCGGCCTTACAGAGATGCAATGGCCCAAACCGCAGAGCATACGCATACTCATAACTGACTTTCCGTTTACCGATCTGTTCGCGGCAATAGTCAGCCAGACGCGAATTCGCCTCCACCAAATCATCCGCAAGGTCTTGACGCACGAACTCTACGAGGGTTTGGTGGAACAGTCGGAAGACGGCGACCCCGTTGGAGTTTTCCACTAATCCGGGCCCTTCAGAGCTTTCACGCGGTTCGTCGTCAAATGGCGGATACCGAAGCGATCGATCAAGGTATTCGGCAAAGTGCTGCTGAATATGGACCCAATAAGCGGGCCGCAGTTTGAGCGTGTCTAGAATCGTTCGCTCAGAAAGTTCCGCAGGAGCGCAAGCTAAGAGCGTGGCAAGGTTCGCCACACAATCCAACTCGTCGGCGGGGAGTCGTTCCAATCGCTTCCAGGTTCGCTCGTATAGCGCCGTCTGCAAATCGTGACCGAGCGTCTTGAGTTCGGAGATTTCTCGCAATGCGACCTCGGGCACTGCAGCTTCTCGCAACTCGCGGCAAATTCCTTGTAGCATGAGAAAGTTTGCGTCGCTCAATTCAACCACCTTCTCAATCGTCGAACTCGCAAGATCTGGCATTTTTGCGGTGACCCAGTCCTGCCCATCAGCCTGATGGCTGTTCCAGTAATCCGGACTATCGAGATCAAGAGGCTGAATCGTCGATCGCCTGTCGGATAGGTTGGGTGATAGGGAACGATGCGTAGAGCGCGTCGCCGCAACCACATGGACGGTGTTGGGAAACTCGCCCGTCAAGAAGGACCAAACCAACTTTTGCGCGGAGCCAGCTTCGTCAATCGCGTCGATCATGAGGAGTAATCGCTGCTCGGGATGCTTCTTGGCGGCTTCCTCGATGCGATCCCGCAAGTGTTGCACGAGGTCTTCCGGCTTGGCGTCTAAGATGGACGGTCTCGGTGCCGGAAGTTCACAAAGCTTCACCACCGAGGCGTACAAGTGGCGAACCCATCGCTGCGGCTCAGCCTGTGACTCTTGATCTCGGAAGTAAAAGACAATTGGTGAGATGCCAGCGGGGAGTTCTTCGCTGAGAAACCGTTGAATGATTGCGGTCTTTCCGCGTCCGGGCTGTCCTCGTATCACCAACACGCGGCGATTAGAACCCGTTAAGAATTTCTTCATCTCGTCAAAGACAAAGGCTCGCCCGACGAAATCCGCGGGTGCCGCGATCTTGCGCTGGTCCGTGCAGATCCAACTGCTTACGTCACATGTGCTTTTAGCCTCGGCTTCGCGTTTGAGGGCTTCATTTCTCTGGCGACGCATATCATGATACGCGTGTCCACCCTCAGGTGGCGTGGTGAAGCTGCTCGGTATGTCTTGCCAATTGAACTGCGTCCCGACCCAGCACGCTAGTTGCCACGCTACTTCCAAAAGCCTATGCACGTCTTGGAGTGTCGGCTGATATCTCGGTTCATGTTGTTTATTGCCCTCCACACGCAACTCATGAAACTGCTTTCGTCGGTCGTGTGGAATGGGCTGCTGAAGTAATTCATCGAACCCAAACGTCTGACCATGGTGATCGCGTATTGGTCTGCCTGTCGCTTCAAGAAAGTGTTGCAACAGCCTCTGCCCAAAAGTCCGAAGTAGGTCAATGGCGGAACCAGGAGAATCGTAAACTTCCTGTCGATTGTCGGCTTCTACGGAGCCAGCAGCATGGAGCGATTGCCCGTCGAACCCGCGATACGCGATCGCGTGCGCGAGTTTACGGAGATGAAGGTCCGCAAGTAGCGGCCCCTTCCCCTCTCACATCTTCGTCGCTGTCCCCTTCGTCAGTGTCATGAACGCCGATTCGAGATTGACTTCCTCTTCGCGGAAGAGAGTCAACTTGTGGCCAGCCCCGATCAGCAAGGACGGGATCTCGCTGTAATCTTCGATTCCTTGCTGGAGGGTGACGTGCAGTTGCTCCTTCTTCACTTCGATCGACTCAACTGCGTCGTGCTGCTCTAATAACTTGCCAGCCGCGTCTCGGTCGCCTTTCACTTCGATGATCAGCACGGTTCGCTGACGGACTTGCTTCATCACGTCCGCGACTTCCGCATTCACACTCATAATGCCGCGATCGATGATGCCGATCTTGTTACAGATGTCGGCGAGTTCCGGAAGAATGTGGCTGGAGACGATAATGGTTTTGCCCATTTGGCCGAGTCGACGGAGCAGGTTTCTCATCACGATCCGAGCGCGTGGGTCGAGACCACTGAGCGGTTCGTCCAGCAGCAGCACTTGCGGGTCGTGAAGCAGCGTGCGCGCCAAGCCCAATCGTTGCGTCTGGCCGCGTGAAAGTGTGTTCGCGTAAGCATCGCGTTTGAAGTCCAGGTCGACGATCTCAAGCATCTCGTCGCAGCGCTTACGTCGTTCTGGCCCTCGGATGCGATATGCGGCGGCGAAGAACTCCAGGTACTCGATGACCTTCATATCGTCATACACGCCAAAGAAGTCGGGCATGTAGCCGACGAGCCGGCGAATCTCTTTGGGCTTTGTATAGATCGAATTTCCGCAGACATACGCCTCTCCCCAAGTGGGGTTGAGTAGCGTCGCGATGATCCGCATCGTGGTCGTCTTACCTGCACCATTCGGTCCAATGAAACCGAACAAGTCGCCTTGATTCAATTCAAGATCGATGTCACGGATGGCGAACATGTCGCCGTATTTCTTAGTCAGCCCTTTGGCTTCGATCGCAGTTTCTGGCATGGCTTATCTCGATGAATTAACTCGCGTCGCGTCGACGGGGAAGACGACGCGATAATAGGTCCAGCGTTGATCGTAACTCTTGCCTGCGTTTTGCCCGCCCAACTCGATCTCGCTGGCTGGCTGTTTGGCCTGCCCCAACAAAATGGCTCGACCGGTCGTCAAGTGTTCGCTCAGGTCGACATAGTTTTGATAACGATGATGCAACTGGGTGTACTTATCACCACCCGCAACACCGTGAAACATCATCATCTCAAGGATTCGAGGGACGTCGAGATCGCCTTGCTCCCAGGGCGTCGTAATGTCTTTGATATCGACCACACGACGTCGCGTTAGTCGCCAGCTAAAGTTCAGCGGCTTCTCAAGGTGGACGGGCGTGGAATCACCCGGCTGCAGCACGCTCCCTTTCCGCTCCAACTTATATGCCCAGTTCTCGTACAAGAGCAGGCAATCGTGCAACTCGACCGGCAGCGGATTCATCACGTTCCCGCGAAGAAGTCCACCAGCGTCGAGATGCAGATCGGCAGTTGACTCAAGTTGCGTATCGTTCCACCAGCGAGCTAAGAACGCCTTTGTGCCATCGATTTCAATCGGAGTCCGTTCGATCTGGCTGTCGGTCGATGTCTGGCTGATGGTGTACGGCACGTTAAACAACGTCGCCGACTTCGCTTCCAGCCCACCGAGTCCCGTACCTGGTAAGCCTTGCCACGAAACCAAGTTTCCCGCGTCCTCGCTCGCGGTTTCGAGCCACGAGGATGCGAGTTGCAGGTCGTAACTTGCGGATCGGGGACTATAGAGATGTGCCCATGTCGTGCCACGGACAATCGAACGCTCAAGGTCGATATCGACCAAATCAATCTGATTCAGCTTCACATCGGACGCCTTAAAGCTTCCGTGCAATACGACCGCCAGCGAGCAGAACACAATCGCAATCACGGGAAACGTAAGCCAGGTCCAGCTCATTCGCCGCAAGACATCACGGAGGAAGAAGTAGTCTGCGGGTCCAATGAGCAAGATATAGACGACGATCAGCCCGGCAACCCAAGCGAATGAAACGAGTTCAACACCTGAGAATTGCTCCGCCCCAGTTCGCAACTGTCCCGACAAATCTTCGTATCCAAGATGAACGAGCTGCCCTGTGTGACCTGACGAAGCGGAGCGTTCTTGTTGCTGATCCTGATCACCTTCTAAAAGACGTTCGATCAGACGCGAACGGTCCGCCCATGTGGAGAACGGGGCCTGATCAAGGTCAACGGCAATGAAGACAACTTGGCCGAGACCGGTCGGTGCACGGACGAGGATTGGGCGAACGCCGTCTGCCGCCTGTTCGTAAACCGACATCTTGCCAACAACATTTTCGAGGAGACAGATTTGCAAGGGTATCGATCGACCGTCAACTTTGATCGCGTCGAGCGCCTGCGAACTAGCGACGTAGCTTTCGAGTGCCGTCAGGCTGCGGACGGTTTGTACTCGGGAGAAAGTACCCGGCACCAATCTGGCCAGCGGCTTGTCCGCACCAACGGCTTCTTTGCCAGCCGACCCGACGCACAGGACGAGTCGCCCACCAAGTTCAACCCACTGCTCCAATGCGGCAAATTGCTCCGATGTAATCGATGCCAGAGTCGCTGTATCACTAGCGGAGATGAAGATTGTGTTGACGGCTTCGTAGCCGAACCATTGCGTCGGCAGAACGGAGACGTCCGCGATCTCGGTAACCTGAGACGACTTGGCAGCCACCGCTACACCGGCATCACGCCCGAGTGTGATGATCCAATTACGATCGGATGACATTGCCGCTGGTAAGTCGCTCGCGGTGACGACGCGCCGCGAGATAGTTTGCCCTTCGTGCCGCAGCTCAATCGTGAGTTCGCTGGCGAGTTGCCCGAACTTAACCTGTCGCGTAAACGAACTCGAAGTATTTGGAGCGACATGAATCGTCTCGGTGTCGGCAAATGTGACCGGCACACCATCGCCATCCTTCGTGGTAACGGCAAGTTGGCCGTCCAAAGCGTCTGAGCCCGCCGTGACTGTGACGCGAATGGGTGTCCAGTAACCAACCTTATAAGCGTCTGCGAGACCAATCGTCACTTCGTCAATGCGACCACCGGATGTTTGCTGGGCAATTCCCGCGATCGGTGATGCGAAAACGGCCAGTAAAACCGCAGGCAGTAGGGGAGTAAGGCGACGATGCTGCGGCATTAGATTGAAAAGGGATGGATTTGAGATAATGGAACGGAAGCGGAGAAGTGCCTTCGTTGGCGGCAAACTCCAGGATAATCGCCGTCATCAGCGGCGCGAATAGTACGGCGACGCCGCGTTAAGGTTTCTCAGCATCATCACATACGCAAGCAAAGCGTTGGCAGCCAGGACAACCGTCGCCATATTTCCTCGCAACCGCCTCACTCAAATCAACTCCCGCCACGTTCGCAATCGTCGTTAGCCACGCTAAGACGTCCGCGAACTCTTCCATCTTGTCGTCGTGGCTACCGCTCCGCAACGCCGCCGCGAGTTCACCGACTTCCTCCATCAACCACATAAACGTCCCGTCGATTCCTCGCGAAGCGTCTTTGTCGAAGTACATCTTGTGGATGAGCTGTTGGAAGTCGCCGAGCGAAACGGACGGTCGGGGCGTGTTGGGCTCGTTTGCAGTTGTCACGTGATTTGGTCCTAAGTACGCGGATCAGTCCGAATTGGTTCAATCGAGCCACCACGCTTTTAAAAGCCCCTGGCGGCAGGATTTCGGTGATCGCGAGCATAAACCTACCAGTTGCGAGGGAGGCGTGCAATTTCCAAGATCGCTATCTGCTGGCCGATATGCAGTCGAGTCGCTACAGTCTGTCCAACACGCTAGGTCATCAAGCAACGAAGGAATGCCACGTGCAGACATACGCAGATAGCCGCATTTTCCATGCGATCAACTCAATGGAGTTCCGCACCTGTATGGTCGTCGTTGTGGTTCTCTGGTTTAGCTGTTTATCGCCGTCGACCGTCCTGGCGCAATCACCCACGAAACACCCAACATCGGAGGTTGGAGCATTGATCTATCCCCGGACGCGCCGTTCCGATCATGTTGACCAGTATCACGGGACAAGCGTTCCCGATCCCTACCGATGGTTGGAAGATCCTGATAGCGACGAAACGAAAGCGTGGGTTGAGGCCGAGAACAAAGTTACATTTGCCTACCTCGAGTCGATTCCTGAACGTGAGGCGATCAAAGAACGGCTGACGAAGCTGTGGAACTATGAACGGTTCGGTTTACCAACGAAACGAGGCCGACGATATTTTTACTCGCGAAACGATGGCCTACAGAATCAAAGCGTCTTGTACGTCTCGGACGGCATCGATGGCGAACCGCGTGTCTTGATCGATCCGAATCAATGGGCCGAGGACGGGACGGTCGCTCTGGCGGGGTCGACGGCGAGCGAAGACGGCAAGCTGCTCGCCTACGGCATCGCCGCCGCCGGATCGGACTGGCGCGAGTGGAAGATACTGGATGTCGAAACCGGCAAAGATCGGGCTGACCATTTGAAGTGGGTGAAGTTTTCCGGTGTCTCGTGGACAAAGGATGGAAGTGGCTTGTTCTATAGCCGCTACGACGAGCCCAAGGAGGGCGAAGAGTTTACGGGCGTAAACTACTTTCAAAAACTCTACTTCCACAAGATCGGTGAAGATCAATCTCAAGATGTCTTGGTTTACGAGCGCCCCGACGAGAAGGAATGGGGCTTCAGTGGCGATGTCACTGAAGACGGACAGTACCTAATTATCTCCGTGTGGCGAGGCACGGAGCGTAAGAATCAGGTCTTTTATAAAGATCTGACGAAGCCTGACGCGGAAGTTGTCGAATTGCTGGCAGGCTTCGAGTTTGAGTATGACTTCATCGGCAACGACGGCAAGACGTTCTGGTTCAATACCGACAACGATGCACCGCTACGACGTGTTATCGCGATCGACATCGCGAAACCACAGCGTGAGAGCTGGCTGGAGGTTATTTCGGAGTCGAAAGAAGTGCTGCAAGGAACTGGTTTGGTCGGCGACCGCTTTCTGGCTCTCTATCTGAAGGACGCCGCGTCCGAAGTGCGAATCTTTGATCTGACGGGCAAACACATTCGCGACGTCGATCTACCAGCGATTGGTTCAGCAAGTGGCTTTGGCGGGCGGCGAACGGATCAGGAGACGTTCTATTACTTCTCGAACTATACGACGCCGGGAACGATCTATAAGTACGACCTTGAAACGGGCAACAGCAAAGTCTTCCGCGAGCCCCAGGTCGACTTTGACCCGAACGCTTACGAAACACGTCAAGTGTTTTATAAAAGCAAAGATGGCACTCGCGTTCCGATGTTTATCACGCACAAACGCGGCATCAAGCTTGACGGCTCGAATCCGACGCTGCTTTACGCCTATGGTGGATTTAATATATCGCTGACTCCCGGCTTCTCGGTCAGCAATCTCGTATGGCTCGAACGAGGTGGAGTCTATGCAGTTCCGAACTTGCGAGGTGGGGGCGAGTATGGACGCGATTGGCATGAAGCGGGAATGCAGGATAAGAAGCAGAATGTCTTCGATGATTTCATCGCGGCGGCCCAGTGGTTGACTGACAATAAATACACTTCGACCGACAAACTCGCCATTCGCGGTGGCAGCAACGGCGGCTTGTTAGTGGGGGCCGCGATGACGCAACGTCCGGAATTGTTCGCCGCCGCGATCCCGTCGGTTGGTGTGATGGATATGCTCCGCTATCACAATTTCACGATTGGTTGGGCTTGGGTGTCCGAGTACGGATCGTCGGATGACCCTGCCGCATTCAAGAACTTGTTGAGTTACTCGCCGCTTCACAATTTGGTGCCTGGGACGAGCTACCCCGCGACGATGGTGACGACTGCCGATCACGACGATCGCGTCGTTCCCGCTCATAGTTTTAAATTTGCTGCCGAGTTGCAGCACGCTCACCAGGGCACCAATCCCGTTCTGATTCGCATCGAAACGCGAGCCGGCCACGGCGCGGGGACGCCTACGGTGAAGCTTATCGAGGCGTCGGCAGACGTGATCGCGTTTTTGACCAGGGTCCTGGAGTAATGCCGCCCGTCCTTTCGCTCCCCTCCCCTGCCCCGTATCTTGGGAAGTCCACTCGATAACAATCCAAATTGACTTGCCCATGTCCGCAGCCCCACGCCAAACCGCTTCCTTTCTCATGCAACGCTTTCGTGAAGTCGGCTTGGAGCCGGATAAGCGACGCGGACAGAACTTTTTGATTGATCTCAATTTACTTGAGATTTTGGCAATGGAAGCGGGTATCACCGACCGTGACGTGGTGTTGGAAGTCGGAACGGGGCTGGGGTCTCTTACCGCGCTGATGGCCGAGCGAGCTGCCGCAGTCGTCACTGTCGAAATTGATAAACACTTGCAGCTGTTGGCCTCCGAGGTGCTCGATGGCTTCGACAATGTCACGTTGTTGCCGCACGATGCGTTGAAGAACAAGAATCATCTTCATCCTGCCGTCGTCGAGACGGTGCAGGCCAAGCTGGACGAGGATCCAAAACGCCAGCTGAAACTCGCGGCAAATTTGCCTTACTGCATTGCGACACCGATTATCTCGAACTTACTTTCGACACCGTTCGTTCCCGCATCGATGACGGTCACGATCCAGAAGGAGTTGGGGGAACGCATCATCGCGAAGCCCTCGACCAAAGACTACAGCGCCCTCAGCATCTGGATTCAGGCGCAATGCGACGCAAAGATTCTGCGTACTCTTCCGCCGCAAGTCTTCTGGCCGCGACCTAAAGTCGATTCAGTCATCGTGCAGATAGTCCCGAACTTAGAGAAACGAGCCAGCATTCCAGATCTTGAATTCTTTCATACCTTCGTGCGTTCGATGTTCTTTCATCGACGCAAGTTTTTGCGAAGCGTGTTGGTTGCCGCGATGAAGGGGCAACTCACAAAGCCGCAAGTGGATGCCGTGCTTGAATCTCAAGAACTAGGTCCTACGGCCCGAGCCGAGGAGCTTGACGTTGAACGAACGTTAAGTTTGTGTGAAGCCGTACGGCATGCATTGGCAGAAAGCGCTTCGAACTAGTGAAGCTGCATGCTTCAACTTCGGTGGCGGCTAGATTAAAATTGCCAGTGTCCTCGGGCGAGCGTCTTCTTGTCATTGCTACGTCCGACGGATTCTCCGATCTTGCAACGAGGCGATCCTAGCTATGCGATTTATGGAAATGACCGGCAAAACATTGAGCCAAATCGTCGCCGATGACGAACTGAACCACAGCAACCTAGAAGCCGCCGGCGTCGATGATGAGACCATCGTGCGAATCAATGAACACGGCGACATTGAAGTCCGCCGGCCAGCACGTTGGGATGTGATCGGCGGTTTGTTGGGCGATTACGTGGATCGCGTTAAAGTAAAGACGGGACTCGACTGGGTGTGATTATTCGTAGCCGATGCGAGGGAATTGCTGCTCCAAGACTTTGACGGTGGCTTCAAACGCTTGCCTGTCCGGTGGCGAAGCGACCACATTGTGCGACTCGTCTGGATCGGTGGTGTGATCGTAAAGCTCTTTCGCCACGACTTCGCCGGTTTCGAAATTCCGCCATTCGGTATAGCGGTAGCGAGCCGTTCGAACCGAACAGCCCATCGCGTCTGGTTTGCCCTTGTAATATGCCGGTCGAGGATGCTGGGTGTAAGCCGCTGGCTTCACGGCGACGGCGGTGTCTTCGAGTGTGGGCCGTAAGCTTACACCTTCCAGCCCCTCAATCTCAGGCAACTCGCAGAGATCGACCAACGTCGGATAGAGATCAAGCAGTTCAACAAGCGAGTCCGAATGCTGACCTCGCTGCTCGTTACGCATTTCCGGTGTCGAGACAATTAACGGCACTCGTGCATCGAGTTCGAAGTTTGATGTCTTGCACCACAGTCCCTGTTCGCCGAGGTGAAAGCCGTGGTCTGACCAAAAGACGATGATCGTGTTGTTGATAAGGTGCAACCGCTCCAACTCCGCGAGCACTTTTCCCACTTGAGCGTCGAGGTAGCTGATTCCGGCGTAGTAGCCATGACGCAACTCGAGTACTTCGTCGTCGGTTAACTGCAGCCCTTTATCGCCAAGCAACTCACGACCGTTGTGCAATGCGATCATGGGAACATCGATGGGCGGCGCGGGATGAGCAGGCAATGCCAACTTGGCACGATCGTACATGTCCCAGTAACGCTTCGGTGCATTAAACGGAAGATGCGGCTTCCAAAAGCCGACGGCCAGGAAGAACGGTTTCCCCTTCACTTCATTCAACGCGGCGACGGCGAGTTCAGCGATCCGCCCATCAAAGTAGGCGTTATCGGGCACGTCTCGCGCTTCGCATTTGAGGGTCGTTGCCGAGTTCGCCGGCAGTTCGCCATCGACAATCGGCAGGTCCGAGCCATGCGTCGCATAGTGCATGACAGCCGGAACGCTCCACGATGCGGGATCGCCTTCGATGTTCTGCCGCCAGTTGTGAAAGATCTTGCCGATACCCTGCGTAAAGTACCCGTTGTTTTTGAAGTGCTGAGGTAATGTCACGATGTCTGGGTACAACTCGCGAAAATGGGTTGGCAGATCCCAGATTCGCAGTGTATCGGGGCGGCGACCGGTAAGTAGCGACGCCCGCGAAGGATTGCAGACGGCCTGCTGGCAGTACGCCCGATCAAAGATCACACCACGGCTCGCCAGTCGGTCGATGTTAGGGCTCAAAGCAGGCGTGTTGCCATAGCACCCGAGCTCGACTCGCATATCGTCGACGGCGATGAACAACACATTGGGACTCGCCGCAAAGGAGGTAAGCGGAAAACCAAGAAACGCGGCTATAACAACAGCGAAGATCGATGCAGTTCGGCAGAAGTATTTCATGGCAATCTCGCGGGGCACCTAGTGCGTCGGTTGAGCGTAGAATAGTGCTTGATTGTAGCAAGGTGGTTGGCTGCGGTGGGTTGAGCCGGTTAGATGTAGGGTCCGCTGTGCGGACCGCACGGAGAATGGTCCGCACAGCAGACCCTACTGATGTCGAATCGCTTTCGATTGTAGCACGGCGGTTGGCTGCTACGGCTTTTGCCGGTTAGAATGTCGATTGTTCTCAGGCAACACCACTCGGTATCACTCAGTCGAAAGTAATCGCATGGCGCAGGATTCGTCTACCGCCGCGTCCGATCATCCCGAAGAAGAAATGATCTCCCCGAAGCTTCGTCGTCGGCTTCAGGAGTGCTATGACCAAGGCACCAAGTTGATGACGCAGGACAAGTACGACTTCGACTACGTCCACACCTTCCTCGTCCAATGCGTGCTTCGTGACCCTGCGAATACGGTCTATCTCGACGCCTTCCTCGAGAACCTGCATCGGAAATACAATAATAACAAGCGTGGCGCGATGCTCAATTTCGGTGGCAAGGGGCCCATCAAGAAGGCCGTCGCCAAAGAAGACTGGGAGCAAGTCCTGACGTTGGCTGCAAACGCTCTCAAGTCCAATCCATGGGACGTGCTCGTATTGCGTGCGGCTGCGGAGGCTTGCGCGGCGTTTGGCTATCACCAGTCGGAACTCCGCTATTTGAAGAACGCACTCGTCCCGAACCCGCAAGACGCAGACGTCAACAGGCACTGTGCGTTGTCGCTTGCTCGCATCGGTCAATTCGATCAAGCGATCATTTGTTGGACGCGCGTTGACGAAGCAAAACGCGGCGACGACGAAGCACAGCAGATGATCTCCGAGCTTCAGATCGCCAAGACGGTTGGCCGGACAGCTCCCGAGGAAGACAAGCGACCTAGTGCGCGTCGGCGAGCACAGCGCCAAGCCGAGGCGGAGGCCAAGGCTGCGGCTGCGGCACCGACAGAGCGTCGAGAGATCCAATTGACGCGGCGACAAGAGTTGGAGCGAGCGGTCGCCAACAACCCGACCGATGTTGAAAGCTACTTCGAATTAGCCGACATTCATGTCGCCGAACAACGACTTGGCGACGCAGCTCATGTCTTGACCAAAGCCATCTCGGCGTCGGGTGGCAATTTGAAAGCTCGCGAACGGCTCGAAGACATCGAGATTCTGCGAAAGCAGGAGCAAATTTCGATCGCCGAACGGCGCGCGGCATCCAGTGGCGACACAGCCGCTCAGCAATTGGTCGAACAGCTCCAACAGGACTTGAATCGCTATGAACTGGAGGTGTTTAACTCACGTTCCGAGCGATACCCTGACGACCTCGAAGCGAAGTTTCAACTGGGCGTGCGACTACGCAAGGCAGGCAACTATCGCGAGGCGATTACGTTCCTGGCCGAAGCCGAGAAACTTGAAAACCGTCAGGCAGTAGCCCTGTTGGAGAAGGGGGAGTGTCTGCAGCGGACGAAGCAGTACGACAAGGCGTTGGACTGTTATCTGCGCGCAGTGACCGGCTTGGTCGTGACGGAAGACGTTGATCTGCAAAAGCTTGCGCGATATCGAACGGGTGTACTGGCCGCTGGTTTGCATAACTATCACGCGGCGGAAGAGCATCTCGCGGCGTTAGTCGCCCTCGATCCGGGCTACCGAGACGCTGCCCCCCGGCTAGACAAGATTCGGGAGATTCGCGATAAAGGTTGATTCAACTTTGTGACAAGGACGTCGTGTCACAGAATCCTCACTATCGCCCCCTAGAGTTCTCCCATAAGCAGCCATGCCAAATTCCAAGAGTGCCAAAAAGCGACTTCGCCAGAACGTAGTGCGACGTGACCGAAACAAAGCCATTAAATCGGCCCTGAGATCGCAGCTTCGCAAGGTTCGGGAAGCTGTTCAAGCTGGCGACGTTGGCAAAGCAGAGTCCGAGATGCAGGTCGCTACCAAGCGATTGGACCGTGCGGGCCAGAGGAACATCATCCACAAGAACACAGCAGCTCGCACCAAGTCACGGATGCAGAAGCTCATCAAGAACGCGAAGCAAAGCAGCTAGGCTTAGGGCTAGTCGAAACGTGTGTGCCACTGGCTTTGCCAGTGAGAACCACTTAGTCGATGTCAAATCGATCGCACTGGCATAGCCAGTGGCACTCTTTTAATTCTGCGCGTCAGACCTCAGAGCAAGTTCATTCCGCCGCTTGTTGCTTTCAAGCGAATCGCAGCGTACAAACGAACTTGTTCTTTGCGAATCTACCGGAGGTTAACGCGATGACGCGTTACGGGTTGCTTGCTCTGTCACTGGTTGTCGCGTCGAGTCGCATCATGACCGAGTTCTTTGCCGACAGTGGACGTTCTGCACGCGCGGCGGGATACGATCGTCCGGTCGGTGATCCCCAACAAAGTCGCTCGGTCGTCTTGGCCACGCACGGTATTGTCGCGACCAGCCATCCCCTCGCCGCTGAAACAGGCCTGGATGTTCTGAAGGCCGGCGGAAACGCGGCCGACGCGGCGATCGCCGCCAGTGCGATGATCGGCTTGGTCGAGCCCATGAGCTGCGGCATCGGAGGCGACCTGTTTGCAATCTATTGGGACAGCAAAACACAGAAGCTCTTCGGCTTGAACGCCAGCGGACGTAGCCCGAGCAGCTTGACGCGCGACGAGTTCCTGCGTTTGGGAGATGAACAGATTCCTACGTACGGGCCGCTGTCCTGGTCGGTGCCCGGCTGCGTGAGCGGCTGGCAAGAGTTGCACGACCGTTTTGGAAGCAAGCCGTTCGACGAATTGCTTGCCCCGTCAATCGCGACTGCGGAAGAAGGCTTTCCTGTCACGGAAATCATTGCTGGCTCGTGGAATAGCGCGACTGCGAAGCTGAAAGAGTGGCCCGACTCGGCGAAAACGTTTCTTGTCGGCGGCGAGCGAGCGCCGAAGTTCGGCGAGTTGTTCAAGAACCCACGACTCGCGGCGTCCTACCGTAAGATCGCGACCGACGGCCCAGAGGCCTTTTATCAGGGTGACATCGCCAAAGCGATCGTCGCCTTCAGCGAGGCCAACGGCGGCTTTCTCGCAATGAACGACTTCATCGAGCACCAATCGGAATGGGTCGAACCCGTGTCGACGAACTATCGCGGCTACGACGTCTGGGAGTTGCCTCCCAACGGACAAGGGATTGCCGCACTGCAGATTCTGAACACCCTCGAACCGTTCGATATCAAATCGATGGGGCACGATAGCCCCGAGTATCTGCATCTCTTTGTGGAAGCCAAAAAGCTCGCCTTTGCTGACCGTGCACAATTCTATGCGGATCCAGCGTTTAGCAAGCTGCCCACGGCGGAGCTAATCTCCAAGGAATACGCGGCGCGACAGGTGAAGCGAATTGACTTGACCCGCGCCGCGACCGATGTACCGGCAGGCGATCCGAAGCTCATTCACGGCGATACGATCTACTTGACCGTCGTCGACAAAGATCGCAACTGCTGCTCGTTCATTCAAAGCAACTATCATGGCTTCGGTTCGCAGATCGTGCCCGGCGACGTCGGCTTTGTGCTGCAAAACCGAGGTGCCCTGTTCTCGCTTGAGGAAGGACACCTCAACGTTTACGAACCTCGCAAGCGTCCCTTCCACACGATCATTCCAGCCATGATGACCAAAGACGGTGAACCGTTTTTCTGCTTTGGTGTCATGGGAGGTGACATGCAGCCGCAAGGGCATGCTCAGGTTGTCGTGAACTTGGTTGACTTTGGGATGAATGTGCAGGCCGCTGGCGACGCGGCTCGTGTGCGGCATCTTGGCAGTGCCGAACCGACAGGTGTCGCCGCTCAAGGTGCTGGAACCGTGCAAGTTGAATCGGGATTCTCCGACAAAACGTTGGAGGCACTGCGTGCGAAAGGCCACCAAGTTATGCGAGCCAAGGGAGCGTTTGGCGGATACCAAGGAATTCTGATCGATCGCGTCCATGGAGTTTTGCACGGGGCGACCGAAGCTCGTAAGGACGGCGCGGCTGTTGGCTACTAATCGCATGATCACACATCGACCACGTATTGCTATCACGATGGGCGACCCGGCTGGTGTCGGGCCGGAAGTCTGCTTGCGTCTTCTCTTACATACACCGACCCTGCAAGAGTGTGTGCCGCTTATCTTCGGCGACGCAACGGTATTGCAACGCGTGGCAGACTGCTGCGAGCTAGGGCCATTGCCACGGATCATCACGTTCGCCGAATGGGAGCGTTCGCCGGACCAAATCACCGAACCGACAATCGTTGATTTTTCCGACGCCGACTCCGAGCAGGTGACGCCAGGCGTGGTCAGCGAGTTAACAGGGCGAGCATCTTATCGCTACATCAAGGCAGCTATCGAGGCCGCGACGACGGGGAGCGTGGATGCGATCACCACCGGCCCGATCAATAAGAAGGCTTTGAACGCGGCAGGCATCCACTACCCAGGCCACACCGAGATCTTCGCCGAAGAGACACAGTCCGATCGAATTTGCATGATGCTGACGTGCGACGAAATCACTTGCAGCTTCGTCACGACGCACGTCGGGTATCGCGATGTGCCCGGGCTGCTGACCGTCGATCGCATCTTGGAAGTCATCGAGATCAGTGACACGGCGATGACTCAACTGCGAGGCCGAAAGCCTAAGTTAGTGGTATGTGCCCTTAATCCTCACGCAGGTGAAGATGGCTTATTTGGCGACCGCGAAGAAGAACGAATCATTACACCCGCCATCGACCTGGCGCGCGGCAAGGGCATCCAAGTTGAAGGCCCGCTTCCTCCCGATACGGCTTTCTTGCCGGATCGTCGCCGTAACACGGATTGTTTCGTCTGTATGTATCACGACCAGGGGCACATTCCGCTCAAGGCGCTGGCGTTCGATGTGGCGGTGAACATTACGCTCGGTCTTCCGATCATTCGGACTTCCGTGGATCATGGAACGGCACTCGACATTGCTTGGCAAGGGAAGGCCGAAGCGACCAGCATGTATGAAGCCGTGAAACTTGCTGCGAGACTCGCTGTCGCTAGATGTGAACCAACGGCTTGTCATTCGTAGTTCGCGCGACGCGTTACTTCACTTGCAGCGATTCGATCGGAATGATCGCCAACTCGGCGCTATTCCGATTCGCGCCACGACCGCCGCTGTTTGAATAGCCCACGTACAGTTTGCCTTCATGTTCAACGGCGTAGGGATAGGCCAACGCGGCGTTGTCGACCGATTCGCCAGGGCCGTCGTGAATCGCGTCGCGGATACGATAGATACGACGGAAGGTATTCTCGCCGGGGTCGCTCACTGCGATCGTCAATGGATAACGCCGGTTGCCGCTGTCGGCCGAGGTCGTACAAACCAAGAAGCGTTGGCCCGTGGACAGAACCCCGGCGGACGGCTGGGATGCGACCATTGGCAAGTTGCTTTCTTGCATCGTTGTCCACGTCCGACCGTAGTCTTCACTGGTCGCCGCCAGTGCAAGGGGAACGCGATATCGCGAGATGTTCAAAACCTTCGCCCCGTCGACGATCACACACGACTCGCCCCACATCTCCATGGCTGGCGGTTTTGGAATCTTGATGACGTCCCAGCGAGTGAGGTCGGCACCGTGGCTGATGGCAACGGCTGCGGGATCGTTCGTTCCGCCGTATCCCTCAGCCACCGAAATCCCCGACATGATCCAGTTGCCATCGTTCATCTGCTGCGGTTGTTGCATGGCCCAGAAGCCGTCTTTCGCGACAATGCCTTTCGGTTGCCAAGAGCCTGAGGTTTCATCAAGGACGTAAGCTCGCGTATGCACGTCTCGCATCCTGCCATAAAACGCTCCGTGGAACGCCCACAAACTGCCTTCGTGGGAAAGGAAAACGCCATGGCTGATGGCAAGTTCTGGTTTATCGCCGGCATCGATTTGAAATAGCGGGCCCCAAGTCTTGCCGCCATCTGCGCTGATGCAACCGTTTGCTTCTTCAGTGGCCGTGTTCTCGGCGCCCGTGTTGTGACCGAACGAAGAATAAAGTTTTCCTTGATGCCATGCCAAGGCAACTCCGTGCAGCCAGCTATACCCGTCCTGCTCGGGAATACGCGGCTTGATCACGGAAAACGCAGTTCCCTTGAGCGGCAGCAGTTCCGAGTTGTTCGGAATCGGCACTTCGGCGTTCCATAGCTCGAATTTTCCCGCGATCGATTCGGGCGCCTTATCGTCAGCGCGTCCTCCTGCCACGAGGACAAAGATCGGTACAAGGCTTAACGTCATGTAGCGAAGACTGGGTCCGAACATCGGCGGTTGGCTCCTTAATCGTGCTGCTGGCGGAGATAGCACTGCTGGTGCATTTTTAGGATCGCCTCATCTTACCAATCCCACCTGCTCGACGTGGTGATAGTTTAGGCAGACCTGAATAAGTTTTCCGATTGAAGAAAGATTAACGGTCGTGCCGGTAATCGCCGATGAATTCGACACACGCTGGCGCAGTTAGCGAGTCCCCAGACTTTGGACTCTCCATGCCTTAGATTCGCTGCGTCGTAGGTCCTGTAGACACAATTCGAAGGGTTGTCCGATGTCGACATGTCGCCTTGCCTTGGTAGCTTCGTTCTGCCTGCTGATTTCCACTGGATTGGTGTTCGCCCAGGGCGATTCCGATGAAGCAGGGACTCGCACGCCTGGCATCGAGCATGGCGGAAGGTTCTTTGGATTTACGCCAGCTCATTTGAAAGGCAAGCAAGGACAACGGCTGTCGCGGCGAACTGTCGTGGCGGCGGACGCCAGCGACGATGCGGACTCGTCCGCCACGGTGACAACCGTTTCGTATGGAGAACACATCGTGGGCGATCCACCACTTCCGCCCGGATTTGAGGGCGAGGTGATTGATCTCTCGGAGGACGTCAAAGGCGGCAAGCTGTGGATCGACAACAGTTCGTGTTATTGGATGAATGCCGAATATCTATTGATGTGGACCAAAGGTATGAGTACGCCACCGCTGGTGACGACGAGTACAGCAGGTACGCCGCAAGCACAGGCGGGCGTATTGGGCCAGCCTGGGACAACGATCTTGTTCGGCAACAGAGACATGACCGATGGTTCACGGTCAGGCGTTCGTTTAAGTTTGGGTCGATGGCTTGATCCGGCACATTGCAGCGGTATTGAAGCAAGTTACATGGCATTGGGCACGGAAACCGACTCGTTCAATGCCGGACTCAATCAGTTCAATATCCTCGCACGTCCTTTCTTCGATACGGTTGGCGCTGCGGAAGATTCTCGGTTGATCGCGTTCCCAGGCACCGTGCAAGGGACGATGAATGTGGCTGTCAGCACACAGTTTCAGTCGTTCGAGATCCTGTATCGTCATGATGGCTGCGAGTCATGGGGTTGTCACATCGACTGGCTGGTAGGCTATCGCTATGCCGAGTTGGAAGATCGCGTACGAATCGACGAGTCCACTGCGTCGCTGACCGGACCGACGGCAGGCACGACGTTTGACTTGTTCGACCAGTTCGATACACGAAACACTTTTCATGGAGCTGAGTTTGGACTCATCGGGAATTGGGATATCGATAATTGTTGGTCCTGCGAGACGACTGCGAAGTTTGCGATTGGTGGAACGAGTTATCGCGGTCAGGTTAACGGACAGACCATCACGACCGATGCTGCAGGTGCATCGACGACCGTGCAAAGCGGCTTGCTCGCCCTCGGGACGAACATTGGCAGCTATCGAGGAGACGATTTTTCGGCGATGGCGGACTTTGGGTTCACGTTGCGTCGCCAGTTGGCGTGCGGGCTGTCCGCCACGATCGGCTACAACTTCTTATATTGGAGCAACGTCGCGCGGGCGGGTGAGCAGATCGACACGACGATCAATACTTCGCAGATTCCGCCAGGAGCCCTAACCGGAGCAGCACGACCGACATTCCGGCAAATCAACGATGACTTTTGGGCTCAAGGTTTGCGATTCGGACTAGACTACCGCTTCTAAGGATCGGGCGACGAGTAATTTCCGGCCGTGAGCCGACGGCGCTAGCCGCGGGCCTCTGCTCGGAATGTAACGTATCAGGCCCGCGCAGCTGCGTCGGCTCACGAAAACCCACAAATACCGAAGTAACTGTTCCCGCATGCCTAAGCACTCAGCTCTCAGCGCTTAGATCTCCGACTAGGTGATTGACCTCGCTGATCTGGCTGTTCAACGTCCAGAAGTCGTACAGCACTCCGACAAAGAACAGGCCGCCGGTCAGCAGATAGATCAAGCCGGTAATGATCTTGCCCATGTAGAAGCGGTGAATTCCTAACGGTCCCAGGAACGTTAGCAGGATCCACGCCAGCGAATAGTCGATGATACCGGGCTCAAACCGGAGACTCGCGTCGCGATCCATACTCGGGATCAGAAAGACATCGATCAACCACCCAATTCCCAAGAGGCCGAAGGTACAGAACCAGATCGTTCCGCTGACTGGCTTGCCATAGTAAAAACGATGTGCTCCGGTGAATCCAAAGATCCACAGCAAGTAGCCGATTGCGACCGAGTGAGTATCGTGTGTCTGGTTCATGGTGAGGCAGTCCAGGATTTGAATCTTGTGGTAGTTTCGTGGAGCAATCGGTAGTTCGCTAGAGGGTCGCCATTATTGGATTCTGCGGATCGTACCAGCCCGTGGCCCAATATAGCCTGTTGCAGCATCGTAATCGCGCGGCGTACAATCCCGATCCTTTGAGGGATTGAAATGCCGGAACTACCAGAAGTCGAGACGATGCGACGCGGGATTCTGTCAGCGGTCGGCTGCCAGATCGAACACGTCGAGAAGATTCCTACCACCGTCAAGCCGCTGCTGATCACTCCTTCTGTATCCGCGATGAACCGACGCGTAGCTGGTCGAGGAATCGTCGCTGTCGAGCGGATCGGCAAACGCGTCATCGTCCGTTTGGAAACCGGCGATCGATTGGTCTTCGAACCGAGGATGACGGGACTCGTTCTCGTTGCTGATCCGCCGAGTGCTGAACACTTGCGTTTTCGCGTCGATTTGACCGGCGGCTCGCTCGACACGATCTGGTACTGGGATCGCCGTGGGCTGGGGTCGGTGAAGCTATTTTCGCCAAAGCAGTTCGACAACGCGGTTGTTTCGAAGTTCGGTCCCGATGCGCTGGCACTGACCAGCGACGTGCTCCGCGAGCGGCTTCGCAGTAGTCGCCGAGCCGTGAAAGTCGCCTTGCTCGACCAGCAAGCCGTCGCGGGAATCGGGAACTTATATGCCTCGGAAATCCTGAATGTTGCCAGCGTGCATCCGACGACGCGTTGCGACAAGCTGACGACCACTCAGTGGGAACGGATTTGTGACGCAACGCTCGCTGTCTTGCAAGATGCCATTGCGCACGAAGGATCGACGTTGTCCGACGGGACCTACCGAAACGCATTGAATAATGCTGGCGGCTATCAGAACCAGCATCGCGTCTACGATCGGGCCGGGCAATCGTGCCGCACTTGCGATCGAGGGACCGTTCAAAGGATCGTCCAAGCCCAGCGATCGACCTTCTACTGCCCGAACTGCCAATCGAAGCGGCGTCGCGGGCAATGAGTGCTTGCTTGACTTACAATAGGCAGCGAATAATCTGCTCAGCAATCCTCTTTCGTGACAAGGTACTTCTCCGATGAAGCATCTTCGCTGGTGGCTCCCTGCCCTGCTCTGCACGATGATCGGCACTCCGATCCTGGCTCAAGCACCGGACTGGGAGAACGAACAAGTCATTGGCCGCAATAAGCTGCCGGGCCGCGTCGACTCACTCCCCTTTCCAACATCCGAGTCGGCAGTTGCGAATGATCGTTCGTCATCCGACTGGTATCAATCGCTGAATGGGGAATGGAACTTCCATTGGTCGCCCGAGCCAGCGATGCGGCCTGGGGCGTTTTACTCGAGCGAATTCGATGACACGGCGTGGGACAAGCTACCGGTGCCAGGTTGCTGGCAGATGTATGGCTATGGGATTCCGGTCTATACCAACGCCACTTATCCATTCAAGAAGGATGAGCCTCGTGTGATGGGCGAACCGGAGAATAAAGACTGGACGAGCTACAAGTGGCGAAACCAAGTCGGTTCCTATCGCCGCAAGTTCACCGTCCCAGCGGAGTGGCAGCAGCGGCGAGTCATCATGCATTTCGAAGGTGTCGATTCTGCGTTTTATCTCTGGGTCAACGGCAAGCAGGTCGGGTACAGCCAAGACAGCCGCACACCTGCTGCGTTTGATGTCACAGAGTTCTTGGTCGACGGCGAGAACTTACTTGCAGTCGAAGTCTACCAATATTGCGACGGCAGTTATCTGGAAGATCAAGACATGTGGCGCATGAGCGGCATCTTTCGAGATGTCTATCTGTGGTCGCATGCCGAAGTTCATGTCCGCGATTTCGTGGTGTCGACCGACCTCGATGAGAACTATCGTGACGCCATGATGGATGTACGCGTTGAACTTTCCAATCACAGCGCAGCCACGCAGTCGTTCTCTTTGGAGGCTGAACTGTGGAATAGCCAAGGTGATGTCGTGCTGAGCCGCGATGTTTCGGGGGAGATCGCCCCGCGTGGAACTCAACTCGCGTCGATCGCGCACCTCGCAATCTCGAATCCTGACAAATGGACTGCCGAGACACCGCAGCTGTATAAGGTCTTGCTCAAGCTCAAGGACAGCGACGGCAATACCATCGAGTGCCTGAGTCACAACGTTGGTTTCCGTGAGGTGGTCATCGCTGACGGCCAACTCAAGGTGAATGGTCAACCGATCTTGGTGAAAGGCGTCAATCGGCACGAACATGATCCAGTGACAGGGCACACCGTTTCCGTCGAGTCGATGCGTCAAGACATTGTGTTGATGAAGCAATTTAATATCAACACCGTGCGGACCAGCCATTATCCCGATCATCCCAAGTTCTACGAGTTATGCGACGAGTATGGCTTGTATGTCATCGACGAAGCGAATGTGGAAGCTCATGGCTACGGCTGGGGGCCTGACAATAACGCGATCGCCAAGGATCCACGCTGGCAAGAGGCTCACGTCGATCGAGCTCGACGGATGGTCGAACGCGACAAAAATCATCCCAGCATTATTGTCTGGTCGCTGGGTAACGAATCGGGCAACGGTGTGTGTCTCGAAGCGATGTACGACTGGATCAAACAACGCGATCCGTCGCGCCCCATTGAATATGAACAGGCTCACGAGCGACGCAACACCGACATCTACTGTCCGATGTATATGAACATCGCAGGCATGATTAAGTACGCGACGAAAGAAGGCATCACGCGACCGCTGATTCAATGCGAGTACGCTCATGCGATGGGAAACAGCGTCGGGAACTTGCAAGACTACTGGGATGCGATCGAGAAGTATCCAGCGTTGCAAGGCGGGTGCATTTGGGATTGGGTGGACCAAGGAATCACGAAAAAGGTTCCCACGGCGAAACTCGCTGAATCGTCAAGCGGGCCGCGCGCGTTTATCCTCGGCACACACGACGCCGGTGAAGGAGTCGTCGGAGCCGTGGCACTCGAGAATGATACTCGCCTTGATTTGACGGGCCCTCTGACATTAGAGGTCGAAGTGAAGGGCCAGCGAGTCGACCGGTTCAACCCGTTGATCTCGAAGGGAGATCATCAGTACTTGTTGAGAATGGACAACGGGGGAATCAACTTCACCTTGTTTAAAGACAAATGGGTCGGGCTGCAAACGCCTTACGACAAGGCTGATCTGAAGGCTGGTTGGAATCGCATCACGGCCAGCTACGACGGAAAACAGATGGCACTTTACGTGAACGGTGACGAGAAGGCTCGCGGTGCGGGGCCCGCCAGCATCGATCCAAGCAACCACCTGGTAAACATCGGCCGTAACAGCGAACACCAGGAGCGGGTTTCGCGTTTGCCGATCCGCCGAGCGCGTATCTATGCCAGGGCGCTATCGGCGGATGAAGTGGCCAATGTTGAAGACCGAGACAACGAGCAGTTGGTGCTCGACGTTGACCTTCGTAACGCATCAGACAATGGACAGCCAATGAGCCCTCGCGGCATCCGCGAGTTCTTCGCTTACGGAGGCGACTTCGGCGACCTGCCGAACGATGCCGACTTCTGCTGCAATGGACTTGTTCAACCCGATCGCACGCTGAATCCGCACATCTGGGAGGTGAAGAAAGTTTATCAGAACATCACCGTGGAGAAGGCGGAAGCGACTGGAATGTTTCGTATTCGGAACAAGCACTTTTTCACGAATCTCGATCAGTTTGAATGTGACTGGAAGCTTCGCATTGATGGGGAAATCGCGTTGGAAGGAAGTCTCGGTCGGCTTGACATTGCACCACAAACATCCCGAGTTGTCGAAGTTCCAGTGAAGACGCATGAGCAGGCAGAATGTTTTCTCACGATTTCCTTCCGACTGCCAAACGACACGTCCTGGGCGGATCAGGGACATGTGGTCGCCTGGGATCAGGTGGCGCTGACCACAGGCTCCGCCGACGCCACGATGGTATCGAACGACAAACACGTCTCGGCGACGGAAGACGGTGCGGAAGTGTCCGTCGTTGGTGATGGGTTCGCCGCGAGAATTGACAAGCAGAGCGGGACGCTCGTTTCCTATAGCGTGAGCGATCATGAACTGCTCGCCGCACCGCTCCGACCTAACTTCAGGAAGAATCCCAACTCGAACCAGCGTGCGCAGGACATCTGGAAGAAAGATTGGGGCGGTTGGGTGAATGCCGCCGAGCGATTACAAGTGACCAACTCGCAGGTCACACAGTCGGACGGCGTCGTCCGCGTCAGCTTCGACATGAAGCTGACTAGTGTCTCGAACAGTAAGCTGCAACTGGCTTATGAATTTCGGGGAGACGGTACGGTCGCGGTGGTGATGCAATACGAACCGCGACAGAAGAACACCAACCCGTTGCTGCCTCGCTTTGGCATGTCGCTAGCAGTCGCCGATTCGCTCAACCGAGTTCGTTGGTATGGACGAGGCCCGCACGAGACCTATTGGGATCGCAAGACCGGCGGAGAGATTGGAGTCTTTGCCAACACCGTCGACAACATGTGGCATCCCTATGTCCGGTCGCAAGACACGGGGAATCGAGCCGATACACGTTGGTTCGAAATGCAGGGCGACGCTTCACCGGGCCTGCGCATTACAGCAACTGATGCTCCCATGAACTTCTCGGCATTACCGTTCACGCTCGACGATTTAGATGCAGCTGCTCATCCTTACGAACTACCTCGCCGTAACTTCAACACGATCTTTATCGATTCCCAGTTACAGGGGGTTGGCGGTGACAACAGTTGGGGTGCCCGGACACATCGTCAGTACACGCTTCCCGGCAACAAGCCACACGAACTAGGATTCGTGCTTCAACCGATTCGTTAATGCGTTCCGATCCATGCTCTCACAAGACATTCACTCAACGGATGAACTTAAGATGTCCAATTCGCTGACCGACCGTCGCATCGTACTCACTACTGTGTTGGCAATAAACGTCTGCTTGTTATTCGCCGAGTCGACCGATGCTGCTGGTTCTCGACGCTTCCGCCGTAGCAACAGGCCCGTTGCAGCAAGCTGTTGCTCGTCGCTACCGTCGGTACCGCCGCTATTCGACGGTAAAACGCTCGACAACTGGACGACGCTCGATGGAAAACCGATCACGACAGGCTGGGAGGTCGTCGATGGCGTGATTCATTTGAACAAGGAGCAGGGGCGCGCCGGTCACATCATTACAAAGCACGAATACGGCGACTTCGAGCTGAGTTTCGACTGGAAGATCGCCACGGGTGGTAACAGCGGGGTGAAGTACCGCGTTCAAAAGTACGGTAACAAAACGCTTGGCTGCGAGTATCAGATCTATGACGATGCCGGGGCGCGTAAACTCAAACCGAGGAATAGCGCTGGTTCGCTATACGATTTGTATGAGCCTAACGAGCATAAACAGCTAAATGCGACCGGCGAATTCAATTCGACCAGAATCGTCGTGCAGGGCGACCGAATCGAGCATTGGCTGAACGGAAAGCAGATTCTTGCCGCTACGGTAGGCAGTCCCGATTGGGACGAACGCATCGCGGCCAGCAAGTTTTCCGAAGAGAAAAACTTTGGCGAGAATCGTTTCGGCAAGATCATGCTGACCGATCATGGCAGCGAAGTGTGGTATCGGAAGGTCCAGCTTCGGTCGTTGGATTGAGGCGAGTAGAGTTCAGGATTCAGAAGTCACTCTGAAACTGACTGACCGCTGACTTCTTCAGTCTGCAATATAGTCTGCCACGGCGACCACATTACCGCCCGCCGTCACAACATCTGCGGCGTATAGCTTTCGTCGTCGCCGCGTCTCAATCTCGCCATTAACGGCCACTTCGCCATTTTGGATCAAGAGCTTTGCGTGGCCGCCGGTTTCTGCGAGTCCCGTGAACTTCAAGAAATTGTCCAGGCGAATCGACTCTGTTTCAGGTTGTGGGGCATCTTGTTCCAATCGGTACTCCTCTACTTCTCGGTGGAAGAAATCTGTTGTTGTAAGAATGCAGCCAACTCGGCAGGGTCGTCCGTTCCGATGCGCAGCTTTCGCCCACGACTCATGTACACATCAACACAGTCGAATCCCCACAGGTTCCACGTCCACCCACCGCTCGGGCTGATATGGATTCCCCAGCCATCGAACCAAGACGAACGACCTTGTTCCACTCGTTCGAGATCAGCGTAAAGCACGCTACGACGGAATAGCGGTAAGGGGCCGAAACAGATGAGCAGTGCGTCGCCATTATCTCGGATCGTCAACTGCCGAAAGGCAAGTGCGAGAATTGCGGTGAAGCCGCCGCCAGCAGCCAAGCTGAATTGAGCCACAGGTTCGGGAATTGACCACGCAACTACGAACATGCCGCTCGCAACGACCACAAGCAGTAGGTAAAACGGCGCTTTTTGAGTGTGATCGTAGCGCATAGAACTAGGCGAAGTCGGGGTCAGCAGGGGGCAATCGAGGCTTCTGTCCTCGCGACAGCGTTGCCTATCTAGCAAGAAGTCTTACGCCAAATTCCGCGGTCGGTCCAGCGGGGCCACGCGTCTAGTAATCTTCGGAGGTGGCGAGCCAACTCGGCGCCTAACCGGTGTTACGCTGCCAATGCGATTGAGGGTCGCTCACGAACTCATCAATCAGATGTTCGTCGATGGCATAGAAGGCGACGGACCACGCGTTTTCCGACCGATCCCAGAAGACCGCCATCCAGCGGGTCTCGTCTATACGCTCGCAGAGTTTCACGATCTGCTCGGACCAAAGTACGTAGCAATCCCCAGATTGAAGCCTCATCGCCTTCTCCTCTTTGCCTGTTCCTACTTCTACCCTAATCAGGATTCAGATCCCGGCAAGTCGTTCGAACGGATTCACTGCCCATGAGGGGCTCTAAACAGCGATGGTCGTTTGTCCAGAGCAGGCAATCAGTTCATAATATCGGCAAGCAACTGAAGGGAGTTTGTCGTGTCAAGACATTTCATAGTTGTGATGCTTCTGACGACGACGGCACCTGCCTTCGTCCACGCAGAGGTGCCAACGCGATCATTGCGTGCGTTACCAGAGTCGGTACGATCGCCGGCCTCAAATGCGTTGACGCCCGAGAAGGTTGAACTGGGGAAGCAACTGTTCTTCGACCCGCGTCTGTCCGGCGACAACAGGATGAGCTGTGCGACTTGCCATATCCCGCAGAAAGCGTTTGCCGATGGGCTGGCTAAATCGCCCGGAAACGGTGGCAAGTTGTTGGCGAGAAATACGCAAGGCTTGGCGAATGTAGGGCTATTTGCGACCTTCTTCTGGGATGGGCGAGCGAGTTCGTTAGAAGAGCAGGCTTTGGCACCGATCGAATCGCCAGAGGAGATGAATCAGGACATCGATGAACTTGAAAAAGAATTGAACGATGTTCCTGGTTATGTGACCCAGTTTCAAGCCATCTTCGGGACACTCGTTACGCGCGATGGCATTGCCAAGTCGCTCGCAGCATTCCAGAGGACGCTCGTTACTAAAGCGTCTCCGTTTGATCGCTATCTTGCCGGCGATAAAGCTGCCATCTCAACGGCGGCGCGGCGAGGCTTGGAACTGTTCGAGGGCGATGCAGGTTGCATACAATGCCATAACGGACCTTTGTTGAGTGACGGCAAGTTCTATCGCATCGGAGCATCGTGGCGCGACCGAGGACGGGGGATAATCACCGAAAATCCTGATGACGATTACCGGTTCCGTACACCTACACTACGTAACGTCGCCGAGACCGCGCCGTATATGCACGATGGTTCGCTCAAGACGTTGTACGACGTTGTTTTGTTTTACTTTCGTGGAGTTCCCAAAGCGACGCCAGAAGGCCAACCGCTCGATATCGAACCGCGAGTGGACAGCAGCTTCTCCGACATCGATAGCTTGGTCGCGTTCCTGCGTTCTCTGACCGGTGAGTTGCCGGACATCGGCGCGCCGACATTGCCGCAATAGCGTTGTTGCACTTGTTATGTCTTCGCAGAGTTACCCTGCGACGCGTTAGGGCGAGGCCACGCAGTAGACGTGCTTGCTGGACCGAATGAACAGCTGTCCGTCGCTGACCGCCGGCGTTGCGCTGAAATCTTCGGAGTCGCTCGTGACACGATTGGTTGCGAGTTGCTCGAATTTGTCAGACGCTTTCAAGACGAAGATGTCGCCGGATCGCGATGTGAAGTAGATCTTTCAATCCGCGATGACTGGCGAGGCATAGTCGCCGCCAAATCCACCACCGCCACCGCGTCGACCACGGCTGCTGCCCGCTTCACCACCGCCAGCTCGGTTCTGCGACGCGCCAGACGCACCTTCGAGTCGCGATTGAAACACTTTTTCACCTGAATCCGCTGCAATACAGTTGGCGATACCATTCGAGAAGAAGTAGATGCGGCCGTCATAGATAACGGGCGTGCCGATGCGATTCGAATCGCGCCCCGACCAAACGACGCTCGATTCGGTCACGTCGCCTTTGCCGCCCGCGCGAACTGCGATGGAGCCGCCGCCGCGTCCTTCGATGCCGTAAACGATCCCGCCTTCTGTCACAACGCTGGAACAAAACGAATCGGTCTCCATGACGGAGCAATACCAGCGAAGTTTGCCATCGTCCGGATTGAAGGCCCAGAATTCGTAGGGAACGCCAAGCACAAGGTCCGTTCGCTCTTCATCGACTTTGACCATCACAGGAGTGCCCCACGTCGAGCTTAATCCCGCGGCTTCCTGTCGCCACACTTCTTTGCCAGTCGCCTTATCCAACGCGACGACCGCGTGACTCTCGGCACTCGCGGTTACAATTACGGTGTCTTTGTAAAGCACTGGACTGGATGCCGAACCCCACCCACGAGGATCGGACTCGGTACCGATCTTTGCTTGCCACAGTTGATTGCCATCCATATCAAAGGCGAACGCGCCGCACTTACCAAAATAGACATAAATGCGTTCGCCATCGGAGACGGGCGTATGAGATGCATAACCATGCTCGGCGAACATCCCGCCATAGTTGTCTTCGGGCAGAACCGGTTCGACCGATGTCGACCAAATCGTCTTGCCTGTGTTACGATCGAGACAGATTAAGTGACGACGCAGATTCTTCTGATCTCCCGGGTTCCCTCGGTCGACGCCATATCCTGACCAGCATGTAACAAAGAGGCGGTCGCCGACGATGATCGGGCTCGACGATCCGGGGCCCGGTAACGCGACCTTCCACTTCAGATTCTCCGTATCGCTGAAGTTGGTCGGAACCGGTGCCTTGTCTTGACTAACACCCGAACCATTCGGGCCACGAAATCTCGCCCAGTCCGCAGCGGACGCGAACGTCGCGATGCAAAGCAGTGTTATGGCAAGACAAGTAATGAACCCGCGTTGACGTGTCATCAACATGGTGGAAGCTCCTGGCGAGACGATAGTTTTAATCGCGTGACTGGATTGCGAGCAAAGCCAGTAAGACTAGCCTGGTCGCCGAACACTTTGAAACACTGGCTTACCGATACCGCCTTTCAGCGTACCGTCTTCCAATTCCTCGACCGTTCGGCCCAGGACGATATCAAAGTTTGCGGCCAGTTCACCAAGCTTCGAGTCTTGAATCGGGGCGAAGTCGACGAGGATCGATTTCCGGGCCAACGGGTCTTTGACATTGCGGAACAATCCGTCAGACTCATTCATCTCGTGACCATTGATCAGCATCTGAGTCGTGAAGATGCGTTGCCCATTCTTGCTGATGCCAAAGTGAATATGAGGCGTTCGAGAAACACCGCCGACGCCATAAGGAACCGGCTTGATCGTGCGGAAATAATATTCGCCCTTGGAGTTTGTCAGGAAGCGACCGTAGCCTTGGAAGTTGCTGTCGCGACCTTCATTACTGGCTCCTCCCGTGTGGATGTAGGAGCCCTGATTGTCGACTTGCCAGATTTCAACGAAGGCGTTTCGTACTGGTGCGCCAGTCGCTGTAAGAATGCGTCCCGTTAGATGCGTAATTTCACCGACGGCGGGCGTGATCGCGTCGTTCAACAGCAGCAGGTCGTTGTCAGTATCGAGCGGTAGATTATCGGGATAGAACGGCCCCTCGCCGACCGTCGGGGTTCGAACCAACTCCCCGGCGAACAACCCGGGCGCAGAAAACATTGCGGCACCGAGAGCACCGGTTTGAAGAAAGCGACGACGATTCGTGTAAATCAAACTAAGAGCCATGAGGGCACTCCTTAAGCCAGTTGAGCGAAGATGAGGGCAGATGCTCAGAATTCAAACCGACATGGGCATTCAAGCCGGTCGCCATGAAACCCCGAGCGAACGAGAAGTGTTTCGCTAAATCATGCGAAGATTGCGAGACAATCGCAAGCGACGTCCGCAGAATCTCTAGTGATTGACGGCACGAGCGTTAGGTTTGAGGCTGCGAGCGCTGGGGGCGTGTGGCCAACGGACGTCGCGTCGATGCCCGATCATCGGTGGTAACTAGGCCGCTTGTCTTGGCCAACTGAGCCAGCGTATCTGCGGATGGAACTGGGACGAGGCAATCTTTCTCGACGTCCCAGAGTTTGAGCCGAAAGCAGGCGAGGATATCTCGCGGGTGCAGCGATGTTGTTCCGGGAGATTGAAGCTCTTCGATCCCAGCCATGGCCGCGGGCAAGCGGTAGAACGGAATGTGTGCGTTCAAGTGATGGACATGATGGTAACCGATGTTGCCAGAGAACCAGTGCATCAGGCGGTTCATCTTGATATAGCTGGACGAATGTAATGCCGCGAAGACATAACTCCACTCGGAACTGTCGCGCAGTTTGACTCCGGGATAATTGTGTTGGCAATAAAACAGATACGCCCCCATCGCTGCCGCGATTACCGATGGCAAAATCAGGCCCAGCACAAGCCAATCCCACCCCATATACCCAAGGCCGATTGCGACGGACAGATGTGCGGCGATTGAAATCGCTGAGTCGTAATGCTTGCGCGGGCTAATGAACAACGACCGCAGACACATCCCGTACAGAAAGATCGTGATGTATCCAGATGCGATGGTCAGCGGATGGCGGGCGAGCGAATAGAGGAAGCGATCCTGTGCCGATGCGTTCGCATACGCTTCGGTCGTCATCATGGGATACGAGCCGATGTCTGCCCCAAAAATCTTGGCGTTATTCTTGTGATGGTGATTGTGTGAGCGATTCCAGATGCTGGGTGGGTTCAACGCCAGCACGCCGTAAACAAACATGATCGCGCGAGCCACGCGCGAGCCTCGCAATATCGTCCCGTGCTGGAAGTCGTGGTACAGAATGAACAAACGTACCTGTACCAGTCCCGCCAAGATGCTACTGACGATACGCACTCCCCAGGGAAGATTTGTACATGTCAGGAAGACAAAGCCACCAAAAATGGCCAGCGTCGAAAGAAGATGCCACCAGCTGAGCCAGCGAACTTCTCGCGCATAGGGCTTGCTGGCCAGAATGAGGGCTTTGGGATCTCGCATCGACGTCTTTCATCCTTGAAAGGTCAGTGACGCCGGACGGCTTGCGTCGTAAGAATCGAAGGGCTCAACATACCCCCCATCTCATTCGATTCATAGCCCTAACTTGTTTGTTCCAATCAATATGTGACCTTTCGTGGGCAATCGCTTCAGCCGACGTCGGCAGGTCCCCGAGTCGCCGACTACTAAGCCCTATCGGCATTGGTGCCAGCGGCGTTTCAGTAACTTGTAGCGATAGATCCGAGGATCCGGCAGAAACCTCAAAAGATCCTTCAGAATTCTGTGGCTTTCTAGTTGTGGATGCTTGGCGGGCAATTAGAATGAAACTCAGCCTGAGCAGGTTTCTGCCCCACCTGCCAGGTAAGGCCCTTCGCGGATTCTGCCCCTCCGCGATTGGCCGTTTTTATTTCTTGGCACTGCTAGCACGAAATGCCGCAGCGATCTACGGGCGGAACTTCTTTTGCCAGTCGGCGGGCATCACACTGATGTCGGTGTTGTCAGCATACTGTGAGCGCAGTTCGTCGAGTTCCTTCTTTAGCTCTGTAACGACGGAAGCGTACTTCGGATTCGAATACTGATTCGTCAACTCTTCCGGGTCATTCTCTAGGTCATAGAACTCCCATTCATCGAACTGATAGAAACGTATCAGTTTGTACTGCTTCGTGCGAATGCCGAAGTGCTTTGCGACCATATGGACGCTGGGATACTCGTGATAGTGATAGTACAGCGAGTCGCGCCATTCAGTCGGTTCGCCTTTGAACAAAGGAACGAGCGACTTGCCTTGCATGTCGGCAGGAATCTCGGCGCCAGCGACGTCAAGGAACGTCTCGGCGTAGTCCAGGTTTTGAATCAGCTCAGAATTCACCGAGCCTGGCTTGATCACTCCCGGCCATTTCACAATGAAAGGCATCTTGAACGACTCTTCATACATCCATCGCTTGTCGTACCAGCCGTGGTCGCCCAGATAGAATCCTTGATCCGACGAGTAGATCACGATTGTGTTCTCTTCCAAACCCGCATCGTGCAGATACTGCATTAGTCGCCCGACACTCTCGTCAACTCCCTTCACGCATCGCAAGTAGTTTCGGATGTAGCGTTGGTACTTCCAGCGAACAAGATCCTTGCCTGTGAGGTTGGCCTTCAACAGGGCTTCGTTCCTGGGACCGTAAGCCGCATTCCAAGCGGCCAATTGCTCTTCCGTCATTCGCTCCAAGTTCTTAATGCCGGAGCGGTCGGTACTCTCTTGATTGATATCAAAGCCTTCGGGGCGAGGCCCGAACACGTCGGCCACCAGATGCAAGTGTCTGTCAATCTCCATCTCCTGAAAACGCGCCGGGCTAGCGTTGTCTTCCCACTTGTCGAACAACGTCGCCGGCTCGGGAATCTCGATGTCGTCATACAGTGTCAGATGACGCAGTGCCGGCATCCACGTGCGGTGTGGTGCCTTGTGCTGGCACATGAGCATGAAGGGCTGGTCCGAATTGTCACCTTCCTTAAGCCAATCGATTGCCATGTCCGTGACAAGATCCGTGCAATAGCCATCAATCTTTACGCGACCGTTGGGCGTCAGAAAGAACGGATTGTAGTAGTCGCCTTGCCCGGGAAGCACTTGCCAAAAATCGAAACCCTGCGGCGTCGTTTCCAAATGCCACTTGCCGATCATCGCCGTTCGATAACCAACTTTTTGAAGCAGCTTCGGAAACGTTTGTTGATCGCCGTTGAAGCGGTCACTGTTTGTCATAAAACCGTTGATGTGGTTGTGCTTACCAGTTTGAATGACGGCCCGACTCGGCCCGCAGATCGAGTTCGTGCAAAAACTGTTTTGGAACAGCATGCCTTGTTTTGCGAGTGAGTCGATGTTCGGCGTCGGATTTACATCCTTCAGCCAACCGTTGTAAGCACCGATCGCATGCGGGGCATGATCGTCGGTAAAGATGAAGACGATATTGGGCCGATCGGCGGCAAGCGAAATCGCGGATGCGAGGAGTAGCACGACGAAGGTCAAGGAGCGAAGCATGGTGGTCCCCAAGTGGTCGAGTCAGACAATCAATTCCAGCACGAACATTATGCGCGGTGTTTTCGCGACCTGCTACCTGAGGCAGGATCAAGTGGTGTGCAGATTGACGATATGCATCCCAACCCGATGCGTCAGCGAGGACAACGCCCGTCGCCTCGCTGACGCGTCGGGTTAGGATGCGGTGCCGAACGAGCACACGGTTGCAAAACTGTCCCCTCTCCTACCATCACGCAGTCCGACTCAACATCCGAATCGTGTGGAAGTTCACCCGCGAACGCGAAAATCTCTGACGTCAGAGCAGCGTCAGTCGGTTCTCACGGTTTCACAGGCTCAGAGCTTGCTTCCGTCAATCGGATGAGGATGTCATCCTTGTCGCTCCCGTCCGTATAGGTTTGGCCTCCATCATCGATCAGGTTCTCGCCCACCGAATAGATAACGATTCCACCCTCGATCGACTTGAGTAAGAGCGGTTTGCCCGTGTAACGATCCGAGACCGGATCTACCAATATCGGCGTCAGTTCATCGATGGACGTGGGATAGATGCCTTCCTGAAGTCGAAACAGATGCGCGGCGTAAGCGGCTCGAACGACCTCGCGTCGGGCTTGGGGACGCCGTTCAATCTTGGGCAGAATGTGCGCGTACTTGTCGAAGTACAACTGGCCCATGAACTGCGACAGTTCTTCAATGCTGCCACGAGCCGCAACTTTCATCTGCTCAAGACGCTCGGCATCGTCGCTGGCTCGCTGTGGTGAGCCAAGTCCTTTCATGGCGTCCAACGCCTTTCGGAAATCGTCTTCCTCGAGTGCTGCCACATACTTGTCAAACTTGTCATTCAGCACCCGCATTGCTTCGTTCCAGTCGATCGAGAGAATTGCCTTCATGGTTTGTCGATCGATGCCGGATTGCCCCGCGTTAAACAGCTGCACAATTTCCTTCCGACGCCTTGCTGCATACTGCATCGCATCCAAGGCGACGTGACGGTCATCTACATCGATTTGATCGGCGGCCGATCTGAGCGGCGGTAGGCGATCCAGATCCTTGAGATGTTGTAATGTCTCTTCCTTCGGCAGATTACCGAATGTCAGTAATTCCAGGTCAAGAAGACAGGCCATGTCGTCCAACGCTATGCCGAGTATCCACTCCTCTAACATGCCTTGGCTGAGCAATCTGCCTATGCGATGGATGGCCAGAATGTCCTCGCGAGCGTTGTCGAGGTCACGCTCGCCGATTCGCAATCGAGCTCTCGCGCTAAGCAAACGTGCCACTTGTCGGGATTGACCGGAAGACTCGGTCACATGAATTCGCGAGAGCGGTGCGGGGTGCTCGTCGAGGTCGGCGAATAGGCTCGACGCGATGCCCGCAGCAAGTCGTTCGGTCTTGTCGGAAGATGTCTCGAAGGCTCCCCACAGCCTGCGAAGTGATCGTAGCTTCGCGATGTGCCCCTGCTCGGACATGACATACGGAGCGTAATACCGGGTAACTTGAGAGCCCGCGACAAAGCTGTCTGTGTGTTTCGATTGCCGTTCGAGCCACATTGCGAGTTCGGGTAGCGATTCACCACGCCAAGGAGCTTTTAGGTCGTGGAATTCGCCGGCGAGTCTCTCTTCGTTCTCAGTGACACCTTCACCGCTAAGCCGTAGCGAATAAAAATACTCACCATCAGTTGGTTTCTCCCGTAGTGGTGGGATGCCGAGTCGTTGGTAGTATTGTCGTTCTGCCGATTCATCGAATGCTGCTTCGGGGCGTGGCCCGAACGCAGATCGCACAACCACTTCCCAATTCGTCTCCGGCGTAACACCTTGCGAGTGCCGTAAGTTCGCCGCTTCGAGATAGTCAATGAAACCGTCGTCGGTGAGTGGCTGAACAATATCAGTGACCGACTCCTCGACTCGCAGAACGAAGGGAGGCACGCTTGCCGGGTCGATCTTATTCTGACAGCCCACGCCGGTGCCGAGCATCGCGAAAAGAGCGACGAACATTGTTGGAAAAAGGCAAACGCAGACGAAGGGTTTCATAAGATTGAGCCTTGGCATCCAGCCGAGTTGCGGACAAGGGGCCGTGGTAGTGGTACCGTTTGCGATTCCTGAAAGTAGGACGGCCACTCTTGGCCGTCTTTTGTCGGGCGGGAGTGCCCGACTTACGGCAAACTGTACCACTACCGGGGCAGTTCAGGAGTCGCACTCGACATCACGAGCAAATAGAATACAACACCTCGAACCACACTTCACGAGCATCATTGATAATTGGAGTCTTGAAGATGAACGCTGCCAGACACCTATTCGGCGCGTCGTTGCTTTTCTTTACCTTGAGTGGTCACTCGTTTGCCAATGAGTATGAAGTCGTGGTCTACGGCGGAACGTCGGCGGCCGTCACCGCAGCCGTCCAAGCGAAACGAATGGGCAAGTCCGTGATCATCGTCTGCCCGGATCGACATCTCGGCGGATTATCCAGCGGCGGGCTGGGGTGGACGGATACGGGAAAAAAAGCCGTCATCGGCGGATTGGCTCGTGAGTTCTATCACCGAGTCTGGCAGCACTATGACAAGCCGGAAGCGTGGCGTTGGCAGACGCGCGAGAGCTACGGGGGCAAAGGACAAGGGACGAACGCCGTCGATGGTGCTCAGCGGACGATGTGGATCTTTGAACCGCATGTCGCCGAAGCCGCTTTCGAGGGAATGATTCGCGATCACGAGATTCCTGTGCATCGTGATGAATGGCTAGATCGCGCGAGTGGCGTGAAGAAGGACGGCGCCCGAATCACCTCGATCAAGATGTTGAGCGGCAAGACTTACAGCGGTCGCATGTTCATCGACGCGACCTACGAAGGCGACTTGATGGCGGCGGTCGGAGTTGACTACCACGTCGGACGCGAAGCGACCAGCACGTACGACGAAGAGTGGAACGGCGTGCAAACCGGTGTACTGCATCACGGACACCACTTCGGTGCGGTCAACAAAAAGATCAGCCCCTATGTCGTGCCTGGTGATCCGTCGAGCGGCGTGTTGCCTCGCATTAGTCCCGATCCACCCGGTGAATATGGAGCCGCTGACGATAAAGTGCAGGCGTATTGCTTCCGCATGTGTTTGACGAATCACGCCGAGAACCGTGTGCCCTTCGCGAAGCCCGCCGGATATGATCCTGGTCAGTACGAGTTGCTCGTCCGCATCTTTGATGCTGGCTGGCGCGAGACGTTTCACAAGTTCGATCCGATTCCGAACCATAAGACCGACACGAACAACCACGGGCCGATGAGCACCGACAACATCGGCTTCAATTACGACTATCCAGAAGCTTCCTACGAACGACGTCGCGAGATCATTAAGGAGCACGAGGCGTATCAAAAGGGGTGGCTGTACTTCATTGCCAATGATCCCCGTGTCCCCAAAGACGTTCAAGATGAGATGCGAACTTGGGGGCTCGCCCAGGATGAGTTTCAAGATAACGGGAACTGGCCGCATCAGCTTTACATCCGCGAAGCTCGACGAATGATTGGTGAGTTTGTATTGACCGAAAACGAACTGCTCAAGCGACGTGCGACGCCCAATTCCATCGGCATGGGTTCCTACACGATGGACTCGCACAATGTTCAGCGTTACATCACCCCGGAAGGTTATGTGCAAAACGAAGGAGACATCGGCGTTTCGACGCACGGCCCTTACGAAATCGCTTATGGCTCGATCGTGCCGAAGAAAGGCCAGTGCGATAATCTGCTCGTCCCGGTGTGTCTATCGAGTTCGCATATCGCGTTCGGTTCCATTCGTATGGAACCAGTCTTCATGATTCTGGGCCACTCCGCTGCCGCCGCCGCAGCACTCGCGATCGACAATGGCACCAGCGTCCAAGACGTCGCGTACGCCAAGCTCCGCGAGCAACTCTTGAAAGACGGCCAGGTGCTGGAAGCAACGGGGCTCGACCTTGGCGGACGTCTGGGCAGAGACCCGTCGAAGCTCGAAGGTATCGTTATCGACGATGCGAACGCCACGACGACTGGACCATGGACGTCGAGTACCTCGTCGAAAACTTGGATTGGGCGGAGTTATCGACACGACGGCGACCAGCGCGACGGCAAGTCGTCGGCGAAGTTCGAAACGAAGCTGCCAAAAAGTGGAAGTTACGAAGTGCGCCTAGGCTACACTCCCAACAACAACCGAGCTTCGAACGTCGCGGTTGAAGTTCACCATGCCGGCGGTCAATCCAAAGTGATCGTTAACCAAAAGCTCCCACCCCCGATCGACGATTCGTTCGTCTCGCTAGGCAAGTACGAGTTCGATACCAACAAACCAGCGGTTGTTAGCATTTCTAACCAAGACGCTGACGGCTATGTAGTCGTTGACGCCGTACAGTGGTTTCCGGTCAAGTAACGAATGAAGTGCGGTTTTCCACGGCATCGGCGCGTATCGGTACGGGCCGCAGAAATCCAGGGCTTTCCAGTTTTTCAATTTGAAGGGATTCGTACGACGGCGTTCCGAAGCCGTCGAGCGACGAATTACTGAGTTCGACGGCTTCGGAGAACCGTCGTACAAATTGTGCAGATTGAACAAAACGAAAGCCCTGCGCAGAAATCCCTGCGGACATCTTGCTACCGATCCGCGCGTCGAGCAGGTAAAATGCCCACTACAAGGAGTTCGATCATGGCAAGCACAACTGGCAACACCTCTTCACACACGGCATCCGTAGTGGGGCGTCCCATTCCGTTGGAGACCGGTGATCACTTGGATCAGAAATCGTTCCATGCCCGTTATGAAGCCATGCCGTCCGACACCAAAGCCGAACTCATCGGAGGAGTTGTCTATATGATGTCACCGATGAAGAATCCGCATGGCAGACATACGCGGGATGTCTCTTTCTGGCTTCGCACGTACGAGTTGGCAACGCCTGGCGTCGAGGGCGGCGATGGCCTGACGACGATACTCGGCCACGACAGCGAACCGCAGCCGGATGCCTGTCTATACGTGCGACCAGAGAACGGAGGCCGCGTTCGCATCAATGAGGATGGCTATACGGAAGGTGCTCCTGAGTTGATCGTCGAAGTCGCGTCTGGGACCGAGTCGTATGATCTGCACTCGAAGAAGCGCGACTACGAAGCGGCAGGCGTCTGCGAGTACGTTGTCGTCGCGTTACGCCAGCGGCAAGTCTTCTGGTTCGTGCGGCGCGACGGCGCCTATGAACCACTTGTGGCAGGCCAAGATGGCATCTATCGCAGCCAAGTCTTCCCAGGGCTGTGGCTCGATCCTCAATCACTCCTCGACCTGGACGGGCTACGCATCCGATCTGTGTTGGAGCAAGGTCTGGCAAGTCCTGAACACGCGTTGTTCACGCAGAAGCTGGGCGAGACACAATCGACTTCGTGATGCGACGCCTCTGTCGTTTGCGTTGACGTCTTGCCCGACGGTTTCGATAGATAAGTAGGTCAGGTTGTTCCTGACGAACTACGCTTCTGCAACGCACGTACGACGGCCCTCCGAGGCCGTCGTGAAGCATTCGACGGCCTCGAAGGTCCATCGTACGATCGGAGTCAATGCTATCGGCGAGTGGCATAACTTACCCGTCCGTTGATAGACATCCGACAGATTATTCTGCGTGGTAGCCTCGCCACATCCAGACAAGCGTGTCGGCCAGCGTTTGCTCGAAGACCTTGCGATCGCAGTGACGCGTTGCGCGACTGAATACGAAACGATAGTCGTAGCCTTTGGCTTGCAACGCCGCGGCGGTTCGCTCGTTAGCCATCACCCAGTTGTGATAGGTTTCTTCGGGATCTTGAGCGCGATTGTCGTTTTCGGAGACGTGCGTGAAAATGCGTAGCGGTTTCTTCTCGCTGTTTTCGATCAGCTTCATGCTGGAGTGGTATTCCCAAGCACCCAGCGGATAAACGGCCTCTTCGGGCGCGTCGTCGTCCTGTTGATCGACAAAGGTTCCAGAGTAGGTGATTAAGCGGCGAAATAAGTCCGGTCGAAACCACCCCATGCTCAAGGCCGCCGCGCCACCAGAACTGCATCCCATCACGGCTTTGCCCCAGGGGTTATCTGTGAACGCGATGTTTGGATACGCCGCTTTGATCTCGGTGTTGTGGAGCACGGCAGGCAAGACTTCATCGTTGATGAATCGCGCCAGACGATCCGACATCGTGTCATACTCGAGTCCGCGCTGACTGCCGTAGCTGTCATTGCCACCGTTCTGAACTGCAATCGCGATGAACGCCGGCAACCTGCGTTCGGCGTCTTCGGATATCGTCAGATTATCGAGCGCATTCCGCACCAGATCCAAACGGCTCGGTCCGTCATGCGTAACGAGAATCGGCGCCTTCGTGCCGTCCTTGTAAGCGGCGGGAACGTAAACGAAGATCTTTCGTTCTTTGCGCACTTCCTTGCGAGAATCTAGCGTCGAGTCGTCGCCACGAAAGATCTTACTGTCGGCCAGCGGCATCGAGAACTCGAAGTATTTGCCTTTGGGATTGCCTCGATCTGTCAGATCCGGATCCATCATGTAGTCGGGACCGATCGTAAAGTTGCCGTTGCCTTCCGTCCCAGCCGTTTCAGAATATCCGTCCGCTGCAAACGCCGAAGTTAATGTCACGCTAGCGAGAGTGATTGCTGAAAGGCAGAAGACACAAGCCGTCAGGAAGCTTGATTTGAAGGACAATAACATGGTGCTTGCCTGTTTATGCGGGAAGTATGCGATGGTAGGAAGATGACGAACGAGTGATTGTACTGCGTTGCTCAGCGTCATGCGCGTGGCACTTTGCGCGGACTTTGCAACTTTATTGTGCGTGACGCTCCCTGCCATTTTGGGCTGCAATTGCCTCGATTGCAGGCTGGGCGACCGCGACGTTCGTTGGAACCGTGCTCACCCGAATCATCCCCCGAACCCGCCTGCCCACTTAAGGGGTGGGCTACATTTGCTCGATAGGGTCACAGTTCAGTGTCAGCTTAAGGGCAGTATAATGCAAGACATCGAGAATCGATCCATAGCGGCGTTAAAGCGTCTGACGGACTACGTCTCGTCGGGGGCATCGCTCGACGAAGTTTTGGACTTCGTGTACGAAGAGTTCCAGCCGCTGCTTCCCTATCAACGCATCGGATTTGCAGAGATCGATGTTGATCGAGGTCGCGTCACTGCGCGATGGGCACGATCGGATCGCGAACTCGTCCTAAAAAGCGGCTTCTCGGCTCCGCTGGCGGGCTCTTCGCTGGAGCTTTTGCTAACTTCGCAAAGACCGCGTGTACTTAACGACCTCGTCCAATACCTCGCACGACACCCGCAGTCGTTGTCTACACAACACATCGTCGAAGAAGGCTTCCGCTCTTCGTTCACGTGTCCGCTGCTCGTGGAGGCGAAGCCGGTTGGTTTTCTCTTTTTCACGAGTGATTCGCCAAACGCATACTCGTATATGCACACGTCGCTATTCCAGCAGATCGCTGGTCAACTAGCACTTCAAATTCTCCTCACTCGTGAGCAGGAACGCTCTCGCAAAATGCTCAGTGCGACTGTCGCGCTATTAATGAGCGTACTTGAGATGGTTGCCCCAGTTGCTTGTGGCCAAGCGACTCGCGTAAGAAGAGTCGTCCAATCGGTCGCAAGCGCTCTCCAAATGAAGAAGACCTGGGAGCTTGAGTTGGCTGCACTCTTGTGCCGTCTGAGTTATCTGACGGTCCCGAATGAACTCGCCGAACGACAACTCAAGTGTGGCGACATCACGAGTGCCGAACGAGCACTGTTGGATTCTCGCGCTGAAGTCGCCTCGGAGTTGCTGTTTAACATTCCTAGCTTTCAGGGCGTGGCCGAAATCGTAAGGCGACAGTGCGATACGTTCGAGCCTTCCGTTGAAGGCAATGCTCCAATTCGGTTTGCGGCGAGCGTACTCCGGGCGGCGGTGGCCTTCGACGGGTATCGAATTCAAGGCATGACTCCCTATGGCGCACTCGCCGAGATCCGGCGCGAAGGATCATCGTATGCACCAGGAATCTTGGTGGCTCTGGAATCCGTGATTCTAGCTTCGGAAGAGCAGTTAGTTCGCCGAAACGTGCGACTGAGGGATCTGGCCGTCGGTATGCGATTGGAGCAGCATGTCGTGACCGCAGCAGGAAAGCGGCTGATTTCGGCTGGCCACGTCGTCACAGACGCGTTCTTAAGACGTTTGCGTACGTGCGGTCAAACCGATGCAATCCAAGAGCCGATTGCCGTCGCGATTCCACACTCGAATGCTCGATTTCCCGCGCGTGGCGAGGACTACGTCGATCGTGGCAACACGCTTGATCTCGTTACGTAACGAAGTTCGCCTCCAGACGCGTTCAGAAACGCGGACCGGATTTACTAGCGAAGTGACGCCGCTCTGCCGCCGGTGAGAGAAGTTGTCGGAACCGCACCCCGCTTGGTACACATTACAACTTCCGCCGCGATACGACGGAGCGATGGGTGCCGGTTGGGTTCCGCGATGCGGGTTCCTCGACGCGCCGTCTTGCCTTCGAGAATTGAGTACGCGACAATAACGAACCCGAGCAGCGACCCGCAGCCCCCACCGGTTCGCCCCACCCGATTCGACGACGGAGCACCTCCCATGCGTTTGCTACCCATTCTTCTACTTATTATCAGCTGCATCACTGTCGAGGCAGCTGACGAATATGAATTGCAGTACCCGCTCGGTCTAAAGCGGATGCCCATTCCCGAAACGAACGAACTTACGGCAGCCAAGATTGAACTTGGCAAGCAACTGTACTTCGATCCTCGTCTATCGCGCGATGATACGGTCAGTTGTGCGAGTTGCCACGACCCGAAGAAGGGTTGGTCAAACGGCGACCACTTTGCTACCGGCGTTCGCGGGCAACGTGGTGGGCGTAGCGCTCCGACGATTATCAACTCGGGCTATTCTTACTTTCAATTTTGGGATGGACGAGCCATCATGTTGGAAGGACAAGCTCTGGGGCCGATCCAGAATCCCATCGAGATGGATTTGACGCTGGAGGAATGCGTCGCGAAGCTAAATGCGATCGAAGGTTACCGTAAACAGTTTCAAGCCGTATTCGGTACCGACGTCGATTCGGTTGGCATGGCGAAAGCCATCGCTTCCTTCGAGCGAACGGTGTTGTCCGGAAACGCACCGCACGACAAGTTCAAGGCCGGCGATGAGAAAGCTTTGTCCGCTGCGGCACAGCGCGGTAGCAAGCTGTTCTTCGGCAAAGCGAATTGCTCGGCTTGCCATGCGGGCCCGAACTTCAGCGACTTTGCCTTTCACAACATCGGTGTCGGTATGGACAAGAGCGAGCCCGATGTCGGACGATTCAGCGAAACTCAGATGCTTGGCGATCGGGGATCGTTCAAGACGCCAACGCTTCGCGAAATCGCACGGACCGCACCGTATATGCACGATGGAAGTGTGAAGACGCTCGAAGATGTTGTTGAATACTATGACAAAGGCGGCTTTGCCAATCCGCAACTTGATGAAGAGTTGTTTCCGCTAAAATTAACCCCTGAGCAAAAAGCCGATTTGGTGACGTTTTTGAAAGAAGGGCTGAGCAGCGAGGACTACCCGGACATCGAACCGCCCACGCTACCGAAATAGTATTTGACGTTGGAACACCGCAACCCACTTCACTCCGAAGGAGAATTGATTCATGAGAACTAGCATCTTGAGCATCATCGCTGTGCTCGCCTTTTCCCTTGCTCCGGCTTGGGCCGATCATCACGTCACGACGGTCGTCGACGGACTCGACAATCCAGCTGGCATCGCAATTCAGCCTGAAACGGGACACGTTTTCGTCTCGGACAGCGGAGCTTCGCGGATCATTCGCGTGGTCGATGGCAAGGCGCAAGCCGTCATTACCGATTTCCCTGTCGACGTCTACGGCAAAGGTCCCATGTATAACATCGGCCCGCTCGGGCTGGTGTTTATTGACAAGGACACCTTGGTCGTTGGCGGCGGTGGATTGATTGACGGCGAAGAGTTGCTCCGCGTCTACAAAGTTCCGGCTGCTGGCCAGGCGGCAATCAAAGCCGACAAGATGGAAGAGAGCTTTAAGCTTAGTCCCACCGATGACATCAAAGGTGAAGGCAACTTCTATGGCCTGGCCTCTAACGGCACGCACGTATTTGTAACTTGCAATGGCGACGATACCAAAGGTTGGGTTTCGCGTGCCGTGATCAAGGAAGGCAAACTCGCCAACTACAAGCGATTCCTCGCCACCAAGGAAGCCACAGAAGTCGATGCTCCCGTGGCCATCGCGATCAGCCCACGCGGCGAGTTGGTGATCGGCCAGATGGGCGAGATCACCGTTCCAGGCGACGGCCTCCTGACGTTCTACAATGCCAAGAACGGCAAGCTGCTCTTGAACCTTGAAACAGGCCTCAGCGACATCACTGCCTTGGCCTACAGCCCCAAGGGCCAACTCTATGCGACCGACTTCAATTGGCTCAACACGAGCGAAGGCGGCTTGTACCAGCTGATTTCCAAAGAGGATGACGGCAAGCAAAGCATCGAAGCCAAGAAGATCGAATCGCTCGACAAAGCGACGGCCATGACCTTCGCGGCAGATGGCTCGCTCTACATCACAGTTATCGGTACCGGTGAAGGCGACGCGAAAGGTGGCAAACTTTTGAAAATTGCCCCTGGTCTGTAAGTCGCTTCACGCATCAATCCTGAAAAGTAAAATGGCCCGCGTGGTGATACCACGCGGGCCATTGTTTTGTTTCAATGCGAGTTGCGATTACCCAACCACGCACTCTTCATTCTTCGTAACCACAAACCCCATCTCCTCAATCATTTTGTAGTCAGCTTCGGCGGCTTGGCCTTCGGTGGTGAGATAGTCGCCGACGAAGATCGAGTTCGCGGGATAAAGGCCAAGGCACTGCATGCTGCCGAGGTGAATCTCGCGCCCGCCTGCGATACGCAGTTCGCGATCAGGATTGACGAAGCGGAACATGGCAAGCGTCTTCAAACAGTAACGTGGGTTCAGGTCCTGGTTACCGGACAGTGGCGTCCCTTCGATCGGGATTAGGAAGTTAAGTGGAATCGATTCCGCCCGGACTTCGTGGAGTTGCAACGCCATCCGAACGACGTCAATGTCTTGCTCGCCCATCCCAATGATGCCGCCTGAACAAATTTCGATGCCGGCGTTTCGCACGGCGTTCAAAGTGTCGATGCGATCTTGGTAGGTGTGAGTCGTGCAAATTTCTTTGTAGTGCTCGGCACTTGTGTTGACGTTGTGGTTAACGCGGTCAACACCACATGCCTTCAAGCGATCCGCCTGATCCTGATCCAACAGGCCCAGGCACGCACAGATCTTGAGGTCGTATTTCTCTTTGATCTCAGGGACCAGAGCTTCGACAGCTGCGATCTCCCGCTCGTTGGGACCGCGAGCCGAAATGACCATGCAGTAAGTTTTCGAATTCCGCTCGTAAGCCTGCTTGGCTCCTTCGAGGATTTTGTCGCGGCTGAGGAAGTTGTACTTCGGGATCTCCGCATCGGAGACCTTAGATTGCGAGCAATAGCTGCAATCTTCCGGGCACAGTCCGCTCTTGGCGTTCATCAGGTAATAGAGTTGGACCGTCTTGCCGAAGTACTTGTGACGAATCTTGTAAGCCGCAGATAGAATATCGAGCAATTGTTCGTCGGGAGCGCGAACGATGCTCAAGGCCTCGGCTTCGGTGATCTCGTAGCCACCGAGAACCCGCTCGGCAAGTTCGTTCCAGTTCACCGTGGTGATTGCTTTCGATTCGCTCGTGGCAGTTGCGGCGGTAGATGCTTGAATCATGCTTAGCTCAGTTATCGAATGTCTGATGGGAATCGCCCTGCCCTCCCCTGCTGATTGGTGGTCAGCCGGGTTGGCGAAGCGAGGAACTTAGCTCAGAATGATAACATTCGTGGGACATCTTCGTCGATGCCCGCTACGACCGTTCCGATTGAGGCCTCATCCGTGACCGCTCATCATCTCGTCCGAATTGGTGTGATGGGACACGTCGGTCGCTTCGATTCCGTGGATGGCTTCGTTTATGCACGGCATGCGCGCGTCATCTGCCGCACAGCGCGCGGTCTGGAAGTTGGAGAAGTGCTCTCGTCCAGCGAAATGAACGGTCGCGAGGCGGATGGGACGCTTGTGCGGCGGCTGACGGTCGAGGACGACTTGCTGCTGACACGCATTGAGCGGAACCGTGACGAGGCATTTCAGGCCTGCAATCGGCTGCTCGCCGAACGCGATCTACCGGCTGTGCTGATGGACGTTGAGCATTTGTTCGACGGCCAGTCCCTGTACTTTTACTTTTTGGGCGACGTGAGTCCCGAGATCGAAGCGCTCACCAGCGAACTTGCCTCGACCTACGAAACCGAAGTTCAATTCCAGAAATTTGCCGAAACGCTCACCGAAGGCTGCGGCCCAGGGTGTGGCACAGCGGAAGCGATGGGCCAAGGTTGCTCGACGGGCGGCTGCGCATCATGTGCGGTTTCCAGTGCGTGCGGATCGCGTGGGGCTGCCAGCTGAATTCAGATGCGTGATCAGATCCTTCACAAACGTCTGCAATTCGGTTGGACACTGGCCTTGATGCAATAACTGCATCGCCTGGTTGATCCACACGCGGCGGTCCTGGCTGCCGGTTTCGATCCATGCTTCGAGCCGCCCCTTCGGCGACACGAAAATTCCTTTTCGCTTGAGGTCTTCGAGCAGTTCCTCGACCCACATCCGCAGTTCGCGTGGCAACCACTCCAACCGCTCGTGACGTAGCTTCGCCCAGTTCTGAGACCCGGCCGTTTCGGTTGCTAGTGGCTTGGCCGCGGCTGGAGAAGCCGTTTCGCCCTTGATCTGGTCAAGAAAACTTTCCACTTCGTTGGCACTTGCAGCGATCGCTTCTTCGTCGAACCAACCTTCCACGTGCTTCGCAAGCCGGTCGCGAGTTGCGAGCCAAGGTTGCGGCGGCGGCGAGCCGCTGGCCGCCTGCACCAAGTCGCTGAGTTCCTTTTCGTTTTGCAACACATCGAGTTCGACGACGGTGCAGACGGGCAATCCACATTGCCTCATGACTTTCGTAACGAGGCCGACGTTCCTGGCCCCTGCGGCATGAATGAAGCCGATGTTATTCGACGTCGGCAACCGATTGGCAACCGTTTCGTACACAATCTGATCATCGGCCTCCGCTGCGACGACGGCACCGTCGCAGAACAACAGGCGTAATGCGTCTTGAGTCGCAAAAATCGGGAAACGAGCGAGGGCTCGCGTTGCCTCGTGAGGGATCGAGTGAAACGAGGTGATGTCGTCCTTGCGTTCTGTGCGCAGGATCGTCAAGCTCGGTGCTCCTTCGGCAAGCCCCTGGAGGAAGGCAACATCCCCTGTCGAGACGAACACTTGGCAGGCGAGTCCTGAAGCGTTGGCCGCGATCCATCTGCCGAGGAATCGAGCTTGCGATGGTTGTAAGTAGGCTTCCGGCTGATCGATCAATATTACGCGGCCCTGTCCTAACAACATCGTCAGGACAATGGCAACAAAACTCTGGTAGGCATCACCCTCTTGATCGATGCGGTGCAATTGTTGCTGTTGCCGAACCTGTTCGATCGGATCGGCTAACGCCTTCGGGAACTCGCGGGCCACCCGTAGCGATAGTGTGATCCGTTCGCTCGTGTCCAGCCTGACCTGCATACCACCAAAGGCTGCGGCGAACGCATCGGTCAGTCCTTGATGAAGGTTTGCGTCGGCATAGTGCAAGACCTGAAGCAGATTCTCGGGCCCTTGCAGCGGACTGGCGGCAAGCGTTGACGCTACCAGTCGCTTGCGATCGTTCGAGCCGACGTACGAGATGCGCAACCGCATCAAATCTCCGAGCGAACTCGCCCAGACAGACTTGGCATTCATGACGGGGCGGTACAAGATGTTTTGCAGCTCGCGGCTGATTGCGCGTTGCTGCGGCGTTTTCAAGTCGGGGCCAATCCCCTGAACGATCGTGCCCTCCGATGAATTCGGGTCAATAATTTTCAGTCCGTGTAACATTCGCTCGATGGAAAGCTTCGGCACGAAGTTCAAATCATTCAGCACAACGGGGCGAGGTTCTTCTTCGCTCGATCGGTCCATCGTTGAAGGATCGAAGTTAGCCGCCAATCTTAAGATGTCGCGCAGCGTCTCCGACTTTCCCGAATTGTTCGGGCCCACGATCGCGGTGATCGCGCCGACCTCCACCGGCTGTCCGCCACGCGGAGTAATTGATCGGATCAACGATTGATCCGTTGCTCGACGCGCGACACCTGGCGTCGTCGATGCCGTCGGTTTGATGACTGTCTCTGGCATGAACTCTCTCTACTGCTGAAACTTCTTCGCTTGCTCTGCATAATGCAACGCGGCATGAGCCATACGCTTCCGATCCTCCTCGGTCACTTCGCGGCGGATCTTCCCGGGAACTCCCATCACCACGGAGCCCGGAGGCACAACTGTTCCCTCGGTCACCACCGCACCAACTGCGATGAGGCTGCCTTGGCCGATCTTGGCTCCATTCATGACCACGGCCCGCATCCCAATCATACAGCCGTCTTCAACCGTCGCTCCGTGAACGATCGCCGCATGACCGACGGTCACTTGATCACCGAGCACACACGGAAAGCCCGGATCGGCGTGTAACATACACAAGTCTTGCACATTCGTTTGCTTGCCGATACGAATCGACTCGGTATCTCCCCGCACAACCGCGTTAAACCAGATACTCGATTCGGCGCCGATGGTTACATCACCTAAGACGATCGCGCCGGGTGCGATATACGCAGTTGGGTCGACGAGTTCTCGCCGTAATTCGTTAGGACTCGACATTTAGAGGGAGCTTTCTCTCGACGAATGTCACTGCGTGAAGGATGACTGCGTGGCTTCGTGCTTGATTTGAAATCGCTGAGGCCCGAGTGTCCTGACAATAGGGAAAACGATAAGCTACTCCCATGATATCGTCACTCCCCACAATAGCGAAAGCCGCAGAGCAGATTCGCACCGGCGAGATTCGCCCGTTGGATCTCGTGGAGTTCTGTCTCGCGCGAATCGAGCAGTACGAAGACCGCATCCACGCGTGGGTGCTGGTCGATGCCGATGGAGCTCGAGCGGAAGCCCAACGGCAAGCCGAATTGCTAGAACTCGGCCTCGAGCCGGGGCCGCTAGCCGGAATCCCGATTGGCATCAAGGACATTATCGACGTCGCAGGGTGGCCGACAAAAGCGGGCTCACCGCTTCGTGAAGGTCATGTAGCGACGGCCGACGCGCCACTGGTGCGTTACCTCCGAGATGCCGGTGCCATTATTCTCGGAAAAACGGTGACCACGCAGTTTGCCAGCTTCGATCCGCCACCGACGCGTAATCCGTGGAACGTGGATCGCACACCCGGCGGTTCGAGCAGCGGCAGTGCAGCCTCCGTCGCTCTTGGCATGTGCATGGCAGCCATCGGCTCGCAAACGGGCGGCTCAATCATTCGGCCTGCCAGTTACTGCGGAGTCGCCGGTCTCAAGCCGACGTTCGGTCGCGTCTCGCTCGATGGAGTCGTTCCGCTCAGCGAGCCACTCGATCACGGTGGTCCGATTGCTCGCTGTGTCGATGATCTCCTGGCGATCTTCTCCACAATCGGGAACTTCGTTGAGGGATTGCACGCGAGCCCTACCGTCTATGCCTTCAATCATCTAGCGTTCGATCCATTCGGATTCGAGAAACTCGGATCTGAGCCACCGCCCCGGCGGTTCCATGTGATCGAATCTTACTTCATGGAAAACGCCTCACCCGAGGTTGTCGCAATCACACGTCGTGCCTTAGCCAAGCTCCAGGATGCTTGGAGCGAAGAGCAGTCGATCAAGTTGCCGGATTCTTTCGCGGAGGTTCACGCTCACCATTATCGTATTATGGCTTGTGGAGCAGCCGAGTATCACCGACGAGACTTCGCAGCGAACCCCAATGCGTACGCCCCAAACATCTCGAAGCTAATCGAAGACGGTTTGGCTTCGTCGCGAGAAGACTATCTCGCCGCCCTCGAACATCAACGACAATTCCAGGCCGCGTTCGAGGGCACGTTGTCCGACGGTTCCATCGCCGTTATGCCGTCAACTGCCACTACCGCTCCGAGTTCAGACACAACCGGCGATCCAAAGTTCAACTCGCCTTGGAGTTATGCCGGCGTTCCGGCCGTGACGATTCCTTGCGGTATCGCCAGCGATGGGATGCCATGCGGGCTGCAATTGGTCGGCCCGCGAAACAGTGAAGCGAGATTGCTTCAAGCCGCTGCCTGGTGCGAGGAACGAATTGGATTTCAACATCATCCACCATTACTAGACGAGTAAATAGGAATTGATATGCACCGTTCATTCGTAGCGTGCTCAATCATCTTCACGTTCATTCTGCCAACGGTAATTTCGGCTGAAGAACTAACCGACCCGCGACGCCCTGCCGCGATCACGACAGAGGAAGTTCCGGTCGTTCCAGCGGAAGTCTTCGAGCGTCTGAACCAGTACAGCAACGTTCGTAGTGCGGACATGCAAGGTTGGGCACCGGATGGCAAGGGGATTCTTATCTCGACACGGTTCGGCAACGCCGCGCAATTGCATCGCGTCTACACGCCGGGCGGGCGGCGCGAGCAAGTGACCTTCTTTGAAGAACCCGTTCGTGGTGGCTTCATCCCAAAGTCCGAAGATGGCTCCCTGTTGCTATCGATGAGTGCCGGGGGCAACGAAAACTATCAGGTTTATCTCTTTGATCGCAGTTCGTTTACCACCAAGCTGCTGACCGATGGTGAGTCACGAAATTCATTGGGTGCTGTTCGTGATGATGGCGTGCAGATCGTGATCTCGAGTAATAAGCGGAACGGGCGAGACACGGACCTCTACATCGCTGATCCACGCACGCCAGGCTCGATGGAAATGATCTTCGAGACCGACGGCGAGTATTGGTATGCGGCCGATTGGTCACACGATGCGAAGACATTGTTGCTGGGACGCTATGTTTCGATCAACGAATCGTACTTCGCGTTGTTGGATGTCGCGACGCGAAAACGAACCGATTTGGCACTGCCCGACGGACTGACCGCCGCAATCGGAAACCTTCGCTTTGCGCCGGACAGCAAGTCGATCTATATCACCACGGATGCTCGCGGCGAGTTCAATCGTCTGGCTCGCTATGATATTGCGACAAAGGAGTATCACTGGCTGACGGAAGCAATCACCTGGGATGTCAGCGAGCTAGAGGTCCATCCAGAGAGCGGGCAAGTGGCTTTCGCGGTCAATGAAGACGGTGCCAGCCAACTTTATCTGCTTGAGGGCGATACTCCGCGACCGCTGCGCCTACCGTTGGGCATACTGTCGAATATCGAGTTTTCACCGGACGGCAAGCAGCTTGGCTTTAGCCTTTCACGACCGGATGCTCCGACAGACGCGTATTCACTGTCACTGGACGACGAGCAACTCACGCGTTGGACTTTCAGCGAAGTCGGTGGATTGAATCCGGACCTGTTCACCGCTCCCGAGCGAATTCAATTCAAATCGTTCGACGATCGAACGATCCCAGCTTACTACTACAAGCCCCGCGATGCGTCGGCGTCAAAGAAGGCACCGGTCGTGATCAGCATCCACGGTGGACCGGAGAGCCAGTACCAGCCCTACTTTTCTAGCTCGTCGCAGTACTACGTCAATGATCTCGGATTCGCCGTCATCGCACCGAATGTTCGTGGATCGGCGGGCTACGGCAAGACTTACCTGAAACTCGACAACGCCGAACTTCGCGAAGACAGTGTCAAGGACATTGGCGCTCTGCTGGATTGGATCGCCGACCAGCCAGAACTTGACGAATCTCGCGTTGCGGTCGTTGGCGGGTCGTATGGCGGTTACATGGTATTGGCGTCGCTGGTCCACTACAGCGATCGCCTAAAGGCCGGTGTCGACATCGTCGGCATTGCCAGCTTTACAACCTTTCTCGAAAACACAGCCGCCTATCGCCAGGACTTGCGTCGAGCGGAGTACGGCGACGAACGCGATCCCAAGATGCGAGCCGTTTTTGACCAGATCAATCCAACGTCGAATGCCGACAAGATTCGTTCCGCATTGATGGTAGCCCACGGCGTGAACGACCCTCGCGTCCCATTCAGCGAGGCCCGTCAAATTGCAGAGAAAGTCCGCTCACAGGGGCGTCCAGTCTGGACCGTCTATGCCGACAACGAAGGCCACGGCTTCGCCAAGAAAGACAACGCCGACTATGTCCGTGCCGTCCAAGTCATGTTTCTGAAACAGCATCTGAGCGAATAACGCTCGTGTTGAGGGTGATTCCTGCTATCGCCAAGCAGATTTCCGGTGACTAGAATGAGGCCGCCCGTTTGGCCGTCGAGAAGCATCGATTAGTTGCCGACAGGCTCCTGCCAGACCTTCCCCACCAGTAACACAATTTGGTCAGGTGGTTGCAACGCCCAACGTCCCCCGCCGCCTCCTCTTAATGAGACCACCATTATGCATGCTCTGCTGATTGCACTCGCGTTCGCTACTGCTTCTCCGACCGCGACCGTTGAAGCGGGTACGCAACTTGTTTTTCAAGGCAGTTTCGGCGCCGAGAAAGGATCGGCTGCCGACACGGAAAAGCAATTCAAACTCTCGCTCCTCGTAGCTGAAGTCCGACCGACCGGAGCGGCGGTCTATTGGGCTTTAGAGGAACAGGGGCGTGGCGGGTGGTCTTGGGTTCATCGATTCGGTCACTATCAATCCGGACGATCTGAATCCGAAGGACAACCGACGCTGCTCTACGAGCGAGCGGAAGGAACCAACGAAATCGAGCTGCTCAGCCCGCTGTTCTTTCGCGATCCACCGCTCGCAGAAGGGACACAGTGGAAAGAGGATCGCTTCGACCACGAAGTGAAAGGCACCGGAAAAGTTGGCGACAATTCGGTCTGGAACCTGGAAGTCAGCAACGGCTACGGACTCAAACGGCGTATGCTCATCGATCAACGCAGCCCGCTGATCCTGTCGCTCAAGGAGAACGTGTTTATTGGCCAAGGCGAGAAGCACGAGTTGCGGTACGAGTTGGTTTCGGCCACGAAACTCGACGCCGCTCAATCCGAGGCTGGAATCGCGGCGTTTGACAGTTTGTTAGCGTTGCGTAATCGACTCGGGATCGTTCCGGGCACGCGCGACACCAAGTGGAACGACGAACGACTGGCCATGTTGCGAGAGCAGTTGCCCGCCGTAGTCTCGAAAATCTCGGATGGGCCGCTGACGACTATTGCTCGTGACGCGGAACGTGATGCCAAGGAGCAGAAGAATCGTGCGGGTGCGGTTGAACTGATGCGCGGCAAGTTGGTCGGCAATGCCGCACCTCGTCCCGAGTTGCGGCAACTGAATGGCCAGCCGTTCGATTGGTCGCAAACCGATGGCAAAGTGACAGTGCTTCATTTCTGGGAGTATCGCGACACACCGCTCGAAGAACCCTACGGCCAGATCGCTTACTTGGATTTTCTGTTTCGGAATCGCCCAGCGGAAGATGTGGTTGTGCTGGGAGTCTGTGCGAATCAGCGGCTTCAAGACCCTGAAACGGAATTGAAGGCCATCCTAAGCGCCAAGAAACTAGTGGCGTTTATGAATCTCAGCTACCCAATTTTGGCAGACCACGCCGGTGGCGTTCGTCAATTCGGCGATCCCCGCGCGACGGGTGCCAAGCTTCCACTGTTCGTCGTCATTGGGAAAGATGGCAAGATCGTCCATTACCACGTCGGCACGTACGAAGTGAATCGTGATCGAGGCCTGGAGGAACTCGAGGCGATCGTCAAGAAGGCCGTGGGTAGTCCTGAGTAATCTCAAGGACTTCGTTCAGCACGTGGCCGTTGGTGCCGATTCCTTCGCCGCCATCGATGCAGGGCTTTCCTTGCCAGTCAGTGAACGTCCCGCCAGCTTCTTCCATCACCGGTTGGATCGCGGCCGCATCCCAGATGTTCATAATGGGATCGACCATGGCTTCGGCTCGTCCCGTCGCGATCAATAAATAGCCGTAGCCATCACCCCAGGTCCGCGTGATGTAAGCCGCGCGTTCAAGGCGTTGGTAGGCCTCCGTCGCGTCCCGTTCGCCGAATGTATCGACTTGCGAAGTCACGAAGACGCCGTCTCCCAGGTGCTTGCGGTTGGAAACCTTTGCCGGTTGAGGCTCGGCATCGCCCTTTGTCCACCAAGCCCCCTGCCCTTTCGCCGCGTAGACACACTCGTCGAGTCCAGGCACATGGATCACTCCGATCAAGCTTGCGCCCTTTCGAACCACACCGACAAGGACACTGTACAGCGGCACTCCGGCGATGAACGACTTGGTGCCGTCGATCGGGTCGAGAATCCACTGATAGCCGGAAGTTCCAGCGACTTCGCCATGTTCTTCGCCAATGATACCATCGTCGGGGAACGCCACCGCGATCCGCTCGCGCATCAGCAGTTCCGCTTGTCGATCGGCTTGGGTGACCGGCGAGTCGTCGCCTTTTCTTTCGACTTGGACCGAACTCTGTTGGAAGAATTCAAGGGTCAAGCCACCAGCGGCGCGAGCGATTTCGAGAGCAAACTTGAGTCGCGCGGATACTTCGTCTGACATGGGATCTAGCACCAGGTGCGCTAAGACTGCGGCGGCTCAAGTAGCTGAGAGAATTTGATTGCCTCTAATTGCTGTCGAGCCGTTTGTGTGATCTCGGTCAGCGCGCCTCGCAGTCTCAGTTGCGACTCGCCGGACAGGCCATCGCCCGTCGGTTCGCCAGCGTTCATCGGCCCTTCAATCGCCTCGATCACATCCAGCAACGAAATGTCTTCCGGTGCGCGGGTCAAGGCATAGCCGCCATCGACGCCGCGCGTCGAACGCAAGATTCCATGCGTCACCAAGTTGCGCAGGATTTGGAGCAGAAATCTCTCGGGCATCTTGCCTTCGGAAGCCAGCTTGCTGCAGGGGATAGGCCTGTCAGACGGCTCCTGCGCCAATTGAATGGTCGCACGTACGGCGTACGCGACTGTCCTGGATAGCTTCATTGCTCTTGTCCGACGTCGCAGTTAGGGGTTGGCCACATTGGGATTGAAAGTGCGACCAATCTAACAAAGTCGAACCATTTGTCAATGAAATCGCACGCGTACCACCAAGTTAGGCGAGAAATCTGCTGAGAATTCCAGACTAGACCGCAGCGTCTGACTTCGAGGGAGAACTAGCTTCCGTGTGCGGCTGCTCCCAGAAAGCGTGCAGCATCAGCATGATTGCGCCGCAGACCAGCAGCGAATCGGCGATATTGAAGTTCGGCCATGTGTGTTCTCCGTAGCGAAACAGAATCCAGTCTCGGACTCCGCTATTCCACTGCTGTGGATAACCCGGCTTGACCCATAACCCTAGGCGATCATAGAGGTTACCGAACACACCGCCCATCACGAGAGACAGAGCCCAGGTGAGCCAGCGGTCTCGTGCAGCTCCGAAACGGAAGAGCCAAAGGACGATTCCGATAGCCGCGACGATGGATAGGCCAGCGAACACATGGCCGAATCCCCCACCCATTCCGAAGAGCGCGCCGATGTTAACCGCTGTCTCGATGCCGACGTAAGGCTCCCACAGCCACCACTCGTTTCCCTCGCGAGGCAAGCCTCGCCACTGGAACACCAACTGCTTTGACAACAGATCCGCCGCACATCCCAGAACCGACACAAGCCCAAAGATTACGTAGCGACTGCGGGGAATCGCATCGACCGCCAACAATGGTCTATCGGCCTTGGAGTTTACTGGCGCACTTGATGCAGAATGGCGTGTAAGGGATGGCATTCAGTCGGGTCTTTGTGATTCGGCCGTCGCATTCGACACACGAACCATAGATCCCGTCTTCAATGCGTTCAAGAGCAGCTTCGATTTGGTCGAGCGTCTCTTCTTCGTTCTGCAGCATGCTGAGCGTAAACTCTTGCTCGTAATTGTCGGTCCCTACATCGGCCATGTGAATGGGCATGCTCGAAAGATCGCCGCTGGCCTCGCTCCGCGTCTTACTCAAAGCCGCTTCAGTCATTGCATGGACGTCGCCGCGCAGTCGTGCTCGGATCAGCAGCAAGCGTTCCTTGTAAACTCGCATCTCTGGCTTCTTCATAGTTGTACTCCCATGTCATACGGCAAAGGACCGATCTCGCCTCTACAGCCCATCGATTTTAAGTGGGCCGATACCTGATGTCAAAGGGGTAAAATCTGGTTCAGGAAGTGCGTTATTCGATATAAGTCTCATTATACAAAAGGCTTATGTCTATACGACTCTCTAATCAGCGCGTTCCAAACCGTTCTCCTTGATGCGGTAAAAGGGCTAACGTAGACTTAGCCGGTGGTCGATTTCGTAGTAGGAACTCTCGTCATACCAAATGGTTAGCCCGTGGCGCTCACAGATCTTGCGTATCAACGTTGCATTTCCCCTCAGTGCGGGGAGACTTACGGCACGGACGAAGTCCGCGTGGCCTGCGGCAAGTGTGGCGACCTGCTGGATGTGATCTACGACTGGAACCGAGTCAAACCACCCACGAAGCTGAGCGATTTCGAGCAGATGTGGACCCGACGACACGAGCCGCTGCGATTTAGCGGCGTGTGGCGGTTTCACGAGTTACTCCCGTTCGCCGAGGCGAAAGACGTCGTAACCGTCGGCGAAGGCCAGACGCTGCTGCAAAAGGCCGATTCGGTGGCGAAGTACGTTGGTATGAATGCAGGCGGGTTGTACCTGCAATACGAAGGGATGAACCCCTCCGGAAGCTTTAAAGACAACGGCATGTCGGCGGCGTTCACCCATGCCCGAGTGACCGGAGCAAAGCGCGCTGCTTGTGCATCCACCGGCAACACGAGCGCTTCGCTGGCAATGTATTGTTCGGTCACTCGGTTGATGAAGGCGGTGATTTTTGTTGGCTCGGGTAAGATCGCCTACGGCAAGCTCTCGCAAGCGTTGGATTACGGTGCGCTAACCGTCCAGATCGCGGGCGATTTTGATGATGCGATGGCCCGCGTGAAGGAAGTGTCGCGCGATCTGGGGATCTATCTCGTCAACAGCGTGAATCCGTTCCGACTCGAGGGTCAAAAGACGATTATGTATCGCGTGCTGGAGGCCCTTCGCTGGGAGACTCCGGATTGGATCGTCGTTCCGGGCGGGAACCTAGGCAATTCAAGCGCCTTCGGAAAGGCGTTTTTCGAGTTACACGAGTTGGGACTGATTGACCGCATTCCAAGATTGGCTGTTATCAACGCGGCAGGCGCGAACACGCTGCACGAGTTGTACGAGAAACGTGGCTTGCGGTGGAATGGAGGGAGCGGCGGCGCGTGTGTGGCTTGCGATTATTACAAAGAATTGGACCGCGACGGCAAGAAGGCCTCGACGATCGCCAGTGCGATCGAAATCAATCGGCCCGTGAATCTGAACAAGTGTCTGCGCGCGTTGGACGTCTGTGATGGCGTCGTTCGGGAGGTAACCGACCAGGAAATTATGGATGCCAAGGCGCAAGTTGGTGCAGGCGGCATTGGTTGTGAACCGGCAAGCGCCGCCAGCGTGGCGGGTGCAAAGCTGCTTCGCGAACAGGGAGTTATCGGTGCTGACGAACGCGTGGTGTGCATTCTGACAGGACACTTGCTGAAAGATCCGACAGCGACCGTCGCCTACCACACCACTGATCAAGACAAGTTCAACGAAGTCCTGGGCAGCCGCGACGTGAAGCGAGCCAGCTTTGCCAATCGAGCGGTTGCAGTTCCGAACGATCTCGGCGAGATTATCAAGGCCATCCAGCTGTACAGCTGAACGCCATTGGTTGCAGTAGGTTCGTTTAACCGAGTCGTATCGCGACCGCGACCTTAAGAAAGCCGTCGCGATGTGATCGGGTTAGACGCTGGGAGATCTCGCTATGCCGGAAGCGCCTTTTGACAAAGCAGTTGCTCAACGCTGGTTTGCCGTCGAACTGAATAACACCGCTTGGGATTGGCTTGAAGCCGAGAACTATGATGCCCGAGGAGCTGAGCGGATCACCCATGCGGCCCACGCATCGTGTTACCACTGGATGCAAGTCGGCGGTGCCGCCAATCACGCCCGAGCGGCTTGCCTTGTCGCGAATGTGTATGCTGCAGTCGGAGACGGGCCCAATGCAATTCGTCACGCGCGCCGCTGCATCGAGTTGTCGAAAGCGAATGCCGGTGATTTGGCAGATTGGGATTGGGCATTTGCCTACGATGTCCTTGCTCGTGCCCACGCCGCAGCAGGCGAAACCAAACAAGCGGACCTCGTGCGAAGGCAAGCCCGAGAGTACGGCAATAAGATCGCAGATGAACAGGACAAAACTTTTTTCGAGAAGTGGCATCGGGCGGGAAACTGGCACGATTTGCAATCGGACATCTAGTGCCGTGTTACCGCTAAGAATTCGGGCGCCACGGGCTCGGCCAGTGCTGCACGGACCAACCACGCCCGTGACGGCACTGGCCGAGCCAGATGGCACACAACCCTAAGACTAAGCACCGCCCAAACAATAAGTGGGATTGGCTTCTAGCCTGTCATGACTGAATTGACAGGCTGGAAGCCAATTCTGTTCGGCATGACATTTGCTAGCCGGATTTTCTTACGAATTGGGCTAGCTAGCCGTGGTTGTGTTTGTCATGATTGTGGGCATGGCGTCTAAGGATAACACCGACAAAGGCATCCAGGAAAGCGACCTCTCGGGGCTCCGCGATCTGCAGGCGATGGCGAAGCTGCTTAAACCGCTGCACCGAATCGGCACGGAACGGGACAAAGCCAATAACCGTGACTTGCACATGGATCAGTACTGCTTGCTTGTGCTGATGTGGCTCTACAACCCCATCATCGATTCGTTTCGCGGATTGCAACAATGCAGTGGTTTGAAGAACGTGCAGAAGCGACTCGGCGTCGGGCGGGCTTCGCTGGGGTCGCTGTCCGAATCGGTCACGATCTTCGATCCAACGCCGCTCGCCGGACTGGCCGAAGAACTGAGTGACAAGCTGCCTGATCGTACGCCGGAGAACTTCGCCTGCGTTGACAAGAAGATCACCGCCGTGGATGGATCGGTGTTTCGCTTGCTGGCTCAGATCGCTGAGCTGGCTTGGCTGCCCAAAGGCGATGGCAAGTCGTCCTGCGGCTATCGCTTGCATGCTCAATTTGAAGTCTTCAAAGGCACGCCCAGCCGCATCGACGTGACCGGTGCCAATCCCAAAGGCGAAGCGGACGAGCGACGCGTGTTGGAGCGGACGGTCGAGGCCGGACGTTGTTATCTCATCGATCGTGGCTATGCCAAGTACGTGCTGTGGAACGCCATCGCTGCGGCGGACAGCCAGTATGTGTGTCGGCTGGGCGACGCGATACCGTACGAAGTGGTCCGCGAAAACGCACTGACCGACACGGATCGAAGTGCCAGCATCGTGAGCGACCAGATCGTACAGTTTGGCACGGCCAACAGCCGCACGACTCCACCCGATCACTCCACGCGACTGGTGATTGTCAAGGTCAAGCCTCACGATAGTCGTCGCAGCAAGAACGGCGTCAGCGGCGCGAGCAGCGATGGCTACTTGCGGATCGTGACCAACAATCTGGACGTGCCCGCCGAGATTATTGCGGCGCTGTACGAGTTGCGTTGGACAATTGAGTTATACTTCCGCATCATCAAACAATTATTGGGCTGTCGCCATCTGCTGAGTACGAAAGCCAACGGCGTGACGATTCAGATCTACATGGCGATCATCGCTTGCATCATGATCTTGGCGATGACGGGTAAGCTGCCGACGAAGCGGACGTATGAAATGATCTGCTTCTACCTGCTTGGCCTCGCCGAGTTGGACGAGTTGGAGGCCCACATCCAACAACTTCCGCCGAAGTAGTCGCCACCGCGTTGTCCCGGGCATCGCGGCGGTTCACGCTGCGCACTCCCTAACCGCTCGCCACACCCTGCCGCCAACCATCACTCGACGAAGCACATGACACAGCATCCCGCGACGGGTAGGATAAATCCGGCAAACCACGTGCCGAACAGAATTGGCTGGAAGCCTATCCCACAAAAGTTTTTCGACAGTAATTGTTTGGCCAATGCTAAGCTGTAACCAAGCACTAGTTCGTTGCGACGGACTCACATCAGCATTTTTGCATCGACAGGATAGAACAATGGACGTTGTTAAGCTTGCAATTCACGGCGCAGCCGGTCGCATGGGGAAACGGTTGGTCGCTCTCAGCACGAGCGATCCCGCACTAAGGCTTGTGGCGGCTATCGAATACTCAAAGCACCCGGACCTTGGTCGCGACGCCGGGCTGCTCGCCGGTGTCGCGGAGGCCGGCGTGCCACTAAGTTCGTCGCTTGACTTCGTGGCCGATGCGGTAATCGATTTCTCTTTGCCAGATTCCGCAATCGCTCTCGTGCGCTCATGCGTAACCCACAAGCGGCCGCTCGTCCTGGCGACGACGGGGATGTCGGAAGATCAGAAAACGGAAGTTCGAGCCGCCGGACTAGAGATCCCCATCGTTTGGGCTCCCAGCATGAGCATGGCGGTCAACCTAACGATGAAGTTAGCTTCGATTGCTGGGCAAACCTTGAAAGATGCGCCGGGCGGTGCTGACGTCGAAATCATCGAACGCCATCACCGTTATAAGGAAGACGCGCCGAGCGGGACGGCCTTGAAGTTTGGCGAACTGATCGCTGAGGCGATGGGACAGACCAATCACCAGCATGGTCGAGAAGGCCAGACCGGCCAGCGACCGCATGATGAAATTGGTTATCATGCGATCCGCGTCGGTGACAATCCCGGCGAACACACGATCGTCTTTGGGTTGCTGGGCGAAACGATCGAGTTGACCGTGCGTGCTTCGAATCGAGACTGTTATGCCTTGGGCGCTCTGCAGGCTGCGAAATTCATTGCCAACAAAGGGCCTGGGTTGTATTCGATGTACGACGTGCTGGGACTCGAATAGAGTAGATCTAAGTTGTTGCTCGAAAGTGTTCGGCGATGGCTGCTAACAGCGGATCGATTGTGGCTTCTTGAATCGCATGTGGCGGGTTCCAGGGGAACCATTCGAAGCCAGGGTGCTCCGTTGGCACAATCTCAACGTCTCGGAGCAGCCACCCAAGATAGATCAGTAGAGTCTTGTCACAGGTTTGCTTAGGGTATCGTCGATCTTGGACCTTGTACTTGTGTTTGAAGCAAAACTGTTTGTCGAGTTCGATGTCTCCGGCGGTGATTCCCGTCTCTTCGACGAGTTCTCGCAGTGCGCATTCAATATCGGTTTCACCTGGATCGACATGGCCTTTTGGCAAGTCCCACCGCGATTTGTGACGCATTAGCAAGAAGGACAACGGCTCGCGTTTGAAGACAATGACGCCGCAGGATTTGACTTGAGGCATGACGCTGAACTGGGGCTAAGGCTTCGCGGGCATTTTAAAGTCGGCAATGAACAGTTGGCTGCTGTGATCGTCCGTCCGAGTGCTGGTCCACATCAGCTGCTTGCCGTCGGGCGAAAATACGGGCAAGACATCGGCTGCCTGGGAATCGCTGACTCGCAGAGGCTCGCCGATGGAAAACTCTCCATCTTTGACTTCGTAACGGGCCAGCCACAAATCGTAGTTCGGCCGAGCTTGCGGGTTGGAATGGTCGGCCCCTGTCCAGATGATGTAAGGTTCGGTGGGGTGCCAGTACGGAGCCCAATGGACACCGTTGCTGTCCGTGAGGGCGGTCTCATTCTTACCATCAACTCCGATGACGTAGATCTGAAGAAAGTGCTCTTTCTCACGATCGCTTCGGAAGACGATCCACTTCTGATCGGGCGACATGAAGGGGCCACCGTCGTAACCCGGTGCATTCGTTAACTGTTTCACATCCGAGCCATCGACGTTCATCAGGTAGATGTCTGGATCGCCATCCCGATCACTACAGAAGGCTATTTGCTTACCGTCCTTCGAGTAGGCGCCTTCGGCGTCGTATCCCTTGGCATCAGTCAGTTGATGCAGGATATTGCCGTCTAAATCGGACTCGAAGATATCCATGTACGGATCGAAGTCCCATGAATAGCGCCGACGAACGCCGGACTTGCGATCTTCTTCTGCTTGGCGGATCGCGTCGGCTTCGGTCTTATCCATGTTCGGGTCAAGGTGGCTTGAAGCGAAGAGCAAACGTTTACCTTCCGGCGAGAAGTAACTGCACGTCGTCCGCCCACGCCCTGTACTGATCAGCTTTGGTTCGCCGCCAGCGAGGGGCTGTGTATAAATTTGATAGAAAGGATATTCAGCGCGGATCGCTTGGTAGATAATCTGCGTTCCGTCCGGCGAAAAATATCCTTCGCCTGCCTTCTCGAAGCCGGAAGTGACTTGGCGGATGTTGGTGAGAAAGCGGCTTTCGACCGATTCCGAATCGGCGGCGAAACCGAACTCCGTTAGAGTTGCGCAGGCTCCAATTACGAAAATGCCAACTAAGGGTTTCATACTTTCCACAAGATCATCCTCTCAAGTTACTGGGCTGCGGTGTCACAAGTCGCGTGAGGCATTATAAAGATATCTGCCACGGACGACAGGAAGTCAGGCCCAAGGGTAGTGGTACACTTTGCCGTAAGTCGGGCACTCCTGCCCGACAAAGGACGGCCAAGAGTGGCCGTCCTACTTTCCGGAATTTCAAACTGTACCACTACCGCCCCAAGACACATCTAATTCTCGAAAGACAGTCGTGAAAATCTACACCAAGACAGGTGACGGCGGCGAAACCGGGTTGTTCTCAGGTCCTCGAGTCTCGAAGGACGATGCTCGTATCGAAGCGTACGGGACGGTGGATGAACTGAATGCATTCTTGGGACTGGCTCGTGCCGAATCTTTGCCCCCGAAAATTGATTCCGTCCTCGAGAGAATACAGCACGGCCTGTTCGCTGTTGGCGCCGAACTGGCTTCGCCCGATCCCGTGGCGGCGAAAACGAAAATGGTAGGAGCCGATGAGATCGCGTGGCTAGAAGCGACAATTGACTCGTGCGAGGCAACTCTGGAACCGCTAAGGCAGTTCATCCTGCCAGCTGGAACGCGCGCGGCGACTGCGTTACATGTTGCCCGCGGCGTCTGCCGCCGAGCGGAGCGGCGAGTCGTTACGTTGCTGCGAGCTAGCCAGGAGCCAATCTCGGGAGAGGTCATTCAGTACCTAAATCGTCTGGGAGATCTGCTGTTTTCGTTGGCTCGAAGTGTCAACGCCTCGGCTGGCGAATCCGATCACCCGTGGGTCAAACCTCAACCACCCAAATGAGCTAACACTCTTTGCTTCTTCTCAGCGGAATCAAGTGTCGGGTTATTTACTTCGACACGCGGGGGGGCTACTTTGTTAGGCCTACTAACCGCAACTGTATCCAGGCGACTGTTCCTTTCGAGCGACAGACAAGTGTGGTTGGCTATCGCTGTCGTTTTCCAGACGCACCGCAGGCGGCGGGTCGCGTTCCCAGGTTGTTGTGTTTCTAGGTGGGGAACCATTCATGTTTAGACACTGGTTGATTGCAGTAGGCATGTGTTGCCTGCTCGGACTGACGAGTATTCGTAACTTGCCAGCGCAGGAGGCTGATGCGGCACCAGCGGAGGCGACAACCGAAACGTCTGCTGAAGCTGCGGCTGTGGATGAAGAGACAAAAGACGCGGCGAGCGAGCCGACGCCTGCGACTAGCGAGGAGCCTGTCGAGGCGAACGACGAAGGTCCTGATCTCGGATCGATGCAGCCCGGCGATCCTGGTTACTCGACGGCGTTAATGACTCGGCTTATTCAATTGGAAAAGACGGCCGAAGAGGCGGCGTTGCCGGGGCATAACGCTTGGATGTTGGCGTCATCTGCGCTCGTGCTGTTCATGACGGTGCCGGGACTTGCGATGTTCTATGGTGGACTTGTCCGCAAGAAGAACGTTCTGGGAGTGGTGATGCAGTGCATCTTTCTGATGGGTGTGATGACGGTATTGTGGGGATTGGTTGGATACTCGCTGGCCTTCGGTGGCGACAATCCGTACATCGGAAACCTGGATCACGCATTACTGACGGGCGTTACCATGACCGGTGGCGAGGCTCCCATGAGCGGCTCGATCCCGACGTTGACGTTCATGGTTTTCCAGGGCATGTTCTTCATTATTACACCCGCTTTGATTTGCGGTGCCTTTGCTGAACGGATGAAGTTCAGCACGATGGTGGTCTTTTCTATTATCTGGGGTATCGTCATCTACTGCCCGCTGTGCCATTGGGTTTGGGGTGGTGGTATTTTGGCGTTCGGCGAAGACCACGCACTTGCCGGCGGTGCGCTCGACTTTGCGGGAGGCACGGTGGTTCATATTAGTTCTGGCGTGTCGGCTCTTGTGTGTGCACTACTGATCGGTCGCCGGCTCGGATTTGGCACGGATGATATGCGGCCCCACAATTTGACCTATACGGCGCTCGGAGCCGGCATGCTCTGGGTGGGCTGGTTTGGCTTTAACGCCGGCAGCGAACTCGCATCGGACGGTCTGGCAGCCAATGCGTTTGTTGTGACGCACTTCTCCGCTGCTGCAGGCGCCGTTTCCTGGGCCATGATCGAGTGGATTACGCGTGGCAAGGCCAGTGTGTTGGGTGCTGCCTCCGGCGCCGTGGCTGGACTGGTTTGTATCACCCCCGCTGCTGGATTCGTGCAGCCGATGCCCGCCCTCGTCATGGGAGCTTCTGCGGGAATCGTGTGTTATTTCGCGTGTTCTAAGCTGAAGGCGGCTGGTGGCTATGACGATTCACTTGATGCCTTCGGTGTGCATGGCGTCGGAGGCACGCTGGGAGCCGTTTTGACTGGCGTATTCGCGACGACTCAGGTTAATCCTGGTTACGCGAACGGAGTGTTTTACGATCCGAGCGGCGGAATGAGCGTGCTGATAGGTCAAATCGTTGCCGTCCTTGTCACGTTCGTCTTTTCGATTGTTGGAACATTCATCATTTTGAAGATTCTGGATGCAACGATGGGACTCCGCGTTTCGCAAGAACAAGAGACCGTGGGATTGGACCTCAGCCAACATGGCGAAGAGGGCTACATCTTCCTGTAGTAAGAACGTTAAACTAAAACCAGGTAACGGCAGTGATCCACCCACAACGATGGGTGGCATCACTGTCGGCCATCGATAGGAGAAGGCCATGAAGAAAATTGAAGCGATTGTTCGCCATTTCAAACTTGAAGATGTAAAGAACGCTCTGACGGAACACGGTATCCACGGGATGACCGTGACGGAGGTTCGAGGCTTCGGTCGCCAGAAGGGCCACACCGAGATGTATCGCGGCACGGAGTACACCGTTGATTTCGTTCCGAAGGTGAAGATTGAAGTCGTTTGTTCCGATGGCAGTTTGCAGACCGTTGTGGACACCATTCTGCAGGCGGCTCAGACAGGTCAAATCGGCGACGGTAAAATCTTCGTTACCGATCTGCAGAACTCGATCCGAATCCGGACAGGAGAAACCGGCGAAGAAGCGCTCTAGTCGTACCTTCGCTGTGGTTTCGTTGGTCGCAAATGATTCAGGCGGAGAAAGGGAAGCCACGCTTCCCCAATCCGCCTTTTTCGTGTGAACACGTCGTCGCCGTGTTTGCGACGCTGCTTCCGATTGCTCCGAGGTCTGTCAAAGGACGACACAATGCCAACCGGCTTACGACTGCGACCGTCGGTGCTTGCTGCCCGCGAAAAGTTGGCGGACGGTCGGGCTAAACTTCGAGCGCAGCATGACGCTGGTTCACCCGGTATTCAGGTTTGTGCTCGGCTCACCGATCTGCTCGACACGGTCTTGCTCGATCTCTATCACGACGCGTTGGATGAATGTGGTCGTGATATCGAGTCCGTAATTGCCTTAGCTCCTTATGGCGGTTACGGTCGGCGCGACGTCGCTCCTTACTCCGATGTCGACCTCATGTTGCTGCATAAGCCAGGTACGGAAGCACGCATTGCACCATTTGTGCGACGTCTCACGCAAGATATTGTCGATGCCGGGCTCGACCTTGGCTACAGTCGTCGTACACCGGCTTACGCCTGTTCGCTCGCGCTGGCGGATGCGACGATCTTTACGTCGCTGGTCGAAGCTCGTTACCTCGTTGGTAGCGTCCGCTTGTTCTCGAAGTTCATGCACAAGTTTCGCAAAAGGGCGCTGCGACGCTCGCAATCGTTGATCGCAAAAATTGAAGAGGCGAGACAAGGGGAGCGGAACCAACACGGCGATACGATTTACTTGTTGAAGCCGAACGTCAAGCGATCGCGTGGCGGGTTGCGAGATCTTCAAATGGTCCGGTGGATCGGCTTTGCCCGTTGGGGCGAAGCCGAATCATCGAGTCTCGTGTTGGCGGGGCATTTAGCGTCCGCGGATCGACGCAAGCTGCGCGATGCTCGCGAGTTCTTGCTGCGATTGCGGAACGAGTTACACTTCCACGCCGGCAAGTCCGTCGACTTGTTGGACCGCCACGAGCAAGTGCGGATCGCCGAACTGTACAAGTACGAAGGGAATGAAAATCAGCTGCCGGTCGAGCGGTTTATGCGTGACTACATCGAGCATACGAGTCACGTGCGCTATTGTGCTGCCCATTTTGTTGAATCGGCAAAGTCGCAATACGGGATTGTTAAATTTGCGGGTGACTTATTCAGCCATCGGATGGAAGGCGACTTCCGCGTCGGGCCCATTCATATTTCCGCGACGCGCCGCGGCAAGGAAAAGCTGCGGTCCGATCTCGCGGAAGTTCTGCGTCTGATGGACTTAGCGAACCGTACAAAGACACGCATTCACCACGATACGTGGCAACTAATTCGTGAGTCGATGCTTGAATCCGATTCGATCGAGTTGTCGCCGCAAGCCGTGAAAAGGTTTCGCTCACTTCTTGATCAACCTGGCGAGTTGGGTGACTTGCTGCGTCGATTGCACGAGATGCGAGTACTTGAGAAAATCATTCCACCGATGGCACATGCTCGCCATCTGATGCAGTTCAACGAATACCACAAGTACACCGTCGACGAGCATTCGATTCGTGCGATCGAAAGCGCGACCGAGTTTCAGGGACGTGATGATTCGCTCGGGCGGGCTTATCGAAAGGTCAAGAAGAAGTGGTTATTGCATCTGGCACTACTGATGCACGATCTCGGCAAGGGATTTTCCGAAGATCATAGCAACGTCGGTGCTCGCCTTGCCGGTGAGACTGCCAAGTTGTTGGGGCTCGGGGAGGACGACACCGAGATTCTGAAGTTCCTTGTTCTCAAACATTTGGTCATGTCCCACTTGGCGCAGTGGCGCGATACGAACGATGACAACGTGGTAATTCAGTTCGCCGTGGATGTCGGGTCTGCGGAAGTCCTTCAAATGTTATACGTGCTTACGTGTGCCGATCTGGCCGCCGTTGGCCCTGGCGTACTGAATCGATGGAAGCTGGACTTGCTGACGCAGCTCTATCGCCGCGCCCGCGCACATCTCGCCGGCGACATCAATCTAGAAGATGAGGAACGTTGGCTGACAGAACGCCGCAACGCGCTGAGCGGTCTCGCCGACTTAGAAGCCGATCCAACTTGGTGGCGTCAACAGATTGCCGAGATACCCCGCAACTATCTGATGGACTATGAGCCGCCCGATATGATGGAACGACTGGCGGGACTGGCCGCGTTGCCGCGAGACCGAGCGGTCGCATGGGGACGTTGGCTGGAAGATCGCAAGGCGATCGAATTCACCGTCGGAGCCTACGAAGATATCACGGCCGGTATCTTTCACCGATTGACAGGCGCATTGACTAGTAGTGGCTTAGAGATCCTGTCTGCCGAGATTCATACGCTGGCCGATGGATTGATCCTTGATCGCTTTTATGTCGGCGACCTGCGGCATACCGGCGAGCCGCCGCAGGTGCGATTGGATGAAGTCTGCCGAACTCTTGAAGCGTCGCTGACCGCAGATTCGAACAGCAGTCCTTCCTTTCGACGGACCTGGAATCGAGAGGCAACTGCCGGGCCCGAGACAGGGCGGTTGCCGACTCGCGTACGGATCGACAACGACACGTCCGAGCAACACACGATCATCGACGTCTTCACCCACGATCGAACAGGGTTGCTCTACTCGATCTCTCGCACCATTTTTGAGCTCGGCTTATCGGTTCATGGCGCAAAGATCGGCACGCATCTGGATCAGGTCGTTGACGTGTTCTACGTCACTTGCGAAGGCCAGAAGGTGCAAGAACAGCAGCAAGTCGACGAGATACGATCGCGGTTGCTGGAGGCAATCAGCGAACTGGAAGCGATTGCGAGTTGACCCGTCGTTCGCCGAATACTAATTACCCAGTCTTGTCTTTGCTCATCGTCAACGTGCTTGACAGCGCCTTGTTGTAGAAAATGAGCGGCGCGAACCAACCTTGATCGTTGAAGTTCGCGCTGACCGTCACCGTGACCTCATCAGGGGCGTTGCTGACGCGGATGGTCGGTTTCTTAACGGAAACAACATCTAATACGGATTGGGCAGCGGCCTGTACTTCGGCGTCGGTTGTGTTAGGCACTAGGCCCCGGCGAACGCCTTCATAGGCTGCGTTTTCCATCGAGTGTCGAACCATGTTCATCCGACCGAACTCTAAGGCACTGAAGAACAGAAAGAAAGCCAGCGGCGCCGTCAACGCGAACTCCACCGTTAACGTTCCTTTTCGTTTTCGGCTTTTCCGTGTTTTCTTCGAAGTCGCGTCCATGATAACGGTGCCTTTACTTAACAAATGCAAGCCCTTCCGAGTCGGTAACGACCTTGCGGAAGATTGCTCGGAGATCGGCGGCGGTGGGAGCATGATAGTGCTTGCCGCCGGTCGCGTCCGCGACGGCCCGCATTCTCGTTATATCGGCTCCATCGCCGAAAGTAATTGTATAGATGACGATCTTCTCCGTCGCCGCAGCGCGAGCTGCCACAACGGGCTCTGGCCCCGTGTTATGCTGACCGTCCGTCATCACCACCATAATCTTCACAGCGTCACTGCGGGCACGTCCCGATCGTGTCAACACCGTTGTCCCATTCACGATGCCAGAATAGATGTTGGTCGATCCGCTCGGTCGCAGTCGATTGAGTGTCTCCGTTGGATCGTTATGTCGATCGGTAAGATACTCATCGATCGACGAGGAACTAGCGTAAGAAACGAGTCCGACTTCTTCTTCGTCCTTCGTGTCAGCCAGGGCCGATAGAAATCCGCCAAAAGCGGTGAGCAACGCTTCCCAACGAGATTCACTTCCTCGTCCACCGCTATCCCAAGCCATCGACCCCGAACGGTCGACGACGACCGCAAAGTCTCGCTTTGAAGATTCGCCTTGCATGACGATGGCAGACATCGACGGGGCGAAGCTGTCGGTGCCAAACGCTTTGCCGAAAAAGAGCGCTACGTTTCCGGTTGCAGATTTGGCGGTTCGGTCGCCGTCCACTTGAACGCTATTAAACGGCTGGGCATTCGCCGTGAAAAACCACTTCCCATCGCGTCCTTGGGCGGAATTGCCGAACACAATGTCGGCGTCATCTAAGACCAGTGGTTGTCCGGCGACCGTGTTGCTTGCTGCTGCGGCTTTCGCAGCCGCTCGTGCGATATCAACTTTCTCGGTGCGAGACAATGCTTCGCCGCCAGCTCGGGCTCCCGCGTCGGTTGCCCGTCGCAATTCCGTGCGAACCAGTTGCATGTACGCGACGTCAACCGAAAACGCTGCCGCAGCTAACAACCCGACCAGCAAAAACAGCATCAAGATAACCATCACCCCACGACGTCGTGCGCGACGCAGGCGACGGAGTCGACGACACTTTATGGCTGCGAGTTGGCGATTGACGCTCATAAAGTTATTCCTTGACAAACGAAGTTTGTGCAGAAATTGTCCGCTGGCCGTAGACAACCTTCGGTAACAGCGTTTGTGAACTTGTCAGTACGGATACGGTAACCGTGACGGGATCGCCACCACTGACCGTGGTGATGTCACTGGGACTGATCGTGATTGTGGGGTTGTCGATTCCTCGCGATTGCAGCAACTGCTTGGCACGCTTCTCGATGTCTTGGCTGCTCACGTCGAGCGATACGGCCTGTCGCGCGGCTTCGTACGAAGCGAGGCAAAGGCTCTCGCGGAGGTAGATTAGATTGCTTGCTTCAATCGATCCGAACAGGATCGTAATGAACAGAGGCAGGCAGATGCTGAGTTCTACCGTAGCGGCACCTCGTCGGTACGTAAGTCTGCCTCTAGCTTGTCCCATGGTTTTGTCGCGGGTGAACAGAGTGGTCACGCGCATCCTGCGGCAGATCGAAACCTAATAGACCGTCGACGAGTGCCGAACGTATCTATACCCTTGCATTGAAAGCTTAGCTTACGGATCTCGGTCCGGTCGGATTGATTTTGAGAAAAGCGGTGGCCGCCCGCGATTTGGTTGGCTAAGCCGCTCCGCGTCGACGCTCCTTCGCTGGCAGCACTTCCAAGCAAGTAGTCCACCATCCAGTCATGACCGTCTCGACGAATTCGTCCGGAAGCTGTTCTTCCCGCATCTCGTTCGCTAGCCGTCGGTGATCGTACTCAATCGGAACGAATTCCGCACGAATGTCGCCGCTCGAGGACGCTTCTAAGACTGTATACCAAACATTCGTACGGCCATCGTTCTCGGGTCGACCGAGGACGCCAACGTTGACGAAATGTTTGTTCGCAGACAACGCCCGCTGCCACTTAATGCCAGTGTGCGTTGCAGCAATGGCATCAGCGTCGTAATCCCTTACGAGCGAAGCGAGAAAGTGCGTCGAACTGGTAGATTCCCAAAGGAACTCGTTGACCTTGCGTGGACTGCCGTGGCACAGCAACACTTGCAACGAGCCAAGCTCCAGCCGCCTCTCCTTCGGTAACGAACGAAGGAACGCTCGATTTTCTATCGACGTGTTCGCGAGTGTGTAGTCGTAGCTGATCTGGGCGAAATGGTTATCGCGTGGATCGGTATAGCCACATTGGCAGTCGTCGAGCGAGTTGCCTATCGAATCATCATAGTTCCCTTGAACACACAACACGTTATTGTCGTGCAAGATCGGGAAGACGCGATCCGGGTACGGACCGAACGCGCCCATATCACCCAGACAATAAATTGCATCCACGCCGCGACATCGTGCATCACGAACCGCCGACTCGAGAGCGAGGTAGTTGTTGTAGATACCGCCAAAACAAGCGATGCGTTGGGTCATTGAGATTTCCGATCTATGATTCCGAGTCGTCATTCCGAAATCATAAATCCCCTACGATACCAACCCCTTCGTTACGAGCATAAACACGTCTTCCAGCGTCGGGTCTTTCTCTCCAAAGCTGCGTACTCCGACTCCTTGGTGAATGAGCTTGTTGAGCAACTCGGCGACTCCGTTGTCGTCCGTTTCAAGCTCGACCGTCGCCGAATGGTCTTCGACTCGGATATCGCGCGTATGCGGCGAACTGCGAAGAATCGAAAGGCCAAGGTCCATGTTGCCCGTGAACTTCACTTGCACCATCCGGTTGCCGCGAATGCGGCGATAGACGTCGCTGATCGGCCCATGCATTAGCAATTGGCCGCGTTCGATGATTCCGATCGACGTACAACAGTCGGCCAGTTCCGTGAGGATGTGACTCGAAATCAGAATCGTCTTCCCCATCCGGCGCAGTTCTTTGAGCAACGCCTTGACTTCCACACGTGCTCGCGGATCGAGACCGCTGGCGGGTTCATCCAGGATTAGCACCGGCGGGTCGTGGACCAGCGTCTTTGCCAAACACAGACGCTGCTTCATGCCACGCGACAATCCGTTGACGAAGTCATCGCGTTTGTGGCCGAGGTCGAGTAGCTCCAGCACGTCGCTGATCACACGCTTGCGCTGCGACCGACCGATTCGATAGGCGACGGCAAAGAAGTCGAGGAACTCCCAAACCCGCATGCCGTCATAGACGCCAAAGTTGTCAGGCATATAGCCGACGCTATGTCGCACCGCCATCGGATCGCCGGTGACACTGTGCCCGTTGACGATCCCTTCGCCGCGAGTTGCCTTGAGTAACGTGGCGAGAAACCGAATGCTGGTGCTCTTGCCGGCACCGTTGGGGCCGATAAAACCGAACATTTCGCCGGCGTCGATCTTTAAGTTCAGCCGTTCGACGGCGGTAAACTCGCCATAGTCTTTGCCGAAATCAATCAGTTCAATCATTCGGACTCCGCTTCATCCCTGCTTGGTTCTTCGGTGCCTTCAATTTCGGCTTTCGGTTTGTCCTGAGCGAAATCGGCGACGGTGTTGACGTCGGGGCGTGGCTCGGACAGCGGGCCACGCTTCAGGTGAACTAAGAATAAATTGCGCCGTGTTTCCTGGGACGAGGTGGGCCGAATCGCCATCCCCGGCAAGTTGTCATCGCTCCAGCCGACCAGCCGTACATCACCGGGTCGCAAACGCAAACCAACGCTTGCCAGATCGACGAGTTGCCCCAGGGCCAATTCGCCGAACCGCGAAGAACGGCACCAAGACAACAGTTCACCACGATCCCAATTGCCATCACCTTCGCGGCGGCCATTTACTCGTTGATCGAAACTTCGGAACACGCTGGCCACTTCCTGGACCGAAGCAACTTCCGCCAATGAAAGCTTCTTGTCTTCGTCCTTGTCGTACTCTCGTAGCAGCTGGTCAGCTTGGCGATCGAAACTGAACGTGGCCGGGGCGTCGTCCCATTGCTTCAGTCGAGCCAAGTTCCCAGCAGCCGCCTCAAAAGGAACGGAAACGTCCATTCCTGCCGGTAATTCGTCGATCCAACAAGTTTGGATCTCGCCGCTCATCGTCCGCCGCAGCACGCCGACATGCTTCATCGATATCGGTGTTCCATTGCGGAGTCGGAACCCGACAGCCTCGTCTCCTGTGAATGCAAACGTTCCGCCCAAATCAGCCATCTGCTCGCAATGCACGGTTTGCGTGCTGTTCGAAGCGACCTGAAAGCCACTCAACCGAAGTTCCTTGTCACGGCGAAGGCTGACGGTGTAAGTCGGGTCATGTGGTCCCAAGACGAAGTCGGGGTTCGACGAAAAGGGTTGGGCGAGCGAACTCGCGTCGTCGAACACCAAATCATAGGACGAAGAAAGTGAAGTGTACAACGCGGTGTATCGTGTTACATGGGCGCGCGAGTAGTCGCCTTGCGCTTCCACGACGCCGATCTCGGTAACACTGCGAGCGAAGCCGATATCGAGTTGTGCGAGTCGCACAACAGCAACGGCTCCGATGATGGCTAAGATTGGTGCGGCTACCCACGCCCACTCGACGCGTCCCATGAGTCGGAAGAAGCCCCAGTTGATCGGAGCCAGTACGATCAAATAGACGGCCAACACCTTCAAGACGAAGTCGCCTTTGGGAATCGAGATACCTGCCGCAACTTTTAACGCCTCGCGGGCAGCATCCGACGCGCCGCTTTGATCGTTCCATGCCGCCATTCCCGATTTCGGTCGAAATGGATAGCCGAGGAAGTGTGTGTCATCGTCGACTGGGTCAAGATCCTTGGCGGAAGGTCGAGGCTTTTCGTCTTGTTGGAATGCGACACGTTGAGCATTCGTCGATTCATCGACTTCTTCGCCGGGTTCAACATAGCCACGCGGTCGGACCAGCGAAGCGTAATGCCCGATGTCGCGTGTGAAGTAGCGAAGCGTAGTCACGAGCCGGGCGTCCGTGACTAAAGACTGGTGGTAGTCCGTCCAGCGTGCATCGGCAAGGAGACTGTCGAAGCGAAAGCTGCGTCTCGGTCGCCGCAGCAGCGTCGCATTGAAGAAACTATCGAAGCTTGTCCAATTCACGATCGTGCGGTCGGAAAGCGAAAACGCCGTCACCACGATTCGCCCTCCGCCAACTTGCCGCTCAAAAACCAAGCCTCCGGTGTTCGCTAACGGTTCGGCCAGCGGACGCTTTTCCAGCTGCACGCCAATCAACGGCTTGCCTGGTAAAACATCAAGCGTTCTTAGACCGCCCGACTTCTTATTGGGTAAAGCCCAATGGGCGTTGAGTTCCTCGATCGCCGCTTGATCGATTTCGACGGTCTTCGACACCGTCGCAGGCAGAAACTCATCCAAGAATGTTCCGTTGAGCTTCTCCAGCGTATTGGGGCCGCTGATGATTAGCTGCCCACCCCAATTCAACCAATCGAGCATTGCTTGACACTGATCGGGGGTCAACGTATTTGGATCGGCGTCGTCCCAGAGGATGTAGGCGAGGCTGGTCCACGTCAGTGGATTCGTCGGCAGCGGCGCTATGCGTTCGATCTTCGGCAACAAAACTCGATAGTACAAATATGCGTCCGTATTGTAGTCGTCTGCAGTCGGCGAAGAGACGCTCGGCAACCGTTTGAGATATCCATAGCGATCCGGATCAGCGGCCAACACCATGAAGAAGTACTGATATCCCTCCATGTTCAACGCCGGTTGCCAGTCCTTCTTCAGCAACGTCCCGCTGGGGGCCGCTCGCAACTCGCGATGCAAGCCAACGTTCTTGCCACTTTCGTCGGCGGCTGCTCGTGGTATGAAATAGGGCGTTTCGAATCGCTTCTCCTGCCCCTTAGGGAGTGGCGCGGGACGCGATGAGGAGAGCATGAACGGAGTATCATCGACGAAGATCGGCTTTTCGTTGCGGTCCGTGGCAGTCGTGTGAAGTTCCGCCTGAACGTTTCGGTTATTGGCTTTCAAGTCGTGTGCGACCGTCACCCAATGTCCTGGCTTTACCAGCGGTGCCGCCAGCGTGTCGTCCGACGGAACGGTATGGGGAAGTTGGAACTCGAAATCCTCTTCCGGCTTTTTCTTTTTCTTCTCTTCGTCTTCCAGCTTCTTGTCACGTTCAACCAGCGGATCGTTGTTACAACCTTTGCACCCCGTCAGCATGACGACGCCAGCGAGTGCTAGGCACAACCACAGCATGGTCTTTGGTGTCGACATTGCGTGTTTCGATGATTGCTGGAGGAAAGGACTGCATCGAGCCCTGCGACCGATCCGTCGCTGCTTAGAAACTGGCCAAGAACGACCCGTCTAAACAGCATCGTCAGTGTACGATGCTCTATCGCGCGAGGGAAGTATGGACCGAAACCCGATCGACTCGCAATCTCCCATCTCGGCGGCGATTTTCAATACCACAAGACTCCGAAACCGTTTATCGCGACGCTCGCGCGAACTCGACAACAATAGGGCGATGATCCGATCCGATGTCAGGCCCGACGAACCGTTCCGTCACGATCAAGTCGCGAGAAACCAGTGCATGGTCGATCGGTATCCTAAGCAGCCATGAGTTGCTGGGCCACGTCGGCTGTACGCCGAATCCTAGACGGCTGTCCTGCAAATCACTTTGTTTCAAAAGATCTCGGAAGCACGGAGACCAAGACGTTACATTGAGATCGCCCAACACGATCGTCGGATGCGGAAGTTGCAGAACTACTTCACCCAGACGCGCGAGATGCTGATCGCGAAGTGCGGCTCGGCGCCGACCAATCGGCGGCAGAGGATGTGTGCCGACCACGTTCAGCGGCTGGCCGTGAAAGTCGACCGTTGCAATAATTGTCGGAACTCCAGAATCGTCCAGCGACGCAACTCGCTCTGACCGAATTACGTGTCGACTTAACAACGCGATACCAAAGTTGTCCGAACGCGGACGATAGATCGAAAAGGGATAATCGTCGCCGAGTTCTTCGATCGCCTCGCGCCAACGGTCGTCGATCTCCATAACCACCATGAAATCGGCGTCTTGCGAACGGGCGAACTCGATAAACCGGTTTGTTTCTTGATTGGTCGTGTGAACGTTTACCGATATCGCCCGACAGATCGGACCAGCAACCGCACCGTGGTGCTGGGGGAAGAATAGTGGCGCGAGCTGGATTGCGTTGACCAATGCGATGGTGCCCGCCAACCCAGCCCACTTCCAGCGTCTTGATACGAGCAATACCGAGCAGGCCAGGACTGTCGACACGGTCAGTTGTAGGGGCCAGTGAGTAGCGAGTTCGCAAATCGAATTCCATCGAGCGCCCATTGCAGCCAGAGTGACCAGTGCTGCTAAGACCGACCCACATGCTGCAAGCCAAACAACGATCCGAATCAACAAGCGATCGTTGCAATCGGCGCGGACATGATTCTGTGTCATCGAGGAGATTCTCGTTCGCGTTTCTACCATTGTGTATCCTACGCTGGGCGGCGCGAAGAACCACTTCTCCGAGTGAGGCACAATAGCGGTTCGGGAGCGTCGAGCTTGACGACGGAGCGTTCTATCGAGCGTGTTCCCAAGCCGGTAGAATTGGTCGCGAGTGTTATGATCCTGCGCCAAGCAGGCGAGCCAAGTAAATAGCAAGCTTGATGACAAAGTATCCCTATGTGTGCCCGCTACAAAGTCGAAGACGATTTTCTCGAGTATGGCAACCAGACGCTGGCTGCTTTCGATCTGCAAATCACTCCAGGCCAGTTTTCCACCGGCGACTTCTATCCCACCTACAACGTCATTACGTTGCGGCTGGACGCAAGTGAACAATGGACTCTTCAGCCTAGTACCTGGGGCTTGGTGCCAAGTTCATGGAGACCCTCGAAGGACGCGACTTCTTCGGTCGACATTATCAAGGAACGAAAGCGATTCCAACGCGAGAAGATTAACGCCCGCTCCGAGACCGCTCACACGACCTGGCCGTGGAAGTTCTCGTTTAAGACGCAGCGTTGCTTGATGCTAGCGACCAGCTTCTTCGAACCGCACATCGACGGGGGGCAAGCTCACTATCGTCTGTCCGATCATCGAGCCTTCTTCATTCCCGCCTTGTGGGCAAGTTGGGAGTCGAAGGTCGAAGGAGTCGATCCGCTCGACAGTTGTGTCATGTTGACCACGGAAGCCAACGATCTGGTGCGGACCACACGTTCCGGTCGACTGCGTCAGCCGGTGGTGTTAACGGACCCAGACGATTGCCGCAGCTACTGCTCGACCGACTCAACAGAACATTCACAGCTCGCACAACTGTTTGCGCCTTGCGACGCTGATTGCATGACGGTCGAACACGTCGCAAAGAAGTAAGGTGCCGGCGTCAGTGGGCCCCATTCGTTCAACCTAGCTCCTGCAAACGTTCCTTCAACTGCATTCTCGCCCGATGCAACCGACTGCGAACCGTGCCCACGTTGATGTCAAGAGTTTCAGCAATCTGTTCGTAGTCACAGCCATCCATCTCACGCAGGACCAAGATCTCGCGATGCTCGTCGCTGAGCGTGGCCAACGCGCGATGGACTTGTGCCGCTTGCTCCTCGCGAATCATTTGATCGCCTGGGGCGTCGCCCTCATCCACCGGCTCAACGCCTGAAGCCTCGCGATTCTTATCGACCGACGCTTCAACACGTTTCCGCCGCTTGCGACTGATCGCTGTGTTAAATGCAATGCGATACAGCCATGTATAGAACTGGCTATTTTGCTGGAACTTGGCGAGTTTCAGATAGGCCTGGACGAACGCTTCCTGCACAACGTCCTCAGCCTCGGTGGCGTTGCCACAGAAATGAGCCATCGCGTTGAACAGCCGATTCTGATGGATCTGCACGAGTTGGCCGAAGGCCGCCGAATTGCCTTGCAGCGAAGCGTCGATCAATTGCGACTCGTCGATGTCAGGCATCCGGAACCAAAAACGGGAGGAGTATGGAAAGAGTCGTCAGAAGGGACATTGCAACGCAATCCGCAAAACTTCTATCTTGCGGTGCGAGACCAAACATTGTCAAACCCGTACGCCTACGGGTAGTGGTACACTTCGCCGTAAGTCGGGCACTCCTGCCCGACAAAGGACGGCCAAGAGTGGCCGTCCTACTTTCCGGAATTTCAAACTGTACCACTACCCGCCTACGGGGACTGAACGCAACGCTTTCCCAGTTTCCGCCACTTTACCTTCTGCGCGGGAATTGCTTCAGTTCAAGGGCAATCCACTCGCCCGTAACACAACTTCCTGTACCGCCAGATCGTGTTCCGGAGGGAAGTCGTGTTCTTTTTCACCGCGAATAATCGCGGCAAGGTCTAAGAAGTCTCCATCGTATCGGCCTCCGAGCGGCTTCAGCGTGACTTCTCGCGTTCCCTTGGCGTAGTCGCCGTGCGAGGTTTCAAGAGCCAGAGTCGCACGAGGCGGTTCGAGCGGCTTGATGTCGATGCCGCCTTGATCGCCACAGACGACGAACTGCCGACGACGTCCCCCGTCGTACTCGACGACCGAACTTCGCACGGTGGCGGTCGCCTTGGGATATTCAAGTACGGCCAGGCAATTGTCGAGTAGCGGATCTTGCTCGGAATAGGTTCGCCGATTGAAGGCAGTCACGTTCGTTGGTCGCCCGAGAACCTTCACCACGGCATCAATCACGTGACAGCCCAGTTCAAACATCGATCCACCCGGATACTCGACGAGTTCAAGCCGTGTTCCGGAATCCACTTTCTTACTCATGACGGCATGCACTTCGAAGACGTGCCCGAACCAACCTTCGCTTGCCGCACGAAACGCCAGTTGAAACGCGGGGTTGTAGCGGAACATGTATCCCACCTGCACGACACGGTGCTGCCGAGTTGCATCGTCTAGGATGCGTTTGAAGTGGCTAAGCGATTCGCCGGCGGGTTTGTCCAGATGGATATGCACTCCCGCCCCAACACAACGTTCGGCGACCGACAAAAGATCTCGAACTTCTGTTTCGACGGCGACGGCTTGCAGCCCGGATGTGTTAAGCAATTCCTCCTCCGACATCCACTTCAAGTCACGATACGTCGCGCTATCTTTTAGCAGTAGTCGCCGCTTCTCATCAGGCTCGACGACGCCGACGACTTCGTACAGATCGCTGAACTTTCGCAGCGTGTCCATCTTGCCCGAGGCATGGGCGTGCTTCGTGCCGATCTGGCCGACCTTGATCTTCCCGGATTCAGCCCCGGAGACGTGATAGCCGGCAACGACGAGCGAAACGCCCGCTACGGTTGATTGTTTGACAAACGCTCGGCGATTAACGGCCATGTCATGAATCTCACTTTCAATGAGTAGTCGCGTCACCCCGTGACGCAGACTCCCGTGCCGCGCGGCTAGCAGGCAATACCCTGAGGCGACGTTGCGGAGCAACGAGCCTACGAGTTACACATCACACACACTGGCCCCATGCCGCAACGCATAGACTTTGTCTTCCCAGTTCGGAATGAACTCCTGAGCAACGTAGCCGGTGTATCCCGTTGCTAGAATCGCCTTCATCACGGCGGGATAGTTGATCTCTTGGGTATCGTCCAACTCGCCGCGCCCCGGATTGCCGGCTGTGTGGTAGTGACCGATGACGTCTTTGTACTGTCCAATGCGTCGGATCACATCGCCGTTCATGATCTGGACATGATAGACATCGAATAGCAACTTCATGTTAGGTGAATCCACTCGTCGAATAAGATCGACGCAGAAGTCGACGTCGTCGCCGAAGTAGCCGGGATGTCCTTTCATCGGATGGCTTGAGTCTCGCGAATTGAGATGCTCGAGCACGAGGTTGATCTTCTTCTCTTCTGCATACCCGATTACTTGCTTCCAACAATCGACACAATTCTTCGCGCCTTGTTCGTCCGTAATTCCTGCCTCACGCATCCCGGTGAACGTAATGACGCTGGGACTGCCGACTTCCACGGCGAGATCAATCTTCTCTTTCAGCATGTCGACGCAGTACTTGATGTTGTCGGGATTGAAGGGTCCCTTCGCAAAACCGTGACTGCTGACCAGGGAGATCTCTAAGCCGAGCTTCTTGACCGCCGGGTAGTGTTCCGCCGAAATGCCTTCGATCGCGACCAACCCAATGTCGACGCAATGCTTCGCCAACTCGACCGCTGGCATCGGATTAAAGCACCAGCCCATAACTGACTGGCGAATGCGACCGTTAGTGATTTTGAAATCCTTAGGCACGGCATCTTGTGGTACCTGGGCCGATGCCGCCGACCCAACGGCAGCGACTCCGGCAGCACCTGCGGCCACCTGAAACATCTCGCGTCGTGAACATTTCATTAGAAAATCTCCTGGAGGAGTTGTGATACCTGAGTGGAGTCACCATTATGGTCCGATTGCGGCAGGCAAGTCCAGCAGCGAGAGTAGGGTCCGCTGTGCGGACCATGAATCCCTGAGGTCCGCACAGCGGACCCTACTCAACAGAAAGAAGTTATAGTTGAGCCAAGGTCATAGCCACGCCCTTCATCGGATTGACTATGATAGAGCAACCTTCCTTCACGCCCACCGAGACGAGGAGTTTTCATCTGATGGCATCCTCTGCCTGCCCGATCCGCCAACTGTTCACTTTACTCGCAACTCTGACGCTCGTCACGAACTCATCGCTCGCGGAAGATTTCCCGAAGCCGTTCGACACGCAAGAACTGACCGAACGGTTACTCAGTCCAGCAGAAGCTGCCGCGAGCATTTCGCTGCCTGATGGATTCCAAGTGTCGGTCTTCGCCAGCGAGCCCAGTGTCAACCAGCCGATTGCTTTGACAACGGACGAACGCGGACGATTGTGGGTGGCGGAGTGCTATACCTATGCCGAGAGCAAAACGAACTACGAGACGAAACTCAAGGACCGCATCGTCATCTTGGAAGACACCGATGGTGACGGAGAATTCGACAAGCGAACGGTCTTCTGGGATCAGGCGAGCAAACTGACCAGCGTCGAAATTGGCTTCGGCGGCGTGTGGGCTTTGTGTGCTCCCGATTTGCTTTTCATTCCCGATCGCGATCGAGATGATGTACCGGACGGCGAACCGGTTGTGATCCTGAACGGTTGGGACGACGACGTCATTCGCCACAACATCGTCAATGGACTCCGCTGGGGACCGGACGGTTGGTTGTATGGCCGACACGGAATCACAACGACGTCGCTCGTCGGTGCCCCGGAGACGGCTCCCGAACACCGCACGCAGGTCGACTGTGGCGTTTGGCGTTATCATCCGACACGCAAAAGCTTCGAGGTCGTTTGCAGTGGCACAACCAACCCTTGGGGAATGGACTGGGACGAGCACGGGCAGATGTTCTTTATCAACACCGTGATCGGTCACCTGTGGCATGTGATTCCGGGCGCCTACTATCAGCGAATGTTCGGCGAGCATTTCGACTCGCACGTCTATCAACTCTTGCCACAAACGGCCGATCACTATCACTGGGACACGAAGGAAGCGTGGCACGACATCAAAAAACTCGGCGTCACCCCGACGACGGACGAAGCCGGTGGCGGCCACGCTCACTGCGGCATGATGATCTATCTCGGCGATAACTGGCCGACGAAGTATCGCAACGAGTTGTTTTCCTGCAACTTACATGGCTTGCGAGTGAACTGTGATCGACTTGAGCGATCCGGTGCGACGTATGTGGGCAAGCACGAGCCCGACTTCATGCGTACGACCGACACTTGGTTCCGCGGTATCGAGCTTGTATCAGGTGCAGATGGCGGTGTGTACATCGCGGACTGGTCGGACATCGGTGAGTGTCATGACAACGACGGTATCCATCGTACGTCCGGACGAATTTACAAAGTGACTTACGGCCAGGCGAAGATGCCGGTGCCGGATGATCTCTTCGAATTGAGCGACCAAGAACTTGTCGATCTTCAACTGCACCAGAACGATTGGTTCGTGCGGAACAGTCGTCGCGTGTTGCAAGCACGAGCCGTCGAGGGCAACGATCTGAGCGCTGCTCACCGGCAGTTACACGAACTCTTTGATCGCAACGAAGATGCGACGCGAAAGCTTCGCGCGATGTGGGCGTTGCATGTCACAGGCGGAACCAGCGAATCTTGGCTCATTCAGCAACTAAAGCACTATAATGAGCATGTTCGCACTTGGGCAATCAAGCTGCTCGTCGATTCAGGGACCGTCACACTTGCAACTCGAGAGGCTTTCGAGCGACTTGCACAGACGGAATCATCGGGACTTGTGCTTTCCTTCCTAGCTTCGGCGCTCAAGCAACTGCCCCACGGCGATCGATGGGCCTTGGCGGAATCGCTGGCCAGCAAGCAACAATTCGCGACGGACCCCATTTATCCGTTGATGGTTTGGTACGGCGTCGAACCGGCCGTCGCGGAGTATCCAACGCAGGCCATTTCGCTTGCCGCGTCGAGCAAGTTGCCGATCGTACGTGAACACATTGCCCGGCGTATTACCAGTGAGATCGAACGACAGCCTGCAGCGGTCGAGCAACTTGTTGTCCTGTTGGGTGCCGCTGGCGAAGCAAGTACTCAGCACGATATCCTCTCAGGAATGGAGATCTCGCTAAAGGGTTGGCGCAAGGCGAACGCACCAGCCAACTGGTCAACCGTCGCAACGGCACTTGCCAAAAGCAATGATGAACGAATTCGAACGATGACTCGCGAATTGTCGCTCGTGTTCGGCGATGGTCGCGCGATGGACGAACTTCGGCAGATCGCCAATGGTAATGCATCGGATCTCGCGGCCCGCCGCTCGGCGATCCACACCCTCGTCGAAGCTCGCGACGAATCGATAGTTCCGCTATTGCAAAACCTGCTGACGGATCGCGATCTCGGCATCGATGCCATTCGCGGGCTAGCCGCGTTCGACGATCCCAAGACGCCGCAATTGATTATCGACCGTTACCATTCCTTTCGACGCGAACCAACACGCCGCGAAGCCATCACAACGCTGACGTCACGCCAGGCGTCGATTAACGCCTTGCTTGCAGCAGTCTCGACCGGCAAGATTGCTCGCGACCACGTGTCGCCTTTCCAACTTCGACAGATGCAGTTACTTGGCAACTCGACGATCAACGCGGAGATCGATCGATTGTGGCCTGAACTAAAAGCAATCTCGTCCGAGAAGATGGAACGCATTGCTCACTATCGCGAACAACTCACGCCGGAAACGCTCGCTGCGGCTAATCTGTCCGCCGGTCGAGCAATCTTCGACCTCAATTGTGGCAAGTGCCATCGATTGTTTGGCACGGGCGGACGGATTGGCCCAGACCTGACCGGATCGCAACGCAACAACCTCAACTACTTGCTTGAGAACACCGTCGATCCAAGTGCAACCGTCTCGAAGAACTTTCACCTTTCAGTCGCCTTAATGGCGGACGGTCGTGTGGTCAGTGGAATCGTCGCAGAAGAAAGCGAACGAACAATCACAATGCAAACCGCTGCTGAACGAATCGTACTGTTGCGTGACGACATCGAGGAGTTGCGAATCTCAAACCTATCGATGATGCCCGAGCGTCAACTGGACGTAATGACAGCCGAACAAGTCCGCGACCTGATCGGGTACTTAATGTCTCCAAGCCAAGTGCCATTGCCCCAGGAACTTAGCGCTACGGAGTAGAGCTACCCCGCAATTTCGCGGCGGTCGGTCCCAGCTAGTGAAGGCATAGGTCGCGAGTTTAGGCACGCAATCGCGTCGCGTTTATTTCTTCATGGCGATTCGATTGTACGCGGAAGTCGCCTTGGTGCGACTTGCAACGTGCTGGGCAATGGTTCGATTCGAGGAGGAGCATAATGGCCCGGTATCGATTGCTGATAATGCACGGCTTGAGTTTCGGCCCGGTATGTATTCGTCACGGGTAACCGTTCGGGGGCGACAGCGCTCGCTTGGACGGAAGGCGATCTAGTTGCCGCGTTTGCGAGTTGTTCGGATCGCTGGACGACTTCCGTCAGCTTCCCCATCGCCTGAGCCAATATAAAGACCTGTTGCTGGAGTGCGACGATCTCGTCGTCGTGCTCGGAATTAGTGTACGCGCCCTTCTGAAAGGAATCCTTCTGACTTGGCGTTTGTAGCGGATTATTTTCCGGTTCGCCCTCTTGGGGAGTCGCGGCGGGGACGACCGCTTGGATGGCGACCGGCGAACCAACCGCAATCGGCTGCTGCTGTTCTACGAAAGGTGCTTGTGCTGCGTCCATGAGTACTTTTGCTTGGCTCCGCGTTTTAAAGAACGAAGGAAACTGCAGCGTAGGCAGCCTTAAAGACATCGCGGGAAAATGTAGTGCGAAGCCATCAATTCCTACTGATCTAGCTGGACCAGCAAACGTGCCATTCGGTGGCGGCGACGCATAATACCCAGGCTGCTGCTGTGGGACTGGTGATTCGAGAGGACCAGGCGAATAGGCAGGATGCTGGACGGGTCCAAATTTTTGCACTTGGGCATTAACCGAACACGGCAGCAGCAGTGCCGCGACAATGGTGGTTATTGAGAGACGCATGTGAGGAACCAACCCCTTAAATCTCTTGGATTATCGTCGAAACTCTGACTACTGTTCTCGGCGTCTGCATCTACCCAGGCAGCACGTCGCGTATGCCATGCTAAGAAGCACGCTTGTCAATTTCGTCGAGGCGTTTTTGGATTTTTTCAATCTGTGCATTCATCGTTCGAATTGCTTCGATGGCTTCGTGTAGAGTCTGGACTACTTCATCGCTAGTGGCGTTGGCGGGTGCTGCGGACGTTGGTGCTTGATTCGACGTCGGTGCCAGATCACCGAGTAGCTCCATCAATTGCTTGAGTTTCTGCAACTCGTCTTCGAGCTTCTCTTCTCGTGCGGGCACCGCCTGTGTAGTGCTGCGAGCCAACAACACAGGAGCCAGCATGGCCGGCGCAGAACCTAGGATAGGTGCATGTGGCGCATCGCAGTGCGTGCAGTGGTCCTTGTGGCAATGGTGCCGGTCGACGACGCACTCTTGGTGCGATTTCGAGTCACCTTTTTGTGGGGGGCCAGCTACGAGCGAGGAAGTTATCACAAGCACGATCACCGACGAAGTTAGGCTGAAGCGAAAAGGGGGCATTGTGTCCTCCATAGGCAGTCTGTGCTGCATAGTCTGTCCCTTGCTTGTGTAGGTAATCGATCGCGTGGCGCGATTGTGCTGAGGAAATCTCTTCGCGCGACGGGAACAGGCATTGCTAGCGTGCGTGTGGTTCCGATTATGCGGCTTGGGAAAACGATGAAGCAATGGTGCTTTGGTCCCATGCGACGGCGCGAAGAGGCGCCTTGGTCGTCGACCGATGTTGCGTGATCAGAACCTCGCCACGGCGACGACTTGGTTGGGCAGCGCCGCTTTTGACATAAGTCATCGCGTTGAGATTGTCGTGAAAGTGTCGCTGTACAATTAGGATCGGATGCTTTGATGGGCAGCAGGCAGCTAGACGAACACCCCGAAAGCCTCACTAACTGCTCGATCAACATACAGCGGAGATGCGAACGCGTAACCGTCGCTTCCCCAACGTGAACCCCAGCTGTTGCGAATAATGAAATCACCACTTTCGGTGTAGCCCACGACAGCCGCCGCGTGTCCTCCGGCTCTTGGATCACCGGGCAGAAAAGGATCGTAGAACTCTAGCCGACCATTCGATGGATTGTGCCATGTCTTGTCCACTTCCACTCGTATCAGGATGGGCCCCTGTTGAACGAGCCAACGTTTCCACTCGATAATCGATTGAATACGAATGTACATATTGATTTTGAATAACGCGGCCGAAATGTAGAAAGCGCGCGAAGTCCCGGGATACAAACGCCCTTCGAATGGCAACACGCTCTCGGTGACGCAACCGTACTTTCTCGCAATGTCCAGAGCGGCCTTTAGGCTTGTGCCCGCGTCATCTATGAACGACTCAGGGCGACCGACGTTATGCTCATCAATTTCCTTCGCAGCCATCCAGACGAACCGTGTGGAAAGAGATTCGTCCTCGGGGAGTCGGCCGGCGTTGACAAAATGCCATCGTAGTACCGAGTCGGCGACCGCCCAGCCGACGCACGAGCCGGTCTTGCCTTGGTCGTTGATCTTCCACCAGTCCCGCCGCAGGTCGCACTCTTCTGGTAACAAACTAGCGTCAGCGAGACCTGCCTGGGCGTCATCGAGATCTGCTAGTAGCCAGTCCGCTAGAGGTTTAGGCGAGGGCAGGCAATTCAAACGCCTTTCCACCGCGTCAAGCACCTCCGCAGCGGGAGTCCTCTTTACCGATTTCTTTCGCGCCGTCTTCTTTGCGACCTTTTTTTTGGCCATGTGTCAACGTCCCCATCATCGATCGCCCTTTTGAATCTGGATGCTGTATTCACCAACCCCACCAGCATATTTGTGGGAAACTTCCACCTGATACTCGCCGACGGCTAACACTGGCTTGATGGTTTGGTTAACAAGATCGTGCGTAAGCCGCCTCCCTTCCAAGTCCACTGCCTTGCCACTTACATCGGTGAACTTGGTGACAACGACTTGCGTGTAGCCTCGCGTTGACAACGTGTAGGTACCCGCATCGGAAATCTTCAGGAGGTAGATATTCTTTGCGGCTTTCGAAGCGATTTTGCCAATTAAAGGTGCCGCATCAACACTAAGTGTACGTGCTACTACTGCCGCGTCGTCATCATCACCATGGGTGATGTCGTCTCCTGAGCCAGTTGTTGACGAGCAATCGTGACGCCCCGGATACAACTTGCACATAAACTCAATATCTGTGGGCGACAACTTCGAATTTGTCGGTGTGCCGATTCCGCTCTTCGTAATACTTCCCGGGTAAGCGTATAACATGATCGAGTTGCGATCGAACTTGCTGAATACGGTCAACTTCGACTTGTCATACCGATTTAGTACGTTTCTTCGTGTTTTATCTGCTGGCCAGCCATACCTGCTTTGGAAATAAGCAATCGTCTTCTGGGGGTCGAACAATCCATCCGCATCAGGCTGCTGATGTTCATGGATAGCGCCCAATGCATGACCGAATTCGTGCAGGACAACACCCAGATTATACGGTCGCTCGATCGTTGATTCATTGAGCTCTAGGTTCATCGTTTGTCCACCAACACCCAACGAGTCCTTACCGACATAGGACCAGTGACCCGTTCTCGTAAAATCAACACGTATTTCTGAATCGGCACTTCTAGACTCTACAAAGTCTATGTTGGCGTACTTCGCCCACTCGTCTGCGATCTCTCTGACCCGCTTTTGAAGAGAACTCGTGCCGCCGTTAAATCGCACGCGAAGTTTTGACCCGGGATCCCATTGGTTTCGGGCGGCGAGTCGCGCCGGAGGTTGTGGCGGTTCGCCCCCGCGAGTTGGAGCGTTGCTAATATCAACATTTTCGAATGCGGCTTCTAACGCTCGGGCAGCCCCTTGAACATTCCCACCTGAGATCGTCGGTGCAAGTTCCGGGTTTTGTTCGATAATCGCCAAGTCAATCGACGACAGGGACGCTCCATCGTCTTCTCGCACGGGATAATCGATACACGGAGCGTTGTCAGCACCAAGCTCCTGCCCGTAGATCAGTTGGCAATTCGAAAAGCAGCTCGTCGCGGCGACGGTTCCTGCTGCGCTACTCTGAAGAAACCTACGACGCGTAACCGCGTCAAATTTTTGCGAATTTGTCATCACAATCCCCCTTTTGGTTGCCAAGATTCGACGAAAGAGACATGGTCTCTTCGCCTGAATGTGACCCGAAATACTGTCTCCCGCCTACCGAGGTTTACGTGCCTTCCTTCGCCGGCAGTCGCTTCTCGATCTCGTCAAATCGCTTTTCCAACGATTTTTCGAAGGCCTGGAACCATGCTGGCTTGGAAGCTTCCGCAGTCTCCGGAGCCGCGTCTGCGGTGGGCAAGCGGTCGTTAAGCGTCTTGTTGATTTGGGCCAGCTCTTGAACCAATACACCATTCGCGCCGCTCGCACCTTGCAGCACCTGAACACGGGCGTCGGTTTTGACAAGTTGTTCTCCAATGGCCTGCGAGATGCCGGCGTTGTTAATCAAACGACCGCGCAGGTCTGCCTGTCCTTCTTTGAGTTCCGCCAGTGTCGCGCGGATGGCGGTGAGGTCGGCATTGGAACTCGAACTAGATCCTGAGCTTCCCGTCGAGTCGCCGTTACGACTACCGAATGCGTCTCGGATCTGGGGCAAGATCTTCAGAATTTCGATCACATCTCCCAGGCCAGCAGATGGACTGGGTGCGGCTTGCATCGGGGCGAAACCAACTGGTGCGTAGGCAACATAAGCAGGCACTGCCATAACCTCTCCCGCCGCAGCACTCGGAGATGCGGCAGGTGAGGCCGCCGGCGCGGATGATCGACCTGACCCCGAATGGCATTGGCAATGGTGCCTCCACCAACAAGCGTCAGCGTCGGACGCTGTGATTGCGAAAATGACGGAAACTAGCGTCCAAAGAATTACGCCGTGACGCGGGTGATTAACCATAGTTCTGCTCCTTTTAAAAAGCGGCACCCAAAACACCTGTTACCCACATACTGGAGGGGCAATATAATTCCAGGAAATCTGTAAGTCAAGCAACTTGCGCAAAATGCAACAGTCACTCCGAAGGATTGTTTGGCGGAGATTGTCTTACGATATCAGTCCCCACCGTCGATAGCCTCAGACGGCGTGGCTGATTGCCCGAGTCGAATGCGAACTTTCGAGCGATTAAAGTCGAACAGCGCGGGCTCTTGAACTGGTAACCCTCGCAGCTCTCTCAACTCAAAATCCGTCAAACGTGAGTCGACTTTCATGAGCGCGGACCTGCTCGTGTTGAGCCTCATCAGTCGCGTCGTGTCAGGTGTGTCGGCGGCTGCCTTTGATAGTAGGCCTTCGTAGATGCGACGGACGTTCTGCTGCGCATGTGCCAAGCAACTGCTGAGGGTGAGCGCGTCATTGCGATCGGCGGCTTTGCGGTCAACGATACCGTCTTGGATGATGGCATAGGTCAGCAGGCCGTGTCCCAGGTCGCTGATCTCGACCGCCACTTGCTCCGACTGACTTGCCGCCAATACCTGCATTCCCTTGTCATAGGCAAGTTGGCCCAGGCCACGGCTGCCAAAGGGGCCGATCTTGAACCCTGGTGGTTTCACGATGCTGGCTGACTGGCACGCGTCGATAATCATCACGGCTGCACCAACGTCAACATCTCGTAGCCATTTGGAAATTTCGGTACTCGAAATCGATTTTTCCAGGACGGCCTTGGAAAGGGAGAAGTTCTTCGCGCCGATGTCGTAGGGAAAGAAATAGAATGTACCGTCGGTGGCTGTGAATCCGTGACCAGCGAAAAAGACGATAAGCACATCATCAGGAGTGGCCTTCGTTAGCAGCCTTGCGTCGCCGGGCAACCCAATCAATTCCTCATGTGCCAAGTCTGCGCTACCCAACTGTTGAAGAACGAGCCGGATGTTCTCCTTGGTCGCATCCAGTCGCCGCGTATGCTTTCCCGTCTCCGAAATCAAGGGAATCGAAACCACATCGAAGTCGCGCGCCTCACCAAGTCGCAGCCGCATGATCCTCTCGAATTCAACGGCATCGTTCGCAGCGAATTGAAGATTCCAGGCTGGCGTCTCATAAGTATTCACGCCGACGGACAGCACATACGCTTTCGGATGCGGCGGCGTTAAATCGGTTGGGATATTGTACTCGAAGGTTGCGATCTCGCTGCGAACACGCTGGTCATTGAACGCGTAAGCGCTCCACGTTGCCGTCTCCCCTCGCAGCCGGTGTGGCAATGCCACACCTCGAAACCACACTTTCCCACTGCCACCGACATTTGGGTGAGCGAGGATATCGGTCGCTTGCTGCCACGCCTGTAAATCGCCCTCGTTCGAGATGTCTGAAGGCGCCTCGAATCGATCGTCCATCGGTGGGAATTGCCCTACTAGTTGTCCGTCTCGAAACAGGCGCAAATCGTACGGCTTGGTCTTCATCGTCAACGGTTCTTCACCACGTACAGCGGACAACTCACCAACTTCCGCTTGAACACAGATGTCGACGGTGTCCGAGAAGTCCCTACTTCGTTTGACCTCGACGATCCTTACGCGAGGTTGAGCTCGATTCAGTTCAGTGATATCACCCACTGGCGAAAATGACTCGCCCTTGATCTTGCGAGCGAGTAGCGACGGTTCGTAATACTGTTGCTGAAACAACGAAGGCGGTCCCGCCATAAATGGTGAATCAGAAAATATCCAATGCACTCCGCGAGTGTTTTCGAGCGAATCAGCGTCGAATCGATTCTCTTCATCGAGAACGAACCATCCTCCGGAGCGGAGGCTGACTAACGTGCATAATGGTTGGCCTGTGCTTAGATCCCAAACGATTGACTTCTTATCGTAACTGCCGGTGACGCCTAACTTGCGGTCCGAGCTTGGTGACACCGCAACGGCGCGGATCGAATTGAAATGTCCCTTGAAGTCCCGCACGAAAGACTTGTCGCGCAGATCAAGCAGACGGGCGATACTGTCAGAACAGCCGCAGAACGCTTGCTGCCCATCCGGAGTGAACGCGAAGTCCACAATACTGGGGCTTGTAGATTTGCCGTTCTGGACACCGGTGATGTTGTTGACATAGATTTCTGCGCGGTCATTGACTCTCCAAACATGAAAATTCCCTTTCGAGGTTGCCGCGGCGATCAGGTTCGAGTCTGCAGGCGAGAAGGCGACTGCTCGGACATCATCGCCACTGTCGACTTGGAACTGCAAAAGTTCCTTACCGGTGAGTGGATCCCACAGTCGCACACTACCGTCGCTACCGCCTGTCGCTAGTCGATCGCCATCGGGCGAGAAACTAATTGAGGAGATGAATCCTTCGTGACCGACTAGCTCGGCAATGACTTTGGCTTGCTCCGTGTCGTAGACGCGGCACTCGGAGCCGGAACCGGCACCGGCCAGAAGCGTTTTTGTAGGGGAGTAGGCGAGCGAGGTGACGAAATATTGAACGGCAGCCACCGGGTTGGCTCGAAAGGCTTCGAAGACTCCTTCCGTCGAACCTCCCTTCAGAACGCCAACGGACCAGCCACTGCCACCCACATACGTCGTTTCATCGCGATCGGAAACAACAAAGTCAAAGAGTTCGCCTCCGCCGCGTTCGTTGAGGGTTCGTTGTTGGCCGGAATCAAGATTCCAGGCTCGCACTGTCCCGTCATTCAGCCCGAAGTAGACCTGAGCGCCATCGGAACTGAAATGCATTGCGTTGGCGATCGTCGCTTCGCCAACGAGTCGCACCGGTGTATCACTGGCACTTACGTCCCAGTTCGTCACAAAGCCCTCGGAATTGCCCGTTAGCAGCCGGCTGCGATCCGCTGAATATGATACAGCTTTGACGTCTCCTTGCTCATCATTGAACGAACGTATCTCCTGCCCATCTGCGGTGCTCCATAACCGAGCCGTGCCGTCAGATATCCCGATGAGCAATTGCGATGCATCTGCAGAAAACTCATAGTCGTGAAAGAAATACCGGTTCGCCTTAGCGTCGCGTGCTGGCTTGAACTCATTCAGATCGACGATGAACTCGATCGTCCCGCTTTCTAGTATGGCTCGAAATAGCTTCCTTTCGTCACTCACGAAATAACAAAAGGAGTGGTCGGGTGTGATCGCTAAGGCGGAGATCGCAGCATCTCGTGCCGACACAACGTCTTCAATACGCTGTGCTGCGCGATGGTATCTCCTGATTGCTCCGTCCCTACAGCCGAACCAAATGGCGTCGCCTGTCGGAGTTTCCCCGACGGCTGTAATCAGAGGTATCACCTTCGTCGCCAGTCGGTCTGTTTTGCGTTCATCGGTGATCTTCCAGAGTTCGACAGTGCTTTCCATCGTTTCGTCGTACGGGAGATCGGGTTGGCGGATGGTCAGGAAGCTTCTGCTGTCAAGAAACAAAGCATGCGTCGCAACAACTCCTTTGTAGGCTTCAGTCCAATAGTTTGCGCCAGTCTTCGCATCCCAGAGCGAAGTTGCGCCGTCGCTGGCGGTGATGATCAACGCCTCTGTTGGATCTATTGCAGCAGCGTTTGCGCCGGTTCCGAACGTTCTCAATTCACGTCCGGTCGCAGCGTCCCACAAGTAGGTCGCATCGTTACCGGTAGTTAGAATCCGCTGGGCACTGGCGGAGAACTTGACTTCCTCAATTTGCCCCCTTCCGTGCCCCGTTTGTAACCACAGCCGCGCGGTCACCGCAGATCGAGTCTGGCGGTCAGAACTCTTCGATACCATTTGCGAGTTGCCTTCAAGTCTCTCTAGGCGAACCCCGAACTCACCGACGCCACCAGGAAACGCGTGTTGTACGCGAATCTGATACTCTCCAGTCGGCAGTTCACACTCGATTGACTGGTTGACTAGATCGGGAGTATATCTCTTGCCTTTGTAATTGGCTGGATCAAACGCCTTCGAATCTTTCGGTGAAATCAGATCGAGCTGTACTTGAGTTGCGCCCGTCGTTGAGATGCGGTAGCGTCCCGCCTTGTCGACAACAAACGAAAACGTATGGAGAGGTTCCTTTGCATTAAGGTGATTGGTGACAGATGTTTCACCAATCGAGAGCTCTTGAAAAGACTGGACAGATGTGACCGAAGTAAGCACGCACCATGCCAGGACGCACGCGAGAGGCCATCGAATAGTGGCCATAGCAAAACCCCTACTAGATTCGGAGGCGAATGAACGCTGCCGTAAAACAACTACCACCGAGCGTAATTCTGTCGAAATCATTGGCTCGTTGCAAGCAGCGAAGATCGACAAACGGCAACCACTCAAACAACTTTTCCGCAGGGCTTTTCATTTGTTGAAGTTGCACAAGATGTACGACGGGCCTCCGAGCTCGTCGAAAAACGAGTTAGATTCATCGACGGGATCGGAAGCCCGTCGTACAAACCTCTCAGTTTGAAAAACTGAAAAGCCCTGAACTGTTCCGGAAGTTTCTTGACATCCGTGTGGAAGTTCCTGATACTGCTCGTCATTAGTTAGGGCTGCGGCGAATTTGAAGCAACCAATTGATAGACGGGGAGATGGATTCACCTTTGTGCGCTCAATCGCGGCACCATTCTCGGGTTGGTCTAGTGCCTTTCGTTGTGAAAATCGTGACCCTCGAGCACTCCCCCCTACTTACGCTTTATCGACTGGGATAATGCACAGAATGTTACGGTTGAACTTGCGAATGAATTGCGCGAGCGTGTGAATGTGTGCTTAGGTCGGCTAGAAAAATGTCGTCGCTGTCGATGCCGTAGACCACCAAGAGGATGCGTGTTTACAGAGGCAACTCGCGAATCTGTGTGGAGTTAACCGTTGACAACTACGCCGTTACCTTTTCCGGCAGAGAACGCGCGGTCGACCAAGTTTTTAATTTCCCTCGTCGAGCCCAGTTAGAAGGCAGTCGTGCGAGTTTAAAGCAGTGACTCAATTAACCGGGCGGTTGCCAAGTGTTTTGGGACTCTTGCTTATCGCCTATACCCCGAGTGGAAATGGGATGCAATCTATTCACCAGCGCCATGCAGCTTTCGTCGCGTATCTTGTCGCATTGCTCTTGTTCGAGTCTTCTCTGGTAGGGCGTGCCGAAGACATTGTCATCGATGGACCCGCTGTCTCGGGAGCGGTTTTGTCTGGCCAACGCAGCGAGCCATTCGAGTTTAATGTTACCGAATGTCGTAGGATCAGGTTGATCACGACAGGAGTCACACAGGTACGCCTGGAAGTGAACTCCATTGATGATAAGTCCCTGTCACTTGACCAGCCTCAATTCGACGCAAAGCGGCACTCACCAGACTTGCTCAACGAGATCCTTGAGATTGATTTGCCGAAGGGAGGGTATCGCGTCCGTGTAACTCACAAACAACCGGGCGGTGTCGGCGAATTCAAGATCCGAGTCGAGAATGTGCCGCCGCCTGCCGAGGACAATCGAGAGGTAACAGCCAGCCTGCGCGTTCAAATGGGACACAACATCGGTGCCGTACGATCCGCCGCTTTCTCAATAGATGGTGCCTCAGTCGTCACCGTTGGAACGGATGCCAGCTTCCTCTGGAAAGTGAGTTCCGGGCTAATGCTAAGAGAATTTGACTTCCCGGCAATCTGTTGCGATGTTTCGCCCGACAATCGTTTCGTCTTACTGGGCAGCGAAACGGGCGAGGTCGGGTTGTGGGACTTGTCAGTCGCTGGCAAACGTTGGAGCCAACAGGTGCGTGAAGGCCGAATCTCTCACCTTCGGTTTCTGACCAATAGTCGATTTCTGGTTGTTGCCGCGCGGAGCGAGGTGAAGCCATCAACTTTGGACATGTGCGAAATCTGGGATCTCGGGCCAGAGAACACTTTGCGGCGAACTAACCAGTTGCAGTTGCCAGCGATTTCCTCGGTCGGTTTCGAACAGCGATCTCAAAGTCTCTGGCTGGGAACGGCGTACGGTTCGATCTGGAGAACTGACGCGTCGCTCGACGCTCCAGTCGAAGTGGTTGCAGAACGAAATTCTGAGATCTCAGCAATCGCCGTATCGCCATCGCAAAACGAATTGTTTTGGGTCGAGTCGGCACACGGGCAATTGCAGCGGTCGAGGCTGATCGCGGGCCGACCGGACGTGGCGGGAAAGTGTGAGGTCGTGCATGAGTTTTCTGATCGATGGAATACCTATGCGTTCTCCCGGGACGCGACGCGTCTAATCACTGGGAACGAATATGGGGACGTCGAAGTGTGGGAGACCAGGACGGGACGACGAATGAGGAAGCTTACGTCCGTGATGGAGAAAGAAAAATTTGAGCCGAAAGGGGGCCCCGTGCGAGTGGTCGCTGCTTCGCCAACTCCAGGCAAGTACTTTTCGGTCGATGCTGGGAGTGCCATGACGATTTGGGACGTCGACGAACACGGGAATTGGGCGTTTGAGATGCAATGGCTCGGGCCGCCGCCGATCGCGAATGTGCTCCGCTTCAACCATGACGGGTCAACGCTGTTTGGTGGATTTGAGGATGGCTCGCTGCGCGCATGGAGTTTTTACTCCGGACGGCAAAAACCGCTCCTCCACCGGCATCTAGACCAACAGCAGCGAGGGCCTTTGGCAGGCCCGATCCAGGACCTTTATATTGACCGCGCAGCCAGCACCGTTGTCGCGAGAGATGACGAAAGAGTGCAGTTTTTCGACGCACGCGAACATGAACGGCGCCCTCTATTGCGGCAGCCACCAGTACGGCAAGTCGCGATCTTACCTGTAGAACCGGACCTGCATGTCGACGAGGCATTCGAGACGGCAATCGACAACTGCGGCGACTATGCAAGCTTACTGGCCTACGCCGAGGCGGGACGCACACTAGCGATTGTGAAAGGCGGACGCGTTCGCGTAATGCGAGTTGCCGGCGCAGAGACAATTTATGAACATGAACATCGGGGAACGTCAGCCTTGGCGGTCTCGGACGATGGTACGCTCTTGGCTATTGGCGACGGTCATGGGCAGGTGACGATCGGAGTGCCAGCGGGCGGTTCTCGACTAGAAGAGTATCTGGTCGGCAGTTTCATCACAGGCTTGACGTTTGCGCCCGACTCTTACCGCCTCGCTGTCGCGACCAAATCGGGCGAGATCAAAGTTTGGGATCTGAACCTCAACGCCAGCCGCAGCGATGTTTATGCGGCGAACCTGAGCTTTGGCGAATACGACAAGAATGCGTCGGTCGGTCCCATTCTTAGTCTTGCGTTCACAGCGGACGGACAGCAGTTGCTGTGCGGTGGCGCTGACCATGTCGCGCAACTGATCGATTTAAGGACTGGAAGCGTTCGTGCCTTTCGAGGGCATCATGGCCCTATCGTCTCGGTCGCGATTCCTCCCAAGTCTGATGAAGGGACGCGAAAGATCGCAGTCACGGGAAGTCGGGATCGCACGTGTATTGTTTGGGATCGGGAGACGGCCCAAGCAATTTGTCGATTGATCAGCTTGCCCAATGGAGATTGGTTCGTTGTCGATTCGGAGGGTCGCTTCGACGCCAACCGACTTATCTATACCGACGCTCCAATCGCCCATTGGACATTCAGCGACTCACCTCTCGCGACTAGTGACCTAGCGTTGTTGCAAGAACACTTCTTCGAGCCAGGACTCTTGCCAGGGGCCCTCAATTCTAGCCGATGTGAGTTCGCCGACTTACCAGATCTGGTAGATGTGAACCGGGCAATTCCTCAAGTCAAAATCGAATGCGTGGTTCCTCGCGATGAGCATCACGCGGATGTGTACGTGCGGGTAGGGTATGGGAAGCACAAGGTGATTCGGCGTGGAAGGAAAGTGACGACGACAACGAAACCTTACGACCTGCGTCTCTATCGCCGTGGGCAACTGGTGGGGCAGTTTCCGCCGCCAAAGGAGAATCCAAGTAGCCCGATGCACGACCTGGACCGGTGGCGCAAGGAATCTGATGTTCTCGATGGCCTGGAAAAGCAGAACGGTTTGCAGGTTGATCCTGCGGTGCTGGAACGTTTAAACAATGACCTTCAAGGAGTCGTTTGTTTCAAGGGCATCGCCCTCCCGACCGGAAAGGACGGCGAATCGTGGCGGATGACGGCGTACGCCTTTAACGAAGAGCAAATGCGAAGTGAACTAGCGACGATTACTGCACGCGATGCCTCGCCACGCGAAGAAATACCAACCGCTTACATTCTTTCGATTGGAGTCGATTCTTACGAGACACCGCTGCGCGAGCTAAATTTTGCTGCCGACGATGCGATTGCTTTTGATCGCGAGATCAGCAAGGCTCTGCAGCACATGGGCCACTATCAAGTAGTTTCGGTACCACTCATCTCGGCACGACAAAAAAGCCATTACGCAAGTTCCGCGAACGCCACGAAATCAAATATCGAACATGTGCTCAAGGTTCTGGCGGGAGAGCCGAGCAAGGCACAATTCCCTGACCTGCCCCAAGGACTGTCCGTACTTAAGAAGGCGACTCCTGACGACGTGCTGATAATCTTCTATGCGGGACACGGGTTCACTGCTTCAGACGGAACGTTTTACGTCTTTCCGTCGAATGTAGGGCATCGGTATCTTTCGTTGGATGGTCTGTTGAAGTCGGGGCACGCGATTTCTAGCCACGAATTGTCGCGTTGGATGCAGGGCGTCGACGTTGGTCGTGCCGCCTTGGTTGTCGATGCTTGTCACTCCGCCGGAGCGGTCGCACCACCCGGATTTAAAGTTGGACCGTTTGGCAGTCAAGGTCTTGGTCAGCTGGCGTACGACAAGGGCATCCAAGTGTTGGCGGCAAGTCAGTCGAACGAGTCGGCAATCGAAGACCAAAGATTTGGTGGCGGTCACGGCTTGCTGACGTATACCATGCTAGAACGGTTACGGCAGGCGAGGCAGAAGTTCACACTAACGGATCTGTTCGAATACACACGCTCCAACATTCTTCTGGAGTATGAGGAAGCTAAGGAGAACCGGTCATCCGACCGCAAAGTGTTGGTCTACGATCGCGCGGGAGACCAAATATCGGAGAATCAGCGCGGTTCCGGACTTCCCGCCGTACAAGAACCGGCACTTTTTGACTACCAGCGCCGGCAAGATCCGATTGTGCTCGCTCCAGGAGAAGAAGCAAGTGACAGACCAAGCGAGCAAATATCGAATGAAGTCAGATGACTCGCAATCAAGACTTGCTGCTGCGGTCTTTCTACTTCAACGCACACGGGCTTCCGTTAAAGCATCACGATCGGCCCCGGCGTTGCCTACAACCTGTGATCCTCCGGCTTCACACCTTCGACAAACTTATTAAAGCCAAACTGCGTTGGATTGTATTCACCAACAAGTTCAACATCGGCTTTGGCAGGAACTTCCATCTCTAGGCCCCAATAGCAAGCGTTGGCGATCAATCGGCGCATGCCTTCACTAACGAGGTCGGTGGCGGCTCCCATTGTGGTGCAGAAGACGCGTGACGTGTTGCCGGTTTCTCCCGTATACGTGCGGGTCCAGGCTAGTGGCATCATCGGGTTGTTCTTTTCACCTTCGATGGGTTTGTCGCTGGGGCTCATGCCTTCTAAGACTTGACCCCAAAGTAGAATCTTGTCATCGGGCTTCAAGTGCACAATGCCGTAGACATCCGTGGGGCCCCAGATGTCTTCGCAGCTCTGGACGATCGGATGATCGGCGTGTTGGTCGTTGATGATGGCTCGTGTACTCTCTTTGCCGTGGTGCCCGTGATGGCTGACCCAGGTGTCGCCGAAGACGAGTTGGCCAAAGCCGCCCGCAGGATCTTTGCTTTGCCAGTCGTATTTGGCGTAGGTGGCGTCGGGCGTTTTGATGTTGAACGGGTGCGTTGATGTGCGTAAGGCAATCATCGGCTTGCCGGAATTGGCGAAGTCGACAATGGGCTTCATCTGCTCGTCGGGCAAATTCCGAAAGCGAAGAAACATCACCATCAGGTCGGCATCATTCAATGCTTCGGTGCCGGGAATATTGGTTTGGTAATCAGGCTTGATCGTCCCATCCTTGGGGTCGATCGCGAACAGGACAGTGCATTTGAAACCATGTCGCGTGGCGAGGATCTTGGCCATCTGTGGCATCGCTTCTTCGGAGCGATACTCGTCGTCACCCGTAAGGAAGACAATGTGTTTGCCGTAGCCAGGCCCTTCTTTGCCTTCATAGACGACCCATTGCTGGTCGGCATTGGTCGACCGCGTCGGAACGAGCGTGAAAGCGAGCAGCAGAGCGAAAAGGAGTGTAGAGGATTTGTAAGTCATGGTGTGCCTCGTGCTTGGGCGTGATGGGGTCGGGAGTCTTTTTCGGAGAACGTGGTTTCAATTGATAAGAGGTCGGCCGAAAAAGACTCCCGACCCCGTTCCATGCGGACAACACCGCGTTACACCCGTATTGTAGTTGGTTCGAACTCGTACTAACAGCTTGCGGAGAATCGCGTCGTGGTACAGTTTGAAATTCCTGAAAGTAAGACGGCCACTCTTGGCCGTCTTTTGTCGGGCAGGAGTGCCTGACTTACGGCAAACTGTACCACTACCGAGAATCGAACTACAATGACACGGCTTCTGACGGATGTGAGCGTCGTTGGCTGCACGGAAACTGAACGATTTGTCCTACCGAGATCTGCAATATGAAACTCCCCTACCCTTCCCCGCGATTTTTCTGCGTACTTTCCTTGTCGCTCGCCTGCTGCTTCGGAATGTGTTCTGCCACGCAAGCTGCCGAGCGTCCGAACATTGTCATGATTATTTCGGACGATCAGGCCTGGAACGACTATGGCTTTATGCGCCACGAGGCGATCGAAACGCCGCACCTCGACCGCTTGGCCGCCGAGAGCGTGGTGTTCGAGCGAGGCTATGTGCCGACCGGCTTGTGCCGACCGTCGCTCATGACCTTAATCACCGGCTTGTACGCCTATCAACACAAGACCACAGGGAACGACCCTTCCCCGTCGGTGACAGATCCGAAATCACCCGCCTACGACGAACAACGAGAGAAACTAATAGCACATGTTGATCAACATCCGACGGTGCCCCGTATCCTTGGCGAACTCGGCTACGTCAGCCATCAAAGCGGCAAGTGGTGGGAAGGCAGTTACCAGCGAGGTGGCTTCACGGCGGGAATGACTCGCGGATTTCCCGAACGCGGCGGGCGGCATGGTGATGACGGTTTGGCGATTGGACGCGAGGGCATGACGCCGGTCTTCGAGTTCGTCGATCAAGCGGTCTCGGACGATAAGCCGTTCTTCCTGTGGTACGCTCCGTTCCTGCCACACACACCCCACAATCCGCCAGAGCGAATCCTGAAGAAGTACCAACGTGACGATCGTCCGATTGAACTCGCGAAGTACTACGCGATGTGCGAATGGTTCGACGAGACTTGTGGCCAGCTTATCGATCACTTGGACGCGAAAAAGGTTCGTGACAACACGCTGATTGTGTACGTGACCGACAACGGCTGGATTCAAAAGACGCCCGATACAGAAGTGCCCGAAGGTTGGAATCAATCCTTTGCACCGAAGTCAAAGCAGTCTCCCTATGACGGTGGCGTGCGTACGCCGATCTCGTTCAGTTGGCGCGGAAAGATCAAGCCCGCCCGGCGAACTGAACTTGTCAGCAGCATCGATATCGTACCGACGATATTGAGTGCAGCTGGAGCGAAGGTTCCGGCCAACCTTCCGGGGCTCGATTTGATGCCGGTGTTACGAGACGGAAATCGCATCGAGCGCGACACGCTCTTTGGCGAGAGCTTTGCCCATGATGTCGCTGATGTCGATGATCCTGAGGCATCGCTCGTGTACCGTTGGTGCATCGAAGGGCGATGGAAGTTGTTGTTGACTTATGACGGAGAAACGGGGCGTTACGACAAAGTTCAACGGCGTCATGAATTGGTACCACAGTTGTTTGACTTGCTCGCCGATCCTTCCGAAACAAAGAACCTGGCGGCAGCAAGTCCCGATGTCGTTGAACGCTTGGCTAAGAAAATCGACAGCTGGTGGCCCGTGAAGACGCGAAAAGTGTTCGGCTTGGCGGAAGCAAAGTCGGAGCCCAAGACGTACCAGTACACCGCTGACTCGTCACGTCAGGACGGAGTGCCGCGCGGCGAGGTCGTCGAGCGAGTGTGGAGCGACAGTAACGTCTTTCCGGGAACGATTCGTCGATATTGGACCTATGCTCCGGCTCAGTACAATGCGAGCAAACCAGCTGCGCTGATGGTGTTTCAAGATGGTCATGCCTATGTCAGCGAAACGGGGCAGTTCCGCGTTCCTGTGGTCTTTGACAACCTGATTCATCGAGGCGAGATGCCGGTCACGGTCGGTGTGTTTATCGATCCAGGGCACAAGCAGAAAGAGTTGCCAGAGAAACCGGGTTGGCAGCCTCGGCCTGAGAATCGCAGCTACGAATACGACTCCCTCAGCGACGAGTACGCCAACTTCCTGCTAACGGAGATCCTGCCCGAGGTTCGCAAATCGTACAACGTCACCGATGATCCGGAAGGACACGCGATCTGCGGGATTAGCAGCGGCGGGATCTGTGCCTTTACCGTGGCGTGGGAGCGACCCGATCAGTTTCGCAAAGTGCTCAGCCACGTGGGCAGCTTCACGAATATCCGTGGTGGGCATGTTTATCCGGCGTTGATTCGCAAGACGGAACGCAAACCGATTCGCGTGTTCCTGCAGGACGGCAGCAACGATCTCGACAATGAGCACGGTAACTGGCCTCTCGCGAATTTAGAGATGGCCGCGGCTCTGAAGTACTCGAACTATGACTACGAGTTTGTCTACGGCGAAGGCGGACACAACGGTGATCATGGCGGTGCTATCTTGCCGGATTCGCTGCGTTGGCTGTGGGACGGCTATCAACCGTAACGACGTACACACGTCCTACCGCGTCAAGTAAGCGTTCAATTCATCGAGCAGGCATTCGACATGCTTGTCGAGCTTCGGGGCTTCTTGCTGAGCTAATTCCAGGTCGCCGCCATGGCCTGCCTCCTCCACTTTTTGTGCCGATTGCGTCGCAACATCTACGTGGAGAAATGCGATGGAGCCCTTCAGACTATGTGCAGCCCGATTCAAGGCATTGCTATCACGATCAGCAATCGCTTTTCGAACTGCATTCATGCATTGAGGCGTCTCTTGCAAACACGCCTCGATGCAGTCACGAAGTAACGCCTGATCTCCCATCATCTCGCCCAATACGAGGGGCCAGTCGATCGAAAGTGAATCCATCGTTGGTCGGGCTTCCTTGGTGGGCTGATCTTCGCTCGCGACCCGCTTACGATCACCAAGCACAAGGGCGAGCTTGTCCATCAATTCATTGACACGAATCGGCTTCGAGACATATTCGTCCATGCCGACTTCAAGGCAAAGTTCGCGGTCGCCGGCCATGGCATGCGCAGTCATCGCCACAATTGGTTGGTGTTTGCCGGTAAATTGTTCCGCTTGGCGGATTACTTTCGTGGCTTCGAGTCCGTCCATCTCGGGCATCTGCACGTCCATGAGAACCACGTCGAATTCAGAAGTGCGTAACGCCTCGATCGCCTCACGTCCGTCGTTCGCGACTACTACCTCGTGCCCTTGCCGGCACAAAACGCCTTGGGCTAGTTTTTGATTGACGATGTTATCTTCGGCTAACAAGACACGCAGCGTTCCGAGTTTGCTGGCCTTATCGAGCACGGACTTGTGCGTGGGATCGTCTTCGGGAGCGGTGACACCGAGCGCTCGGACTGTGGCATCGAAAATCTCCGATTGCTTTGCGGGCTTGAGCAAGCTGGCCGAGACACCAAGCTTGTCTCGTCGCTCGGCGTCGCCAGGTCGTCCGCTAGAAGTGAGCATGACGATCGCCAGATCGGAGATTGAAGGCTCATTGCGAATCCAGTTGGCGAGCGTGAACCCGTCAGCGTCGGGCATGTTAACGTCGCTGAGCAGCAAGCGAAACGGGCTGCCCTCTTCGGCGGCGTCTTTCAGAGTCTCAAGGGCGCTTGCCGCGTTATCTACGAGCGTCGGCTTCATGCCCCAATTGCGAAGCATCTCATCGAGAATCAAGCGGTTCGTCGCGTTGTCATCGACGACCAGGACCGGTGTTCCTCCGACAACCACCGCGTTTCTGATTGGTCGTTCGAGTTCTTCTTCGTCACCAAGGTCGAACTCAGCATTAAAGTGAAATTCACTTCCCTTATCGATTTCGCTCTCGACCCAAATCTTGCCACCCATCAACTCAACGAGTCGCGATGAAATCGCAAGCCCCAGACCGGTGCCACCGAATCGCCGCGTGGTCGAACTGTCGACCTGTTCAAACTCGTCGAAGATCGACGACAATTTGTCTTCTGGAATGCCGATGCCGGTATCTCGCACGGTGATATGGCACTTTGCCTTATCCGCCGTTTGCACGACACAGCGAACATCGACGACGACCTCGCCTTTTTCGGTGAACTTGATCGCATTGCCCACCAAGTTGACGACGATTTGTCGTAGCCTGCCCACATCTCCATACAACGCTCGCGGAACTTCAGGCTCGACACGAAACGCCAGTTCCAAGTTCTTGCTGTGGGCCCTCAAGGCGAGTGACTTCATGGTGTCGCCGAGGCTTTCACGCAGATCAAATAGGACATTATCGAGGTCGAGTTTTCCCGCCTCGATCTTAGAAAAGTCCAGGATGTCGTTGATTACCGTCAACAGCGACTCGCCGGACTCGCGCACCATACGTAGGTAGTCACGTTGTGATTGAGCGAGTCGCGTGTCGAGAACCAACTCCGTCATGCCGATGATGGCATTCATGGGCGTGCGAATTTCGTGGCTCATGTTGGCGAGAAAATCACTCTTAGCTCGATTGGCCGAATCCGCAGCCTCTTTGGCTGCCTTGAGTTCTTCTTCAGCACGCTTGCGGTTAGTGATGTTTCGTCCGATGCCGACGAGTCCCGTCACAACTCCCTCTTCATCGAACAGCGGCACTTTCGTGGTGAGCAGCCAGACCTCGTTTCCGCTTGCATCGCGAGCTGCCTCTTCCTGGTCGATCATTGGTTTTGCTGATCGCATTACCATTTGGTCGTCCGCGACATAGTTAGCGGCGAGTTCGGGAGGCGAGAAGTCGAAGTCCGTCTTGCCGAGTACGTCCTCCATCGTTTTCACCTGAAGAACACCTAGCATTGCCGCGTTGACGGCGACAAACCGACCGGCGCGATCTTTGATGAAGATCAAATCAGGGATGTTGTCAATGATCGTCTTGAGTAAATCGCGTTCTCTGGCGAGATTTGCTTCGGCTCGCTTGTGTTCCGTAATGTCGCGTGAAATGCCGAAAGTTCCGATGATCGTTCCGCTGCTATCGCGCAGCGGTAACTTTGTGGTCGAGCACCAAGTGTCCGTATGTCCGCTCCAAGTCTCCTTCTCGACCTTATCTAGAATTGGTTCACCGGATCGCATCACCTCCTGCTCGTCACGACGCGCTTGTTCGGCATGTTCGGCCGTAAAGAAATCGCTATCCGTTTTGCCAATCGCCTCCTTGGGATCGGTGAGTCCAAACTTGTCGGCCAACCCGCTGCTGACACGAATGAAGCGACTCTGTTGATCTTTGAAGTAGATGCTGTCCGGAAGGTTGTCCAGCAGGCTGTGTAGTAAATAGCGTTCGTGATCGAGAGCGACTTCGGCTCGTTTACGATCCGTCACGTCCCAGAACATGACTTGGATACCGACGGGCTTGCCGCGAGCATTCAAGACAGGCCCCTTCAATACTTCGACGTAGATGTCTTCTCCACCCGTTGTGTGGTGCGCTTCCACATCGTGCAGCAGTTCGCCGGTTTCTAGTACACGGCGGTCGTCGTCTGTATATTTCTTTGCCAGTTCAGCGGGAAAAAAGTCGAAATCCGTCTTGCCTAGTACTTCGTCCAAGGATTTGCCCATCGACTCGCAGTACTTTTTATTGCCGAAGACGACTCGCCCTTGCAGGTCTTTACGGATGATATTTAGCGGCAAGCTTTCGACCAGCGAGTGGTAGACGGCTTCTGATTCACTCAGCGCCTGTTGTGCCAGTTTGTTCTGTGTAATATCGGTCGAGATGCCACCAACCCGAACTGCGTTGCCATCATCGTCAAAGACGACCGCTGTATTGTCGAGCAACCAACGGATCTCTCCATCGGGGCGAACGATGCGATATTCCAGCTCGACTTGGCCCTCGGTTCGCAATCGCTCGAGGTGATCCTCAAATCGCTCACGGTCGTCGGGATGAATTGCGTCCAGCCAGAAGTTGCGATCTTCGATCAGGCTCTGGAGTGGTCGGCCATAGATTCGCTCGACGGCTTCGTTAACGAACAACAACTCGCTTCCGTCTGCAGACGTACACCACACGATTTCATTGACGGATTGCAGCAGACTTTCCAGAAGGTGCTCCTGGCCCGCGCGAAAGCGTTGGCTGAGCAAAGCATCGGGTTTGGTCATCGGGAACTTGTCACAGAAAGGACGCGATTGATAGGATCACCCTAATCTAGGGAGTCGCCGCGGAGGATGCAACTGAACCTTGACGTGGAAGTGGGCTTATGCCAGTGAATCGCTGCGAGTTCGATGCCAAACCGTCCCACAATCACTCGATTCACCGGCGGTGGCTGGGGCTGAGTCCGCGAAGCCCCGGCTTGACATGAGTTGCAAGCAGCCGTGGCGTCGAAGACTCCGCCACAGCCACCTTGTGCTTGCCGACCTTGCCACGCTGCAATCGTTAGACCATTCCGTTGCTGGTCGTTCTGTCATTATCCGGTATGATGCTCGAAACACCGTCACGTTCTTGTTTTCACGTTTGAGGAATCCGTTGTGCAATCATCAAGCCTACGTCGACTTGTGGCCGCCTATTCTCTAAGCAAGCAAATGGTCCTGCTGCTCGTCTTGATGGTAACCGTTGCAACGAATTTGACGCCACTGAGCGCGCAGGCCCCAACGCGCGACCCCCGACGGCAATTCGTCGAGGGACTGTTGCAGTCGTTGATCGAATCGCAACTCGATCGACGGGCTCCACCATCGCCGAATCGCCCTCCCCTGCCCCGCCCCGACGAGAATTTGATCGCGGCGCGCAAGCATCTCGATGGATTCTCGACACACTCGAACGAATTGGTGACACACTGGAATGCCAATGCAGCACGTTCCCCTGGCACGCGTCAGATGCTAGGCGACCTGATCAAATTGAATGCATCGGTCGCGAACGTGCGAGCCCGCTCCGCGAATGCGGGTCGATTGGAGGATCTCAAGCCCGACTTCGTAAACCTCGATCGCGATTGGCGGCTGATGTCGTACCGCTTGCAGCAGATGGATGATCTCGGCGCAGACTGTGTACGCTGTATCGGTCACCTGAATCAGATCGACGCCGCGCTTTGTGAGCTACTCGACGTTTCTCCCCAGGTAGATTTTCACGCGTTAGCTACGGAGACGATCGCAATCAATACGTCGCTTTCCCATTTGATCCAGGACATCGAATTCGAGCTGCCAAGATCGCGAACCGGACGCTCGTTGATCGCCGAAGCTTCACAAGTCCAGCAGCGAGCTTTGCAGTTAAGCGACGTTGTTTCGCAACGGCGTTCGTACGACGAGATCGTCGGTCGGTTTCGAGCGTTCTATGGCGAGTGGCGAAGCCTCGCCGGAAAGATTCGTCAAGTCGACAGCCGCCATCTGGAACGAAACGTCACACGAATCGAAGAATCGGCGCATGCGATTCACGAGTTGTTATGGTTAGCCGAGGATGTCGATTATGGCCGCTTGTCTTATTTGGCGACAGCGCTTCGCCGCGACGTCGACGGACTGTTTAACGTCGTTTCCTTGAATGTGCTCCTGGAGTTGCCAGCTGCAAATCGCGTCTTGCCGGTGGCCGGTGAGTTCTATGGGCTGTGTGAAAACTTCACGCAATCGGTCGAGTCGCACGCTCCACTCCGTCAACTCCAAAGCGACTATCGGTACCTCATTCAGTCGTGGCCCGAATTGTCAGGCAGTTTCAGTCCCTGTCGGAATCCCGCAGTCACGCAGTCGCTAAAGGCCATCGAGGAGTCGTTCGTCGCACTCCGCGATGCGATTGGTTTGGCAGCCCCCATCGACTGGCAGCATGTGAACGAAGTCGCGGCGGCATTGGTGATATCGGCTGACAACGCGATGGCCGAAGTTCAACAACATGTCTATTCGAACGCTCGCTATGATCAGCAGTTTCGATTCGAGTCGGCTCGCGATGCCGCAGCATTTCGCGGAGCGGCTCGTCGGCTTCATGAAGCGATTGTCAACCGTCAGACAGAATTGCTGGCTGATCGAACGGCGGCTGCTGCCCAAGCATGGACCGGGCTCAACGAACGATGCTTCCGTCGCCTGCCATCCGCCGACCAAGTACACTTACGCCAGCTGCAAGCTTCCGCGACTCAGCAGGTGGTAGAGTTGCAGGCGATTTTACAGCTGTAGCACGCTGACGAGCTCAGCTAGAGTTAATTTACACATGTGTGAAACGGCGATATTGGAGACCGAACGATGAGTGACGACGAAGACAAGATCTTGGCGGAGTTCCTCCAGCAACGCGGTCACACCGAGGACGAGATCGCAAAGATTACGAGGCGGCTCGCCGAGCATGACGCCGAATCCATGCGGGAGTCGATTTTCGATTCGATCGCTGGCGGAACCTTTAACTTGGACGATATTATCAAGCAAGCGTTGGACGGCGAATAACCAATTAACCAGTTCCTGGTGCAGCGAGTCGAGCTATGCGATGGCGGCAAGGTAGACGTAGTGAAAATGTAGAAGATCGCCGTGGCGAGCGGCGGGCGTCCGGTGCCGGAGTTCGAATTGGCGGCGGCCTGGGCGGCATCGTAGTCTTGTTGCTGGCCTTCGTCTTGCTCGGTCCTGAGCAAGCGATGAACTTGCTTCAACAAAACGGCGGAGCCGGTGTTGGTGTCGGCGACGGACCAGCACCCGCGGCGACCGCACCCAATCCGCAAGAGGACCAACTGGTCGACTTCGTCAGCGTCGTTCTGGGGACGACCGAGGATGTCTGGCACGAGCAGTTTCAGCGACTTGGGCGGCAGTATCGCGAACCCAAGCTGGTGATCTTTCGCAATGCCGTTGAATCAGCTTGCGGAACGGCGAATTCCGCAGTTGGTCCCTTCTATTGTCCCGGTGACGAGACTTTGTACATCGACCTCAGTTTCTACGACGAGTTAAAGAATCGCTTCGGTGCACCGGGCGACTTTGCACAAGCCTATGTGATCGCGCACGAAGTTGGGCATCACGTGCAGAAGCTACTTGGCGCAACCGACTATGTTCATTCGATGAAGGGACGTGTCAGCGAGGTTGAATACAATCAATACTCAGTGCGGCTCGAGCTGCAGGCTGACTTTTATGCTGGTGTGTGGGCGCATCACGCGGATCGCGCTCAACAGATCTTAGAAAACGGTGACGTCGCCGAGGCGCTGGGAGCTGCAAGTGCGATCGGCGACGATAAGCTGCAAAAACAGGCACGTGGTTACGTGACGCCTGACTCATTCACCCACGGAAGTTCGGCTCAACGCGTTCGTTGGTTCAAGCTCGGTCTACAGACAGGGGACATTGAACAGGGCGATACATTCAACGCAGCGGCGTTGTGATCAGTGCGTGTGGCGCTACCGCTCTTTCAGCACCATGTCGATACCGATCACTGGTTCGATGATCCGCATCCGCAGCGGGTGATCAGAAGGAACTCGTCAGAGCTTGTGCGTACGTAGTTGTCCACGCGCTGAGCTTGCGGTCTGCACTTATGCGATCACGGCATCGACGACGGTGCCGTGGACGTCGGTCAAGCGGAAGTCGCGGCCCGCATAGCGGTAGGTCAGCTTCTCGTGATCGAAACCCATCAGCTTCAGCATCGTTGCGTGCAGGTCGTGGACATGCACGCGATCTTCGACGGCTTTGAAGCCCAGTTCGTCCGTGGCTCCGTGAACGTGTCCGCCCTTCACGCCGCCACCTGCCATCCACACCGTAAAACCCCAGTGATTGTGATCGCGACCGTTGATCTTGCCTTGATTCGACCCCTTCTTCGGCATTTCCACCACCGGCGTTCGTCCGAACTCTCCACCCCATAGGATTAATGTCTCATCGAGCAAACCGCGCTGTCGCAGATCCTTGATTAAGGCACCAATCGCTTGATCGCATTGTTTCGCGAGGCGGCGGTGGTTAACTTCGATGTCGTCGTGGCTGTCCCAGGGTTGGCCTTCACCGTGCCACACCTGAACGTAACGGACACCACGCTCCACCAAACGTCGAGCGATCAAAATCTGACGGGCCTGCGTTCCTTCGCCATACATGTCGAGAATATGTTGCGGCTCGCGCGAGACGTCGAACGCATCGCTGGCCTCCATCTGCATGCGATACGCCAGTTCAAACGATTGGATGCGAGCTTCGAGTTTCGCTTCGTTCTGCCGCGTCTCCAAGTGCCTCTGATTCAGTTGTGCGAGCAAGTCGAGTTGCTGCCGCTGTTCAATTTGGCCGACGCGATCGTTCTTGATGTTCTCGATCAGCTTTTCGATTTCGGTGTGCTTCGTGTCGACATGAGTCCCTTGATAGATGCCGGGCAGAAAACCGGCTTGCCAGTTTTGCGACTCCTGAATCGGATAACCGCCGGGGCACATGGCAACAAACGCCGGAAGATTCTGGTTCTCTGTCCCCAGGCCGTACGTCAACCATGATCCGACGCTGGGTCGAATCAGCCGGGCGTCGCCACAATTCATCAACAGCAGCGACGGCTCATGGTTCGGCACGTCCGCGTGCATCGAGCGGATGATTGCCATCTCGTCGACACACTCCGCGACATGCGGAAAGATGTCGCTGACTTCGATGCCGCTTTCACCATACTTCGCGAACTTGTAAGGGGATGCGAAGAGTGCGCCCGTCGGCCGTTCTGTCTTCAGGTTTCCATCCGACAGCGATTCGCCGGCCCGCTTTTGAAGTTCAGGCTTTGGATCGAACGTGTCGACTTGCGACGGGCCACCGTTCATGAACAGATGAATGACGTGCTTGGCTTTTACGGGAAAGTGCGGTTGCTTGGGAAGCAACGGGTTGCCGGGCGCAGCGGCTGACGCGAACTCAGGAGCCAAATGCGAGAGAGCTAAGGCACCGATTCCCATTCCGGACCGTGTCAGTAATTCGCGTCGTGAAAGCATTGCCTTAATCCAAGAACAGGAATTCGTTGGTGAGCAACAGCGTTTGTGCTAGGCGTTCCCAAGCGCCGAGTGGCTTCGCGTGTGGCCCTTGAAAATCTCTCTCCGATTTCCAATCGGCGGTCGTCGTTCCTTCGCTGCCTTCCGATTGTCGGATTGTCACTCGCCATTGAAAACTGTCATGGTTGGGATTGTCGCGACAGTCGGCGAGGAAGTCGAGCGTGTCACCTCGCTTCACAGCAAGCGTCGACGTGTTGGTCTCGATCGTCTTGTGTTGAGCAATCCATTCGCCCTGCAGTCCATCACGGCTCGAGACGATTCGTGCTCGAACTCCGTCGCCGTTTTCTGACGGATGCTCAAGTCTCCCTCTCACCGTGACGCTGCCATCCGCTTGAGCATACCAGCGACGGATCGAGATATGCTGTTGATCATTCCCAGGGTGACCGCCACTCGCATTCAGCATCGCCCAGCCAAGCACAGGATCAGGACGTTGAGCGCCGCCTTGCCAGGTGTTCTCCACAAAGTGGGGAAGCAGATGGAACGAAACGAGCTGTTCTGATTCAGCGTTAAAACTTCCATAGCCAAATTGCCACGGGTTACCGATGGGGATGTCAGGCGATGTGTTATCACCTGACTCAATGAAGCTTGTGGCAAGTTGCAACTCGTCGATCATTGCATCACGCGCCAATACTAATCGGTAGAGTTGGTTCACGCGTTGCCGAACGTCCGTATCATCGACCCGACCGACGACTGCTTGCGCCGCGTCGTGAACGAAGCCGTTATTCATTAGATAGAGTGCTTGTTGCGGGACGACGGTCTCGGGGCGCTCGGGCGAATGAGTATCGGGGCTGGCAAAGTCGAAAGTTCGAAACAGTCCAGGAAGATTCTGTCGATCAATGAAGGCATAGAGCGTTCGACGTTTGCTTGGCGATTCGTTGGCGATCTGAACAGATTCGCCGCCCACGGTTCGATCTAGCTGGTCGCTCGCGGCAAGGATCGAATCGCGCATGGCCTCGAAATCGAGTCGTCGGCGTTCGGCTCGCCAGAGGAGAAGGTTCTCTGGGTCGCGTTCTACTGCCTCTGCGCGGATGACGCTCGACTGGCGATACACGCTGGACATCACGATTTGACGAATTAAACGTTTGATCGACCAATTGCCTTCCATGAAGTCGACCGCCAAGTGATCCAACACGTCGCGATGCACCGGCGTCTCGCTGCGCAGACCAAAGTCACTGGGTGTTCTCACCAGTCCGTTGCCGAACAGATGTCCCCACACACGATTGACGAACACACGAGCCGTGAGGGGATTGTCTCGCGACGCAATCCGTTCGGCTAACTCACGCCGACCGCTGCCTTGCTTAAATGGCTCCGGCTGCTCGCCGGCAAAGAAACTCAAATACTGACGCGGCGCTCGCTCGCCGCGACTGCCGGGATTGCCACGGAGAAAGATGCCGACTTCCTGCGGATTTGGCTTGTCCACCAGCCGCAGCGGTAAGTCGTCGTCTTGCTTCTCGTCACAACTGGCAAACATGCCGTACATGCCATAGTAGTCGCGAGTTGAGAGTGGGTCGTACTTATGATCGTGGCAGCGACTGCATCCGACGGTCAAACCCATCAGGCCACGAAAGACAACATCGATCCGATCGTCGATGATGTCGTGCGTGTTGTTGATGAATCGTCGTCCCAGGGTCAGATAGCCAACCGCAGCGAGGTGCGAGCGGTCGTCGCCTTCCGCCAGCTGATCCGCAGCCAATTGGAACTTGATGAACTGGTCGAACGGCATGTCCGTGTTGAAGGCATTGATGACCCAATCACGATATTTGTAGGCGTTCGGGTAATTGCGATCGTCTGTAAACACATATCCCTTCGTGTCGCCAAAGCGAGCGATGTCCAACCAATGCCTCGCCCATCGCTCGCCGAATTGCGGCGAGTCTAGCAACTGATCGACGAGTTGCTCGTAAGCCTCGGGAGCGTTGTTGGTCTCGAACTGCTTAATCGTTTCAAAAGTCGGTGGTAAGCCGGTCAAGTCGTAATACAGGCGACGAACCAACGCGCGAGAATCAGCAACTGGTGACGGTTCGATGCCAGCTCCTTCGATTCGAGCAAGGATAAGATAGTCGATGTCGGTCTTCGGCCAGTCGGAGTGTGCAACGGTGGGACGTTCAGATTTCGCGGGTGAGCCAAACGCCCAGTGATTCTTCGCGCGAGCTGCGATACTGTCGGGCGGTGGAGGCGGCGGACCTTCCCGCGGATCGACCGCGCCGCTTCGAATCCATTCGGCGAAGTCGGCTAGCACCTCGTCCGAGAGCTTGCCGGCAGGTGGCATCTGCAAGTTCTCGTCCTGATACCGCATGGCGATCAGCAGGCGGCTGGCGTTTGGATCGCCGGCGACGAGCACACTGCCGCTCTCGCCTCCCTTGGCAATCGCAGCACGATTGTCGAGCATCAGGCCGCCTTCGAGTTCATTCGCCGTCGCCGAATGGCATTCGTAGCAATGCTCGACCAAGACCGGGCGAATCCGCTTCTCAAAAAACTCAACCGCTTCTGGTGTTAGCTGCGGGTCGGCGGCTCGTGTTGCTGGCATCGCAAACGGCACGGCAACTTGAATTGCGAAAATCCAGCGGATGAAGCAGTTGCGTTGCATCGATCGTAGCCAAGGTAGGAGGGCGGGCGGTGGGAGATAGCCCGCGTCGAGCGGTTACCATCTCCTTTGATAGTAACCAGATAGGCTTGAATCGGCAACGTGCGTGCTAGTAGAAGCGAACCACTAATCGACACTAACTGACACTAATAAGAGGGCGAACGCATTGTGCAGCTACTCGCCTCAACTTCGTACTTCTCAGTCTGATTAGTGTCAGTCAGTGTCGATTAGTGGTTCCGCCCCTCCCACAACCCAGCCGCACCTGTGTTAACTCCCGGCAGCGTCGAGTAGCCGAATAAACTTGGCCCCGATTTCATAAAAGATCCCGACGGGCCGGCATCGCACAACCTCGACCAGCACCGACGCTTGATGGTCTCTCACGCCTAAATCAATGACCAGGAATTTATCAGCGACCGCAGTCGTATGCAGAAAGCCGATTCCGCCCGGCGAGATGTCCGTCGAGATGGCGTTAAACGGGGTGCCCAAGACGTTTCCTTGACGGTTCGACGCTCGAGCCACGATCTCGATTGTCAGTTTCGTTCGGGGGTGAGCACGCGATTCGTACTCGAAATGCGTCAGTTCATCCGCCAACTTCTCGCCCCAGAAATCATTCACAGCAGTTGTGGAATTCGCTGGTCTCGGCTCGATTCCCGTCATGACAATCGTCCCTCCATAAGTATCTATTGAAAAACGGAGGCAAAACCGGGTCGGAATTCCGGAAATTTTAAGAAAAAATCCTAAAAACTCCTTTTCGTCAATGGCCGGTTGCACCCCCGTTGCGGGCCTTCGCCCTGCGATTTTATGATTCAGACCATGCTCAACCTGCACTCGACATCACCTCAACGGTGGCTGAAACAAGTGGCGGAAAACCTCGCCGAGGTGCTGATCGACCACGCCCACTGCGAGAAGAAAGCGGCTGGAACCGCGATGAACTTGCTGTTCGCCTATGTCGACAACGAGGAACTGTGTCGCGAGATGACCACGATCGTGAACGAAGAACTCGAACACTTTCACATGGTGATCGACATCTTAAAGCAACGAGGCATTGAATTTCGACGACTAAAGCCGAGCCAGTACGGACGTCGTCTGAACGATTTGGTCCGCAAGCAGGAGCCTCAACGCGCGATCGATCGGCTGCTTGTGGCGGGATTGATCGAGGCCAGATCGTGCGAACGATTTGGGCTCTTGCGCGAGAATCTCGAAGACAAAGAACTTGCCAAGTTTTACGATGGCCTGTTCGAGTCGGAAGCCCGACATCACACAACTTATATCCGGCTCGCCAAGTTGTTCGGCGACGACGAGGTGGTGCGAACTCGGCTTTCGGAACTGGCGGACGAGGAAGCCAAAATCATCGCCGAGGGCGAAGATCTGCCGCGAGTACATAGTTGAACGAGATCAACGTTGCTCTTGGCGAGATTGTCTCCGGTGCCGGCAATCGGCTGGATCTTGCCGACCGAGATTGTCACGTTCGCTATTGTTGCTCTCGTTCCACTAGCATCGCGACGGCATTGCCACCACCGAGGCAAAGCGAGGCCACGCCGAATCGCCCGTTGCGTAAATCCAGTGCGTGGAGCAATGTTACCAACACACGAGCGCCGCTGGCTCCGATCGGATGACCGAGGGCGATCGCGCCGCCATGTACGTTCACTCGGTCGCCGGGAATGTCGAGTTCGCGAATGCACGCCAACATTTGTACGGCAAACGCTTCGCCAATCTCGAAGAGGTCGATGTCGTCAAGCGTCAGGCCTCCCCTGTCGACAACTTTCCGAATCGCCTCTACCGGTGCGGTGAACAAGTTTTCTGGTTCTCCGCCCGATGTCGCCGACGCGACGATCTTGGCAAGCGGTCGCTTGCTCGTGTTCGTCAACACCGTTTCCGAACCGAGCACCAGTGCTGCCGCACCATCGCTGATCATGGACGAGTTGCCTGCCGTTACCGTACCGTTCGTTTGAAATACCGGCGGCAGTTTTGCAAGTCGATCCAAGGTAGTATCGCCACGTGGACCTTCGTCCTGGGTGAGTTCGATGAGTGTGGAGCTTTGCCGAACGGAAACCGGCGTGATCTCGGCAGCAAATGCGCCCGATTGGATGGCTGCTGCGGCTCGCTGCTGACTTTCTAAAGCGAACAGATCTTGATCGTCGCGCGCGATCCCTGCTCGTTCTGCAAGTTGCTCGGCAATCTCTCCCATCGTCCGGTGGCTGAAAGCACAAGTCAGCCCGTCGTAGAGCATGGAATCGGTCAACGTCCGATCTCCCAACGCGGGTGATTCTCGCGGCAACACCCAACCGGCTTGGCTCATGCTCTCCATCCCACCGGCAACGATCCACTCTGCATCGCCACAACGCAAAGCTTGCGCCGCCAACATCACAGCCTTCAAGCCCGAGCCACAGACTTTATTGACCGTCAATGCCGCAACCGCAGGTGGAAGTCCGCCGAGGAGCGCCGCCTGCCGAGCTGGAGCTTGCCCGACGCCTGCGGTTAGCACGTTGCCAAAGATTACTTCCTCGATCTTGACCGCCTCAAGCTGTGCTCGGGCAACTGCTTCCCGCACGACGATTGCGCCGAGATCTGGAGCCCGCAAGGACGAGAGTCCTCCGCGAAACCGACCGATCGGTGTTCGGCACGCAGAAAAAATGAATGCGTCAGACATGGCCTTCCACTTGCGTGTCCTCAAGCGGACTCCAGGAGTTGGGTTTGATGCTTACTAATTGTATGCCCGGTCTTCGATAGAGGTTAGCAATGCCAACAGAATACGATTTCTAGATGTTTTGGACTCCTGAATCGTTGAAGTTCGTAGAATAACAGTGGACCTTCCGGTGGGAAGTCCGTCCTGTTGCGATCAGGAGATAGCGAGATGGCGAACCGATGCGCTAATCAGGAAACAATTCCAGCGTGGGTTGACGGTCTGACCATTGGGCAAGTGTTGCGAGAAACCGCTCGCCGACATTCGAGTGGCGACGCCATCGTGTTCCTTGCTCCCGCCACGCGAATGACTTGGGCCGAGTTTGATCGCGAAGTGAACGTCGCAGCAAGGGCATTGTTGGCCCTGGGATTCAAGCCGGGAGATCACTTCGGCGTCTGGGCGACGAACGTTCCGGAATGGGTCGTGTTGCAGTTTGCCACGGCGCGGATCGGTGTGGTGTTGGTAACGCTTAATCCGTCGTATCGAACCAGCGAACTCAAGTACGCCCTTCGCCAATCCGAGGTGCGTGGTTTGGCACTAGTTGATACGTTCAAGTCGTCCAACTTCTTCCAAATGCTTAATAAAGCGTGCCCCGAATTGGCAGTTTCAGAACCTGGGGCACTAAAGAGCGACGAGTTTCCGAAGCTGCAATGGATCGTTTCGCTACGAGGAACTTCGCCTGCTGGCGTTTTGTCTTGGAGCGAACTGCTGGCACGGGCTGCTGGCGTCTCGGCTGAACGACTCGACGAAGTGGCTGGCCAGCTCGCTCCATTGGACGCGATCAACATTCAATACACATCGGGCACGACGGGGCATCCGAAAGGCGCGACTCTGTCGCATCGCAATCTGTTGCTCAATGCTTACTACGCCGGCGAGTGCCAACGTCTTGACCACAGCGACCGGGTTTGCATTCCCGTGCCACTTTATCATTGCTTCGGATGCGTATTGGGCACACTGTGTTGCGCGGCGCACGGTGCGGCAATGGTCTTCCCCGCAGAGTCGTTTCAGCCCGACGCAACGCTCGCGGCAGTCGACCACGAACGATGCACCGCCCTCTATGGCGTGCCGACGATGTTCATCGCCCAATTGGAGCACGACGACTATCCTCGCCGAGATCTTTCCTCACTGCGAACGGGCATCATGGCGGGGAGTCCTTGTCCGATTGAGCTGATGAAACGCGTCACTGAAGAAATGGGAGCCGTCGAGATTACGATCGGCTACGGTCAGACCGAAGCTTCGCCGCTCATTACACAGACTCGCACCGACGACCCCATCGAACTGCGTGTCAGCAGCGTCGGTCGAATTGTAACCGGCGTCGAAGCAAAGATCGTCGACGTCGACACCGGGAAGGAGCTGCCGGATGGCCAATCGGGTGAACTCTGCGGTCGTGGCCACGGCGTGATGATCGGCTACTACAACATGCCAGACAAAACGGCGGAAGCGATCGACGCCGATGGTTGGCTGCACACGGGCGACCTGGCTCTGCGCGAACCAAACGGCTACTACCGCATCACCGGACGGTTACGCGACATGATCATTCGCGGCGGCGAAAATATTTATCCACGTGAGATCGAAGAGCGGTTGTATCAACATCCGGCCGTGGAAGACGTGCAAGTGGTCGGCATTCCGAGTCGCCGATTGGGAGAGGAAGTGCTGGCTTGGGTCAAGCTGAAGAATGGCCAACACGCGACGGAAGCCGAATTGCGAGAGTTCTGCCGCGAATCGTTAGCACACTTCAAGGTTCCGCATTACTGGAAATTCGTCGACAGCTTTCCGACGACGGTGACCGGAAAGATTCAGAAGTTCAAGATCCGAGAACAGGCCATCGAAGAGCTTGGATTACAGGACGTCGCGAAAATCGAAACTGCTTGATTCCTCAACGACGAGGGGCTAGATGTTCTCCGCTGCCACGAGCAACAGTTCATCATCGTTGTCGTGTAGCCCTTTTAGACATACTTCGGCGTGCCGCAGTGAATCCGCTACGAACAGCCGTGCGACCGCATCATGCGTTCGGTCATTACGAGTCAACTCGTCGTCCCAGCGACTGAGGGCACAGGCCGTGGCAAGCAGCTCCATCGCCGTCCATGAGATCCGCTCTTGCACGAGTTGCCGTTCGAAGACTTCTTCTCGATGACGGATCAGCGTCGATTGAACTGTCGCGCCGAGACGGTGGACGAGTTTGGCGAGCTTTCGCGCGAGCGGCTTTAACTCGGGCGATTGCACCGGCACTCCGGGCATGCTGAAGCGAACGCGCAGCGCGTCGGCGAGAAAGCGGCCGATTGTACTCATGCCGCTCCACGGGCGTTTCAAGGCGTCGGCGACTTCCTTCATGTGCAATCCTGGACCGCGCATACCGGTTAGCGCGATGAACGACAGCAAGACCTCGTTCGCGCCTTCGCCGATCTGATTGATGCGATGATCGCGGAGCATGCGTTCCAAGGGTCGGTCGGTGAAATAGGCTGCGCCGCCATGAATCTGGAATGCGTCGTTGACAATCGTCCACAACCGCTCCGTACTCCACACCTTGAGCATCGCGGTTTCGAGCATATAGTCCTCCAAGCCACGATCGATCAGACCTGCCGTGACGGTGGTCATGGCTTCCATGGCATAGGTCCAGGCCGCCATATGGGCGAGTTTCTGTTGGATCAATTCGAACTCAGCGAGCGTTCGCCCGAACTGTCGTCGCGTGCGGGCGTGATCCGTGGCCAGACGTACGCAGGTCTTTGCCGCGCCAGTACAACAAGCGCCAAACGTAGTGCGCCCGAAGTCGAGTACCGTAAGTGCAACTTTCAGACCCTTGCCACGTGGCCCGAGAATGTTTTCTCGCGGCACGTGCAGGTTGTCGAAGGCGAGTCGTGCGGTTGCCGTGCCGCGAATGCCGAGTTTTTCCATACGTGGCTCGGTGACTTGAAAGCCCGGCATGTCGGGTGTTACCAGGAAGGCGGTAATCGCCGTTTCGTCGCTGCCGTCGATGGGCGTTCTCGCCATCACGGTCAGCACATCGGCGATCGCTCCGTTGGTGATGTATCGCTTCTCGCCATTCAGGACAAAATGCTTGCCGTCGGTGGACGGTATGGCCGAAGTTTGGACATTGGACGCATCTGATCCGGCCGCCGGTTCCGTTAACGCAAACGCGGCAAGCTTCTTACCGCTGACCAAATCGGGCAGCCACTTCTGCTTCTGCTCGTCGGTGCCAAACAACAGCAAGCCTCGCATTCCAATCGAGTGATGCGCGTTGACAAAGATCGACGTCGAACTGCACCGCGATCCGATGACTTCCAGCAATCGGCAGTATCCCATTTGCGAGAATCCTCGACCGCCAAACACCGCCGGTGCGGTCATGCCAAGCAGGCCGAGTTCGGCAAGTCCATCGATCGTCTCACGCGGAATGTCTGCTTCTCGATCGATTCGTACGGCGTCAAGGTGTTCGTCGCAGAAGCGTTCGAGTGCGGCGACCGCAGCGTCCGCATCAACCTTTTGATCGTGCGACAGTTGCGGATAGGGAAACACCCAATCGGCGACAAATCGGCCCTCGAACAGTCCTTTCGCCACTCCGGTCTGCTGAGGAAGTGATCCGAGCAATTCCTCGGCTTGGCGTATCTGTTCGTCGCGTTGAGCAAGTCGATCGGTTTGGTCGGTGGTGGTACTCATTGTCCGCTCGGCCCCCGTTTCTCTTTGTGACGAATTGTGGATTGGGGAGTTGTTGTTGGTGGTGGTGGGCACTGCCCACCCTGATCCTCTAGTGCAATCATACGCACGGCTTCTGAGGGCAACCGCATTTCTAGGAGCAACTGGCCCAGTGTCTTGCCCTGGGCATCGGTGCGGAGGCTGGATCGCAAAACGCCCCGCAGCACGAAGTTCAATGCCTCAAGGTTCGGCAACTCGAAGCGTTGCACGGATTCAACGCCCAGCGACTCGAAGTATCGCGCGACTCGATCAGCGGTCAGCCACGTCTGAAGGAATCCCCACGCCTTCGGGGTCCGAGCGATGACGCCGACGTTAGCATTCGATCCTTTGTCGCCACTGCGAGCCAATGCCAGGTCGTACAGCGAGAGTGACTTGTCGGAATGCTCTCGCGAACGGCACCGAGGGTTCGAACTATCGTTCGTGTACGGCGACGTCGTAGAGCTTCCATGATGAGCTGATGCTGACAGCAAACGCTGCCTGTCGTCTGGCGGCGAGTTTGCTAAAACTTCGACTCTTGATTCGACGGCATCACGTTCGATCAGGCACGGCCAGTAGCGAAAGACCGCATGCACACGTGGGCGGCCTTCGGCATAACCTGTCGTGCCTTGCGGCCCGGCGGTGATGAACGGCATCAATTCGCGTGAGAAACATTCGACAGCATCGCGTGAGTCGGCTTCGACCGCAATGCGAAGCACGGTTTCGATGGTGTGGTCGTGGTAATCCTCGCTTTGAAATGGGCTGTTGCCTAAGCACTCGATAACACGGTCTCGGAGTTCGTAGCCGGCTTCGCTTACGCGTTGCAAGACAAGTTCGCCGCAGTGCCGGGCCTTCTGCACGGCGTCGCGGCCAACGATTGTCAGCATTCCGGCAGATCGATAGCCATCGCGGAACGTCGCGCTGACTTTATAGCTCGTTGAATGTGGCACACCCGTCGCTCCGCTGACTCGAACGCGATCGTTTCCCAAATCGTCGACCAGCAACGAAAGAAACGAAACGGTCACGTCCGGGCTGAGATAATGTGCCGGATCGCCGATCTCGTAGACCAGTTGTTCTTTGACCGTCTGTGACGTGACCCAGCCGCCAGTTCCGCGCGGTTTGGTGACGATGCAACTTCCGTCATCCGAGACTTCTACGATGGGAAATCCGAGATGAGCAGAATCCGGCACGCCGAGCCAGTCGGTGCTAATGCCGCCGGTCACTTGCGTTCCGCACTCGATCAGATGTCCGGCCACCGTCGCGCCGGCCAGACAATTGAAATCTTCGTTGCTCCAGCCAAAATGATGGATGCACGCGGCGACGACCAGCGACGGGTCGGCAACTCGACCGGTGATCACGATGTCAGCTCCATCGGCCAGTGCTTTTACGATCGGTGCCGCGCCAAGATAGGCGTTCGCTGTCACAAGTCGGTCAGCGACTCGTTTGATCGACTCGCCGGTATCAAGATTGCGGAACCGTTCTGCATCGGCATTGGCCGTTCGAAGAAGTTGTAAAACATCGTCTCCCGTGACGATACCGATCCGCAATGAACGGCATCCGGCGTCTTCGAGCGCGACGCGGCATGCCTCGGCGCATCCACGCGGGTTCAGTCCGCCAGCATTGACGACCAGCCGACACGTTCCGCCGGCGGACCAGTAGGGCGCGAGCGAGCGGATGACGTCGATGAAGTCGCGAGCAAATCCCGCTTGCGGATCGCGTTCACGCTGCACGGCGAGAATCGACATCGACACTTCCGCCAGATAGTCCATAGTCAGATAATCGAGATCAGGCTCCCGTGCCAACATCTCCGCTGCTGCATCGCCACGATCACCCCAGAAGGCTTGAGCGTTTCCGATTCGTACCGCTTGGTTCATTAGCGTCACCCTTCGTCGCTCGACTCAGAGAGTCAAGCTACTTAGCCTACACTTGCAGGACACCGGTCCTGAAACCACCTTCGATCGTCGTGGGCAGCAAGTCCAAGGCGGTTCGCAGCCACAGTCGCGTCTCATGCGGCGGAATGATCGCATCGACCCAACCGCGAGCAGCGCCATAGCGAATGTCTGTCTGCTCGATGTACCGCTCGCGAATCGTTTGCCGCAGTGTCTCAATCTCTTCTTCGGCCAAAACTCGGCCTGCGCGTTGGGCGTCGCGCAACTGGAGGGCAAGCAGTGTGTCGGCCGCTTGATCGGCACCCATGACGGCATACTTGGCATTGGGCCAGGCGAGAATGAGTGTCGGATCATAGGCTTTACCACACATCGCATAGTTGCCGGCACCGAAGGACCCGCCGAGGATGACGGTCAGCTTCGGCACGATGGAATTGCTGACGACATTCACAAGCTTGGCACCGGCGCGAATGATGCCCCCCTGCTCTGCTTGTTTGCCGACCATGAATCCTTGCACGTCTTGCAGGAAGACGATAGGTACTCGCGTCTGATTACAGTCCATCACAAACCGAGCCGCCTTGTCTGCTGCATCGGGATAGATCACACCGCCAACCTGCAACTCGCCACTCGCGCTTCGAGAGCGATGTTTTTGGTTAGCCACGATTCCCACGCCATGCCCGCCAATCTTGGCAAACGCAGTCACCAGCGAATGACCAAACTCAGCCTTGTACTCCTGCAGCGAATCGCCATCAACAATGCACGCCAGCACATCGCGCACGTCGAACTCGCTGTGACCATCGGCAGAAACAATGTCGTAAATGCGATCTAAAGGAGAGGCAACGCCCGCGACCTTCACGCTCTCCCCTTCTCCCTGCCTCTCCCTCTCCTTCTCCTCGTCTCCTCGTCTCGGAAGCAACTCAACCAGTGATCGCAGCCGGCGAATACACGCCTCGTCATTTGGTTCATGAAAATCAACCGTACCGCTGATCGCCGAGTGCATCGCCGCGCCGCCTAACTCTTCCGGATCGGCCACTTGTCCGATCGCGGCTTTGACCAGGGCAGGTCCCGCCAAACAAAGCTGACTTCCATCCGTCATCAGCAGCTTGTCGCACAACACCGGCAGATAGGCTCCGCCCGCGACGCAGTTTCCCATCACGGCGGCATACTGCGGAACACCCGCAGCCGACAGCACGGCATTGTTGCGGAAGATGCGACCGAAATCGTCTTCGTCGGGAAAGATCTCGTCTTGCAATGGCAGGAATACACCCGCCGAGTCGACCAGATAGATGATCGGTAACTGAAACTGAAATGCAATCCGCTGGGCTCTCAGCAGTTTTTTGACCGATTGTGGAAACATCGCGCCGGCTTTGACGGTCGCATCGTGCGCCGCGATCAGACAGGGTCGTCCACTCACCCAACCGATCCCGGTCACAATGCCAGCGGCGGGGACATCGCCCCATTCGGCATACATCTTGTACGCCGCCCAGATACCGAGTTCGAAAAAAGGACATCCTTCGTCCAGTAACAACTCCAGCCGTTGACGCACGGGCAGCCTGCCATGACGGCGTTGTCGCTGCTGCCCGTCCTCGCCGCCACCTTGCCGCAGAGTCTCCTCCTGGACCAGCAGTTCGGTCATGATGTCTCGAAGTGTTGCCACGGCCTTTACCTGGGGTAATGTTTTCGCGTTTCTCGCTTCCTGATTCTATCGCGGTTCCCGCTCAAACCAATTCGTGGGGAAAGCAAACAGGAACATTGATGACGGGGAATAGTATGTGGAAGTATCATTCGAAATGTTCGATCGCTTGGCAAAGTTCTTCAATGCCTTCGCCTTTTACGACCGATGTTTTGACGACCAGAACAGGTCGCGATTCTGTTTGATTTAGTTGTTGCGTCACGTCCGCCACGGTCTGATCGGCACCCGCTAGATCGGCCTTGTTGACGACGACCAAGTCTGCGAGTTCCAGAATACCAGCCTTTTCCCATTGCAGCGCGTCGCCCGTCTGCGGCTGGAGAACAAGAATGACGACATCCGCCAATCGATGCACGGCCACATCGCCTTGCCCGGCCCCGACAGTTTCGATAAAGATGCGATCGAAGCCGAATGCTTTCATGATTTCCAACATCCTGTCGATATGCGATGCCAGCGCCTGCTGACCGGAAGTTGTGGCCAAACTTCGCACGAAAATGCGATCGGACACTTGTGGATTGGCGATGCGACAACGATCTCCCAACAATGCCCCGCCAGTCACCGGGCTTTCCGGATCGCAGGCGAGGACACCGACTCGCTCACCACGCTGGGCAAAGTGCATCGTTAGTACGCTCAGCAGGCTGCTCTTGCCAACACCGCCGCTGCCGGTCAGTGCGAAGACGGGTGCGTGGTTCTTCGAACTCACTCGCAAAGCGGCGGCTAATGAATCACGCTCCGCGCCTGCTGCGGCCAGCGTCAGTAGTCGTGAAAGTGCGCCGCGATCTCCACGCCGTAGCCTTTCAACCAGATCCGGGATGTTGTCACGATGAATATCGGGCGGCATGACATTGACCAATCTATTACTGGAGTTTCGTAGTTCTGATTGCCAGCAGCGAAGGGGTCGGGAGTCTTTTTCGGCGATCGCATTTTCAATTGGAGGCGTCGGTGGCCGACAAAGACTCCCGACCCCATCTCTACTCAACTCGAAAGGAATTCAACAATCGAATCAATCGACGTGCCAGGGCCATAGCAGGCGCTGGCTCCAAGCTGCTTCAGTTTCTCTTGATCGTCCGGCGAGATGATCCCTCCGACAATTACACCGATGTGCGTCAAGCCGCGTTGTTGCAATGCTTCGAGCAATTTCGGCACGAGCGACATGTGAGCGCCATTCAGGATACTGACGCCGAGCCAATCAACGTCTTCGTCCTGTGCGGCTTGCGCCACGGCATCGACCGACTGCCAAAGCCCACTGTAGATCACATGGAACCCAGCGTCGCGCAACCCGCGCGCAACCACCTTGATGCCTCGGTCATGCCCATCGAGGCCGACTTTGGCAAGCAGGATACGTTGAGACATCTTTCGTTCGTTCATACCTCACCATCCTGCCGACGGTCTGAACCGTCCCAAGGAATCGGCCAACGCGTCCATGCATTCCTGTACCGTGACACGGCGGTCGGCTGCTTCCAACAAAGCTGAAAAGACGTTTTGGCCGGCTGCCGCCGCACGGCGGATCTCGTCGAGTGAACGAGACACATCATCCCAACTTCGGTCGCGTTTGACCTGTCGAAGCGACTCGACTTGAGCCGACTCGGTCGACTCGTCGAATGGCATGACGGGCATGATCTTGTCTCCGGACTGCTGAAACGCGTTCACACCGACGATCAATTTCTCGCCGACGTCGATCGATCGCTGGTAAACGTACGCGGAATCCGCGATCTTGCGGCGGAAGTAACCGTTCTCGATGGCTGCAATCATTCCGCCTTGACCAGCGATGTCGTGGAAGCAACGCCGAGCCTCTTGTTTCATTTGCTGCGTAAAGTGCTCGACGAAATAGCTGCCGCCGAGCGGGTCGCTGGTATTCGTTACGCCAGTTTCATGGGCCAGCACCTGCTGCGTGCGAAGGGATAGCGTCGCGGCATGTTCGCTAGGCAAGGCCAGCGTTTCGTCCATCGAGTTGGTATGCAGCGACTGGCAGCCGCCGAGTACTGCCGCGAGGGCTTGGTAAGCCACTCGCATCAGGTTCACTTCCGGCTGGACGGCTTGCAACGAACAGCCCGCAGTTTGTGCATGAAATCGCAGCTTCCAAGACGCTTCGGCTTTCGCTTTGTATTCGTCTCGCATCAGTTCCGCCCACAACGAACGGGCGGCTCGGTACTTGGCGACTTCTTCGAACAGATCGTTGTGCGAATTGAAGAAGAAACTCAACCGCGGCGCAAACGTATCGATGTCCATGCCTCGGGCGAGACATTGTTCGACATAGTGACGACCGTCGGCAAGCGTAAAAGCGAGTTCTTGAGCTGCTGTCGAACCGGCTTCACGAATGTGATAGCCGCTGATTGAGACCGTGTTCCACTGCGTTACCTGTTGGGTACAGAATTCGATGAGGTCAACGACCAGACGCACGGAAGGTTCAGGCGGGAACACAAATTCGTTTTGGGCGTGGAACTCCTTAAGGATGTCGTTTTGAATCGTCCCCCGCAGTTCGTTCCAAGCGACTCCCCGCTGACGCGCCGCCGCGACGTAGAATGCCATGATGACGATCGCCGGCGCATTGATCGTCATCGAGACGGACACTTGCCCGAGATCGATGCCGTCGAACAGTGCGAGCATGTCGTCGATCGTGTCAACCGCCACACCCAGTCGTCCGACTTCGCCGACTGAACGCGGATCGTCGCTATCGAGTCCCATTAGCGTCGGCAGGTCGAACGCCGTGCTCAGCCCTGTCTGCCCCTGCCGGAGCAAGAAGTGAAATCGCTCATTCGTATCGACGGGTCGTCCAAAGCCCGCGAACTGACGCATCGTCCACAGACGCCCGCGATACATCGATTCGTGAATGCCTCGCGTGAACGGAAAGTGGCCAGGCAGTCCTAATTCCTGGTCCGGGAAGAAATTGCCCAGATCTTCGACGGTGTAAAGCGGTTGGACGGGAACTCCGCTGACGGTCGTCCACGGCGTTCGCCTGTTTGTGGTGACCGAACTCATGCCAACCTCCGACCAAGTTGTTCGCGGAAGACGAACCTAGTTGTCGACGCCGCACGGGTTGTTCGGATTCTCCTCGCACGGCATATGCCGTCTACACAGGCAAAGTGTGCGCCCGCGTCTCGTCGATCAATTGCGTATTCCACGCGGGTCGACCACCCATTTGTCGATATACCACGGCCCAATCATGAATGCACGGAACGTTGCAGTTCCTCGACTACTTGATTATACGCGTCGGCATACGCGACGGGGCGAGGTGACGGAAGCGAGGCGATGGATTTCAAGACCTCCGCCGGCACGAAACGCTGCGTATCGAAAAGATGATTCGACAACTCCGTCTATTTTTTTACCAAGTTGGTCAATTCATGCTCGGGTAGGAACTCGATAGGTCGTCGCGTACGGCCCCTCGGGCGGAAACGGGTGCTGCTGCGGGGCGTTGGCACACTTCTTGCAATTTGTCTCGCTCCGTAATGGTTTTCCACGGTCCTCTCTCACGAAGGAGAACAAACATGAGACGGTTAGTGACAACAGCGGCGATGTTAGTGATGGTGTTGGCGGTTAGTTCCGACGCATTTGCGCAACGCGACTCGGGGGCGAAGGCACGCGGGGATAATGATGGGTTCTGGAGTCCGCGCTACTCCCATCGAAGTACTGGTTACACCCGACAGACTGTGCGGCGCAATAGTATCTTCTCGCCCTCAATTTCGCGTTCAAGACGACTCGCGAACGTTCCGCCAATGCTCGGCCAAGCGACGGTCAATTCGACGCCAGTAGCCGCAACTGCTTCGGCACGCACGACTATTTCGAACTCGAATGCCGGCTTGTCCAATGTGTTCGCGCGCGTCGGATCAAGTTCGTCGAGTTCGGCTTTGAAGCCTGCTTGGATGTACCAAAAGACCGACCCGAGAAGAAACAACCGCTAGCGTCGACTAACTGACGTGAGTCCGTGACCGTGCCGCAGTCTGAGTTGCTGGCCAACGCCATCGACTCAGTTGCGGTCGTGGGCGTTTCTTGGGGACCGAATATCGCGGTGAGTAGACGGAATCTACTTCTGGCACGGGGATTGCAACTCGTAACGTTGAGGCCGCTGGATCCAGTTGGCAAGCCCAAAGGAGCTTCAAGATGGGATACCGAGAACGCGTGACGGATGGCAGTAACTTGGACGTCTCGCGAGTCACCATGTCGTCTACCAATGATCAGGCTTCGGCTGGAGCAGCAAAGCGCCATTTGACGTGGGGAAACATTGTTGGGCTAATTGCGAAGGGCGACTACGAGAACGCTTATGGGCTGCTCAAGCACGAAGGTTCGCGCGAGCCGTTGATGGTCAACGCCAAGGGTGTTTGCCTGTTGCGACTTGGACGATACGTCGAAGCAGCAGATCTGTTCCGAAACATGGTCCTTGCACCGGGTTGCATGTGGATTCGCAAGGAATCGCCGACGTGCTACAAGCTCAATTTCGCGACGGCTCTGCTGTTGGCAGGACATCCGAGCGGCTGTCGGGACATTTTGGCGGAAATCAACGATGACACGAATCCGACTGTCATTGCACTGCGTGACACGATCAAACGCTGGGTGAGTGGACTTTCGTTCTGGCAAAAGGTGAATTGGTGGACTGGGAAAATAGAACCAGCGAACTGTCGTCCGACGATCGACTTCCCACCCGGCGACTTCGGTTTGCATGTCAGCTTGCCGCCGCCGACGCCGGACGCATCCGCAACGTCACACCATCAGGCGGCGGTATGAGTCGGCAGGCTATTGAAAGTAAAGGTGCGTGATGTTCAACGCCGCTGAGGTCAGGTCGAACGCGACTAAATCGTTCTACGATCGCATTAGCCATGCCTACGACGCTATTGCCGATGCCGGCGAACATCGGGCTCGCGAGCGCGGCCTTGAAGCGTTGGCGGTGCAACCCGGCGAGCGAGTGCTGGAAATCGGATACGGTACTGGACATTCGCTTGTCGAACTCGCGAAAGCGGTTGGGGCAACGGGGCGTGTCTGTGGAGTCGACATCTCGACCGGGATGTACCAGGTAGCTCACCACCGGCTCGTCGCGATGGGGTTCGCCGATGGACTGGATCGTCCGCAGCAACAGACAACTGACGCAGCGGGCTTTGACGAGCGAGTGCAGCTGAAGGTCGCGGAGACTCCGCCGCTGCCATATGAAAAGCATTCGTTTGATGTCGTGACGATGAGTTTTACGCTGGAATTGTTTCCCTTGGACGTTATCCCAGTTCTCTTGGCCGAAGTGCGGCGAGTGCTAAAGCCCGGCGGTCGATTCGGCACGGTGTCCATGTCAACCACACCGGCTGGGCAAACGGATAGTTTGCTGGAAAGAACTTACAAGTGGATGCATGAGCACTTTCCACATATCGTCGATTGCCAGCCGATCGATGTGACACGTTATGTCACCGATGCGGGATTCCGTATTACACAGCACATTCTGCTGGAGATCTGGACGCTGCCCGTGGCTGTGGTGGTCGGCATTTCAGATTAAGAGAGTGATCCGAGCTGAGGCTGATTGTTCGCCATCCGATCACAAACTGATCGCTTCGATCAGAAGTTCCTCGGCAAGCCCCAACTGCAACTCATCGTCGTCGGGAAAACGCTTCGTGCTATGTGTTTGGCACGCCAACTGCGACACCGGGGCAACGGCGATCTGATGGTTGTTTTTGACAATGTGTACTGGCTGTGGAAGCGGCCCCATCACGAGGAGTGGTTACATGACGACTGACATCTTTCGCACTCGAGAGCAAGCGTTGGAGTATGAGTTCTTCCACAAGGTAGACGACGAATTGTGGGAAGACTTGCGGCACAAATTGGATTTAGAGGATCGTCGCCATGCCTTGGCGGATGCGACAGGGATTACCGATGAAGATGTGTTGACTGAACTGGTCGAGTTAGATCTAAATAGCGAAACGCTCTTCGCGCTGCTTCTGTTTCCGTTGGTATGGGTCGCCTGGGCCGACGGTTGTATCGACACCCATGAACGGCAGATGGTTCTGAAAGCCGCCACCGAAGCTGGGCATGATCCTGATTCAGCGAGTTATCACCTCATCGAAACATGGCTCGATCACGAGCCTAATGAGACGATTCAAACTGCCTGGAAGGATTACGTCCGAGTGATCTGCGGGCGACTTTCTACGGAGGCAAGAAGAGCGATGCGTCGTGATACGCTTCGACGAGTTCGCGAGCTAGCCGATAGCATTTGCTATCGCTTTGGGCTTGATCGAGTCGAGTTGGCCCAGGACGCCGTGCTTCATCAGATTGCTGCGGCAATGTAAGGATCGGCTTAACAATAAGTTCTTCTTTTGCGTAGGGTCCGCTGTGCGGACCTCCGGGATTCCTGGTCCGCACTGCGGACCCTACTCTTGAAATGCCTAAGCTATTTCTGAGTTGTTCCTAAGTCGATCGTCGCGCGGTGCTGACACGTCAAAGATTTCTCAATTCCCTCAACGTTTCTCAATTCCCTCAACGATCGTTCGCCGAGTCGGAAGACTTCTCTTCCAGTGTTGCCGAGCGTTCGATCGACATGCCCAGTGCTTCGAGGCGTGCGCGGAGGGTCGTGCGGGTGATTCCAAGTCGTTTGGCGGCTTGTGTCAAATTGCCATCCGTGTATTTGAGGACTTCCGTGAAGATCTCGCGTTCGGCCAATCCAATCAATTCGCGGTGGATGTCCATTGAACCGGACTGCAAATGTTGTTTGGTAAGTTGGGCGAATCCTGGTTCTTGTGCGATCCCTTCTTGTGTTGCGATCATTGCCGTCGGTGCATGCAAGAAGTCCGGGAGGAATGCAGGAACGATGACGGGACTGGTGGCTTCCAGCAACGCGTGCTTCACGACGCTTTGAAGTTCCCGAACATTTCCCGGCCATTGGTATCGCATGAGCAAGTCCATTGCCGCCGGTGCAATTCCGGTGACTTGCTTGTCCAACTCACGAGCGAAACGCCGGAGGAAGTGTTGCGTCAGCAAGCGTATGTCGTCGCCCCGTTCCCGTAATGGCGGTAAATGAATTGAGTATACATTCAGACGATAAAACAAATCGCTACGGAATTGCTTGGCTTCGATCGCCGCCTTGAGATCGCTGTTCGTGGCCGCAATCAGCCGTGTATTAGTCCGGACGGTCTCGATACCACCCACTCGCTCGAAGGTCTGGTCCTGCAGCACGCGCAGGATCTTCGTCTGCATCAGCGGCGTCATGTCACCGATTTCGTCGAGCAGCAACGTCCCGTCATTGCACAACTCGAACTTGCCGATCCGTTTGTGATCCGCTCCGGTGAAAGATCCTTTTTCGTGTCCAAACAGCTCGCTTTCGAGGAGTTGTTCTGGAATTGCAGCACAGTTGATGGCGAGAAAGCGTCCCTTGGACCGGGAACTGTAGTGATAGATCGCCCGCGCGATCACTTCCTTGCCTGTACCGCTTTCGCCCAAAATCAACACAGTAACGTCCTGCCGCGCGACGCGTCCGATCGATCGATAAACTTCCTGCATCGCGGGGCATTGGCCAATCAACAGATCGGTGGTTCCATCATCTGGTTCTTCATGGGAGTGATCTTCGGGGATGACGGCGGGCACGCGAGTCATGCGGCTAGTTTCGGTCGCGTTTTCGACGATGGGAATCAATACATCCGGATCGAGAGGCTTGAGAACGTACTCGAATGCGCCTCGCTGCATGGCTTCGATGGCAGTCCCTGCCGTCCCGTGGCCGGTCATCAGAATGATGGGGATCTTGGGGTCAATGCGATGAAGTTTCTCGAACAATTCCATCCCCGACATTTCGGGCAAGCGAATATCACACAGCACGACGTCGGGCGTGGCCTCGAGAAATGCGTTGATCCCGAGTTGGGCGCTGTTGCAAGTTGTGACGTCGTATGCGGGGAACGCCAGCTTGATGGTGTCTAAAATGAGAGGTTCGTCGTCGATCACCAATAAGCTAGGCATCTAATCTGACTCCGGGTGCAACTTTTCGTCCAACACGTTTCGTATTAACCGCAACAATTGCTCGTCCGAGTAGGGCTTTGGTAAGAAGCCTTGTACGTCGTTCATCCGCCCCCCCTCATCACTCGGACGTCGGAAGCCGCTGCTGGCGATGACTCGAACACTGGGGTTGATGTCTCGCAGGCGGTCTTTTGTAGCAAAACCATCTATCCCTGGCATCATCATGTCGAGTATGACCAAGTCGATCGTGTCGGCCTTCTCTCGGTACACAGCCACGGCTTCGGCTCCGCCAGCAGCAGTATTGACTTGATAACCAGCGGCTTCGAGCGTCGCACGCGTCGTTTCCACAATCAAGGGTTCATCGTCCACAAGCAGAATCATTTCTCCGTTGCCTGCGGACGAACTGCCGATCTCGGTCGAGTCACGGGGCCCAAGCTCTTGTTCCGTCGCCGGCAACAAGATGGTGAACGTAGTGCCCTGCCCCGGTTCACTCGAAACTGTGATATCACCGCCGTGAGTACGTACGATTCCCAGCGACGTCGCCAACCCCAGTCCGGTCCCATTTCCTTGCTCCTTGGTTGTGAAGAAAGGATCGAAAATGCGGTCGATGATGCTGCGCGGGATGCCAGTGCCGGTGTCATGGACGGTAATTAAGACGTGCGGACCGGCTTGCAGATCATCGCCCCGTTCGTTTTGCGAAGGCTCGACTTGGAAGTTTGCCGCCCTCAATTCTAGTCGTCCGCCGTCGGGCATGGCGTCGCGAGCGTTGATCGCCAAATTCAGTATCACCTGCGAGAGTTCTGTGGCGTCGCCGCTGACTGCGTACAAGTCGTCGCTGCAATCCACTTGCAATTCGATGGTCATCGGCAAGGTGTGTCTGAGAATGTCCTCGGCTTCGCGAAGTATCTCGTGTACGTCGATTCTTTCTTGGACGCCCGCCTCACCTCCGGCAAAGGCCAAGAGTTTTTTGATCATTTGGGCACCCCGATCCGCACTGGCGACAATTGTGTCGGCAAGTCGCTCGCGATTGCTGTCCGCGCGTTTGAGGAGCTTGCCACCCATCAGGATTGGCGTCAGGACGTTGTTCAGATCGTGGGCAATGCCACCGGCGAGGACGCCGATACTTTCCAGTCGTTGCGAGCGGCGCTCGTTCGCTTCCCGGAGCTTTCGCGAAGTGATGTCGAAGTTGATGATTAGCTGTGCGGCAGGCTCGCCCGCTTCATCGCGGATTAATGAACGGCGATGCTCGATCATCATCGCGCGGCCATCCTTGTCGACGGTCGACAGTTCCGTCGAGTACACGCCTTGCTCCAGCACCAAGCGTCGTCCCGCTTCCCAAGAACTGCGTTGCTTGGCGAACAAGACTTCGGCGACATTCTGGCCAATCGCCTGCTCGTCCGACAGCCCATACAGCAATTGTGAACCACGATTCCAAAAGAGAATTCGATCGTTCATATCGCACAGCAGGATTGCGTCACGCACCTGATTGAGCATCTCAGCCTGCTGGCGGAGTTTAGCTCGCGTGGCCTTCGACTCGCTAAGGTCGTGAAACCGCAACGTTACAAACTGCTTGCCTCCCACGACGATTCGCATGGAAGTGTACTCGCAGGGGAACTCTGTTCCATCACTTCGTACCGCCACACGATCCGAGTAAAAGCGTTTGGTCTCCATAGATTCGAAGAAGTCGCGAAGTTCAGCAGTGACGACGTCGTGAAATCGTAACGGTATGAAAGTCAGCAACGAATCATGGACGGACTCTTCTGCATCGCAAAGATACATCTTCGCCGCTGCTGGGTTCATCAAGTGAACCGAGAGGTTCTCGGTGAACATGATGATTCCATCAGGAGCCGAGTTGAAAATCGCGGCAAGTTCGGCCTCGCTGGAACGCATCACCGCTTCTGCCTGGTCGCGTTTCCTTCGATCGACGAGGGCGACAAGGCCGGTCAGGACGAACAGCATCAAGGCCAGCACATTGCCCGAGATGATAAAGCTCTCGGAAAGAGCCGCCAACGCTTCGGCGTCTTCTTCGCGTTTGGCAAGTATTTGAGCCTCGGCGTCCAGGATCTCTGTCACGACTCCGTCGATCTCCTCCATGAGTTTCTTTCCTCGCCCGGAAACCACAATCTGCAGGGCTTCGGCATTGAGGGGCGTTCCTGGGGGGGTGTTCCGGAGGTTGATCCCCTCTAGGAGGATGCCTTGTCTTTGGTGGAAGAGCGCTTCCAGTTCATCGACATGGCGATGCTGATCGTCATTGTCTGCCGTTAAGCTCCGCAGGAGCTCGAACCCCCCTTCCGCCCTGTCGCGACCCTCGAAATACGAATCTAAATAAGTCGGGTCTCCGGTCAACAGATACTCCCGTTGCCCCGTTTCCATGTCTTTAATCCAGGAAAGCAATCTGCGCGTCTCTTCGCGGACCTCGTACGAATGGGCGGCACTCGTCTCACCTTGACGCACGGCAACTGTATTCTGATAGGTCACGACGCCGAAAGTAGCGACCACGACGGAAGCGAGGATGATCGCGAGGGTGATCCAATTGGTCGGTTTTCGGTACGGCATTGTTTTGCTCGCGCATGCTGAACAAAAAGTCGTCAACCGGACAGAATCTGCCCGTTCGCGTCACGCCACTCAGCGCTCGGCGATCTTCATCTGCAATTCTAGTCGTCCAGCGAACGCTCTGAAATCAGCGCCATGAGCTTCCAATTGCACAACCAGCGATGTTCCGCCGATCCGGTCGATTTGCTGGCACAAATACTGCATAGAGTAGTTTCACAAAGCGCGACCATGTAACAGCTAGCTCTCCGGGGGAGCGGACTTACCATGCATTCCAGCGACGAACTTACGAAACAAGTTCAGCGTGTTTATCGGGCGACTGAAAATTCGTGGAACGGGTGCGATTGGCCGACAAACTTCGGGACAAGGGGATTGAACTTGGGAGGGTTGAAGTCGAAGCAGACGCGTCTTTTAAAGGAGGCGACGTCCGGAGCAGAGTCTCAGGCGTGGGATGAAGCCACAATCTGGCTGGAGCAAGTCGAGGCCGACGCTCGCCGAGCGCGTTCTGCGGCCTCTGTGGCAGTTGAACTGATCGAGCAGCAAGACCTGGCGATGGCTTTGGTACGAATCACGGAAGCCTGCGAGTTGGAGTCGCAGTACCACCAAAATCTAGCTTGGGGGCCGCTTCGAGACTTGATCTCGTACCGGTCCCACGACGGCCGCATGTATCGGTGCCTGCTGCCAACTTCTCGAAACGACTTAGGGGCGTGATTCGAGGGATACTTAACGGTTTGGAAGGATCTAGCTGATGAAGCCTCTTGAGCGTCACGAATCGCGGCTCCCCAGCCCTGTGTATGAAGCACGGCGCTGTTTGGAGCAGGACTTACACTTTCACAATCGAAGCCAAACAATCACGATCGAACCATCCGAGGACGGCATTATCCTGACGGGGACTGTGCCAACCTACTACTTAAAACAGATGCTGCAAGAGGTTCTCAGACCGCTTCACTTCAGGGTCGAAAACCATGTCCATGTCGTTTCTGCAACGGGGCTAAGCGACATCGACGCACGCTGATCCCCGTTCGTGTTGTGCTAGCTTGCCTCGGGGCAATTTGCGACGCTGCGCAATGAGCGTCGTGGCATCCTACCACGACGCTTCCCACAACGCGGCGCCTGCTCAGGGTTCACCAAAGTCATTCGACATAATGCTATGGCAACGCGACAGGCGACACCGGTTTGTCGGTTGTCGACCGGAGCAGCAACTTTCTTCAACCGAATTCTCTACCGGCACGGCAAATGCTTCTAACGCGATGCCAGCCAACTCGGTCAATGTCCCAACGGTTCATGGAGGGAACATAGGATGTTAGTACTCAGCCGGAAAATATCAGAGCGGATCGTTATCGGGAAAGACGTCGTCATTACAGTTTCACAGATTCGCGGCAACCGCGTGCAACTTGCCATCGAAGCGCCGCAAGAAGTTCACGTTTTGCGGGGAGAACTGGACGCCTTCCGTGAGGAACCATCGGTGGCGCTGAAAGCGGACGTCGCCGTGTAAGCATCACTCGTGAAATAACTGACGGTGTTTCGACGTGGGATAGGCTTCTAGCCTGTCGAATTGCCGCTGACAGGCTGGAAGCCTATCCCACTAATAACGCGAGCGTTGCTAACGGGAAAGTGGATGCGGTTCTATTCTTACTTTGAATGGCGCATGAAGAAATCGACAAAGATGGCACAGCGATCGCTCGGGGGATTTCGATAACACCCGATCGGTTGTCCAAGAACTTGAACGCCGCACAATGCAAAGTTTGTCCGACCCGAATCCATCGCGACTGGCGAGCTGCCTTTGGCAAACAAGGCCGCAGCCACTTGGCGCCAGCCTTAAGGACTGACGAAAGGAGCGTTGCGTATGTACCTTGAGGTAAAACATATCTGCGTGCCGACTGACTTTAGTGAGGCAGCGGACCATGCTGTCCACTATGGAGCGGCGTTGGCGCATCATCATCAAGCGGACTTACATCTGTTGCATGTTCTCGAGCATGCTGCGGGTTTGGTGCATCATCCAGATTTTACCGCTCAAGGAGAAGTTGGGCGTGCCTACTTCCGCACGTTGGATGAAAGAGCAGGTACTGCTGCGGAGGCACAGGCTGGCGAAGGCGTTGACCAAGCCACCCATCGCTTTCTCAAGACATTGGAACGCGGGGCAACGAAACAACTTGACGTCGTCGGGAAAGATTGGTGGGCAGGGTTGAAGGTTCATCGCTCCGTGCGCTTTGGCCATCCCGTCGAAGAGATCTGTCACTATGCGAACAAAAAGGGAGTAGACTTGATCGTCATGGGCACGCATGGCCGTAGTGGTCTGGTACAGATTCTGTTGGGGAGTGTCGCCGAACGCGTCTTGCGGATCAGCCCCTGCCCCGTCCTCGTCGTCCGACACCCCGATCATGAATATCTACTCATCGATTAATCGCCTGGCGTTGCGATTGTAGGAGTCGTAGCGAAAATCGTGAGACTTCCGGAAGACAATGACGGACCCTTTAAGGCGATTCTCTTTCACGCTTCTGATGCTGGCAGCCTTGATTGGGGCGGGTGTGTGGGGGCAGACGCATATCGGCTATCGGCTTACTTGACGACGAAGTTCATCGACAGGTGGGCCATTCCCCTCAGCTACTGTTCGACGGGCACGTCCTCCATGCTCGCGCACCGCCCCTGATTGAGAGTCGCACTTGGACAATTCGCTGCGAATTGCTTAGATGAGGCGATTCACCTTGCAGCACGTGAGATTTGAGGAACTAACACCATGTCGAAACACCCGATCACGCGACGCACCTGCCAGATCTGTCAGAAGGAGTGGTCGGCAAATGAAGTAATGCCGGCGGCGATCGTGCGTCCAGCAGTCGTCGAACGAATTCAGCAGGACCACCCTCAATGGTCTGCCGAAGGATTCATCTGCTTTGCGGATTTGAATCGGTATCGCACGTTGTATGTCGAGAGGATACTGACGAAGGAACGCGGAGAGCTTTCGGAGCTTGACAGTGAAGTGATCCGCAGCCTCCAGCAGCAGGAACTCTTGTCCGCCAACATCAACGAGGAGTTTGCTGACGATCAATCGCTCGGAGCACGCTTGGCGGATAAGATCGCGTCGTTTGGCGGCAGCTGGACGTTTCTGATTTCTTTCGCCGTCTTTATCGGCACCTGGATCGTTGTCAATTCGATACTCATCGCGACTCGTCCTTTCGATCCGT
>JACKHN010000050.1 GCA_020638975.1 Planctomycetaceae bacterium
CAAAAAGACGGCCAAGAGTGGCCGTCCTACTTTAAGGAATCGCAAACTGCACCACGACCCCGAACACCGCGGCGCTACTGTTCAAAGAGTCCGTAGGATGAACGCCTCGTCCGTCCGAGGCTTCAAACGGTTTTCCGGTCGGACGAGGCGTCCAACCTACAAATGGGATCACTACCCCGATAACAGCCTCTTCCATGCCGTGACGCTCGGAATACGCGATCGCTGACACACGTCCCCTATGCAAGGATGCAGAACATGCCAGCTGACTATCCGCTACGATTCGAGCCGCTGTTTCGCCGCTATCTATGGGGCGGTCGGCGGCTACAGACGGTGTTGGGCAAACAGATCGGCGCTGGTGATGACTATGCCGAGAGCTGGGAGATCGTCGATCATGGTGCCGATCAGAGCGTGGTCGCTGCGGGGCCGCTCGCCGGCAAATCCCTACACGATTTGGTGACGCAGCATGGTCAGGAGTTGTTCGGGCGACATTTTCCCCAGCCGCAGTTTCCGCTGTTGTTCAAATTCCTCGACGCACATCGTAATCTGTCGGTTCAAGTGCACCCCAACGACGAGCAGGGGCAGCAACTCGATCCACCAGATCTCGGCAAGACGGAAGCTTGGGTCGTATTGCATGCAGAACCAGGTAGTCTGATTTACGCGGGACTGAAACGAGGATTTGATCGTCCGGCGTTCGAACGGGAAGTGCGTCGCGGTACGACCGAATTGTGCCTGCACCGCTTTGAACCGCGTGTCGGGGATTGCATCTTCATCCCGGCGGGCACCGTGCATGCGCTCGGGGAAGGATTGATCATCGCCGAAATCCAACAGGCGAGCGACACGACCTTTCGCGTCTTTGATTGGAATCGCGCCGGTGCCGATGGGCAGCCGCGTCCGTTGCACGTCGACCAGGCGTTGGAAGTGATCGACTACGACACAGACCCGGTTCTGGCACAAACCCCGACGCGCACGGATCGCGATCACGTCACGCGTCTGGTGAAGTGCGACAAGTTCACGCTTGATCGGTGGCAACTCGACGGGGAAGCTCCCTTCGGCGGCGACAATCGTTTTCACATCGTTGCGTTGCTGCAAGGCGAACTCCAACTGACCACGCGCTCGTCAGAACATTTGGTTAGGAAAGGGCAGACGATTCTACTGCCCGCCGCAGCCGGCGAGTGCCGATTCGCCGCCTCAAGCACCGTAGAGTTGCTGGATATGTATCTGCCCTAGTCGGCAAGCAATCCATAACGCTGCTTTACTCAGCTGTCACAGCTTGCCCCTTCGTCTTCGCCGTTAAGTCGATCCGGTACAGACCGAAATACCGTAAGAGGCTCGTTCTAAAAGGGTTGCGGCAGCTCAAGGCGTTGCGTGCAAGCGTCGATGTGTTACTTAGCGGCAGGGTTAAATCACGAGATTGGCGTTCATCAACATCGCCACGCTCCCTATAATCCCCGCCCCGATCCGACTGTCCCGTGAACGAGGCCGAAGCCGTGACAAACAACATCAAACTATTGGTTGCCAGTTGTTTCGTTGCTGCAATGTTCGGTTGCAACACGCCACGCCCAATCTTCGCACCTCCTGGGCCGGTTCGCTACCAACAGAACAACGCCTCGTACCACGATCCTTATGCGGACGAGGACGCCGGGCCCGAAGTTGTTGGCGCTCGCCCTCGTGACTTCCAGAAGCCGAATGCCGAGCCGGTCCGAAATCGGGTTTATACGGACAGCCTGTACGGTCGGTAACAGCAGGCGGTTGGAATCTATCGGCGGCATCCCCCTTCTGCCTTGGGCATTCCATGTTCGATATTGGATATTCACTCCCTCGGTGACGAGCCGCGATTGCGGATTGCTTGCCACCCTCCGCTCCCTTCTTCTCGTGTGTTATGCTAGGGGTGTTTGCCCGCCCCAATCTCTCACCCTCGGTGAATTCCCGTGCCCGCTCGTCGTCACTCGCCCAAAGGCCGCGTCTCCACATCCACCGAACAGGAATCGTCCGGCCTCGAGCGACTTCAGAAAGTCCTCGCTGCGGCAGGCATCGGCAGCCGTCGCGACTGTGAGGAATTGATCGTCGAAGGCCGCGTCGAAGTCGACGGTAAGATCGTGCAAGAACTCGGAACGCGTGTCGATCCGCTGACACAGCGAATTCGAGTCGACGGGACCACGCTGCCGACTCCGAAACGAGTCTACTACATGCTGAACAAGCCGACGGGCGTGTTGTGTACCAATAATGACCCCAGCGGTCGGGCCCGAGCCGTTGATCTGATCCGGAGCAACGAACGGCTGTTCACCGTGGGACGATTGGATCAAGCCAGCGAAGGCTTGATCATTCTGACGAACGATGGCGAACTGGCCAACAAACTTACACATCCGCGATATGGGGTCGAGAAGGTCTACCGCGTTCGCGTCGCCGGCACCCCAGAACCGGGCGTCCTCGGTAAACTGAAGCAAGGCATTCACTTTGCCGACGGATTCGCCAAGGTATCGGACGTACGGGTCAAGAGCCGACAGAAGCACAGTACCGACTTGGAAATCGTGTTGAACGAAGGACGCAATCGCGAAATCCGGCGGCTGTTGGCTCGCATCGGCCACAAGGTAGTCAGCCTGACGCGAATCGCGCTGGGACCGCTGCGGCTCGCTGAGTTGCCAAGTGGAGCACATCGCACCTTAACACGAGACGAAGTCAAAGCACTACGGAACGCCGTGCCTGCGCCCGGCGAACAGCCCGCACGTTCGACGACTCGCAAATCTTCTCGGGGTCGCGTTAATCCGTCCCGCCCCTCAACCAATCTGTCCGGAAAGCCCTCGGGCAGGCCTGCGTCAAAACCGAAAGCGCACACAAGATCGGTCGGTTCGTCGAAGGACGCGACTGCCCGCCCCAAGGCCAAGCCTCGCCCACTGGCATTCACGGATCAGCCCAGACCCGGCGCAATCCTCGGTGGCGATGATGTGCCTGAAGTAAAGAAGCCCGCGAAAGCAGCGCGTGTAAAGAAAGCGGCAGCAAGGAAGTTTGGCAGCAAGAAGTCCGGTGGTGGCAGACCACCGAAGAAAGGACGTCGATGAACAACCCGCTCCATGCCAAGTATTATGCGGATAAGGCGACCCAGTCGACCGTCGAAGTCGTCGAGAATGTCGAGATGGCTCGCGACACATTTCGTGTGCGGTTCCGTTGCCCAGAGTTGGCTGCCAGGGCCTTGCCCGGTCAGTTCGTGATGCTTCGATTAGCCGGCTTCGACGACCCGTTGATAGGCCGTCCCTTGGCCGTCTACGACGTTGTGCCATCGTCGACAGGCGAACCGGAGTCGATCGATGCGATCTATCTCGTCAAAGGTAAATTAACGACGCGCCTCGTAAAATTCCAACCGGGCCAGCGACTCGACGTGTGGGGACCGCTCGGTAACGGCTTTGAGGCTATTCCCACAAAGCATCTGGTGATGGTCGCGGGTGGCATCGGTCAAACACCGTTCGTCTGTTTGGCGAAAGAGTATCTGGGGCTACAACGCTTCGGAACTCCGCAGCGCGAACCGGCTTGTTGCGACAAGGTGACGCTGTGTTATGGCGGCCGGTCGGCAGACTTGCTCGCAGGGATCGAGGATTTCAAACGACTTGGCGTCGACGTGCGAATCGCAACCGACGATGGATCGCTAGGCCACCACGGTCTGGTGACGGAAGTCCTCTCGCAAGTGCTCGCCGAATCCAAAGACGACTGCCAAGTCGTCTGCTGTGGTCCCGAACCGATGATGGAAGCGGTCGCTCACGTCACCGGCACCGAAAAGGTTCCTTGTCGCGTCTCGCTAGAAACGCCCATGGCCTGCGGCATTGGCATCTGCTTCAGTTGCGTGGCCAAGGTGCGTGATGCTTCAGGCGAGTGGGACTACAAGCGAACCTGTGTCGATGGGCCGGTGTTCGACGCTGAGTTGATCGAATGGTAGGGTGAGGTTTGCTACTGTTCTCGAAACTCAGCCGAACGACATGCAAGGAGCGAACCGGTGTCGTCCCCCATCCCACAACCTTCGCCTCCCACACCGGACATCGATCTCTCCGGTCGACAATTCGGCGACTACTTGTTGTTGCGCCGTCTGGGTCGAGGCGGAATGGCGGACGTGTATCTGGCGGAACAGAAGTCGCTGCATCGGCAGGTTGCCTTTAAGGCACTGCACGCTCGGCTCGCGAGCGACGACACTTACATTCGCCGCTTTCACAATGAGGCTCAAGCGGTTGCAGCGCTAGTGCATGCTAACATCGTTCAGATTCACGGTGTCGACTGCATCGACGGCATTCATTTTTTGGTGCAAGAGTATGTGCCCGGCCAGAACTTGCAACAACTGCTCGCCAAACGTGGAACGCTCAGCGTTCCGATCGTCATCAACCTGATGCGCCAAGTTGCTGCCGCACTCCAAAAGGCTAGCGATCGCGGCATCGTCCACCGGGACGTCAAGCCGGAGAATGTACTGCTGAGTGCAACGGGTGAAGCCAAAGTCGCCGACTTTGGACTCGCACAGATCGCGAATCCGGCGAACGACGCGGGCGTCGGAATCACGCAAGTCGGGATTACGATGGGCACGCCGCTTTACATGAGTCCCGAACAAGTCGAAGGGCGTGAGATCGATCACCGCAGCGATCTGTACTCCTTCGGCGTAAGTTGTTACCAGATGCTCGCGGGCCATCCGCCCTTTCAAGGCGATACGGCGCTCAGTGTCGCCGTGCAGCATTTAAAAAACGAGCCGCGACCGCTCAGCGAGCTACGCGCCGATGCTCCACCGGAACTTTGTCGCGTAGTTCACAAATTGCTTTCAAAATCCGCCGCCGATCGCTACCAAACCGCGGCAGAGCTGCTGCGAGATCTTCGCAAGATCGAATTCGACGCGACGGACGATGACTGGCCAACCGAGATCGGCGAGTGGACGACGCAAGAGCTGCTCGCGTTGACCGCCGCTCGAACCGCCGCAACGCAACAGCTTCAAAGCGTCATGCTATCGGAAGCTCGCCAGCGGAGGTCGCATCCGTTGGTGTGGATTGTGGCCGCTGCGTTCGCTGCGTTTCTGGCCGGATGTGCAATCGCGTGGCTGACTCGTCCCGAGTCGCTACTCGCACACGGTCAAGTTCCGCGCGTCGAACGGCTCGCAAATGCCGCAGACCAATTCGGGCACGCGATGCAAGTGGGAACTGAATCAGCATTCCAGAGTGTCATCGACTACTTTGGTAAGGACGGAGATCCGGTCAGCGAATCGTACGTCAACAAATCCAAGCTTCAGCTGGCGTACCTCTATTCGGACCAAGATCGAGCCGCAGAAGCCATGCGTTTGCTCACGGAGCTTGCTGACCAACAAGCGGATCTGCAGCTTCGAGCGATGAGCCTGATACGCCAAGCCAATATTCTGGCCCAAAACAACCAGCTTTCCGAGGCGAACCAGAAGACATTCGCGCTTGCCAAGTTGATTGAGGACACCGAGGCCCTGAGCCCCAGACAACGGCAAACCCTACGAACCGAGGCTCAAACTACATTGGCTCCCAAACTTCTCTCCGACTTCCGACTTCAACTTCGAGACACCCCGTAACGCCGAAATTCGACTCAATCGTTAGCTTCGACCGGGAGTTGACAACCTTGGAGCGGATGACAAAACTAGTTGCTTATGGATTGCTGTTGGCAATCACGGCTACGCCCCCATCGTCTAGTGGCCTAGGACTCCGGGTTCTCAGTCCGGCAACAGGGGTTCGACTCCCCTTGGGGGTACTGAGTACAGGCCGGAAACGCTGGGGAAAACCACGTTTTCGGCCTTTTTCGTAGGGTGGTGGTGCAGTTGGCAATCGGTATCAGACGCTGACAACACCGGCGATTGCACCACCTGTTTTACGTCTACAGCACCTACAGTTGCACCACCTGTTTTGGACGCTTCCGGCGTCTCGACAACAGCTTGCCGGAAGTGGTCGTCAGTCGTCGTCAGATAGCGTTTGTTTGCCACAGCCGGTGTGTTGCCGAGCCAGCCGGTTACAACGTGCAAAAGGAACGAGTTCGTCAGTTCGGTTTCCCGGCTCGCCCGCAGGTTCTAAAACAACTACGGCATTGTTCGACGCCAGCACGTTTCAGAATTAGCTTGAAATGGGGTTCGTAGGATCGTGTTTCGATCTCGATAGCGAGTAATCACGAACTCGGCACATTAAACTAGGACCCGTGTCTTCGTGGTGGGATTCGTCTCATCAAAACCTGATAGGTGGCACATCGTCGGTAAAGGAGAAGGCCGATTCCTATTCCTCCACTCAACGCGAATGGTGACCTGCCGGAAGGTATCCATGCCGCCACTCTCCGCGAGATCGGCGAAGCGTTTGGTACATCCAGCCGAGAGCGAGTTCTGCTCTTCGACCGCCTCAAACGTATTCACGCCATTGCCTCTCGGACGGGGCATCTGGCAAGCTTCGTTGTCTTCGGCTCGTTTGTCACCGCCAAGCCCACCCCAAACGATGTGGACGTGTTCATGGTCTTCGACGACACATTCGACGCGTCGGCCAGCGACGCGGAGGCGTCGCTGCTTCTCGATCATGCTGCCGCGGATACGCTTTTTGGCGCCAGCGTGTTCTGGCTCCGTCGACCTGCTGCATTTGGTGGCGAGCAGGCTACAATTGAATTCTGGCAGACGAAACGCGATGGGCTGAAACGTGGCATCATCGAGATCGTGGAGTAAGCAAATGATCAGTAACGACAAAGAACTTTCGGTCACTCTAGAGCGCATACGTCATCTACAGGATCAACTTGCGTTGCTTCGCAAGACGGAAACGAATTTTGTCAATTACCGGTTGTCCTCCGGTGGTTTCATCGCGGAAATCGACCGGATGCAACTTGATGTTCGTGAATACCTGAGTACTCCCGCGACGAAAACGCAGGCCGGATGATCAGGAGTGGCGATCCCTACATAAAGAACATGATTCCCACTGTTACCAAACAAAACCTGCCGAACTTTCTGTCCTACTCGATTGGAGCTCAAGCTCTCGCCAATGCACTGACGCGAGTTCCACAACTCGAAAGTCTGTCACTGCGGTTTTTGCGGCATCACAATGCGGCGCGGAAAAGCGAAGGCAAGCACATTTGCATCGCCGCGCAATATACAAAGTACAACATCGGGCTGTCCGCCTCACACTACCTCGACGAATCTAAATTCTACGGCCCCAAGTGGGATGCAACCGTGTATGCAGTTCCACCATCGCATAACTCTCGCATTCGGAACGCGATCAAAGATCATGGGCTTGCGATGTTATTCGCCTGGCTAACTGAACGTCGCACTGAGACATGGCTTGCTACGTCACATCGGCTCGTTCTCTGGTTTTGCGCCGACACCGAATCTATTGTCCAATCCATCGAAAACAATTGAACACTTGCGATTGTGCAATTGCTCAGCGGTCGAGATGTTTCTAGCACAGGGCGGCACAACGCAATCCGAGACCTGCGCGAGTCGTCGAAGATCGTAGGCGTCTACTTTCGCCGTTCGGTCGAGAGGCACTTCTTGTTCGGCTCAGTTGGCAGCATGGCTTCCCAATCACTGATCAGCGTTTTCAATCTTTCCACTTCGCCGGGTTGCCCATTCTTAAGATCGTTCTTCTCAAGTCGGTCCTGCGGAAATCGAAAGAGCTCGATCTGTTGCGGCAACTTGCCAAGTAACAGCTTCCACTCGCCTTCGCGAACGGCGAGTGTCGGCCAATTATCGCCGCGTGTGCTGGCTGATTGAAGACGATGTTGGGCTTGTCTGCACATCGCGAGTCGGTCGTGATGAGCAGTGCAGCGGCGATCGGTATCACTCGTATCATTGGTTCGGGAATCCTGTTTCGGGGTAGTGGTACAGTTTGCGATTCCTGAAAGTAGGACGGCCACTCTTGGCCGTCTGTTGTCGGGCAGGAGTGCCCGACTTACGGCGAACTGTACCACTACCTGTTACTGTTCAGCGTCGACTTTCGCACTCCAAAAAAAGTAAAGACTGCCGATATGGATTGGGGAAGCCTGATGGATCATTGCCTCTCTGTTTCCGGAGGCACGTTCGGTACTTGCCAGTGCAGGTTGCGAAACTCTGGGTTAGTACCGCGCCAGTTCTTACCCACGATCCTGGACTCGCCACTCGCGCCCCGTGACGGATTCAACCTTTCCGCCGGACTCAACTTGAACTGCTTAATGTCGTCCCAGTTCGCAAGGCCTTCACGATCATAATCTTGGAAGTCCTGCGGCGTCAGCACGATCGTTTGCCATCGTGTGCCACCAGTCAACTCCACTTCTGCCACATGATCGTCGATCATGACGACCAGTTGATTCGCTTCCGCCGCGCGGACTTCCAGTACAAGCGACGCATGTTCGGGAGCTTTCCAGCGGTCGTCGTAAAGTTTATGTGTGGCCCTGGCCCATTCATCCGGCTTATAGGTAAACCATTCGTTTTCCCAGTCGCCCGCAAAGCTTTCAATCAAAAGCGATGGTTTCAGCGTCGCCCGAACGCCAGCTGCCCGGAGTTCTTCGGGCGTCACCTTTCTCAGCAAGGATGACAGATTCACCGAGTTCGTTGTGTACATTCCGTAATAGTAACCAGCCCCTGTTACAGGTTCTTCCAACGGGTAGACGACGTTTGCATACACCCACAACGGCTTGTCAACGCTTTGTAGCGGCAGCTTTGCAGTCCATCTTCCGTCGCTGTTCGTTGCCGTCGCGTGATGCCAGAACCGGTTGATCGTGTTCTCGCGATCTTGCAATGTTTCAATCGGCTTGCCTTGCTGCGTATAGAAGACATCCACCGCAAGAGGCGGCGTGGCTGTATCGGGTTGAACCGTGAAAGTAGGCACGCCATCGGCGGTATTGAGATCGAGTTCAGACGTGGGTGTCTGGGGAAACGCAAACGTGCCTTTGAGATGCTGGTCAAACCAAAGCATTGTTGCGACTTCGTATTTGGCCGTGTCTTGGTGATTATGATGCGGCGAACAGGTGACTCGCCACTGCTGGCTGGAGATTTCGTCGATCGCGCTCGGCAGGTCGCTGATGCGTCCGTGGAAATCGTTCGCAGGACTCAGGAACATTATCGGGACCGAGATATGTTTTAGACTGACATCGTCACCTAGCGTCGCCCGAAATAACGGGCTGTCGTTATCGCGATCGCTAATTCCACCGCATGACGGCGCGGCAGCTTTCACTCGCGAGTCCACTGCTGACAGGACGGTCAACTTGCCACCCATCGAATGCCCGTACACACCAAGCCGATCTGGATCGACTTCAGGTTGCTGCTCCAGAAACGTCAACGCTCGACGCGCCGCAACGGCACAAAGAAACCAACCGCTGTTGCGAGGTGATTCCACGGCATCCAAAGTCCACGCTGCCGGCTCGGCACTAGGAAAGACATTCTTCGGATTCCGACCTGGTGCGTGATAGCCATCGACGGCACCCCAGTCGGTGGTCAATCGGTAGGCAGGATCGTCAGTCTTGTCATCCCAAAACAGCTTCACGACGTCTGGGTTGACGCGATAGTCAGGCGCGGAGATCCGCCCGGCCCACGCAATCGACACCGTGGCATAGCCTCGCTTGGCGTTCAGCAAACACGCCTTGTGGTCGGCGTACTGTCCGCCACCATGAATCTGAACCAAGCCAGGAAGTTTTTCAACGCGACCGGGGACTTGCTTTGGAAAGCCATACACGGCCGCAAGCGTGGCCTTCGTGCCTTTGAAGACGCCAATGCGGAATCGAACGATCCGCAGCACGACGTCCTCTTCTTCCCATTCTTTGAGCGTTTCAATTTCAAGTGGTTCAGCGCGTGGATCGAACCCGAACCACATCTCTGTAAAGTTTTGAGGGGCGCGACCATCCTGCAACGGGGGCAGCGTTTCCGGTTCCAGGCCGACGCCGACCGCACATCCAAGGAACAGAAATGCTAGTAGCGATCTGATTGAGTTCATGGCACTTTCGCTGTGAAGTTGGCAACAGCGCAGACGGATCTAGCCGGGCAACGAACTTCGTGTATCGCGTTGCCTACGCAACGGGGCAACGCTAGTTTACGGCAGGTAACGCTTCGGCATGTTCAAGGTAGCTGAGCAACTCGAAGATCTCGTCTTTGGTAAAACGATCGAGAAGCGCCTTCGGCATCAGCGATTTGGAAGACTTTTCGATCTCGTCGATGTCGTCACGCTTGATAACGGTCGGCTCGGGAGCTTCCGGATTGACGATCATCGAGATCGTGTCCTTGTCCTCCGATGCGACAATTCCGGTAACGATTTGGCCGTTGACTGTGATGACGACTTGCACAGCGAATTTCGGATCAATCTTATGCGAAGGGTCCACGATCTCGCGTAGCACTCCCAGTGCATCTCCCTTCCACCGTTTGAAGACTTCCGTCAAATCGGGACCGACAGCACCGCCTTGGCCAGCAACCTTATGGCATTGAGCGCAGGTCGCTTCCTTGAAGATGCGAGCACCGATCTCGGGACTGCGGCCACGCAGGTTCGCTGCCACATCACCCGACAGATCCTCGAACGTCCAATTCTGAACAAACGATCGATTATTGCCAGTCGGGTCGGTTGGTTCCTTCGGGTCCTTTAGCCACGCATCGAGATCATCAACGACGATCATGACGCCATACATTCGCATCCAGTGTCTGGGGAACGTACAGACGTAAGGGTACTCGCCTGGCTCTGTCGGAGCCGTGAAAGTCAATCTCACCTGTTGATGAGGCTGGACCATATCGGTGTGGAACAACACTTTATCTGATTTTGGCACGTACGGCGTTCCGCCAGGATTCTGAGTCAGCAGCGCCCCCGCAATGGCAACTTCCTGTAACGCTCCAGGAACGGTGATCACGAAGTTGTGAGGCATCAGATCTTCGTTGTTCAAAACGACCTGGACCGGCCGACCGGCCTCGACGGCAAAGTACCGTGTGTCGTAACGCATCTCCTCTTCCACCGTATTGATTCGCACCACACGAACTGTCACCGCTCGCAACCGATCTCGATACGAGCGAGCTTCCGCCGTAGGCACGAGCGCGATCAATTGATCGGCCAACTGCATTGCGTCGACAAACTCGTCGGTCGTTCGCTGATCGGCAGGAGTCGTTTCGGCATGCTTGACCAAGACTTCGACCAACTGCTTCGACGTCGCAGCGTCCCGCTTGTCCTTCGCAATGCGAAGCAACGTGCGAACGGCGGGCGTTCGGAAGGCATCGTCCGCGACGAACGGTGCAACAATCTGAAAATTCGCTTCGACATTGGCAGGTACCGACGCCAGCGCCGTAATCGCAGCCTTGCGTACGTTCGCTGGAGCCTTCTCGCCGAGCAACCCAACAACCGACTCACGCAGACTGCCACGAGCTTCAGGCGTGGGCACCAAGGGCACTGCCGCCAGATAATCCAGCGTCGCGTTCGCATCTTTGCTGGCCGCTTGCCAAGCAACATCCGCTTTGTCAGCGGTGATCAATCCCGCATATCCCGCAGATCTCAACAATCGGCTCTCCGACTCTGTCGCCTGTTTGAGTTCGCTGGCCTTACTCACGAGCGAGTCGACTGGTTGTTTTAGCAGCATCGCGGCGAGTTGCCGCCCGACGCGTTGCTGCTCTTTGTCGTCATCTTCGATCTCACCCAACGCCGACAGCAGTTCCGCGACAGCATCCGATTTGTTAATCGTGATCAACCCCTTCAAAGCCTCTTCGCGGTCTTGCTGAGCCATACCAGCACGAATCAAGATCGCGGTATAAACCGGAGCATACTTGGCGTCGTCGGTCGCTCGCTCGACCATTAACAACCGCTCGTTCGTCAATCGATCCAGTTGATACCAGACAACGCGTGGGCTCTTGTCCAAAAAGATGCGAGGCGGTGGCTCGATCGGCTTATCACCGTGGTCGCCATGATCGTGGTGATGCTCTTGTGCGCCGGCGTTTGCCAATAAAAGGATGGCGGCAAGCAGTGACAGTGCGAATGAAGACTTCCGGCTCATGAATTCTCTTCTCAGGTACAAAAAGTAGGGTGTGGCGTTAGCCGCACCACGAGGGATCAGCCAGGTGCGGCTAACGCCACACCCTACAAACTGCAAACTGCTAACTACTGTGCATCCAAAGCTCGCATGGTTTCGTCGAGCGTGTACTCGACGTACGTGTCTGTATCGTAATTCAACGCATCGAGCGCTGCCTCCTGAACCTCTTCCGCTGGGAAGAAACTGCAAGCGCGGAGAGCTTCGACGCGAACTCGCGGATGTGGGTCGTTGATTCGCGGCTTTAGCAAAGCCACTGGGTTCTTCACCTGATCCCGCCAGTAGGAAAGCACGCGAGTCGCGGCAGCTCGAGCGTGATAGTCTTCCGAGTTAAGAACTGTCGACAGCAAAGCCTCGTCAACGGCATTGTGTGTTTGGTGAACCCACAACGCTTCCAGTCGATACAGCTCGAAGTTATCGTTGTTCTGATCGAGACTCGCGACCCACTTCCGCGTTGCAGCGACTACTTGTTCACTATCTCGTTCCGCCAACTCACGACGGACGCGATAGCGAGTGCGATCTTCGGGCTCCTTGAGCAAATCAAGCAGCCTTTCGATCGGCTCACCCGCAATCTTCGGAGGCTTGACCAACGGGCTACCTTTGTGGGTCACTCGCCAGATGCGACCATGACTATGATCGCGATGCGGCTCGCGGAGATTGTGTTGCAAGTGGCCAATCAACGCGTTGTGCCAGTCAACAATATACAAGGCACCATCCGGACCGAACTGCAAGTCCACAGGACGGAAGTTCCCATCGTCGCAGGAGACGAGCGGCGTGATCTCTTCGCCCACAAACCCCGAACCGTCTTCGCGAACCGTGTGCTGCAAGACCGCTCGATCGCCAATGACGTTGTTCTGAAGAAAGTTGCCTTGAGCGTCGGCGGGGAAGTGACGACTCGACACAAATTCGCAACCCGATGATGGACGCGTGCGTTTGACAATGAACGTAGGATAGTCGCCTTTCACTTTCGGACCGCCAAAGTCAAGATTCGCGTCGCGGCAACCGCCCGGATGCTTATCGGGATGTCGCACCGCTCCGGAGATCGGCGTTGCCCAGTAATTGAATCCCGGCGAAGCGTCAGCAATGAAGTTCTGGCCCCAACGATCGAAGACGTGTCCCCAGGGATTGGCAAAGGACAACGACACATGAACGTCCATCTTGGCGGTGCGGGGATCGTATCGCCACACACCTGCATCGCCCAGCCGATTCAAACCGTAAGGACTTTCGACCTGCGATTGCTTGAACGTGCCTTCTTGAAAGTACAGCCCACCGTCCGGCCCCCACTCGAATGCGGCCAAGCCATGATGCGAGTCGGCAGTGTCAAAACCAACGAGTTGGCGAATGCGGACGTCTTCGCGATCATCGCCATCCGTGTCCTTGAGGAATAAGATATCCGGCTGCATCGCGACATACACACCACCATTTCCCAGCTCAAACCCGGTCGGTTGATGCAAACCGCCGGCAAAGACCTTACATTCGTCTGCTCGGCCATCCCCATTCTTATCTTCGAGGATGAGTAGCTTGTCATCCATCTTCGATTTGGGTTGCCATTGCGGATACGACGGCATCGTCGAGACCCACAATCGCCCTTGGTTATCGAAGTTCATGGCGACCGGATTCGCCAACTCGGGAAAGTCTTCTTCCGAGGCAACCAAGTTGATCTCGTAGCCGTCGGCCAACTTGAAGAACTTCTGTTGTTCGGCAGCAGGACGGTACTCAAGCGAGCCGAGCTTCCCAGCCTTGACGTTGGGATCGTTCTCGCCGCCGACATTGGTCTTGGGAATGATGAACGGCAGCGTGTTGCTATCGTCGACTTTATCGGGAACACTCTTGCCTTGAGCGACTTGCCAAATGCGGGCGTCGCGATTGGCCGTCATTTCGTCGAGGATCGCTCGCTCGCGTTCCATCACATCGGTGTTGTTATACGTGCCGTCGGAGCCCGCCTTACCGCGTGTGCCCCAGATCGAGTATCCGTTGACAGCCCGATAACGATGCCACCAATGGAAGTTCTTGTCATCGATCTCGGCTTTCAGTTTCGGAGCGTCCGCGACGGTCGGAACTTCTCCACCGAACAAGGCTTGCTGGAACAGGGGAGCCAAGGCGCGATAGCCGGCTTCGTTAAGGTGCGAGCCATTCAGAGTCAGACGTTCATCGCTCGACTCGAAGAGTTTCTTCGTCGGGCCGAAAATGTCTGCGAAGACAACTTTTGTTTCGCGAGCGACTTGAGCAACCGCTTCGGCATACGCTGCGAGTCGCGAGTTGTGCTCGCTGCCATCGGGCAAGTTCGGATCGCCGGTGTTCTCGAAGGCAATAGGTGACACAAGGACAACTCGCGGCGCACCTTTGCCGCTGTAGTCTTTCGTCTTCGTTTCGGTGACCAGCTTGGTGAGGTCCGTCTTGAATGCGTCAATGCCGTCTGCGCCAGCAAACGACTCATTGAAGCCGAAGAAGAACAGAATCACGTCTGCCTTGCTGTGTGCCAGATGCTTGTCAGGATCACCGAAGTTGAGTGATCGCAATCGATTCAGCGGCTCGTCGCCGGGGAAGCATAAATTGCGAACGACCAGTTCTTTGTCGCCGAATTGCTGATGCAGCAGCATCTCCCAAAAGTTGTGGTGCTGCATCCGTTCGCCCAGTTCGTTGCCGACCAGACAAATGTGATCGCCCTTTTCGAGAGTGAGCTTATCGGCAGCAGCCGCGTTTTGAGAAATGAAGCTCGCGAGTACGAAAGCGGCGGCTAGTGAAAACATGTGTACGAGGCGGTGGTTCGTCACGAGTGAAGTCCCTTATGGTACGGCGTCGCGGCAGGGCAGGGCGGTGTCAAGGGAATCCTGACATCCGCTAGTATCTACGCCATTGTGCTTGCCAGGAATCAATATGTGAAGGAGGCATCTTCACACGGTGACACAATGCCGCACTCGCCCAGAAACTTCGTTTTCCTAGCGATTACGCGCCGATTCTGCGGCGAGGCTGAATTCCGCGTACCGCGGTGACGGGCGGGAGCCGATGCATCGGCACGGGCTGAGGCTGCGGATCAAAGCCAAACAGCGAGTAGTCAACGAACATGTTGTTCGTGAGGTCCGCAACTTTGTCCTTCTTGCGTTCGCCGTGCGGATAGTGCTCACGACGATTCAGCGAGGTATACAACACGCCAATCATATCGTCGTTATTCTTGCGACACTGTTGGGCCAGCATCTTTGTCACAAGCTTGCCGATGCTAACGGCAGCGGTGTAAGTCGGATTCGCGGCGGCTGTGGCGAGGGCCAAGGTTTGATCGAGCGTCGAGTGAAACTCTTCATTCTGAAGCACGGAGTTCATCGCAACACCGAGGTCGCGAACGTCCTGGTCGGATTCGATAGCTAGCAAGATCCAGTCGAACTGCTCCGGGATACGCTCGGCCTGATAGAGAACATATCCCGTATCGCCGAAGGTCATTTCATGGTTGTCGGTGACGTTTTCGATCGTCGTCAGAACTCGTGAGTTGATCACGCGCGCGACGGCCAACTCCGCGAGTTTCCGTTTACGATGCTCATTGTCCGTGGCAACAAGCTCACCAAGCTCAGGTAACTCCGTAGAATCGGTGGTGACGAAGCTGCTGAGTTGCACTTCGGCCTTGTCCGAACCGAACAGCTGTAGCACTGACCGCTTCTCGTGGTTGTCGACGATTTTCAATTTGTTCAGGCGGAAGAAGAACATCGCCGTACCTTTGCGTGCTAGCTCGCCAATCTGGCATTTCGATACGATTTGAATATGGCTAAATAGCAAGATTGTGCGACGCCGTAAATGCAGCTTGGCGAAAGCGGGGGAATGGGGAACCACTAATGGACACAGACAAACACTAATGAGACAAGGCTGGACAATTGACGATGGAACAACTATCAGGAAGCTCCCTGTCGCTCTGGTTTTATTAGTGTCAGTTAGTGTCCATTAGTGGTCCCCCCATTTCCTTTAGAGCACGAGTCGTTTCCACTCGACGCCGCCGATCGGCCCGAAATTAATCAGGTAACCTACGGGTGAGCGAGTAATTCGCATGTAGTTTAAGAGTTGGGCCTGATGGTCGCTGGTGAGTTCTTTGCATGCTTTCAGTTCGACGACCAATCCAAGGTGTACGATCAGGTCGGGGATGTACCGTTTTTTCAATTCGTGCTTTTTGTAGTAGACTCGTAGTTCTTGTTTCGGAGTGAACGGGATCTCGCGTAAACCGAGTTCGATCTCTAAGCTCTCCTGATAGACTTCTTCCAGCAGCCCACCGCCAATTTCGTTATGCACTTCGAATGCCGCTGCCATCAAGTCATAGCCTTCTTGCTGAAACTTGCCCTGGTCGTTCATCGTGACTGCCTCCAATTGCGAACGGGAAGAGAACCACTAATGGACACTAATAAACACTAATGGAATCCGTCAGGTACGGAGAATCAAGCAACGTGTTTGATCGCGGTTGCGGGCCTCTTCAAATTAGTGTCAGTTAGTGTCCATTAGTGGTTCCCTCTTCCCGGAGCGCCCACATGCCTTTCGATGAAGCAACCGCCAAGCGAGTTCGTCCGCTGCTATCGCGGCGAAAAGGGTTTGAAGAGAAGAAGATGTTTGGCGGCGTCGGATTTCTGTTGAACGGCAATATGTGTTGCGGTGTGTGGAAGGAGTTCCTCATCCTTCGAGTCGGCCCCGCCGCTTACGAAGAGTCATTGACTCAAGACTATGTGCGGCAATTCGACATCACAGGCCGACCCATGAAGGGATGGGTGATGGTCGAACCGCCGGGATTCGAAGAGCCCGCCGACTTGAAAGCCTGGGTCGATCTGGCTGTGCTATTCTCTAGTTCACTTCCGCCGAAGTCGAAATAGATAGTTCGTCACTTCGCGTCGTCATCCACCGAGTCGACATGACTCTCGTTGACTTCGCGCGGCTCCACCGCGCACGCTCCGCTCATTCACGTGCCGATCCCCATCGCCGGTAATATCCACCGGTTCAGAACGAACCACGCCGCAACAATGGCAACAATCAGCAGGATGTCTTTCATTTCAGTTACCCTCCGTCTCATTCGCGGCCAGGGACCGCGTGATTCTTATGTACTTCGTCGAATCCGTTCTTCACGAACAACGATACAACTTTGGCATGCTCTTGGATCAGTCGGGCGACGTAGGGGTCTTTTGACGTTTCGATCGCCTTGATTCCCTTCGCGGTCTCCTCAACCTTCATCTCAATCTTGTCGGTGTTACGAAAGATCTCAGCGAACAGCGGGTCTCGCATGTGAATCGGACTTGGCTTCTCGACTCGCACATACATGGCCGCAACATGTTCTTGGATCTTGTCCGCAATTTCCTGATCGTCAGACTCCGTGAGCGTCTCGACGCCATCCTTCAGATTCTTCACTTCACGTCGGATCTTATCTCCATGGGCCAAGAGAAAATGGAACGTATCGCGATCGGTCACAAACTGTGAATCCCCTTGGCCACCACGAAATCCCGGCCCGCCACCACCGTTCCGGCCACCTGGTCCGCGTTGAGCGACAGCTTCGGCACTGAAAATCGCCAAGGCCAGCGAAGAGGCGATGACAACGACAAGGTAATTTCGTTTCATGGTGTCTGTTCCTTATCTAGTGATTGCGGATCTGTGAACGATTCTTCCCAACTAACACGCGTTGGCTCAGTCCGTGCGACGAGCTTCGGTCCTTCCTGCCCCAAGACGAACAATCCCATAACGAAAAGGAAGACTGCAAAGGTTCGCCGCAGCAATTGCTGATTCAGTTGCGTCGCAACACGATGTCCCGCAAAGCTGCCAATGACGCCAATAGCGATGAACAACGCCACCGTCGTCCAGTCGACCGATGTTCCGGACGCTGCCAGCACGTCCAAGTACTTGAAAAAGCCGCTGAACGACTGGAGCGAGATCAACGTCAAGCTAGTGCCGACCGCAACTCGCATCGGCAACTTGCCGAAAGCGATCAACGCCGGCACGATCAAGAAGCCGCCGCCAACTCCAACCATTCCCGTCACGATGCCAACGGCAAGGCCTTCGATTCCGATCAGCCAAAACGACTGCGAGAGCTGGCTTGACACGACCTCTCCCACGTCTTTCGACTTCCGCAACATGAACGCTCCAGCGACAAGCATCACCACAGCAAACATAGTGAGTTGCGCGGCTGGCGGAACGTAATGAGAAAGCCACGCGCCGCAATACGTTCCCATCATTCCAGGTACGCCAAAGAACAGCACGTTGCGCCAATTGACCAGGTGCGATCGAGCGTAGGGGAACATTGTCACCAACGCGATGCCACCCACGATGGCGAGCGATTCAGCGATCGCGACTTTACCGTCATGGCCAAGCAGGTAGACGAGAACGGGCACGGTCAAGATCGACCCGCCCGATCCCATCACGCCGAGCGTTAACCCAATCAGCAGCGCTCCGATAATGAGGTAGGGCATAGCAGGCAGTCCGCAAGAGACAATGGTGGAGCAGAGCGTTCTATTTAGCCTTACACTCTGTGACTTGAGTGACTTTGTTCCAGGGCATCTTGGCAATCAGCATTCCCATGGCGCAGGTGTCGGTGATGCCCGCGAACATTAAGCCCGCGCCAACAAAGCCCGACAACCCGAAGAAAGCAGGATGCACCGCGAAGCCGAGAATAACGCCAGTCAGCACAAGGAATCCGGCCGCGATACGAACTTGGCGTTCTAACGACATTGCCTTCTGCCCGCGTTCGACGGGCAGGCCAGCTTCCTCCCACGCCAACGTTCCACCCTCGACGTTGACGACGTTATTACTGCCGCAAGCAACTAACTTCTCGCACGCTTTCGCGGCGCGACTGCCGCTGCGGCAGATCACGTACAGCGGCTTGTCCGACGAGCCGTTTCGATTCGAGAGAACTTCTTGTGGATCGAAGGCATCCAGCGGAATGTTGCGAGCGTATTCGGCATGCACTTCACGAAACTCAACGGGCGTTCGCACATCGATTAAGTCGATCGTCTCGCCTTGCTGATGCCGCGTGTGGAGTTCCTTCGGTGTGATGGATTTGGCAGTCATCGTGATGTCTCTCCGTTTAGTAGGTTGTTCTGAATTTGATTCTCTTCGGACAGCGAACCGAACTAGTTTGCGGGCACAGCATCTGCGACCGGCAACTTCGAGGCGGTCCAAGCATCAAAACCTCCGACGAGATCAAGTACGTTGACGAAACCTTGCTGTTGTAGGATGCTTGCTGCAATGGAAGAACGATAGCCGCCTTTGCAATGCACGACTAGCGACTTGTTCTTCGGCAATTCATCGGTTCGCTCCTGTAAATGGCTCAGTGGAATATTCACGCTGCCGGCGATATGGCCCGCTTGCCACTCCTTCTCCGCGCGAACATCGACGACAAGCAGCATGGCTCCGTGTTCCATCTCGTCTGCCAAGGCCTTCCCTGTGATGCGATCCGTGACGGTCATGAGTTTCGGCTTCTGTTCAAGCGATTTCGGGCCGCCAGCAACGTACCCCTGAACGAGATCGAAACCTATCCTGCCCAATCGCATGATCGCTTCTTCCTCGTTGCCCTCATCGGCGAGCACGATGATCGGCTTCTCGCGATCCAGCACGGTGCCGCACCATGTCGCGTATTTCCCTTTCAAACCGATGTTGATCGAATCTTTGAGATGCGCCCCGGCAAAGTCGATCGCATCACGCACGTCGACCACTTGAGCACCCGACCGCTGCAACTTAACGACCTCATGGATGTCGAGTGGCTTCAGCGACTCTCGTAGGGCAGCTTCCAGCGATGGACGGTCCTGCCGATTCAAGATGGCGTCGTGGACGAAATAGTCGGGAGCTTCTGTCTGGTCCTCGGTCACAAGCCGCTTGAACTCTGCACGACTCATCGGCTGTAACGCGTAGTTGTACCTGCGTTGTTCGCCGATCGTGCTGAACGCTTCCGTGCTGAGTTGCTTGCCGCACATCGAGCCTGCACCGTGAGCGGGATAGACCAATGTCGCATCGGGCAACGGCAAGAGCTTGTTGTTCAGCGAGTCGTACAGCATGTCCGCCAGTTCGTCCGCCGTGACTCCGATCGATGCCAGCAAGTCCGGTCGTCCGACATCACCAATGAACAACGTGTCTCCAGTCAGCACGGCGTGCGGATCGCGATCACTCTGCGCGAGATCGTAAACCAGAAGGGAAATTCCTTCCGGCGTGTGACCGGGTGTTTCCAGAACCGACAGACGCACTTTACCGAACTCGACGACATCGCCGTCTTTGACCGGTGTGAAGTCGTATTCGGCCTGAGCCCGCTCGCCGAGATAGATCTTGGCTCCGGCCTTGTCTCGCAGTTCGATGTGTCCCGCGACGAAGTCCGCATGAAAGTGAGTCAAGAAGACATACTTGATTTGAAATCCGTTCGCTTCGGCATCGGCCAAATACTGATCGATGTCTCGCTGGGGATCGATAACCGCGGCAATTTTGGTTTCTTCGTCGGCGATCATGTAAGACGCATGAGCTAGGCAGCCGAGGTAGTAACGCTGAAAATACATGTCTCATCTCCTTGATTCTTGGAGCAAGTTCGGCAATCTTTAGTTGACGCCAAGTTCATAATGCAACAAGCGTGCCGAAGCCGAATCGAAGCGTCATTACGAGCCCGTTAGAACTGGACGCGTGTGAAATCAACTGCGGTATTTCAAGAGTAGGTTCCGCTGTGCGGACCAGAATCCCTAAGGTCCGCACAGCGGACCCTACATAAAAGAGAGTTGTTGTTGCTGAGCCATTCCTAAGCCTTCGCCCAATACCGTTAACCGAACGTGTTAAGTGTTAAGTTAACGGGTTAACACTCCAAGCCTTCCTCCCCCAAGCCATCAAAAGGCACATCCCATGAGACGGTCGCTCCTCTTTATAGTGCTTGCACTCACGCTTACGACGAACCTTGCCATGGCTCAAGAAAAGAGCGTGAATCCCGAGATAAACAAGTCGTTCGTCAAACCCGATGTCGCTGCGTTCGTTGAACGGTTTGAGAGTGAAGGCCGCGAGGTCTACGACCATCGCGAAGAGATCATCGAGGCCTGCCAGCTAAAACCGGGAATGGTCGTGGCCGACATCGGCGCGGGAACCGGATTGTTCACACGCATGATCGCTCCGCGTGTCACAGATCGCGGCCAAGTGTTCGCCGTTGATATCGCCAAGGAATTCGTCGAGCACGTCGAGAAGGTCTGCCAGGAAGCGGGAGCCACGAATGTAAAAGGTGTTGTCTGCACATCTGAATCCACCGAACTCCCCGCCAACTCCGTTGACTTGGCGTTCATCTGCGACACGTACCACCACTTCGAGTTTCCCTACAAGACCATGCGGTCGCTCCACCGCGCGTTGAAGCCAAACGGCCAAGTCGTCTTGGTCGACTTTGATCGCGTCGAAGGCAAGAGCTCCGACTGGATTTTGAATCATTTACGAGCGGGCAAGGCGACGTTTGTCAAAGAGGTCGAGTTGGCCGGTTTCGAAGTCGCCGAAGAACAAGATTTTTTAGCGACCTCCTACTGGATTCGATTCAAAAAGTCAGACCGCAAGACGAACTCGAATCACACAACCGATTCCATCGAGGACATCAAGCGTTTGATCGCCGAAGGGACGGCGAAATTGATCGATGTCCGCGAGCAAGCAGAATGGGAGGCGGGACACCTTGCTGCCGCCGAACTTATTCCCCTCAGCATGCTCAAAAGCCTGCCTGCTGACGAACTCAGCACAAAACTCGCGGAGCAGTTACCCAAGGACAAGATCATCTATTGCCATTGCCGTTCGGGTAGCAGAGTGCTCGCAGCAACGCCGATCTTGCAGGAGCTAGGCTATGACATTCGCCCGCTTGCACTCGGCTACTCGTTACTTGTTGATGAGGGCTTTGAGAAGGCGGAGTGAGCGGGAACGTGACTACCCAGGCACTTCGATCGCGTAGCGTCCGATCTTTTTCCAAAGCGTCACGCGACTTGTGCCTAGCAATTCGGCGGCCTTCGTACGATTGCCGCCGGTTTGGCGAAGGGCTTCGATGATGCGATCGCGTTCGGACCGTTCTTCCGCAGAAAGATCACTCGAAACATCCGCCAAGCTGGTGCCGTGCGGATCGCGCAGTTCGGGTGGCAAGTCAAGATACGAGATTCGGTCGCCGGCAACCGTCACGCAAGCGTGTTCGATCGCGTTCCGCAACTGGCGAACATTGCCGGGCCAGTGGTAGTCCATCATCAGTTGCAGGGCATCTCTAGCGATGCCGTCCACGGTGCGTCCCTTCGATCGGCAGAGTTCATGAATAAAGTGATCGACCAGCAGCGGTATGTCTTCTCGACGCTCGCGAAGTGGTGGCAGACGAATCTCGAAGACGTGAATTCGGTAGAAGAAATCTTCGCGAATCGTTCCATCAGCGACTAACTTACGCAGATCCTTGTTGGTGGCTGCGACGAGCCGCACATCGACTTTGCGATTTTTGCTCTCGCCGACGCGTCGTATCTCATGTTCTTGCAAGACTCGCAGTAGCTTGACCTGAATTGCAGGACTAACATCGCCGATCTCGTCGAGGAACAGCGTCCCGCCATGGGCGGCTTCAAACACGCCGAGTTTGTCGGACGTCGCCCCCGTGAACGATCCTTTGATGTGACCAAACAATTCGCTTTCGAGCAGCGACTCGGGAATAGCCGAGCAATTCAACGCCAAATAGGGCATGTCGCGACGCGCGCTCTGTGCATGGACGGCAGCTGCCGCCAGTTCCTTCCCGGTGCCCGACTCTCCTGTCAACAGGACGGTGACGTCGCTGTCGGCCGCTAGTTTCAATCGGCGGAAGACCTCTCGCATCGCCTGGCTGCTACCGATCAAACGTTCGAATCCTTGCTGACCACGAGCCTGTTGTTCAAGGATCGCGATCTTCTCGTTGGCTTGAACGATCGAAGTAATATCGGAGAATGTCCCGACGGCACCTGCAATCTTCCCTCTCTCGTCCTGCAAAACCCGGACGCTGCCGTGAATGAACAGCTCGCGTCCATCTTTCGACAACAGCTTACACTCTTGGTCGCACATGCCAGTCGGCGGCGTGTCGGAACGCAACAACTCCGCGAGCGTCGCAAACCCTTTGCAGTTGGCTCCTTCGAGAATGTCGCAGTGCTTTCCGACGACGTCCTGGCTCGAATAGCCCGTAATCCGCTCGGCCCCTTCACTCCACGCCACAAACTGCCCCTGTTCATTGACGGTAAAGACTCCGGGAGCCATCGCGTCGACAATCGTCGTGAGAATGCTCGGATCTTTGCGGAAATCCAATTCCATATCAGTATCAGGCTCAAAGTGCAGAGTGTCGGTGCCACAACGTGTTGCTGGAGTCCAGGCCTTCAGCCTGTCCTGGCAGCCTGTAGGCTGTACACCAACGTACGAAACGTGCCACTGCCCGACAACGAGTCTTCGGAGTACACTCGATAGCCTGCCTTTACACTTCTCTCGAGCGACCACTCATGAAACAATTGCGCCAAGCACCAGAACTTCTTGCGCCAGCGGGCGATTGGGACTGTGTGCGTGCAGCGGTCGAGAACGGAGCCGACGCAGTCTATTTTGGGCTCGATTGCGGCTTCAACGCTCGCGAACGAGCCAAGAACTTCGCGGTCAGTGATCTTCCGGAATTGATCGAGTTCGTGCATCGTCGCGGTGTGAAGGCCTATGTGACGCTGAACACATTGGCATTTCCGAGCGAACTGGCCGAAGTGGAACAACTCGTCCGCAAAATCGCTGAGGCCGGTGTCGATGCGGTTCTCGTGCAAGATATTGGAGTTGCTCGCCTTGTCCGATCGATCTGTCCGGATCTGGGGATTCACGCATCAACTCAGATGACGTTGACCAGCTCGGAATGCATTCAAGTGGCCGAAGAACTCGGTATCGAACGAGTCGTGTTGGCTCGCGAGTTGTCGATCCCAGAAATCCGCAAGATTCATGACCAAACAGCCATGCCGCTGGAAGTCTTCGTGCACGGAGCGTTGTGCGTCGCATACTCGGGACAATGCTTGACAAGCGAGTCGCTAGGTGGTCGCAGCGCGAATCGCGGCCAGTGCGCTCAGGCCTGCCGACTGGCCTACGATCTGATTTGTGATGGCGAGGACGTCGATCTCGAGCGAGTTCGTTACTTGCTCAGCCCGCAAGATCTGGCGGCTTACGAGTTAACGCCCGAGTTGATTGAAGCTGGCGTTTGCTCGTTCAAGATCGAAGGGCGATTGAAGACGCCGGAGTATGTTGCCAACATCACTTGCCACTATCGGCAAGCCATCGACAAAGCGATCGAAGGCACACCAGTCCATTTCTCGCGCCGGGACGTCCAAGAAATGGAGCTGTCGTTTTCACGCGGCTTCTCGCCGGGCTGGTTGCAGGGGTGCGATCACAAGATGCTGGTTCCCGGCTTGAGTTCCGCCAAACGCGGTGTGCTACTCGGCACCGTCTGCGGCAAGAGCGGTGATCGGGTGAGCGTCGAGTTGCAATGTTCGATCTCGCGAGGAGACGGGATCGTCTTCGAGGGCGATCGCGAGAACGACGACGAGCAAGGAGGACGCGTATATCAAGTGTACGCCGACGAGCGAAAGATGGACGAAGCCGTTGAGTCGGGCGTCGTGGAATTGACGTTCAATTGGGAGGCCATGGACCTCCGCCGCATCTACGTCGGTCAACGGATTTGGAAAACTGACGATCCGCAACTCACGAAGAAGCTGCGTGCATCCTTCTCTCAAGCCGATGCCGTGAAACGAGTTGGCTTGGATTTGAATGTGATGGCAAAGGTGGGCCAACCGCTTCGAATTCAAGGCGAAACGACCAACGGATTGAAGTGTCAAGTCGCCTCCGGAGAGCCGCTGGAGGTCGCTACGCGTCATCCCGTGACGAAGGAAGTGCTTCAAAAACAACTCGGTCGGCTTGGCGGAACGGTTTACGAACTGCGACAACTCGACGCGAAGATCGCCGGCAACCCAATGGTCCCGCTGAGCGTACTCGGCAAACTCCGTCACGAGTTGATCGAACAGCTCGATTCTGGTTCCGTAAAATCCGAGCGGCATATCGCAGCCGAGGCGATCTTGCCACAGCTTACACGATCGGTAAGTGCGACTCCCGCTACAGATACAGAACCACGATTGCGAGTTCTCTGCCGAACTCTCGAGCAATTGCAAAGCACCGTCGAGCATGGCGTGGGTGAGGTCTACGTCGACTTCCAGGACATCCGCGAGTATGGGGAAGCCGTCACGATCGCTCACGCTGCGAAGTCGCTGATTTATATCGCCACGCCCCGAATTCAGAAGCCTGACGAATTGGGCATCTTTCGTGTCTTGATGCGACACGGCGCTGACGGCATTCTCGTGCGGAATCTTGCGGGGATGGAGTTCTATCGCCAGGAAGGAGTGCCGTTCGTCGCAGATTTTTCGCTGAACGTGGCCAATGAGTTAACGGCACAGTTCCTGATCGACCGAGGTGCGCGGCGAGTCACCGCGTCTTACGATCTGAATCGAGACCAACTGCTGGACCTCGTGGCAGCGGTGCCAGCGTCTTGGCTGGAAATCGTCATTCACCAGCACATGCCGATGTTTCACATGGAGCATTGTGTCTTCTGCGCGGTGATGTCTCCGGGAACGAACAAGACCAATTGTGGCAGACCCTGCGACATCCACGAAGTGAAACTCCGCGACCGCATCGGCAAGGAGCATCTTCTCACGGCTGATGTTGGTTGTCGCAACACCTTATTCAACGCGACTCCTCAAAGCGCTGCAGAGGCCGTGCCTGCCTTGCTCGCCAAGGGAATTCGCGACTTCCGCATTGAACTGCTCAGTGATGACGACACATCGATCGGTCGTATGCTCACGTTATATCGTGATCTCGTTGCGGATCGGGTTACTGCTGGCGACGTGTGGAAGCAATTGCAAGCCAGCAACCGCGTCGGCGTCACTCGCGGCACTTTGGAAGAGCGGCGCAATCCGCTGGCGATCATTTAGCATCCCACTTGAAGTCGAGAAGCATCATGAACACACCGAGTCTGTTCGGCTTTAACCACTTTTTATCTGCTTTCCTATTGGTTCTGGTTTTGGGACCGTGCTTTGGAACGCTGTACGCGCAATCCCCCCGCGAGCTGACCAAGGCTGATATCGAACGATTGCACTCGGAGCTCTCGAACTGGGGTCGCTGGGGAAAGGACGATCAGCTTGGTGCCTTGAATCTGATCACTCCGGAGAAACGTAAGCAAGCGGCGACGTTGGTTCGAGAAGGCATCTCTGTCTCGTTGGCACGAAACGCCGAAGAGGTAACTGCCGCCGATAACCCGAACCCGTTCGGCCAATTGATGCTGAAGACTGGCAACGAACCGGGAAACCAATGGGCGATGGACAGCTATAGCGTCTCGTATCACGGCTTCGCACACACGCACATGGATTCACTCTGCCACTTGCTCTATCAAGGAAAGATGTACAACGGATTTTCGCAGACGGAGATTACCGAGCAGGGAACCGCGAAACTGAGCATCCACAATGCAAAGAGCGGCATCTTCACGCGCGGCGTGCTTATCGATATCGCGGCGTTACGCGGCGTCGAATACCTCGAGCCCGGAACGCCAATCTATCCCGAAGAACTCACCGCGTGGGAAAATCGCGCCGGCGTGAAGGTTGGCAGCGGTGACGTTGTCTTCTTTCGAACAGGCCGCTGGGCGCGGCGAGCTGCGAAGGGCCCGTGGAGCGTTCAGGCAACAGGCGTCGCCGGGTTGCATGCATCGTGTGCAAGTTGGATTCGAGAACGTGATGTCGCGATGGTTGGCAGCGACGCAGGAATGGACGTGATGCCGTCGGGAGTACCGGGCGTCACCCACCCCATTCATCTTCTGACACTAAACTCGATGGGCGTGCACATCTTTGACAACTGTGATCTCGAGGCAATCAGTCGAACGTGCACTGAACTGAAGCGTTGGGAGTTCCTGATCACCGCCGCACCGATTCCCGTTGAAGGTGGAACCGGATTACCGCTCAACCCAATCGCATCGTTCTGAATTGTCGTCGCCGCCAAGAAACGAAGAACGGGCCAACATTACTGGTGACCCGTTCGAGATGCTTCGCTGCTAAGTCAGCGTGCGACTTAGTATTGACCTGTCGAGGGATACTGTCCGCTACCCGATCCATAACTCCAGGACTGATTGGCCGTAGCCGGTGCCGCCCCGCCTGTGGTTGGGTAACCACCGGCTGACGAAGATGGGCTCGTCGAAGCCGGGGTGGACAATGCCCCCGTGTCGCGACTTGTGCTGCCCGGACGATAGCCACCGGTTGAACTCGATTCGTAAGAGCTTGGCGTGGTTGTGGGATAGCCCGATCCGCCTGCGTCGCTTGCATACGCACGGCTCGCTGTGCCGGCGGTGCTTTGCGGAGCTTGTTGATACGAAGCGGGTTGCTGGTACCCGCCGCTGCTTGATGCACCATAGCCGCTGGTTGGGTACGTGCTCTGAGCCTGCGGATAGCTGGAAGTGGCTCCGCTACCGTAGCCTTGCCCGCTCGTCGACGCCGTTTGAGTTCCGCCGTAGGGCGATGTAGTTGCTTGACTAGTGCCGGTCGCAGCACCGGAACCGCGATAGGGATCCGAATTCCAGGATTGAGGTTGCGTGCTGCTGGAAGCCGGGGCTCCTTGATAAGAGGCCCCCTGATACGTGGCAGAACCACGAGCGTCAGCAACGCTGTAGCCGCCATCGGTGTTGTAACCCGATGCGCCGCCTTGAGCAGCTTGATAAGGAGATTGGTACGGTCCAGTCGGCCCTGTCGCAGGACTTCCGGCGATGGCATTATTGGTCGCTGGATAGCCACCAGCGGCACCAGTCGCGTACGGCCCGGTTTGATAACCGGTTGTTGCGCCGCCCTGTGTGCCCGCGCCGTATCCAGGCTGACCGGTTGTGTTACGAGCGTAAGCAGGTTGGCCATAAGATGAAGCGGCGCCCGCAGTCGTTGCCGAAGGAGTTGGCAGCGCGCCCACGGATGGTTTCTTTGGCACGCTCGCCAGAGAACTCGTCGACGGTTTTGGCTTACCCCAACTCAACCAGTCAGCACCTGGAGCCTTGAAACCGCTTTTGCAGCCGGTCAATGCCGTCAATGCTAAACAACAGGAAGTTATTCCGACCCAAGACCAACGCGAATAAGTCGCACGCATGGCACCATCGCCCTCTACGACGTTCAAGGAAGAGCGACGAGGTCACAGTCGCCACTGTGAACCAGTTAGTCTCTTCCCTGAGACTGTTGAAACGGATTGCGCAAACGAACAGGATTGCGCACGAAATTTTTGTTGTAAGGATTATTCGGCTCGACCGACCGGAGGAATTCAGCCAATCCGAAAACTTTACCGAGCTTCCAGCAGAAAGTCCCTCAACTAGATTAGGCTGCGGATAGTAGAGTCGTCATCGACGCACGTCAACAGCATTAATAACGACCGACACCGTCGCGACGTATCGCGTACCTTCGCCTCCACTCTCCCTCAGCAAATATCGGGGTAAAGTACAGGAGCAGCCCGCACTTGCGACCTAACGCGGTGGCATAGTAGAATCGAACCTTCAACGAGTAGTTGCCACGCCAGAGTGGCGGAATTGGCAGACGCGCTGGATTCAAAATCCAGTGGCCGCAAGGTCGTGTGGGTTCAAGTCCCACCTCTGGTACTGGTTACACAATAAGGACTTACGTCGATTCGGCGTGAGTCTTTTTGCGTTTCTTGGCATCTATCTCCCTCACTCCCCCGACAATCGCGCGGCGACTCGCAATCGGGCTCGAAGGCTCCCACGCTGTCGCAATTCTTTCTAGCATGAATTGCCTGAAATTCTTCCATCAGAAGACCCGAGATACTCGCCTCGTCGACGACGATATAGGTGCTGTCCTCGTCTGAAAGCCAATTCTCCAGTCGTGCAGACGTATATTGATGCTACTGCCGACTTGACTCCAGCGATAGAATCGCAGCATGTCAGCAAGAACCATCGCAATCGGCGACATTCACGGATGCTCCGCCGCCCTCGCAGTCCTGATCGAGGCGATTGATTTGCGGCCCGGCGACACGCTCGTGACGCTCGGCGATTATGTTGACAAAGGACTCGACTCCCAAGGCGCCCTCGACATTCTCATCAAGCTTGAAACTCGGTGCGAATTGATTTCGCTAATCGGGAACCATGACGCCGTCATGTTGGGAGCGATTGACCACCTCCTGAGCATCGAAGCGTGGAAAGCCCTCGGTGGGGCGACCACGCTACAGTCTTACGGTGACTCAGGCAGCTTGAAAAACATTCCCACGAGTCACGCCAAGTTTCTGCGGCGTTGCCGATTGTGGCACGAGACGCCGACGCACTTCTTCGTTCATGCGGCTTACGACCCGGAGCGTTCACTCGATCAGCAGGATGATGCAACGTTGTTATGGCAAGGCATTCGTGACGACGTTCCGGGACCACATGTTTCTGGCAAGACGGCGATCGTTGGCCACACATCCCAGAAGAACGGCGATATACTCGACGCTGGTCATCTCGTGTGTATTGATACAAACTGCTGGAACGGTGGCTGGCTGACGGCGATAGACGTCGCCAGCCGAACGATCTGGCAGGCAGATGAGCGAGGATGGCTAAGAGATGGAACTTCGATCCATCGCCGATAGACCGCAACGGAACGTCGCCAGTTTGCCGGATCAGGCTGGCCAATGATTGATATCTACGACAATTGCATGACGCCCATATAGGGACACGTTGGCACATACCCTGAACGACCGTTTAATGACTAACGTCGCCAAGGATTGATCGGTGGTGTCGTGTTGTCTTGTTTTCCGAGTTTACTGGTGCGAAAGGCTTCCAAGCTCCGATATGCAACTCGCTCCAGGACCGGCATTTCCAGCCGCGGTTCATAGAGCACGACAAGGCCGTCTTGCAGTTCTGCCTCGATGGCAAACCACTTTAGTGGTTGCC
>JACKHN010000051.1 GCA_020638975.1 Planctomycetaceae bacterium
GGGCTGGATCGTCGACGATCGGCTAACTGCTGCAGCCGCTCTTCATCAGCTGCTGAATCACTATTCTTCGCTCTTCGCTCGAACACGCGATAATTACCTGAAAGATCGCGTCAATGACGTCCGGGACGTGATCGTGCGTCTGAGCGCTCATATGAGCGAAGTCCTCAAGCCGGATACGGATGCGTTGGAGGGGCCACTGATCGTCGTCGCGGACGAGTTGCTTCCGTCCCAAGCTGTCGCGCTTGGCGATACCGATGTTCGCGGAATCGTCACGCAAGCCGGGAGCCAGACGAGCCATGCCGCGATTATCGCTCGAAGTCGCGGTATCCCAGCAGTGTCTGGGATCAGCGGCATACTCCGTCAGGTCACCACCGGGGACACGATCATCGTCGACGGGCGTGAAGGGATCGTGATCGTCGACCCTGACCCAGAATCCCGCAGCGCGTACCTCAAACTCGAGCGTGAGTTTGTGCATATGCGCGACGAACTTGCAGTGAATCGCGATGTTCCGGCAAGAACTGCGGATCGCACCAAACTTGAGTTGCTCGCAAATATCAATGGCGTCGCGGACGCGAAGACTGCCAACGCGATGGGCTCGACAGGAGTCGGTCTATTTCGCACGGAGTACATGTACCTGACGCATCCGACCGTCCCCGACGAAGACGAACAACTGGACACCTATCAAAGAATTGTCGATGCCTGTCCCAAGAGTACGATCACGATTCGAACGCTCGACATTGGGGGCGACAAGACCGTTCCCTACCTTGGCCACCACCACCAAGAGGCAAATCCTTTTCTAGGATGGCGGAGCATTCGGCTGTCGTTTGAGCATCCTGAGTTCTTCAGCACGCAAATACGAGCTGTCTTGCGGGCTTCGCGCTACGCCAAACAGCATGGAGGAACGATCCGCCTTTTGTTCCCGATGATTACGACGCTCGACGAGTTCAATCGAATTCGACAGATCGTGCGCCGCGCACAACAGCGGCTGGCAAAAGAAGGCAAGGACTACGCCGACGTGCCGCTCGGCATGATGCTGGAAGTTCCTGCGGCTGCGATTGCCATTGATACAATTCTTCCCGTCGTCGACTTTGTCTCCGTCGGATCGAATGATCTTGTTCAGTACCTGATGGCAGCCGATCGCGACAACCCAAAAGTAAGCCACCTCTGCCAGCCACTGGCTCCGGCCGTCTTGCGTCTATTGACGAATGTCATACGGACCTGCAACGCTCAATCCACACCGATCACATTATGTGGCGAAATGGCCGGACAGCCGCGAGCATTTGTCTTGCTGCTCGGCATGGGCCTGCGGAGCTTCAGCATGAGTCCGGCGTTCATTCCGACCATCAAGGAACTAGCAACGCATATCACCGTTGCCCAAGCGCGCAAGATTCTGCATCACGCGTTGGAGCTGAAGACCACGACGCACGTCAAACGATTTATGGCAGACCAGCTGCGTCAGATCTCGCCCGACGCAGCAATCTTTGATACAGCCTAATGCTGCCTAGCCTTTGGCAGCGTCGAGCGATTCCTGTAGACGAGCCTTTGGCTGCACGCCCACAAATCGCTCGCTAACGTCACCATTTTTGAATAGCATGAGCGTAGGAATACTGCTTACACCGTATTGCTGAGCCGCGCCAGGGCTGTCGTCGATGTTGACTTTCCCGATCTTGATCGAGCCTAGGTTTTCACCAGCCAACTCATCGATCATCGGGGCAATTTGACGGCACGGACCGCACCAGGGGGCCCAAAAGTCGACGAGCACAGGCTCAGAAGCTTTCAGGACTTCGCTGTCAAAGTTGTCGTCAGTGAACTCGTGGACGTTACCGGCCATCTCGAACTCCTTCGTCGTTAGCACTTCTCGATTGATTGAGGAGTCGAATTGTATCGGTCGACTTTCGAACCTGTCAATCGAGGCAACGAATCGCAGGAAAACCGTCGAATTGCCTCGCAAAGTGCCAAGCTGTGTCGCAGTGGACACTCCGAAAAACGATTCCAATGTTGCGGTTGACGATGGAATCGATGCGAGTTAATCGAGAAAATCGCCCTGATCCCGTTCCCGTGGATCCTTGAGCCCGTCCCCCAATTTGCCGAGCGCTTCGGTCTCGATCTGGCGAACGCGTTCCCTGGTGAGCCCCAACTCTTCGCCGATTTCCTTGAGGGTGTGTGGCTCCATGTCATCCAGCCCGAAACGCATTCGAAGCACGGTTGCCTCGCGAGAGTCCATCTCGTCGAGCATTTCCATGACGGTCTTCAGGACATCTGTTTCGACGAGCGCTTCGTCAGGACTCTTCATTCGCTCGTCCATCACCATTTCACCCAGAGACCAGCCGGCTTCGGATTGGTCGGTTTGTGGTGTCGAGTTATAGATGCGAATCGCTTTTTTGATGATCGGAAGCTTCTTCTTTTGAAGGCCGAGAACTCGAGCAATTTCCTCCGGCGTCGGCGTGCGACCTAGTTCTTCCGTCAAACGGGCGTTCGCCCGCCTCCACTTCGATAGCAATTCGACCATATAGGCTGGAATACGAATTGTTTTTGCTGAGTTAATGAGCGCTCGTTTGATGGACTGTTTAATCCAGTAACTTGCGTAAGTGCTGAATCGTGTGCCCACACCTGGGTCGAAGCCTTCCACCGCACGGAGCAGCCCGAGATTGCCTTCCTCGATCAAGTCGGGAAGGCTCAATCCCTTTCCGGTGTATCCACGGGCGATATTGACCACGAGCCGTAAGTTGGCTCGCACCATGCGATCGCGAGCACGAACATCCCCCTCGCCGATTTGCCGGGCGAGTTCTTGCTCGTCTTTGGCGCTAAGCAGCGCAGTCTCATTGATCTCGCGAAGGTAGGTTTCCAGCGGCGTCTGGAGCGCATCGCTTCGCTTTCGCGGCGAAGCGGCTCGCTTACGCGTGAGTCGATCTTCAGTTACATCTTCGGAGCGTTTTGAAGGCATGGTGTCGTCACCCGGGGGCAAAGGAGGTGGAGGCGGAACCAGGATGTCAGCGGGAATAAGACAGCTATCGACGCATACGACGTTCGTTCTCTACGTTGAGGCAAAGCCGATGAGGTACGCGAGATATGCCTCCGATTCCGACCTTAGCGATGACAACGACATCGACAGTCGCGACGATTTCGGTCGGGAAAACAACAGCATCCAATGCGAGTTGACTGGCGTTGTCAAATGCAGGACATGCCATGATCGCTACAACGGTCGTGAAACGCACCGTTTGCTAACGAAGCGAGAATCGTTGCACCCATAAAAAAATCTCCGTCATCGAAGTCGATGACGGAGATTCGTAAGCAAAGTAGGAATTCTTCCGATCGTAACCGGCGGAATTTATTCGGCTGCGTTTTCCTCCGCAGGTGTGTCGACCGCTTCCGGTGCAGGAGTTGGCTCCGCAGGCTTGATGAGCGGTCCGGCTTCTCCCAGGCCACCTTTCAAGTCCTCACGAGCGACTCGATCTCGGGCACCGCCGCCACCACTGCTCGCGCCTTCTACCGTGGCAGCATCTTCCTCGGCCCATTCAACGCGTTTACGCGACAAGCCAATCTTGCGTTCGTCGATATCGACTCGCAAAATCTTGACTTCGATCTCGTCGCCAACCTTCACAACATCTTCCGGATTCTCGACCTTGTGATCTGCCAACTCAGAAATATGTAGCAAGCCTTCGAGTCCATCTTCCAACCCGACGAAGACACCAAAATTCGTAATCTTCGTAACCGCACCCTGAACAACTTGTCCGGGTTGGTACTTGCCGGGGATGTCCTGCGCCCACGGATCGTCGTCCAATTGCTTCAAGCCTAACGCGATTCGCCGGCGATCTTGGTCGACCGACAGGATCTTGCAGGCGACCTCTTGTCCCTTCTCGAGCATCTCGTTCGGGTGGCTGATCTTACGCGTCCAAGACATGTCGGAAACGTGCAAGAGACCGTCGATACCTTCTTCGAGTTCGATGAAAGCACCGTAATTCGTGAGATTTCGCACCTTTCCGTTAACCGATCCGTCGATCGGATAGCGGTCGGTGATGTTGTCCCACGGGTTATCCTGAGTCTGCTTCATGCCAAGCGATAGCTGCTGGCCAGCTTTGTCGATGCCGAGGATAACAACTTCGATCTCGTCACCGATTTGCAGCAATTCATTCGGATGGTTGATGCGTTTTGTCCAGGACATCTCGCTGATGTGGACCAAGCCCTCGATGCCTGGTTCAAGCTTTACGAAGGCACCGTAGCTCATGACGTTAACGACAGTACCCGTGTACTTTTGGTTGACGTTGTAGCGTTGATCAACCGTTTCCCACGGATTCTTCGTAAGTTGTTTGAGTCCAAGTGCAATCTTCTGCTTTTCGCGGTCAATATGCAGGACTTGGACTTCGATCTCCTGATCAATCTGGACCATTTCCGATGGATGGCCGATTCGTTCCCAGCTCATATCCGTGATATGCAACAAGCCGTCGATACCACCAAGGTCAACGAACGCACCGAATTCGGCGATATTCTTGACAACGCCCTTGCATGCTTGACCAACTTCCAAGTCTCGCAGCAATGCGTCGCGATCTTCTTCGCGCTGCTTCTCGATAAGCGACCGGCGGCTAACAACGATATTTCGTCGCGCTTCGTCGATTTTTAAAACTTCGCATTGTACGACGCGTCCAATGTAGTCACCGATGTCCGATGGACGCCGAATGTCGACTTGGCTTGCGGGGAGAAAGACGTTTACGCCGATGTCGACGAGCAAGCCGCCCTTAATTTTGCGAGTGACAGTTCCAGTGACGACTTGGCCCTCGTGGACCGTCTTCATCATCTCCTGCCAAGCGATAATCTTCTCGGCCTTTCGCTTGCTCAGCGAAACCATGCCATGTGGATCATCAGCTCGACCAAACTCATCCTCCAGATCTTCGATCAATACCTGAAACGTTTGACCTACCTGAGGAGGATCTTCATCTTCTTCCCATTCGCTACGAGGAATGCTGCCTTCGCTCTTGAAGCCCACGTCGACCAGGACAATGTCGTCATCGATCCGAATGATGCGTCCTTCAACGATCGAATTGACGTCAAAGCTGGCTTCACCCTCCATCGTTCCGAGGACGGTACCGTCGTCTTCGATTCCCTCGAATTCCTGATCAAAGAGGGCACTGATGGCTGCGTCGGTTTCTAAACTGCGAATGAGGTTTCGATTGACCATAATTTCTTACGACAAGTGGGGTTAGAGTATGCCGCCACACACCAGACCGACCATCGTTCCGGCTGTGCAGAAGGCTGCGAGTCAAAACGCGTAAATCTATCAAACCAATGGATCTACGGCAACTGGATCTATAAACGCGGCAAGGCTTTTCAGTTTTTCAAACTGAGAGGTTTGTACGACGGGCCTCCAAGCCCGTCGATTAATCTAGGTCGTTGTTCGACGGGCTCGGAGGCCCGTCATACATCTTGTGCAACTTTAACAAATGGAAAGCCCTGGTAGACTCGGAAAGATGTTGGCCTGGGGTGATGTAGCGCGACTATGGAAATAAGTAATGCGAACTCCAGTGAGCCTTTAAGCCTTGCAAACTGCCAGTTTGACGTTGGTAATTGTGGGTTTATAATCGACATTCCACGCGGCGCGATGCCAGTTGCCCCCCCGATATTCCTGAAGCCGCAAGTCGATTCGTAGCCGCACAATCCGAAAAAATGCCTCGCCTACGTATGATTTACGGTCGTTTTCTCAATCGAGTAGCAAGCTTGCTGCAAAAAAGTGGACGTAACTTCAACCCGTAATTAGACTGGCGAGAGCAGCTCTACTCTGCCCATTCCACATCTCTTCGGCCGACCCGATAGGGGTAATGTCGCGATGCCAAACAGTTACAAACGTTTGTTGACAAGTGCTAAGTCTCGAAAGGCCAGGAAGAAACTGCGTAATTCACGCAGAATTCGAATGGAACGGCTCGAGGATCGCAATTTGCTCGCTGGCGATATGGATTTGTTCCCGGCGTTGGTGCCAGAAGGCGAGGGTTCTCAGCCTATGACTATCCTTCACAGGGAGAGTCAAATCGCGAACGATGGTATTGCTGTCGCCGAGTCGATACCGCTGGGAGTCGATACGGGCGAGAGCACGCGAGTTGATGTTAACGGCTTCTTTAGTAACGCCGGCGACATTGATGTCTATCGCGCGGAACTCCTAGGCGGTGATATCCTCCAATTGAACATCTTTGGAGCTGGCCAGACGATCTCCGTCTTCGATGAACTCGGGACGTTGATGATCTTTTCGGAATTCGACGCTAATTCGATCGCACAGCAAGTCGAAACCGGAGAAGTCAATCTGCCTGAAGGCGGAAACGCCTCACTAGGCCGCGTCATTAGCCGAGCCGGCACGTACTTTATCCAGGTAACTGGCGACGATACGACCATCGACGGTGGCGCGTACACTCTTCAAGCGAGAGTCGAACGTCCAGCGTTGGAGAAGGCACCCGTTGGGACGCACCAAATTCTCTACTTGGATTTTAACGGTGCCGTTGTCGCGACCGATATCTTTGGCGGGACCGGTGCGGCGAGCTTATCTCCGTTATCCTCGTTTCTAGGTAATTGGGGATTTACTGCGGCAGATGAGTCGGCCTTAATCGACTCGGTGATTTCGAAAGTTGAAGAGTACCTGTCCACAGACATTCGTGCGTTTGGAAACAATGGAGATTTCTTAACTTCGGGAATTCCTGGCGAGTTCGATATCGAAATTCGCAACAGTCGAGATCATGCCGATCCATTTGGGCAGGCACACGTAAGTCGCGTAATTATTGGCGGCACACAAGGCGAACTGGGCGTTCAAACCATTGGCATCTCTGAGGGATTGGACGTCGGCAACCTCGATACGACGGAGAGTGCCGTCGTTCTTCTGGACGTGCTGAGCGGACAAGTCACTCCGCAAAGTCCCTTCAACATCAACAACATTCCTTTTGCAGCCGGCACGACGAAGTTGGACTTGGTTGGTGCGGCCATTGCGGGTGCTGCCGCGCATGAGGCGGGGCATTTCTTCGGCTTGTTTCACACCAACAACGCGAATAATGTACCGAACCTGATGGATGTAGGTGGCGCTGGTATCGGTGTGTACTTGGGGCTAGGGCAAGACGGTATTTTCGGGTCTCCTGACGATACGAACATTGGATTTATCACTCCTGATGCATACATCGACTTCGTTGGGACCGAGGACACCTTAAACGCGCTGTCATGGTCGCTCTCGACGGGCAAACTTCCTTCGAGCGTTACCGGGGTGAAGTTTCATGATTTGAACAGTAACGGAATTCGCGACCTAACGGAGCCCGGTCTTCCCAACTGGACCATCTACGCCGACTTGGACGGTGACGGGATGCTCGGTCTTCGTGAGCCAAGAACTACGACATCCTCGAATGGCACATATACCCTCTCGGTCCCTCCCGGTCAGCATACGATCCGCGAAGTGCTTCAGCCTGGTTGGAAGCAAACGTTCCCGACCAACGGTTCGCATACGGTTGTTGTGCAAGCCAACTCAACTGTCTCGAACATCAACTTCGGAAACGTATCGCTGTTCGGCGGTATTTCAGGCACCAAGTTCAATGACTTGGACGGCGACGGTGTATTAGATCAAGGCGAACCGGGCATTCCTGGTATCATCATCTACCTCGACATGGACGGAGACAATCGCTTGGATCTGGGCGAGCCAATGGTGCGTACCGATAGCAGCGGAAATTACTCGCTGACCATTGTCGAAACGGGTACCTATACAGTTCGCGAGGCCTTGCAGCCGGGTTGGGAACAGACTTTTCCTAAGACCCCCGAGCGGGAATACACGATTGTCGCGATGCCGGGGGTATCTTACCCTGGACGTAATTTCGGAAACACTTCGCGACTCGATTACGGCGATGCGCCGACAGCGCTTCAGTCAGGCTTTGCGAAGAGCTACCCAACAACGATCGCCAATAACGGTGCCGTTCATGCAGTGCTCCCCGGTTTCCAAATTGGATCTAGCATTGACGGCGACCCAGACGGCATCCCGTCGGTGGGAGCTGACGGAGATGACGTAAACACGACGATCAACGATGAAGACGGCGTAACGATCAACGCGGCCACGATCTTCCCTGGTTCAGCGAATGGTGAGATCACTGTCTCGATTCAGACGGGTGGTTACTCGCCGGGGCGAATCAATGCCTGGTTGGACTTCAACCGTGACGGCGATTGGGATGATGCTGGCGAGCATATCGTGATCGACCAACGCGCCGGCGATGGCGATCACGTTCTGAAATTCGCGGTTCCTGCCGCTGCCAAATCGGGTGAAACGTATCTGCGAGTCCGATACGGATATGGCCGCAACATGAAGCCCACTGGCTCCGACATTGCTGGTGAAGTGCAGGATCATCGCGTACGCATACTCAGCGAAAGCCCCTTGGCAGTCGATGATCAATTTACCGTCACGCAAGGCGGCGGCGCGACGACGTTTGATGTGCTTTTGAACGATCTTCAAAGCCTATCACCTCCGCTACGCGTTATCGCGGCCGGTGCATCGACAGTCGGAGTCACCGCGGCAGGTGGCCAAGTGACTGTGGCTGCGAACGGCAGCGGCGTCGTTTATACCCCGCCATTGAATTTCTTTGGTGATGATCGATTCAGTTACACGATCCGCGACGGCGCAGGCAACACAGATTCGGCAGACGTGAGCGTGACGGTTCTGCCTTCCCTCGTTAACCCATTGGCGGTGGATGACTCATTCACTGTCCAGCGTGGTTCCACGAACAATCAACTTCGAGTGTTAGCGAACGATCTTACAGGTCAAAATCCGCCGATTGGCATCGTCAGCTTTGACAACCCAACCGCCGGTGGCTCGGTAGTTCTCGACAATCGCGGGACAGCAACAACAGGCGATGACACCCTCGTCTACACTCCGACCGCAAACTTTACCGGTACCGATCAATTTACTTACACCGTCCAAGATCAAAATGGTGTCACATCAAAAGCCACCGTAACGGTTCACGTCGACGACACGGGCGACGACAAAGTCCGGATTCGTCTTCAAGCGACCGACTTGAATGGTAATCCGATCCAGGCCGTTGGTGTTGGCGAAGAGTTTAATCTGCAAGTGCTTGTGGCGGACGATTTGCGAGCCGACGACGAGGATGGTAACGACGCCATCGACCGCTTCGGAGTTGCGGGAGCCTATCTCGACATCTTGTACAATTTCAATCTTGTTTCATTGTCCACTCGATCACCATTCTTCGGTGCCGATTTCCAAAACGCGACATCAATCTCAACAACGACACCGGGCTTCATCAACGAAGCCGGTGCTTTCCAGACCGACCAAGGTAATCCGCTCGGTCGAGTTTGCCAGATCGGAATTCCGAACGCGACTTGTTCGCCGGAAGACAACGAGTTCCTTCTCCTGACAGTTCCGATGCGGGCAACGGCGCAAGGAGTTGCCAACTTCGTCGGCGATCCCGCCGATCGTCGGACGAATGGCCCTCTGTCACCACCTGACCATGACGTATTGTTATTCAATCCAGCGGCTCCCGTTTTGCTGGAACAGATTCGATTCGAGAACGATTCACTGACGATTCTGGGATCGGGTGGCCTGCCGACTGCAGTCGATAACACGTACCTGCTGGCCGCGAACAGCACGAACAATGTGTTGAACGTTTTGGCGAACGACTCAGAAATCTCGAATCCACCGCTGACCATCACCGCAACTGGCTCAGTCCCAGGTGCTGCTCCATTACAGGGGAGCGTAACCGTTGCTGCGAACGGCTCGTCGCTTCTCTACACGCCACGTAATGGCTTCGTTGGTACTGAACAGTTCACCTATACGGTACGGAATAATGTTGGACTAACCGACCAGGCTGTCGTCACCGTGCAAGTCGGCAACGCCCAGAAGGACATTAATATCCGACTGGAAACGACGAATCTCAACAACCAACCGATTAGCACGATTACCGCGGGCTCCGAGTTTAAAGTGCGTGCGTATGTCCAAGATATCCGCACCAGCGCACCCGATCCGGCGCGAACCGGCGTGTTCGCGGTGTACTTCGACCTGCTTTACAACGCTGGGTTGATCACGACGAAGAACGATCCGGCGAACCGATTCGGATTCGACATCGATTTCAGCGCTCCGTACAATTCCAATGGCCTTTCAGCGAACAACAGCTTCCTTAACGTGATCGATGAAGTTGGTGCGTTCCAGACGGGTGACGCCGCCGTCGGCTCCGGAGAAAAGCTACTGGCGGAGATTACGTTCCGTGCAAACACGCCCGGCGTTGCTCAATTCAACGCCGACCCACCGGACCTCAGCCCGTTCCATGACATTCTGCTCTTCGAACCACCAGCTCCGGTTGCCTTGAGCCGAATCAACCTTGGGGCTGCTTCGATCACGATCCTTGGTGTCAGCGCGGAAGGCAGCTTCACAAACCCGAACAACCCTCGTGACGTAAACGGAGATAACGCCGTTTCGGCAATCGATGCACTACTGATCATTAACGATCTGACAACGAATGGTCCACGCCATCTCTTTAGTTCGAGTGGCGGTGCTTCGGGTGAAGGTGAAGCGGGCAGCGTCAAAATGCCGGTTGGTTTCGTTGACGTCAATAACGACGGCGAAGTCAGCCCCATCGATGCACTTTCCGTGATCAATTACCTGAATGGTAGTAGCTTCGCTGCGGCAGTTGGCGAAGGCGAAGCGAGTGCCGTTCTGTCGACGAATTCCGTCAGCGTTACGACGCCGCGATTGCCAACGCTCGTAATTGCCCCAATCGAAACCACGGTAACTCGTTCAACCGAAAGTGATGCGTTGGTCGATCGCACTTCGGTGAATTCGGATCCCGACAGAGCAGCCGTCGACACCCTGTTTTATCACCATAGCCAGACCGACAGCTCCGCGTCGCAACAAAGTGGCCGAGATGTGGAGGTGGACTCAGAGTTAGTCAATGATGACTTGCTTGATCTCCTCGCAGATCGCAGCGCGATCGAACTCTAGTACCCACTCGTTGAAACCTTCCGGTTTAAAGCCCGATCTCGGCATCAAGGTCGGGCTTTGACGTTTCTGGCCCTGCAACCTTACATCCCAAGGATGCTGAGTATCGTTAGCGAGATACACACGAGGACGATAATTACGACGGTTACAGCTCGCTGAATCTTTTCGCGTTGCGTCTTGGGCCGTTCCGTTCCGAACTCGCGTTCGAGAAAATCGTCGTAATCAAAATCGTCATCGTCTGCAAAACCTTCCTCCTCCTCCAGATTCCACCCGGAATCGCCGCTGGCCCCACATTCGCGGCAGAATCGAGCATTTCCGGACACCTCCGCACCGCAGCACGGACAATCAAAGTCTTGAGGTGGGAACGACATAAGGAGCTGTTACCGCAGAACTGAGGCGTGAAGTCTTCAGAGAGAGTAGCTTCGAATCATAGCCGATCTCACGGGATCGTTGAACGTTTGCTTAGGCATTCGCAGGGCCTTTCAGTTTTTCAAACTAAGAGGTTTGTACGACGGGCCTCCGAGCCCGTCGATGAATCTAAGTCGTTATTCGACGGGCTCGGAGGCCCGTCGCACATCTTGTGCAACTTCAACAAATGAATTGCCCTGTAGGCACTCGAGCGTGAGTACACGTGCCGCGTGACCCCTTGATACCGGATGCGACCAGCGGGATACTAGCCTCGTACGATCCAAGAAAAGTCGATGAATGCCGGTTCGGCCTCCCGATTCCCGGCAGCCCCGTAACACCGAGAAAGGGAAACTCCTATGTCGCGTCCCGCAGCAGTAACGTTCAAAGGCACTCCGTTGACACTTGCAGGTGAAGCTGTCCAAACCGGCCAAGCCGCTCCTGATTTCACCGTGCATTTCTTCGCAGACGGGTTGAAGACCATCACGAAGGCCGACCTACAAGGCAAGCCGTCCATCATCAGCGTTGTGCCATCGCTTGACACCGGCGTTTGTCAGATTCAGACGAAGCGTTTCAACCAAGAGTTGGGATCACTCGGCGACAAGGTGAACGCCGTCACGATCAGCCTCGACTTGCCTTTCGCAATGAATCGTTTCTGTGGTGCTGAGGATATCAAATCGATGCGCGTCGGCAGCGACTATCAGGATCGCAACTTCGGCAACAGTTGGGGAATGCTGATCGAAGAGTTGAAACTCCTCGCTCGTGGTGTTTTCGTCTTGGATGCCAATGGCACCGTTGTCTATGCCGAAACCGTTCCAGAAGTCACCGCCGAGCCAAACTACGATGCCGCGCTCGCCGCGGTCAAAGGTTTGCTGTAGTTCGCTCGCGGGCAACTAGCAACGATCGATGCTAAACCAAGAACAGACGGACATTCGAGCGTCCGTCTGTTTTCGTTTCTTGGTGGCCGACGCTTCCACCGATTGCTCGAATGTCGTTTGTACTGCATCTGGGCGCGCGCTCGGTTTCAGAACGACTGAAGACTCGTTTTGATACCGGACGACCGGCACATCATCAAGCGAGACTTCCCCACGCTAGGGCCTTTCAGCTTTTTCAAACCGAGAGGTTTCTACGACGGGCCTCCGAGTCCATTGATGAATCTAAGTCGCTAGTCGACGGGGTCGGAGGCCCGTCGGTACATCTTGTGCAACTTCAACAAATAAATCGCACTGTCCCCACGCGACGAGTGCGGGCGCTCGGCGCACGCTTTGCATGTCGAGGTGATTGGCTGCGCAGGCACTCGGCGTGTTCGTCAATTGGCGGTGGCGTTCTGTAGGTAGGACGCCGAGTGCCTCCACCGCAGCCTTCTCTCTGTCTTGTGGCCCCGTGACTTGCGACTTGCTGCAGAATGGCCTAAAACTGCGCCGCCGGCATTCACTCGCAGAATTGGTTCTCCGCCAAGGTTTCAAAATGAAAATCACATGCTTGTCTCATTTGCTTCTGATTGCCCTTTCGTTCTGTACGCTCGCACTCCTGCGGACCGGCGCTGTGCTCGCGGACGAACCCGCGTCGTTAAAACTAATCCCCGCCGACGCGGCGTTCTATTCGGCCTCGACCCATCTTCGTGAGCAATACGATTCGCTCATGCAGAGTCGCGCAGTCGCCAAATTGCGCGAGATGCCAATTGTTAAAATGGGACTCGGTATGGCGCAGGCAAAATGGAACGATCCGGACGGCGATCTTGCTCCGTTCAAAGCCGCGTATGAGCAGCCCGAGAATCAGCGACTTGTCGAAGTCTTAATCGATGCCGTTTCGCATGAGGTGTTTGCCTACGGCGACGAGGACTTCGCCGCGTTGCTTGGGTTACTCAACCAAATCAATCAAGCGAATCAGGCGGCAATGCGTGATTTGAATGCCGTCGATGACCCTGACGCCGCACAGCAGATCATCCGGAAGCTTTCACAGAATCTCGCCCAACACCTCGACAAAGCGAAAGTCCCAGACTTGGTTATGGGATTTCGCCTATCTGACACCGCGCCGGCGATCGCCCAACTTGGGCGACTCGAACAAGTACTCGGCGAGTTGCTTGCAGACCAGCCCGAGTTGAAGCAGCGTCTTTCCCGACAACAAATCGCAGGCGGTGACTTTCTGACCCTGCAACTCGATGGCTCGTTGATCCCGTGGGGACAGGCCGCCCAAAGCGTGCCCTTTGACATTACGGAGATCCGCGAAAAAGTCACCAAGATGACCGTCTCTGTCGCGATTGGCGTTAAGGATAACTACTTGCTCGTTTCTGTCGGAGACAACAACGATCATCTCGTCGCACTCGGGCAGGGCGAGGTTCTAGCAAGCCGAAAAGAACTGGCACCCCTCCGGCGATACACTCGAGAGCAAATTTGCTCGATCTGGTATCTCAGCGATGCGTTCATGAAGCAAGCGAACTCAACGGAGCAGCGGCTCGATCAGCTGGCGAATTTGTCCTCGAGCCTATTGCCACTCACGGAATTGGACCCTTCGTTGCAGCAGCAAATTCAAGAGGATGTGCGTGGGCTGGTCGCCGACATCAAACGGGCGATTCCCGAATCGGGAGCCATGATGACGTTCGCGTTCCGAAATGACCAAGGCTACGAAGGCTACACACACAATTGGGGCGAGAAGAAGTCAATGGACGCTTCTCAGCCGTTAACGATCCTCGAACACGTGGGAGGTGACCCGATACTCGTTGTCGCTGGTCGCAGAAATTATTCGCCGGACACCTACGACATGATCTCGAAGTGGGTTGGCCGCGCATTGTTTTATGGCGAAACCATTGGTGTCGGATACCTTGGACCCAATGAACAGGATTTCTACCGGCGAGTGCGCGGCGATTTGGCGACGCTCGTGAAGCAACTCGACCAGATCAATCGAGAAAAGCTGGTGCCGGCATTTCGTGATGGGCAAGGCGCGTGTGTATTGGATGCGAAGATCACCAGCGAACAGTGGCATGCAATGTTGTTGCCCAGCGAAAAGCCGTTGCCGATGCTCGAGTTAGGATTGGTGTATGGCGTTAGCGATGCCGGTCTGGTGAAGGAAGCGGCGACAGGCTACTTCCAAGCCGTTCAGAAGGCGATCGACACGCTCCACAATGCCGAGCCGACGACGATCCCCGAGTTCCCACTTCCGCTGCCAGATTCGCGAGAGTTTCCAGACGGCATGGTTTACTACTACCGATTGCCGCGGGAGCTTGGACTCGACAAGCAGCTTTCTCCGAATGCAGGTTTGTCGGAAGATACGTTAGTCCTTTCGTTCGTCCCCAAGACGACGGTACGACTACTTGCGAAAACGCCCTTCCGTGCTGGCGGTCTCATTGAGCAACACCAAGGAGCGGCGGGCGCCGCGTTTCACTTCAGTTTTGCTCGTCTGATCGACGCGGTTGCACCGTGGGTCGATTACGGCATCGAGTTGTCTGGCCAGGAAGTTAGCGAAGACACGGTGGATCAGATTCACGTCGGGCTTGATATTGCGAGGTGTTTCCGCGAAATGTCGGCGGTAACCTACCAACAGGACGGCGTGTGGGTCACCCACTTCGCAACACACTTTGAAGATTTGCCTGAATAATTAACCTCTCGTTTTCGGAGATCCTTCGATGCGGATATCGCTTCGTAACTTAGTTGCTCTTTCTACCGCGCTGCTTCTGGCGGCGTGCAATGCCAGCACGCCGCCAACACCGGCCCCCGTCGTGGAAGATCATAGCGGGCATGATCACTCGCACGGGCACGATCATCCGGAAACCGGACCGAACGGCGGCCATCTCGTCGAACTCGGCGACGAGGAATACCACATCGAGTGGACGCACGATGATGAGAGCGGATTGGTGACGCTCTACATCCTTGACGGCGCAGTCAAAGAACTCGTCCCGATCGCCGCCGACAAAATCACGATCACCGCCAAAGTAGAAGATGCGGTTGAGTACCAACTCGCTGCGGTCGAACCAAGTGGCGATCCGCCCGTCTCGGCAAAGTTCGAGTTGAAGAGTCCTGAACTACTCGTTGCGTTACAACTGGCCGGACAAGGGACGGACGTTTCCGTCGCAGTCACGATCAACGGCAAGCCATATCGAGGCGTCTTCGAACACCATGAACACGGACATGGTCATCATCACTAGGCCGTTGATGCGTAGCTGGGGTCGCGACGCTCAGCGTGATTCGGTCGATGGCCCCGCAGGCTGCGCCGCTTCTTGCCGAACTTCTCGATACAGCTGTTGGTAGCTGGGGTCGTTCGGTCGCAGTTCTAGCATTCGCTCGATTTGCTCCATCGCGTTCGGCAGATCGCCGCGTTGACGGTATAGCAATGCCAAGGCCAGCACAAAGTCGGGCGTGTTAGGCTCAAGCCGAACCGCGTTTGTAAGCGCGGCCAATGCTTCGTCCGCTTCGCCGTGAAGGTACAGCGACAAGCCATAGCGATACTGAATCGCGGCGTTATCGGGTGCCAACTTGGCGTCGCGGCCTAGCAGCGGTAGTTCGCCTTTCCGCAACTCGGCGACGCGTTCGCGAAGTTTCTGAGACTCCATGATGCTTTCGATGGCCGCTTCGCGATTCTGTTGAGCGATGCGACGTGCATTGTTCTCGGCTTCTTCGGCTTGCCGTTCGAGCAACGCGGCGAGGTTTGTCCGCGGGCCTGTTACATGCGGTTCGACGCGAATCGCTGTTTGATAAGCAGCCTCGGCGGCTCGCACATCCCCCATGCTCTCATAGACAACGCCAAGCGTCAGGTGAGCGGCGGCACGATCGTTGTTAACGAGGACTCCCTCTTTAAACTCATCCAGCGCCGCCTGCAACAGCCGTCGTTGACCACCGTTCATTGCTTGTCTCGGGACGCGGGCCAACACGCGAGCAGCTTCCGTCCGGACAGAGCGAATCGGATCTTCCAGCAGTGGCAGGAGCAGTCGCATCAGTTGCGAATCGTCATTCACCAATTGCAAGTTCGCAACGGCGGTCGTGCGCACCTGCGGGTCTTTGTCAGCGAGCAACTTCTCGGCGGTTTCGATGACATCTGCCGGAGCGTACTGGCCTAACTCATAAAGCGATGTCGCCCGCACGATGTTCGGAAGCCGTTTGTTTTTTGCAATTGCCGCGAGATCGTGAGCAGCCTCCAACTCACCCGTGCGAGCCTTCGCAATCGTATTGGCAAAGTGTGTTTCCAGGTCGTCCTTCTCGCCGTACCACTGGCGGAAGAAGTTTGCGGACCATTGATCCACCTCGTCCAAGGCCGTTCGCACTTGGTCGTCGCTCTCGGCGGCAACGAGCCAATCGGCGTACTGCGTGAATTTCTCACGCTTATTTTCAGGCAGCTTGGCTCGATCGAGATGGCATCGTGTGCATGCGTTCGGCGTGCCAATCTTGACGCTTAAATCAGGGCGAGGAATTCGCAGGCTATGATCGCGACGTTCATCGACGGCCATATAAGTTGTTTCAGGCATGTGGCACTCAACGCACGATGCACCCTTGCTGCCTACATTGTGACGGTGATGAGTTGGTGAATCGTACTTGCCGGCAGAGTGCTGGTGACAGGACGTACAGACTTGATTGCCGTCGTGCTTCAGTCGCGCCGTATGGGGATCGTGGCAATCAGTACAACGAATTCCCTTGTGGTACATCTTGCTTTGAATGAACGAGCCATGCACATAGACTTCGTCCAGGATCTGTCCGTCCGCGTGATAGGTATGTGCCAGAAGGAGTTCGTTTGCAAAGTAGTCGTAGTAATCTTCGCCCGGTTTATAGCCTCGCTTTACGATGCGACGACGCGAGTGACACTGGAAGCACGTATCAAGTTGCGGCTTCGTACTTTTGTCCTTGAGTTTCGCGAGCCCATAGCCGTGCTTGCGGTCCCAGAACAAAGACTTCGATTCAGCCAGCTTCACATGCATTCCGCCAGGACCGTGGCAAGCCTCGCAACTGACGTCGATCTCGGAAAATGTTGTGTGATAGGTTTTCGTTTTGTCGTCGTAAGCCTTCTGCAAGTTGGTGGAATGACAGTCGGCGCACATGTTATTCCAACGTTGTGCAATCCCCGTCCAATGAAGATCATCGTCGGGGGCAAGCTTTTCGTCGACGTCCGGGGGACGCAAATAAAACCATTCCTTCTTTTCGGTGTCCCACGAAACTCGGAGAACTTGCAAACGTGCGATCTCGTTCTCGGGCATGTCGGCAGGCCGATCGAACTCGACCATATACTGCTGCAACGGATCGACGCCGAAGACGTACTTCACCTCGAAATCGGTCATCTCGCCGTCGGGGCCTTCCGTGTTGACCATGTACTTGCCGTCGCGACGGAACATACGAGTCTTGATGCCGTAGTGATCCAACTCCGTGTTATCAAAGTTGCCAATGACTGTATCGGGTGTTGCCAAGTCCATTGCGAGGTCGTGGTGCGAGCCTTCCCAAAGTTTGCTCTCTTGCTGGTGGCATTGAATGCAAGCCTGGCGACCGACGTAGGCATTGGGCTCGTCTTCAGGCAAGCAAGTCCACCAGTCGGCAAACGTGGCACCGCCCGCGACAAGCACGACAAAGAGCACGACGCCCTGTACCCAGTGCCTCGTGACGGGATTGGATGGCTTGTTCTCGTCTGAAGTGGTATCAGAGGCAGCGGGCATCGGCAATCAGCGGGGTGAGATAAAACGAAGCGTCTTACGACGTCAGCCAAGCGATGCATCCAGCATAACATGCGGTTCGCGAGTTCCTCAGGCCGGGAAATGGGAACTTCACGAAAGATGCGATGGGGAAGCTATTTGTTGTCCGCAGAAGCCGCAACAGTTATCCAAGCCGACGCGAATTGGGCGGTCGTGCCTGAAATGACATAGTCCGCCGTACGCTCGATCGGCTCGTCGCCGATCGACTTGCCGAGGACACGGAACGTGCCCGATAGGGGGCCTCGATCGGCATTCAGCACGAGTTTAACGGACTTGGCGGAATCTCCCTTCGCCTCCGACTTAACGACGTCACAACGAATGCCTTCGGGAAGCTCGACGGCCTGCACGGCTATCTCGTCGCTGAAACCGTTCTTTCGATCAACAGCGACAGGAATTTCCAGCGGCTTTCCGGGCGTAAGCACGAATGCGTCGTTCGCCAACGTCAAGGCAAAGTCAGGTGTCGACTCGTCGATCGTCATGCGATAGACGTAGCGAAAACCGCCGTGATGATGCACATCACGCACGACAACGCGATACACACCGTCCGCTGGGATGGCTTGCGTCAGCAAGCAGTCCCGCTGGCGATTGGTGTCGTCAATCTCACCGAGCACCTTTCCTTCAGCATCCAGCACTTGAACAAGCGGGTCGAGCAAAAAGCCGAGCGAGTCCGATTCAACTTGAATCGACAGCTTCGCGCCTTTGGCCGCATGCACTTGAAAGACGTCTTCGTCTCGTTCCGCATCAATGCGTCCCGTGACCACGACCGGCAACTCGAGCGGTTGCGGATCGTTCTTGCTCAAAGCAGCGCGTGCCAGCACGACCGGGTAAGTTGTCAAAGACTGTTGGACGGACGAGGCCAATTCAGGATGCGACGCGAACAGTCGGTCGCGGTCGTTGTTCGCTTGTGAGGTTAGCGAAACGCTCTCGGGCAGGTTCCAACCAAACGGGACGATCTCGGTCGACGTGTCTGGGTGCAACGAGAGCGGAAACACGTGGTCGATAAATCCACCTGTCGTTATGGTTAAACGGTAGATATACGTATTCGCTCCCGAGAACGCGATGCTGCTGTTCGGCGTCAGCGGAAAGGCGAACGCTCGGACGACGTAAACTCCATCGCGAGGAGCCTCGAAGGCAATTTGCGGATCGAGACCACGTTGATCATCATTCTGTTCAATGACAAACCCGTCGCCGGTACAGATCTGCAGCACTGCATCCATCGGCGAGCCGAATGTTTGGTTCGCATCAAGTGAGGCCACGAGCGTTTGCCCGCTCTTTAGCTCAATTGCAAATCCATCTACGTCGCCGGATTTCTCGAGTCGTCCGTTAACGATCGTTGATTCCGCGAGCTTGTTCGCATTACTTAAGTCATCGTTGGGCTCGGCCTCGACCATCTCGGGCAACGAATCAACGGTGAAGGGACGCAGTTGCGTCGCACCTTCTTTGTCGTGAAACCGAATCAGATAAACGCCGTTTGCGTTGTCGCCTATCTGAACCTTGAACTTGCCCTTGTCTTTATCCGGCTCGACTTGAAGTCCTTCACGGTCCACCCACACTGAAACCGGCCAATTGCTAAAGCTCCCCGCTGCGGTAACGTCAACTTGCTGGCCGCGCTGACCGCCCGTGGGGAACAGGTTGTCGCACTTCGGTGGCGCACCGTCGAGTATCGGAGCGCAAAACACAACGCCGAGCCCGATAAGGCAGCGTAGCCAGAATTTCGGTAAAGATTTGCAATCTCGCATCGAGGGTCAACTCAGCAGTTCGGTGATTGGTGTGGGATCGCTGACGTATGGCACCGGTCGGCCCTCCGGCGTGTGTACGATCTTGCTGGGATCGATTCCCAGTTTCGAATAGATCGTAGAAGCGAAGCTCTCGGGCGAGAGAACTCGTTCGACGGCTGAGTATCCCTGCCGATCCGTCGCTCCGATGATCTGGCCCGGCGGAGTACCACCACCAGCAAGCATCACGGACATAGCGTTGGACCAATGATCACGACCGCCTCGAGAATTCACTTTCGGTGTCCGCCCGAACTCACCGAGAGCGACGACGAGCGTTCGCTCGAGCATGCCACGCGATTCGAGATCTTGAATCAAGGCGGCGATCGAGGCCTCGAACGGCGGCAGCTTGCTGCTCAGTTCCTTGAAGATGTCGCGATGGTGATCCCAACCCCCTTCGTACAAGGTCACGAACGGGACGCCCGCTTCGACAAGTCGCCGAGCCAGCAACGCCCGCTGACCGAATCCGTTTCGACCGTACTTCTCGCGTACTGTCTCGGGTTCGCTGTGGATATCAAACGCTTTCTGCGATTCAACGGAACTGATCAACTGCTGCCCCTGTTGATAGAACTCGTCAACCGCCATCAATGGATCGCCAGCCGCCGCGTCGTGAATTCGCTTCATGCGATCGATCTGCTGGCGAATGTCGTGTCGTCCCAGGTATCGATCGTCGGACAGGCCCTTCGGCAAAGCGACGTCTCGGACGCGAAAGCTGCCCGAATTGGGATCATCCGGTACCACGAAAGGGCCATACTTTGCACCGAGAAAATTCGGGCCACCGCTGCGAGACATGCGAGGCATCGAGAAGTAGGCGGGCATACCGGCGGGCGCGTTCAACTCGCGAGCCACCACCGCACCCAGACTCGGATGAAAACTAACAAACGCACCACAACCTACCGGAATTCGCGGCGGCGAGCCGGTCATCATGTAATGATTGCCTGCACCATGATTGCCCTGGTCGTGTCGAATCGATCGGACGATCGCCAGTCGATCGGCGATCGAGGCAAGTTGCGTCATGTGCTTTGAGAAGCGAACACCCGGCAGCTTGGTTGCGATCGTCGAGTACTCTCCCCGAACTTCAATCGGCGCGTCTGGCTTGGGGTCGAACGTCTCGTAGTGTGTCGGTCCGCCGTCCATCCAAATCAGAATGCACGCATCGGCATCCGGTTTTGCGGCGGTCGCAGCTTCGACACGAGCCTGCAACGCACCGACAAGCCCACCGCCAAGAAAGCTGCCCAATCCGAGTTGCAGACAATCTCGCCGCGTGACTCCCTCACAGTTATGCCGCATCGCCATTGCTTAATCCTTAAACAAGAACTCGGGCGTGTTGAGCAAAGCCCACAACAGGTCTTCCGTGGCCCGTTTGCGCGAGGCTTGATCGGTCGCTTCGTCAAACAACTTCTTCCCAAACTCACGCTCATCGCTGTCGGGGAATCTGGCGTAGACCAGCAAGTACAACTCTTCGACGATCTGCTCGGGGGTGCTGTCGCTGGCTGCCAGCTTCGCCGCGCGGCCTTTATCGGACGAGACTCGGCTGTGAAGCTCCGACGCGTTCATCATGTGGAGTGCCTGAGTGACCGTCGCATCTTCTTGACGTTCGCACGGCGGATCTTGATTCGGGTCGGGACGACCGAACGTGTCCAGAAACAACGAGTCGACTCGATGCGTCCAAATCTCTTTCGCCCGCGATCCCGAAGGCATGGCAGAGAAACTATTGGGAATGCCGGTGATATCGGCGACCGCGTCCAGCATCACTTCCGCGCGCAGACGTTGTCGGTAATGCCGCGAGTAGTTTTGTGTATCGGCGACGTTGCGCTCCGTCGGCTCGGAACTGAGAGCATAAACGTAGGAGCTGGTGATTGTGCGAAGTACTTCCTTGATGTTGAAGTTCTTATCGCGGAAATCGTTGGCAATCGCCTCCAACAAAGGTCCGTTCGATGGTGGATTGGTCGCACGCAAATCATCCACCGGCACCACGAGCCCACGACCCATCAGATCAGCCCAGATGCGATTTACCATGACTTGCGAGAAGTAATTGTTCTCCTTACTCGTCACCCAGGCCGCCAAAGCTTCACGTGGATCTGATTCAGGATCGATCGGACCCGTTTCGCCGAACAGTGGCCGTGGCTCCAGCACCTCGCCCGTGAGCGGATGCGACACGCTGCCCTTCTTCGCCGTCATGACGATCTCTTCGCCGCCGGAGATCGGAGGTGACAGACCCGTTCCCTTATATCCCACCCGCGAGAAATACGCGGCGAAGCTGTAAAAATCTTCCTGGCTCCACTTCTCGAAGACGTGATGATGACACTTCGCGCACTCCAGCCGAATGCCAAGAAACAGCTGAGTTACCAACGTCGTGATTTCGTCGGGCGAACGACGATCGCGAAACAGGGTGGCAGCTCCGTTATGCCAAGTACTTCCCTGGGCAGCGATTAACTCGCGGACGAACTGGTCGTAGGGTTTGTTCTTACGAAAGCTATCACGGATCCAATGGTCATAATTCAATACCGCCTTGATGCCAACGCGATACGGATTCGGACGCAGCAAGTCCACCCACTTGTTTGCCCAATGCTCGGCGTACTCAGGACGTTCAAGCAAGCGGTCGATCAGTTGCTGGCGTTTGTCGGTGCTTTGATCGGCGAGAAAGTCACGAACTTCGTCGGGCGAGGGCAGCGTCCCGATGATATCGATATAAACGCGACGCGCGAATTTGGCATCGTCGATGGGCTCGGAGGGCGTGATGCCAAGCGACTTCAGCTTTTGCCAAACAAGGTCGTCGACAAAGTTATTACGGGGGAGGTTGGCGTAAAACTCATCGGGCACTTCGCCCGCCAGTGGAATCGCCACATTGCACGTCGCGATGACATTCATGTAGCGGGCCATGATCGAAGCTTCGCCGGGAATCGGTCCGGCTTCGATCAAACCGTCGTCGTCCACCGCGACAATCGCACTTTCGTTCGATTGAAACATCGCCATTCGCGTGACGTCTTGACTCGAACCATCGGAGTAGTGCGCGGTGACCTGCAACTGAAGCGTCTCACTTGGCTTCATAAATTGTTCCGTCGGTGAAGCCGTCACCGCCGTTAGACTAGGTTCGTCGGGAAGTCGCCTTGGCAGTCCACCTACGATCCAATCGCGGAGAATGCGATACTCTTCGCTGTCCACCGCGAAGCGTTGCCCACCACCGTGTGGGGCTTGACCAGTGGCTTTCAGCAACAATAGGCTTTGGTCCGGTGCCGCTGGAAAAACTCGCCGCCCGCGAGCGTTCATTGTCAATGCCGCGTAATCAAACTCCGAGTCGAAACCCAAGAGCGACAACTGAAATCCGTTCTGGCCGCGTTGCTTGCCGTGACAGGGTCCGGTGCTGCAACCACGAGCTGCCATAATGGGCTGAACCTGGAGCTCAAAGCTGACGGGCTTTGCCGGATGGATATCGTCGGCCGACGCGTGTGCGCCAATGCTTAGTCCAAGCAACGACAAAACGACATGGGCGAGCGTTTTAAGCCTGCGCATAGGTAGGGCATTCGGGCAGGAGGGAGAATGGCGGGGGGTGTCTCCCATTCTAACTTGGTTCGTTTAAACGAATCAAGTGACGACGACAGAGAACCAGGGACTTTCTCCATTCGAACCTGGGAGAGATCTACGGTCATCCTCACCCAACGCGTCAGCAAGGACGAAGACGCAATATTTTCTCGTTTGCGTGCTTTGAAATTGCGTCATTGTGAGCCTGGGAGGCGACGCTGGATAATAGCCCTGGGCTTCAGCCCAGGGAATTAGGAGATTGACCTTCGGACTGACGAGTCGCAAAGACCCCGGCATAAATGCCGGAGCTACTAGCTGACATTGCTTCGCGACTATCGAAATGTCCCCTTGGCATCGCAAATTGCTACGGTGCTGTCGCCGTTTGGTAGTCATCCGGTTGTGTGCGAGGCAACGTTGGTCCTCGGGAGCGAGAGTGGTTTCGCGATGCGTGCGGGCGAGATGCGACGGGGATGCGCGTTAGCTCGGCCCGTTTCTCCTGCGCTAGAAACTCCCGCTCGACCAACTCAGGATCGTACTGTGTCCAAGTCTCTCGCACGGACTTGGACTTCACTCGCCGAAGTCCGTTCCGCTGCTTGAAATCTTCCCACTCCGAGACGTAGCCGCCTTCTCGCCAGTCACGCAATGGAACTTGTGTCTGGGTTTTCAGTAGTCTCCAGTCACGAACCTGATAACGGCCTTGCTGCGCGCTCCAGTCGAAATAGATCACTTGATCGAAGACCAAACGGCCCTGGTCGTCGTAGAAGTGGTTGACCTCGACGAGATCAACCTGGTCGACCGTCACCTCATCAGCAGGGCTGAGTGTAAAGGCGGCCATGCAGACCGCTATCTGAATGGACATGGCTCCCACCGCTCTCCTCCTTGAGTTCGGGTGTTGGTGGTCCATGAACGTCCGAAGACGCCACGTATTGTTCACTATCGGCTATTGAACAGCCTGTCTAGTGAAAACTTTCGCTTCTGTACAAAAAACACGACAGCGAGTCCATATGGAATTCCTAGCAATCGTCGAAAAATGGGCCGAAAACCGTTCCATCGCTAGAGCCTGGCCGGATACCTTGCGCGGTCATGTACGACGGCTCTCCGAAGCCGTCGAATCGCTGCTACTTCGTTGAGCGACGGGCTGCGAAGGCCCGTCGTATGTACGTAACCGGACAGACTCTCAGGCGTCAACTGACGCACCCAGGCTCACTGAGTTCAGATGCACTAACAAATGCCCTGTTTCAGAGGCAACCTTCGCCAGCACTGACCAACGCCGAGTAGACTTCCGCATCAACTCCTGCGGTCACGAGGTAGTCGGCATCGAGAAGCGATTCGGCACATGTCTTGCCAGCAGTGTCTTGCTCATTTGCAAGAGCGTCAGCAAGGTGGACGGCGGTCAACACAACAGGTGTGGCGTACTCCAGCTTTGACGGTTCGTGATGAAACGCGACGGATTCGACGATCGAGTTGGGAAGTCCCCAGAGTGACAATAAGTACGCTCCGATCTCCGCGTGCGACGTGCCGAACCAAGTTGTTTCCACTTGCCACAGCGGCAGATCGCCGTGCGCAGCGAGTTGCTTCATGTTCACGTACTCTTCGGTGCATTCCGCTGCCAACATAAGTTTTCCGAGGTCGTGCAACATGCCTGCAAGAAGAGCGTCGTTAGCGTCTTGAGCCGTCGATCCTAGTTGCAGTGCGATTCGGTGAGCGGTCTCGCCAACGACGAGACTATGCTGCACCAACGCTTCGATGTCGATTGCATCGTCCGATGGTTGTTTGAATTGCGAGAACACGCTGACGGTCAGCACCAGCGATTTCACCATCTCGATTCCCAGCATGCAAACCGCTTGGCTTGGGCTGGTTATTCGTTGTGGCACACCAAAGAACGAGGAATTGACGAGTTGCAGGATCTTGGCAGTCATTGCTACATCTTGAGCAACGATATGACCGACTCGATCAATCGATCCTCGCGGGCTGTGAAGTTCTTCGAGCAGTTCTTTGTAGATGCGGGGCATACACGGCAGATCGTTGACTTGGCCCACTAGCGCTCGCAGGGCCCGATTCGCCAATCGGTCTCGAACCTTTAAGGCTCGGATCACGTAGGTCCGTAAATCTTCGGCGCGGCACGGTTTCGATAGAAATCGATGAGCGGGGCCCAATGCCCGGAACATAGATTCCTGTGGCGACTGTCCCGACAAGATAAGCCGGACCATTTCGGGAAATTCGTCGCGTACGCGAGTCAGTAACTGGGCACCATCCATGGCCGGCATTCGCATATCCGACACAATCGTATCGAACGAACCTCGTCGCAGGCGTTCTAACGCTTCGACGCCACTCGTCACAAATTCACTTTGGAACTCGTCAGAAAAACGCCGCATCAATCGCTGGAGTCCAGCGAGGATGAGCGGATCGTCATCGACAAATAAAACGCGAATCATTGTGCCTTCAGCCCACACTTTGTCGCAATATCCCTTTGCGACTGCCCACTAACTTCAGAACACTGCACGCGTGTGCAGCCCGTTCTTTGTAAACGTACCTCACCGCTACGCGTTTGCCCCCGCAAGCAAGCGAGACGCACGAGGACACGCGGTGCATAGCGATTGTATCGAGCGTGCCGGCGAATCGAGGGGATCTTTCGGAAGCCTAGCTGAAGTTCAAGATACGCTCTGCGTGCGGACTTCGGCAGAACCGAATTAACGATACACAGGGCTACAATTCATGCGAGTCGAAGCCAACGCGGCGATTTTAAGTCAGAATCAGAACTGAAGTTTTGCATTCTTTTAGGACATGCCGGATTGAGCCTTCACA
>JACKHN010000052.1 GCA_020638975.1 Planctomycetaceae bacterium
CCCATTCGTTGGAAGGTGTGCTTGAGTACCAGTCCGATGATGCAAACAGCGTTGCGAGAGCTTCGGCAAGCAGGTTGTTGTCGCGAGGAAACGTCGAGATGTCGATTTCGTCCCTGTGACTGCCCACGTAATCTGCAGCGTATCGAGCAAGCACGGGCTCGGGCGCGTCCAAGTAACCGCTGAACACGTTCCAATCAAATCGTTTCAGCAAGTAGCCCATGAGCAAGCACCTTCAAGGGGATAACAAATAGTATGTGGAATGCAGTAAATTGCTGCTTGAATTCGCTCAATAATTCTGCATAATCATGGACGCCTGTCAATCACTGCATTGGGCGAGTTCTAGTATCTTTGCAATGTTCTAACCGTTTTCGTTCGTGTCTGCGAGTTGGATCGATTTTCCATCGCTGCCGCAACGAATCGGCAGGCTGGATTAGGTAGACACCAGGAGATTGTGTTATGTCGAGTTCCGCATATTCCAATTCTCCTTCCCCCAGTAAGCGATCGCAATCACCCTTGCTGCAAGAGGTTAGGAACCATATGCGGCGACTGCATATGTCGATTCGGACGGAAGAGGCGTACTTGAAGTGGCTGGAAGAGTTTTTGCGATACCATCGCTACAAGACCGGGGACTGGCAGCACCCGACGGAACTTGGGAACGATGCCATCAACGAATTCTTGACGCATCTGGCAGTCGATCGCAAGGTCGCGGCGAGTACTCAGAACCAAGCGTTCTCCGCAATTCTGTTCCTGTATCGCAAAGTGTTAAAGCTTGAGATCTCGGTCGATGCCGAACGCGCGAAGAAACCTGAACGATTACCCGTTGTCTTGAGCATTGAGGAAGTGCGACGCTTGTTGCTGGAGATCCCGCAGGGTGTACTGCGAGTTTTAGCGGGGCTGATGTATGGTTCGGGGCTGCGGTTGATGGAAGCTTGCCGGATCCGCATCAAAGACGTTGACTTCGATCGACGCCAGATCATGGTGCGCGACGGCAAGGGTGAGAAGGACCGTGTGGTTCCGCTGCCGCAGAAACTGTTGCCTGCACTAAAACGGCAAGTCGACACCGTGACCGAGCTGCACGCCAAGGATTTGGCGGCAGGTGCGGGGAACGTGTGGTTGCCCTATGCGTTGGCAGAAAAGTATCCCCAGGCCGGTAGGTCGCTGGCTTGGCAGTATCTTTTTCCGGCCAAGTCACTCAGTACGGAACCTCGTCCACGGGAGACCGATGAACGAGGTCCGCACTCATCACTCCCGGAACTACGACGGCATCACATTCACGAGTCAAGCGTTCAGAAGGCGGTGACGGCGGCAGTCAGGCGCGCGGGCATTCAAAAGAAGGCCACTTGCCATACGTTGCGACACAGCTTTGCCACCCACTTGCTCGAAGACGGCAAAGACATCCGCACGATACAAGAGTTGCTCGGTCATGCCGACGTCAGTACCACGATGATCTACACGCATGTCAGTACGGTTGGCGCGACGGGTGTACTGAGTCCCTTGGACCGATTGGGTTCCACCAAGTTGGGCTAGTGCGCGTCGCACGGACGAGTCGCGGCTGTGGCGGTCGGATTTCCAGGGATCCTGGACGAAACAACGATACACTTACCCAAAGTCCGCTCTAGGAGTCTGTCCGGATACCGTAGGCCTTCTTGTACGATGGCTCTCCGAAGCCATCGAATCGCAGCAAATTCGTCGACCGACCGGCTGCGGAGGCCCGTCGTACATACGTAAGCGGTGAGCGAAGCCGGCTGTGTGTATTGTTTTGCGTTTTCAGAGCTTGCATCGTGTTCGCATGGGCATTCCCAGGCATCCTCCCGGGATGCTAGTCACAGGCCCTTTCCGGCCAATGAAGTCCGAAACAAGCGTCTTCAAAATGTTGGTGCGGGAGTGCGCGAGGTGAAATGGGAGGTATGATGGGCTAACCTGGATTATTCAGGAAATCGAAGCAGAACTCTGCAAGGTCTTGGGCGGAATGAGTTTGTGTTCATCTTGCCTAACGCGGCCCAGCCGCAACCAAAGTAGCTTGACTCTCCGAGTCGAGCAGCTTTGCTCGGATGCTCGACTCGGAGAATCAAGCTACAAGATGCGCGCACCGTGCGCGTATCACACAACGTAAGACTCTAAAACACCGCGCAATCATAACCCGATGCGTAAGCGAGGAAACACGAAGGCGTTCCTCGCTCACGCGTCGGGTTACGAATAATCCGAACGACTCCATTGTGGGTAAGGTTTCCCCACACGTTGCTGTCGATGATTGGTCGGAGTGAGTGAGGTTTGGAATGCAACAGTCAAGTCAATCTGCAATTGTAGTGTGCCTTGTCCTGTCGGCGTGTGCTACTACTGCACAGTCGGCCGATATTCGTAAAGACGCGACGGCGTCGATGCGTAAAGCCGCCGCGTTCTATCGCGAGCAAGTCGCGTCGCACGGCGGCTATGTTTATCACTATTCGCTCGACCTTCGGCAGCGTTGGGGCGAAGGCGAAGCGACGGCAAGTCAGATCTGGGTGCAGCCGCCGGGAACTCCGACGGTGGGCATGGCGTTGCTGCAAGCTTATGCCGCGACGGGCGACAAGTTTTATCTTGAGGCGGCCACTGACGCAGCCGTGGCCGTCGCCTATGGTCAATTGAAGTCGGGCGGTTGGACGAACAGTGTTGACTTTGATCCTAGCAGTGATCGCACGGCGGAATATCGAAACGGAAAGGGACGCGGCAAGAACAATTCATCGCTGGACGACGGCCAGACGGAGTCGGCCATTCAGCTGATCATCCGCGTTGATGAAGCTCTTGATTTCAAGCACGAAGCGATTCATGAGTGTGCACAGACCGCGCTGGGTGCCTTGTTGAAGGCTCAGTATCCCAACGGCGGCTTCCCGCAAGTGTGGACGGGGCCGGTCGAACCGCAGCCAGCCGTCAAGGCGAACTATCCTGATTACGATTGGCGGACGGAAGGACGCATCAAGAACTACTGGGATATGTACACGTTGAATGACAACGTGACGGGCTATGTGGCCGACACGTTGCTCGACGCGCATCGGATCTATGGTGGTGATCGTTATCTGCAAGCGGTGCGTAAGTTGGGCGACTTTCTGTTGTTGGCACAGATGCCCGAGCCGCAACCGGGTTGGGCTCAGCAATACAACTACCAGATGCAACCGATTTGGGCGCGGCGGTTCGAACCGCCGGGCGTTTCGGGCGACGAGACGCAAGAAGTGCTTGAGACGTTAATGAAGATCGCGGACGCCACGGGCGATGAAAAATATCTGGGGCCGATACCTGCGGCCTTGGCTTGGTTGCAACGATCACTGCTGCCCGACGGTCAGATCGCCCGCTACTACGAGTTGAAGACAAATCGCCCGCTGTACATGAGTCGGCGAGGGGATGAGTACTCACTGACCTACGACGACTCGAATCTGCCGGACCATTACGGTTGGAAGACCGAGTCGCGACTGGCGGAAATTACGCAGCAGTACAAGACAATCGCCGCCACGAACCCGCCAGCGTTACCAAAGTCCTCGGTTGCTCCGACCGAGCGGCAGGTTCAGCAGGTGATCGGTCAGCTTGATGATCGCGGTCGCTGGGTGAGTCGCTATACAGGCGAGCGACTCGTGGGGCAGGCCAAGATCGCGATGGATTCGCAGTACCTTTCGAGCCAAGTCTTCAGTGATAACCTGACGCTGCTGAGCGAGTTCCTGCTCGCGCCACCCGCGTCGACATCGACCGGCAACACGCGCGAGTGGTCTGATCGCACGGGACAGTTTTCGATCACGGCCGAGTTGGTTGAGGTTCGTGGCGCGAACGTCCATCTTCGTCGCACCGATGGCAAGGTGATTGCTGTGCCGATCGAGAAGTTAAGCGATGCGAACCAGGCCTTCCTGGCGTCGATGACTCCTCCCGAGAATCCGGCAACGGGACTGACGCTCGTTCAGGAGGGAAAGCCGACCAGCATCATCGTGACGAACGGTCGTCCAAGCGAAGGACAGGCATTAGCCGCGATAGAACTCCAGGAGCATCTGCGTCTGATGACGGATGCCACGATACCGATCGTGAAAGAGAACGAGTTGCCGTCCGAGGCGGCGGGCAAAACGCTGATCTTGATCGGAGCGAGCAACCTCGCCAAGCAACGAGGCGTCGATACAGCGTCGTTCGAACCTGAGTCTTTCATTGTGAAGACGACCGAGGACGCGCTCTTGCTGGTCGGCGAAGACTCTGGCGGCAGTAATCCAAGGACCGGAACTCTGTGGGCAGTTTACGATTTCCTGCAAGATCAACTCGGCTGCCGTTGGATTTGGCCCGGCGACATCGGACGCGTGGTGCAACGAAGTGCGACGGTGAGTGTGGCGAACTTGGACATCCAAGAGACTCCGGTGATCAAGATTCGCGGCTTTCGGCCTGCGGCGCAGGACAAGCATCGCGAGCAGTACGAGAAGGAAGGGCTCGGTCGTTATCTGGAGTTCGGTGAGACGTACAAACAGATCTCGGAGGATGAAGCCGTGTGGTTGCGTCGGATGCGGATGGGACGATCGTTCAAGTTGTCTTACGGCCACGCGTTCACCGACTGGTGGGAGAAGTACAAGGACGAAGAGCCCAGTGTCTTCGCGCTGCAAGCGAATGGCAGTCGGGGGCCTCGCAAGGCGTCGCAACCCGACTTCGTGAAGATGTGTGTGTCGAATCCCAAGTTGTGGGAGATGCAACTCGCGCCATTGCGCAAGTACGTCAGCGAAGGGGCTCGCGGTCTGTGGCTGAACTCGTGCGAGAACGATGGCAGCGGCGGCTTCTGTGTGTGTGATCGTTGCCGAGCTTGGGACGCCGACCCGAATGCTGCTTTGTCGGCCTTGCCGCCCGTGGAAGATGGGTCGGATGTCGACGGGGCCAAAGACGAATCGGACTTGCCCGATAGTCTCTCGGATCGCTACGCACGCTGGTACAACGAACTTGCCAAGCGTGCCCGCGAGATTGATCCCGAAGCGCAGGTGATCACATACGCTTACAGTCGGTATCGATCTCCTCCCACCAAGGTTGATCGTCTCGAGCCAAATATTTGGGTCGGATACGTTGGCTTCAATGCGTACCCGCGGTCGGAAGCGTATCGCAAGTTGTCGACGGACGAATGGTTCGGTTGGTCGGATCGTGGCGCAACGGTCTTCCTGCGGTCGAACTCGCTGTTCTATTGCGGCGAGGGGGCTCCGTATGTTGTCACGCGGCAATTGGCTGAGGATTTGCAGTTCCAAGTGAAGAACGGCTTACGCGCGACGGACTTCGACAACTTGCAAGGCTATTGGGCCACGACCGGGCCGAGCTACTACGTCTTGGCTCGCATGCTGTGGGATACGGACGCTGATCCCGAGCGTGTGGTCGACGAGTTTTACGGCTCGTTTGGTCCGCTGAAGGAAATTGTCAAAGAGTACTTCGACTACTGGGAGCAGTACACCGAGCGTTTAGGCAACAGTCCCAAGTTCTTTGACCTCACGCGAACCGACCGGCTGAAGGCGTATCCGGCGATCTACAACGAAGCGGTCCTCTCGCAAGCGAAACGAATTCTCGATAAATCGCAGCGACTGCTGCCGCAAGCATCGCCGGGCGAGAAGGAACGCTTCCGCAATGTCGAGCTTGGTTTGGAGCACGGCGTCCTCCTGTCGCAATCGCTGCGGGACGGGAAAACGTCGAATGGGCCGGAAGGCCAGCGGTTGTTTGAGTTTCGAAAGTCGATTGCCAATCGGAACGTAATCAATGTTTACTGGACGACCTCGAAGGAGATGCGATATCGCGTGTTTGAGTAGTTGTGAGTTCGCGTGACGTCTTGTGAGTGGAAGTAGTGAAGCGTTCATTCGAGGGGCACGTTGCGGGTGGGCACAGAAGGCGAATCGATCTGACGTATCTTGCTGTCCATGTTCTCGACGACATCGACTCGACCAAGGCGAGCGCCGGTCATCGTGATATCGTCACCCACTCGCCGATCAATTTCGCGATCGGGATTGATCCACTCGTACAGTTCCGCTTCCGCGACGTTAAATCTGCCTCGCCAGCCGCTACCGCGTGTATTCTCGCTGGTGATTTGATTCACATGATGGATGAACAACGCGTGTTGACTCTGGCTGATATGTCGCCAGTGTTGGAACTGACGCCCGCCGTCGGAACGCTTACGCTCGGCGTGGTGCGGGACAAAGACAATGTTGTGGTGGCGTTAGATGTGCCGAGCGGTTAACGCAACAGCGCTGATCTGCCGTGACGTCAAACGACAGTTGTGATCGGACCGGAGGCAGGACTCTGGGGCGTTGCGGCCAACGAGGCGCAGCAGCAAGGACTTGAAGTTGACCATGACCTTCCCGGACAAGCCGCCGAACTGTAGTAGCGGGCTTGGGAACGCCATCTGTGATTTTGTCGTTATGCTTTTGCGACGAGAGTGGTTAGACTACGAACACAAACGACTCATTGCTCGGTGAACGTAGCCGAGTTTTCACCTTCCACTTGAAGCGGAGTGAATTGTGCGAACCATCTTTTTGTATTTCGCGGTAATCATCGCACTGGCGGCGTCTGGAGCTGTCGAAGCACAATTGATTGTCGCCCATCGTGGCGCCTCGCATGACGCTCCGGAAAATACGCTGGCAGCGTTTCGACTCGCCTGGCAGCAAGGGGCGGATGCGATCGAAGGCGACTTTTACTTGACGAAGGACCAGCGGATCGTCTGCATTCACGACAAGACGACGAAACGAGTTGCACCGCATCATCGGGAGCTGACGGTCGCGAAGTCTACCTACGACGAGTTGCGAACGCTTGACGTCGGCAGCTGGAAGAACGAGCGATTCGCGGCGGAACGCATCCCGACACTGGCCGAAGTTCTCGCCACCGTCCCCGACGGAAAGCAGATCTTCGTCGAGATCAAATGCGGAGCCGAGATTGTGCCGCAACTGCAACGTGAACTTGCGACATCGGAACTGAAGCCGGAGCAGATCGTCATCATCTGCTTCGACGAAGAAGTCGTGACGCAATCTCGCCAACTGATGCCTCAGTACAACGCCAATTGGCTGACCAGTTACAAGCAGGCGACGCCCTTGAGTCATTGGAAACCGACTCGCGACGAGGTGATTGCGACCTTAAAGCGAACTGGAGCGACCGGGCTGGGAACGAACGGCAACCTGGAGGTGATTGATCAACCATTCGTCGATGCCGTCCTCGCGGCTGGTTTCGAGTTCCACGTCTGGACGGTCAACGACGCGACGCCTGCTCGCGACTTTCAGTCATTTGGAGCGAATTCGTTAACAACCGATCGACCTGCGTTCATTCGAGAGGCCATTAGGGCGACGCTTTCGACGGAATAGCAAACGTCGCTCGCAAGCCTGGAATCTAGCTGCCGTGTGTCTTGCAATATTGCCGGTGCTTTCGCTCATGCGAGGATTTGTAGCGTCTTAGCATCGGCCAAACAATTACCGTCGCAAAACTCTTGTGGGATAGGCTTCCAGCCAATTCTGTTCGGCATGACATTTGCTAGCCGGATTTTCTTACGAATTGGGCTAGCTAGCCGTGGTTGTGTTTGTCATGATTGTGGGCATGGCGTCCAAGGATAACACCGACAAAGGCATCCAGGAAAGCGACCTCTCGGGGCTCCGCGATCTGCAGGCGATGGCGAAGCTGCTTAAACCGCTGCACCGAATCGGCACGGAACGGGACAAAGCCAATAACCGTGACTTGCACATGGATCAGTACTGCTTGCTTGTGCTGATGTGGCTCTACAACCCCATCATCGATTCGTTTCTGCGATTGCAACAATGCAGTGGTTTGAAGAACGTGCAGAAGCGACTCGGCGTCGGGCGGGCTTCGCTGTCGCTGTCCGAATCGGTCACGATCTTCGATCCAACGCCGCTCGCCAGACTGGCTGAAGAACTGAGTGACAAGCCGCCTGATCGTACGCCGGAGAACTTCGCCTGCGTTGACAAGAAGATCACCGCCGGATGGATCGGTGTTTCGCTTGCTTGCCCAGATCGCTGAGCTGGCTTTGCTGCCCAAAGGCGATGGCAAGTCGTCCTGCGGCTATCGCTTGCATGCTCAATTTGAAGTTCGCATCAGCCGTCGAAGCGGTTTGTTGGTAAGGGTGGTGAAGCAGCAGTTAGTGGGCAAAGATGATGGTGCGGATGGGTCTGTTAATGGAGAGGTGCGGAAGACGTCATCGCACTGCTTTGGCAGCCGGCTCCGCGCTGGCTGCGGTGCCGGAAGAATTCCTGCGAATGATGATCGCCGACGAACGCATCGTTCGGCGGATTGTCTCTCGAAGCGAACATTGTCTTGATCGAGAAATGCGGAATGTCGCTTGATGTCGCAGGCGTTTGATCAGCCGCTTGGCAGCGAGTTGTCTCCACTGGTAAAGATAGCGATCGTGTGCAGTCACTGCCCTGTCGCGAGGCGTACGTTTCTTCCGGCAATTCCCTTCTGACGCTGCCGAATGGCATCGCCGAAGACGTTTCGCAGTTTTTTGGCGAACGCCGGCAGTTGTCCAGGCGATTTGTATCAAAGTCAGTTCGCAGGATGCACCAGATCGGTCGGTAGCGTAAGCAACCACATCAGGCCGCCCAAAATCGCTCACCACCGTACCGGAAAACTCCTCGATAAAAATCTCGTCAGCGCCGGCGAGCCACTTTTGACCTGATCGATCGTGGTTGTCAAATCGCCCTGCAGAACACCACAACCTGCCGTCTCCGTTGACTCGCCAATCCGGTTCGTCGGCGTGGACAGCCGATGCGGGCTGGCTTGAATTCTGTAACAGGCGAACAGAACTGCTTCAACCGGCCCCATACACGATCGCCCACCTTCACGATCTTCGATTTGCAGGAAAAGCTGAAGTTCCCACAATCGCGGAGAGCGTGTTGCCCAGCGCAGTGCAGCCGCCGACAGCACCAGCACTCGGCTCCCAGTTGGCAACCCAAGGCGTCGACGACCGGCGGCTCGACTCTCTTTGATGCGCGACACCAGTCGCGATGAATCGTAGCGTGCTCGGTGGACTTCGGTTGTAAAGGTCGGGATGTTCTTCGTGTAGCGAAGACGTTTCGCACATGCCTTCAAGCGACCGCTGCATTGGGACAGCGTCCGCCTGCGATCCGGCCTGCCAACGATGGCGGTGGTGCCGCTCGAGCCAAGATGACCAGCCCGCCCCTGGACGCTTTGCTGCGTCCCCTGACCGTCGGCTGTACACCGGTACCATGCCCGAAGGCGTACTGGAGTATGTCAAAGGATTGCCTTCTTCGGGGCTGGAGTTCCAACAGCAAGACACGCTTGCCCTGAGAAATCGATGGCGTGCTCGCAAGTCAACTGCGAGCTCAAAGTCCTCGCTGTGGGTCGTGTTCTAGCAGTCCCTGCCAGATCGATGCAGTGGTCGTAACTTCATTCAGATTTTCAGATCAATTCAACGGCAAGTCTTGCGTCTTAACACGCTCAGCTGCATTGACGTGACCCAGCAATCCAAAGGCGAGCGGACGTTGATGCGTATTGGAGAGTCCTGATCGCGTTGTTATGCATCGTCGTGGCTATGCAAGTCTGCTGAACGCCACCGCTGCGACGGACAGCCGGTATGTGTGTGGCTTGTTAGCGATAACGTAAAGTGGTCGGAAAAAACGCACTGACTGACACGGATGAGAACTGCCGCATCGTGATGACCGATCGACAGTGCGGAGCCGAACTTCACGGTCAGCCAGCGACTGGTGATTGTCAGGTCAAGCTTCTCACGATCGTGTCGGAGCAAGAACGGCGTCAGCGTGTGCAGATGGCACTCGTGATCGTGACCAACACCAGACGTGCCCACAGAGACATGCGGCGCTTCGATTGCTTTGCATTGGTTTCCTTCGCATTCAAACTTGGGCAACGCATCTGCAGCGTATGTATGCCAAACGGCGTGACGATTCAGAGCATGGCATCACTTGCACATGATCTTAGCGATGACAAAGCTGCCGACGGCGACGCGAAATGACTGATGGTTGCTCACTGAGGGACGAGTTGAGGTCTACATCCGAATAACCTGCGAAAGGTGTGCCGCTTGGCCTGGGTTGCGACGGTTCACGGCCTCGCAATCCTGACCGCCGCAAAACGAAAACCTCACCGACGAAATGACACGCATCCCGCGACGGCTAAACCGGCAAACCACGCCGAGATAATACACCTCAAGCCCTGGGCTAGAAGCCTATCCCACTTATTGTTTGGGCGGTGCTTAGCCGGTGTGATGCGCGCCGTGCGCACATCACACCGACTAAGACTCAATTCAAAGATCGAACAGGAACGGGAGCCGAGACTGATCAAGTGGCGCTAGGTAGCGCTCGGCTTTGTCGTCAGTGGTAAGAATTGTACACATTCATTGAGGTGAGATCACCGATGTCCCGATGGTTGATTGGTTTGCTCGTAGCCACAACGAACTTATCGATGCTTGTTGCCGAAGAACCAGCAGTCGTTCACCCGTTGGTCGACACTGAACTGTCGCAGGCATCAGTTCGCACGGCGGTGCAGCGCGCGATTCAGTTGTTGCAACAAGGGGCAAGCGTTTCGGCAAAGGAGCGAAAGTGTTTCACTTGCCACAACCAGGCGCTCCCTGTCTTCGTGATGGCGGAGGTTGCGACGCGTGGCTTTGAGATTGACAAGGACCTGTTACAGCGGCAGCTTCAACATACTTGGAATCACTTGAACAATGGCAAGACCGGCTATCAGGCCGGCAAAGGTCAGGGCGGACAAGTCATGACGGCCGGCTATGCGATGTGGGCGTTGGAAGTGGGTGATTGGAAAGCCGACGATGTCACCACGGCGGTGGCTCACTATCTTGTCCAGCATCAGAAAGAGAAGAATCGGTGGGTGGCGGGTAGCAAGCGACTTCCTTCATCGGGCAGCGGTTTCACAGCCACCTATCTTGCTCTACGAGCCTTGTCGCACTTTGGCAGCGATGATCAGCAGGACGGCATTCAAGCTCGGCGTGAGGCAGCCGCGAAGTGGGTTCTCGAAACGGAGCCAAGTGACACGGAGGACCGCGTCTTTCAGTTGCGATCGCTGCCCTACATCGATGCTGATTCGGCCACGGTTCAGAAGGCCGTCGAGGCATTGCTGGCTGAGCAGGATGCTGGCGGCGGTTGGTCGCAAACAGACACGATGCAGCCAGATGCTTATGCGACTGGAACGGTTCTCGCCGCGTTGCAGGAAGTCGGCAAATTACCGAGTGACCATCCCGCGATCGTTTCGGGTTGCCGCTACTTGGTCGAATCGCAACTCGAGGATGGAACCTGGCACGTTGTCACGCATGCGAAACCGATTCAGGAGTATTACGAGTCGGGTTTCCCGCACGATGCTGATCAGTTCATTTCCATCACGGCTACGGGTTGGGCGACGCTGGCGTTGGCTCGCGTGTTTCCAAGGGCCAGCGAGCAATAGATCGCGAATGAGTTAGGCTCGGATGCCGAATGATTGTGGCGATACCATGAGGAGGACGACTTTACGATGACTCGATGCAAGCGGTGGCGCCCAAGACTGCTCCATGTCATCGGCGTGCTCATGATGTCCCAGCTTTGTTCTGGGGACGCATTGGCGAGCGAGCCTCTGGTCGTCTTTCTCGTACGGCACGCCGAGAAAGTGGACACGAGTCGCGATTCCGATCTATCGCCGGCGGGAAGGAAACGCGCCGATGAACTCGGCAGTGTATTGCGTGACGTCGGGCTGAATCACATTCATAGCAGTGACTTTACACGTACTCGAGATACAGCCGCGCCGATCGCGGGTCGCCTGAAGCTAGAAGTCGAGCTGTACGATCAAACCGACTTACCCGCCTTGGTCGAGCGATTGCGCTTAGCCGGAGGCCGTCATCTGGTCGTCGGTCACAGCACGACGACGCCCAAAGTCGTCGAATTGCTTGGCGGGTCGGCTAGCACAGCCATCGACGAAGCCGGTGAATTCGACCGGCTGTATCTCGTAACGGTTGGCACAGAGGGAGATGTCCACACGGTGTTGATGCGATACGGAACACCGTTTCAAAGGGATGCGGTTGATTGATCGCTATACCGCACGTCGCCGCTGACCGTGCTAAAATGGACCCGAGCCTTTACCAATCACCACTGGGAGATGTCAATGAAGCCAACCTTTCACCTTGTCGCGTTTGCGGTCGCCTCGCTACTCTTCGTCACGTGCGTCTTCGGGAATGACAACGAACTTTCCGAGCAGGAAAAGGCGGAAGGATGGCAGTTGTTGTTCAACGGCAAAGACCTGACGGGTTGGACGTGTAACAACGGCAAACCAATCGCAACGCCGGTTGAGAACGCTTCGATTGTGCCGTACAAGTCGGGCGGTTACATCGTCATCCACGAGAAGAAGTTCGACAATTTCATCCTGAAGTGCGACGTTCGCTGGGAAGACCCTCGCTGCAATTCTGGCATCTTCTTTCGCGTCGAAGATCCCTTGAACCCGGTGCATACAGGCTTCGAGATCCAAGTGATGAGTGGCGACGAAGTGGGCAAGCATCAATTTGGTGCAATCTATGATTTGACCGCGACCACCAAGAATGCAGGCCACGAGACGGGCGAGTGGAATACAGTTCAAATTCGATGCTACGGGCCCTACATCAACGTCACCTTAAATGGCGAAGAAGTTGCCGCCATGAATTGCGACAAGTTTGACCAACCCGGCGTGTGTCCCGATGGGGAAAATCATAAGTACAAGCTGAACGGTGAACCGCGAGCGGTAAAGGACTTCGCGCGTGAAGGCTATCTCGGGTTTCAAGATCACGGCCACAAGGTATGGTACAAGAACGTCAAGTTGCTGGAGTTGGAATTGAACAAGTAATGGCAAACGAATTGAGCGGCGATTGCGTCCGGGAAGGAAAGTAGTCTGATGACAAAGTCCGAAGTCCTTGCACTGCTCAAAGTTAACCGAAACGAACGTGGCATTGCAAATTGGCAGAAGCTGGGTCCCAGGACTGCGAACCTCAAGAGTTTCGGAATTGGTTTGACGCAATTGCGAAAATTGGCCAAGCAGATCGGTCGAGACCACAAGCTGGCACTTCAGCTTTGGAAGACTGATATCTACGAGGCAAAGGTCATTGGTCTGTTGATCGACGATCCCAAGCAACTCTCGCGCGAGCAGGCGGAATCGCAAGTCGAAGAACTTCACGGCGGAATGCTCTCACATGTGTTCGCTTCCTGTGATGCAACGCTCGCCAAAGCACCCTTCGCCTTCGAACTGGCTCGTGATTGGACCGAGAGCAAGGATCATGTTCGGCGACGGTGTGGTTACGCGTTGTTGTACGAACTCTCCAAAAAGAATCCAGAAGGCATGGATGACGCCTACTTGCTGGGTCGCATTGAACACATTCAGAAGGCGATCAAAGGCGAGGAAATGTGGGTCAGAGAGGCGATGGCAAGCGCACTGATGGGGATCGGCAAGCGGAATCAGAAACTCAACAAGGCGGCAATCCGTGCCGCAAAAAGCATCGGCCCGATCGATGTCGATTACGGCGAGGACAACAGCTGCGAGCCTCTCGACGTGCTCAAGCATTTGACCAGCGACTCCTTGAAGAAGAGGTTGGCGAAGTGACTGAGGAGTAAGTCAAAAATGATGTCGGCATTTTACAAGTAGGGTCCGCTGTGCGGACCTCAGGGATTCCTGGGCCGCACAGCGGACCCTACGCTTGAATGAGTGTGGATTGCGCGTTCTTCGAGCTGAAAGCGTCGGAGCATTTAGTCGCGCGGTCGTTACTGTAACTTTGTCAGGACATTGCACACTTGGCCCTGCCCACTACGATTGGATCTATTTCAGATCCTGCGTGACATCGACGATTCATCGGCAATTCGACGATCGCTTGTTCGCAAGCAAATTCGAATCGAGTTCCATTTTTAGAAAAGGCGAATCAATCGTGAATGCTCATTCTCCATTGAGTTTGCCCACAGCAAAACCGAGAACTGATCGGTGCAGCCTGTCCCAGTTGCTTCGCTGCGTCTTGTGTTCTTTTGCTATGTGCAGCAGTCTGCTTTCGGTTTCGCCAATGCTGGCCGAGTCAAAGCCGAATGTCGTGTTCATTTTGGCGGACGACCTCGGCTGGAGTGACACCACGCTGTTCGGGACGACCAAGTTCTATAAGACGCCGAATATCGAACGGTTGGCGGCGCGTGGGATGACGTTTTCGCGAGCCTACTCGTCCAGCCCTCTCTGTTCGCCCACGAGAGCGAGTGTGCTGACGGGACTTAGCCCTGCGCGACATGGAATCACGTCGCCGAACTGCCACTTGGCAAAGGTCACTCTGCAGGCGATACCAAACGCCAGCGGGCCACCAGACCAAAAGGCCACGCTCCTTGAATCGGTGTCTCGGCTTGATACCCGGTACTACACCTTGGCCGAGATGTTCCACGATAACGGTTACGCAACCGGCCACTTTGGGAAATGGCATCTTGGCGCGGCCCCCTATTCGCCGCTTGAGCATGGCTTCGACGTGGACATTCCTCATTGGCCCGGTCCGGGGCCAGCAGGCAGTTACGTCGCGCCGTGGAAGTTTCCCGACTTTGATCCGGATACGCCGGATCAGCATCTCGAAGATCGTATGGCCAAAGAAGCCGTTGCGTTTCTGGAGAAGCACCAGGACGAATCGTTCTTTCTGAACTACTGGATGTTCAGTGTGCATGCTCCGTTCGACGCAAAACAAGCACTGATTGACGCGTACAGGAGGAAGGCCGACCCCAACGATCCACAACGCTCGCCAACCTATGCGGCCATGATCGAGAGCATGGACGATGCCATCGGAACATTGCTCGACACGCTGGACCGACTGAAGATCGCCGACAAGACGATCATCATCTTCGCGTCCGACAACGGCGGGAACATGTACAACGAAGTCGATGGTACTACAGCGACCAGTAACGCTCCGCTGCGAGGTGGAAAGGCCACGATGTACGAAGGTGGTGTGCGCGGACCGGCGATCGTGATCTATCCAGGCAAGGTGAAGCCCGGCTCAAGCAGTGCGGAGATCATCCAAAGCAGTGATTATTATCCGACGCTGCTAGAGTTGCTCGATGTCAAAAGGCAGCCGGGCCAAGATTTCGACGGCATCAGCATCGTTCCGGCACTTCAGGGACAGTCGCTGGAACGTGATGGGATCTTTACTTATTTTCCGCATGCGCCTGGCGTTCCCGATTGGTTACCGCCAGCGATCAGTGTGCATTCGGGGGATTGGAAGCTGATCCGCATCTTCCACGGAGGCGACGGAGGGCGACACCGCTACAAACTATTTAACCTTGCCGAAGATCTGGGCGAACAGAAGGATCTTGCGGCAGTGTTTCCAGATCGCGTGAAGGCACTCGATCGGTTAATCGAGTCGTTCCTTGCTGACACCGCTGCGGTCGTGCCGCTGCCGAACCCGAAGTTCGACCCCGCTAAGTATCGACCCGAACTGGAAGGCACGGCGACGCTGAAGGGAAGCGGCGGCAACGCTTCGACAAAGAAAGCTCCTCAGCCAGCGAAGCCCGTTGCCGGTTGGCAAGCTGGAGGTACGTGTACGTTGTCGCTAAAGAATGGCTCGCTCGTCGTCACAAGTCATGGCGGCGATCCGCACCTGAGCTACCATCTGCCGGAAGCATTCGCCGACGAATCGTTTGTGTTGATGTTCACGATGGTTTCCGATTCCAAGGGCAAGGGGCAAGTGTTCTGGCAGGAGCAAGGCGTCGCCCCCTCCTTCTTCCGTGATCGCAGTAAACCATTCGAAGTTCTCCATGACGGGAAACCCCACGACTATGCAGTCAACTGGTCACCAGAGCACCCCGTTCTGGCCGTACGCATCGATCCTTCAACGGCGACGGGACTGATGCAAATATCCAACATCAAGCTGACCACTGAAGATGGAAGTGTCTTGCATCAGTGGAAGTTCGATGCGAAATGAGGTCCGATGGTCACTTGCGAAAGCGATTGAAGTGGCCAGCAGATCGTCAGCTGACGCTGTGATCGCGCCCTCGTCTCGCCGGAGCGTCTTTCAACTCCACAGGTGCTGAATTGTTGCGCCGCGTAGCCGCTATGTACGTTAGTCTTTCTAGTCTGACACTCGCGTTGTCACACCGGAGCGCCTCACGCGGCTTCGCCGCAACTAGATGTAGGATGGACGCCCTCGTCCGTCCGTGTTTATTCGTGATGGCCGGACGGACGAGGGCGTCGATCCTACAGAGATGCGCGTGGTGCGTACATTAATCTGAGTAAGTCTCTAGGGAGCGCGTTGCAAGCATCGTAAAGTTCCCGGTCGGCTCGAATGGGATTAAAATGGGCACACGGCCAATTTAGTTTGATGCGTCTCGATTTGCTCGCTGCCTGGCAGGTCGATCGCCTCGTCGATGGATTTGTTGGTATGATCCGCCAGCGAAGCCACGACATCCAACGGATTCCGGACCACAGAGATGCCCGCCTTCGTATACCGCGAAAACACTAGCCGCCGATAGTCACGCGTCAATCTCGCGTTATGCGTTTTAACGACACGCTGCCCGATATTCTTGGCAAGCCACTCTTGGACGGCCATACGATGCGTGTTGACATCTTCGTCGTTGGGTTCCTCACACGGTTTACCAGCGACCTCGGAGAACAACGACAGCAGGATCTCCGAACGCGAGAACTGATTGACTTGTTTCAGGTCGAACGACTCGCTGTCAGACAGATACGCCGCCACAAACATCCGATCAGATTTCTCATGGTTAACCCGTTCAGGTCGGAATCATCGTCGCTGTATCATGTTACTCAGACGCAATGGCCTCAAAGGGAGAACGATCTACGGCTCCTGGAACCTTTTCTTCTATTGGAACCTTTTCTTCTATGGAACCTTTTCTTCTATGGAACCTTTTCTTCTACCTGGAACCTTTTCTTCTGCAATACGACTTGCAGGGCGATTCATTTGTTAAAGTTGCACAAGATGTACGACGGGCCTCCGAGCCGTCGATGAATCTAAGTCGTTATTCGACGGGCTCGGAGGCCCGTCGTACAAACCTCTCAGTTTGAAAAACTGAAAGGCCCTGATACGACTTGCGAATCGCTTGTCAACAAAATTCGCGAAAAGTTTTCGGGGTGGCGACGGCTGCCTTCCATCGGGCAACTACGATTGGTCGTGTGCCGCCGCGATCGGTCGTAGAAGCGTTGGTCGAGCCTCGGTTAGGCCAGGATCTCTTGGACGACGTCTCCATGGACATCGGTCAGGCGATAGTCGCGGCCTTGAAAGCGAAACGTGAGTCGCTCGTGGTCGATGCCGAGGCAATGCAGCATGGTGGCGTTCAGGTCGTGGACGTGGACAGGATTCTCGACGATGTTGTAGCAGTATTCGTCGGTCGTGCCGTAGCTGATGCCGGGCTTAATGCCGCCGCCAGCCAACCACATCGTGAAGCAGCGACCGTGATGATCACGACCATAATCCGTCGCGGTCAGCCTCCCTTGGCTGTACGCCGTGCGACCAAATTCGCCACCCCACACGATCAACGTCTCGTCGAGCAGTCCGCGCTGTTTGAGATCCGTGATCAATGCAGCACAGGCACGATCAACGTCTTGGCACTGCTGGCGGATGTCGCTCGGCAAATTGTAATGCTGATCCCAGCCGCGATGGTACAGCTGAATGAATCTCACGTCGCGCTCGGCCAGTCGTCGTGCGAGTAAACAGTTGGCGGCAAACGTACCGGGTCTTCGAGCGTCCTCGCCATACAATTCCAGGGTCGCTTCCGTCTCGCCGGACAGATCCGTTAGCTCGGGCACCGATGTCTGCATCCGGTAGGCCATCTCGTACTGAGCTATACGTGTCTCAATCTCGGGATCGCCGTAGGTAGTGAACTGCTTGTGATTTAGTTTCGCGATGCCGTCCAGCATCCGCCGTCGAGTGGCGGCGTCGATACCAGCAGGGTTCGATAAGTACAGCACCGGGTCGCCGCTCTTGCGAAAGTTGACGCCCTGATGGCTTGACGGCAAAAAGCCCGTGCCCCACAGCCGAGCGTACAACGGATCGGCTGGTCTCGCCGCGCTGCCGTCGGAGAGCAGTACCACGAATCCGGGCAGGTCAGCGTTTTCGCTGCCGATCCCATAGCTGGTCCACGCCCCGAAACTCGGTCGACCGGGTTGCTGGTGGCCGGTTTGCAGCAGCGTTACCGCGGGGTCGTGATTGATCGCTTCTGTATGGAGCGACTTCACAAAGCAAATGTCATCGGCGACCCCGGCCAGACGAGGCATCAGGTCGCTGATCCATGCGCCGCTGTTGCCATGCTGCTTGAACGTGAATTGCTGCGGTGCCGCAATCGGCAGGGTCTTTTGTCCGGAAGTCATGCCGGTCAATCGCTGATCGCCGCGAACCGACGCCGGCAACTCGGTGCCATGCTGTTTCCATAGCGTCGGCTTGTAGTCGAACAGTTCCATCTGTGCCGGACCGCCGTGCATGAACAAGTAGATCATTCGTTTGGCGCGGCCTGTCGGATTCTTCCCCGCCTGGGATGGACTAGCCGTCGCGAAGTCGGTTGCCAGCAGCGAAGCGAGTGCCGCCGTGCCGATTCCGGTTGCCGAGTGGCCAAAGAATTGGCGGCGAGTGACTTCCGTAGGGTGGGCGGTTCCCACCGGCGTTTCCGTTCTTCTCATTGCCGTGTTACCGTTTCATCCAGATTGAGAATCATGCTGGCGACGATTGTCCAGGCGGCGTGTTCGCTGACATCGAGATCCGAGTTGCGAGCCGATTCGCCGACACGCAGCAATGCTTCGGCGGCGCTTGCGTCTTGCTCGTACACGTTCAGCTGCTTGTGATAGACTCCTAGCAGTGTCTCCACTTCGTCTGGTTCCGCAAATCTTGCCGTCGCGAGGCGAAAGGCGAACTGGATTCGATCCACTGCCGAGCCTTCGACTTCCGTCAACGCACGTTCGCCCAGCGCGCGAGCTGCTTCGACGTAGGTTGGGTCATTCAATAAGGCCAGTGCTTGCAATGGGGTGTTTGTGCGCGGTCGCTGAACGGTGCAGGTCTCACGAGTCGGCGCGTCAAAGGTGAGCATGCCGGGCGGAGGGCTCTGTCGTTTCCAGAACGTGTAGAGGCTACGCCGATACAGCGAATCGCCGTGATCCTGCGAATACGACAAGTCTCCATCGTAGGTAACGGCTTCCCACAATCCTGGCGGCTGATACGGCTTGACGCTCGGCCCACCGATCTTCTCTTTCAGCAAGCCACTGATCGCCAGCACGCTGTCGCGAATCACTTCTGCGTCGAGCCGGCATCGCGGCCCGCGAGCCAGCAATCTGTTTTCAGGGTCTCGTTCACGGAGTTCGCTGTTGGTGTGCGATGCTTGCCGATACGTCGCCGAAGTCACAATCAGTCGTTGCAGATGCTTAACGTCCCAGCCGCTCTCGATGAATTCGACTGCTAACCAATCCAACAGCTCCGGATGACTCGGCCAAGCCCCTTGTGACCCGAAATCCTCCGCTGTTTCAACGATGCCTTTGCCGAAATACTGCTGCCAGAACCGATTGACCGTCACGCGAGCCGTCAATGGATGCGACGGATTGACCAGCCATTTCGCAAATCCGAGGCGATCACTCGTCGCACCATCGGGAAGGCGTGGCAGGCTCGCTGGCACTTGTGCCGCGAGCTTTTCTCCGGGCTGATCGTACTGGCCACGTATCAGAAGATGGGTGTCGCGAGGATTCTCCATCTCCTGCATCACCATGGTAGTCGTCGTCTGAGCGTTGAGTTCGCGAATCTTCTCTTGTAGCTCCGTAACGCGGGCGACGTCCGTTTGGAACGGACCCCCTTCCGGCTGCGACAGGAAGAAATCTCGAAGCTTCTGATGCTGAAGCGATGTTCGGTCTTTGGCCGCGGTCGCCAGGATGCTGCGAATTAGCGAAGTCGTTGCGAGACATTCCACTTCCTCGTTGGCCAGGCGGCGATCGTAAACACGCAGCTCGTCGATCATGCCTACCAGTGCGGCGCTCGTGCTGCGACGACCGAGACGCAGCGGCTGATCGGTTCGGATTGTTGCATCGAGCGTATCATGCCGGACGTCGACCGGTTGCGGCACGCCATCGAAGTAGATCCGCACACCCGCAGCTCGGCTCGAGCCGTCATAAGTCACGCAAACATGTTGCCACTGTCCGGAGCGAATCGGAGTCTGCGCAACGACCTCGATCGCATTTCCATTCCACCTATGAATCAAGTGAACGATCGCCCTGCCCTTGCGAACGATCAAGTCGAAACCTCGCATACTGTTGAGGTCATCGTTCTTGGCAAGGACGCAAGCCGGACTGTTGGATGGATTGACCCAGACCGCAAACGAAAACTCGTCCGTACGCTCGAAGCTCGCCTGATCGCCAAGTTCAAGCGCCGCTTCTCCGTCGAATGCGGCTGCAGTGCCGACGAGTCCGGGTGATAGCTTGACAGCGGTTGCGTCGACGTTCTGTTCACGCAGGGCTTCCGGTTCCATATTCAAATGCAACAACAGGCCATGGGAGGATGGCTCTGACAGTGTGTCGAGCAATGTCCGTTCCCATTCCGCTTGAGCGGTCGCGATCTCCGGTTGAAGGTTTTTCAACCGCTCACTTGCTGACGACAGTTCCTGCTGCAACTGTTTCAATTGCGACTGCAACTCCGGAATCGGCACGTCCAGGACGGGTGCCGAGTTGCCGGGGCCGCCGGTGTTGCCCTTCTCCGGCCCGCGATTGAAGAAGGCGAACAACTCGTAGAATTCCCGCTGCGAGATTGGGTCGAATTTATGATCGTGGCAGCGGGCGCAGCCAACGGTCAGTCCCAGCCACACGGTCGATGTTGTCTCTAAGCGATCGACCACCATTTCGACGCGATACTCTTCGTCGATCACTCCCGTCTCGTGCGTTGTCATGTGGTTGCGATTGAAGCCCGTAGCGATCCGCTGCTCGACCGTTGCGTCAGGCAACAAGTCACCCGCCAGTTGTTCGATCGTAAACTGGTCGAATGGCATGTTGTCGTTGAAGGCTTGAATGACCCAATCGCGCCAGCGCCACATCGAGCGTTCATCGTCCGTGAAGAAGCCATTCGTATCGGCATAGCGCGCGGCATCCAGCCAGTACCTCGCCATGTGCTCGCCATAGCGAGGCGATTTCAGAAGTCGATCAACGACGCGTTCGTATGCCTGCGGCGAATCGTCGGCGAGAAAGGTCTCGATCTCCTCGAGCGATGGGGGCAGTCCTGTCAGATCGAGCGTAACGCGACGGAGGAGCGTCGCGCGGTCGGCCTCCGTCGCTGGCGAGAGCGTTTCCGCTTCTAATCGAGCCAGTACGAAATCATCGATTGCGCCGCGCGACCAGTCGGATCGCTGAACTTCCCGAGGCGCGGAACGCGATGGTGAGATGAACGACCAGTGCTGTTCGTAGGTTGCTCCCTGTTCGATCCATCGCCGCAGTAGCTCAATCTCGTGCCGCGACAATTGCAGCGGCTCATCGACCGGCGGCATCCGCTGTGATTCGTCATCGGACGAAATTCGTCGTAGCAGTTCACTGTCCTCTGGCTTTCCTGGCGCGACGACGCGATGGCCGTCGCGATCCGCGAGGGCGCTGTCTTTCAAATCAAGCCGCAAGTCCGCTTCACGTGTGTTCTGATCTGCACCATGACAGCGAAAGCACTTATCCGACAGAATGGGTCGGACGTCGCGATTGAACGAGATTTGCTGCTGATCCTTGCCGATCGATGCTTGAGGGTCGTCGTTGCCTTGCACCGGCATCGACAAGCTGGAAGCTGTTACAATCGCGGCGACGAAGCCGGCGATTCGTAGCGAGCAAGTGATTGATCGTCGTGCCGGTAGTTCGATCTTCGGACATGCGTGATACATGGCCATAGTTTCCTCCGCCGGCGCGGTTCATGCAACTTGCAATTGCCGTAAATCGGAATGACAATGCCCGTGAATCAAATTGCTAGATATACTGCCATGCGAAACGGCTGAAGTATGGAGAAGCACTCGATGGTCTGCGCAGGGACGCCACCGCTAAAACAGTTATGCGCTTCCTGTGTGATATTCTGCGTGGCAGCCTTAAGTTTCGCAGCCGAAACCGGCATTGCTGCGGGACGTCACTGGCAACAGGTGGCGTCGCCAGAGGAGTTGGGGTGGTCCACCGATTCGTTGAAGGCTGCCCGCCAGTTCAGCGAGACGCTCGATACGGCTGCTGTCATGATCGTGCAAGACGGAATCGTCGTCGAGCAGTGGGGGCCGACGGCACTGCCCTTAATGTGTCATTCGGTAAGAAAGAGCTTGTTGAGCGCATTATACGGGCCGCATGTTGCCAGCGGTCAGATCGATCTCGACCAGACCCTGAAGCAACTGGGCATCGATGACAACGAACCTTCACTGACCGACACCGAACGGCAAGCGACGATTCGGGACTTGTTGAAGGCAAGGTCCGGTGTCTACCACCCTGCCCTTTACGAAACCGCTGCTATGGCGGCAGCCAAGCCACCGCGCGGTTCTCACGCGCCCGGTTCGTTCTGGTACTACAACAATTGGGACTTCAACACAGCTGGTTCCATCTTCGAGAACCTGACCGGTCGAAGCGTCTTCGAAGAGTTTGCAGATCGCATTGCCGGGCCGCTGGGTTTCGAGGACTTTGATCGCAGCCGTCACACGAGTTATGTCACGGGCAACGATTCCGTGCATTCCGCTTATCCGTTTGAACTCAGTACACGCGATCTAGCTCGCTTCGGAATGCTATTCCTACGCAATGGACGTTGGGGCGAACAGCAACTTGTCCCTGCCGAGTGGATTGCGGAAAGTACCGCTTCTTACTCGGACACGGGCGCGTCAGGTGGTTACGGCTATATGTGGTGGGTCGCGGTCGACGGGAGACATTTTCCGGGTGTCACGCTGCCCGCCGGATCGTATTCGGCACGAGGCAATCGCGGCCAGTATCTTGTTGTCATTCCTGAATGGAGTTTAGTCGTTTGCCATCGGGTGAATTCATTTCAGACAGACTCGGCCGTTACGAAGACGGAGTTCGGCAAGCTTCTGTCGCTGATTTTTGCTGCACGACCAGAGTCGACGGCAACGCCCGCATCGCAACCCGCAGACTTCGATGTGACTTCTTCAGTTAACACCGGTATCGACATGTTTGATGCCATTATTCGCAATGGTGAAGTCATCGACGGCAGCGGTCGCGAGCGGTTTCGCGCTGACGTTGCGGTGCGCGACGGTGTCATTGTTGAAATCGGGAGCCTGCCCCGCGCCAAGGCATATCGCGTTGTCGATGCCACCGACAAACTGGTCGTTCCGGGGTTTATCGATTTGCATAGCCACGCCGAGTCGGGATTGGTGTCGAATGATCCAGCGCGGCGCAGTGCCCCGAATCTGATTACACAGGGCATCACCACGGTAGTCGTGAACCAAGATGGCGGTGGTCCTCTCGATCTTGCCAGTCAACGCAAGGCGATGGAGCGACTTGGCGTTGGGCTCAACGTCGTGCAAGTCCTCGGGCACGGGACGATTCGTGAGGCAGTGATGGGCGACGATAATCAACGCCCCGCAACGACGGATGAAGTGGAACAGATGCAACGACATTTGCAGACGGCGCTGAGGGGCGGCGCCTTCGGACTGTCAGCCGGTTTGGAATATGATCCGGGACGTTGGAGCACGCCGCGTGAGATGGAAGAGCTTGCGAAGACGGTGGCTGCTGACGATGGTGTGTACATCGTTCATGAACGCAGTTCCGGCAGTCGACCGATGTGGTACCTGCCCAGTCGCGACGCGGTCGATCAGCCCACCATGATGGACAATCTTCAGGAGTTGATTCAAATCGCGGCTAGAACGAATGTCACGACGGTCGCCACACACATCAAAGCTCGTGGAACCGATTACTGGGGTTCGGCCCAGAAGATGAACGAACTCATCCAGAAGGCCCGCGACAGCGGACTACCGCTGTATGCCGACCAATATGCCTACAATACCAGCGGATCCGATGGAAGGATCGTCTTGATTCCATCGTGGGCGACGTCCGCCAGTGAACTCGTTGACGATACGAAGCCGAGTGCGTTTGCAAAGCATCTGGAAGGGGTGTTGGCCGATGAAACGCTGGCGGAGGAGGTGCGACGCGACATTGCCTATGAAATCACAAGACGAGGCGGACCCTCTGGGATTCTCATCGTTGAACATCGCAATCCAGAGTTCGTCGGCAAGACATTGGCTGAGTTTGCCGCCGAGCTTCAACTTGACCCTGTCGAAGCAACGATCGCGTTGCAACTGAAAGGCGACCGCATGCGTCGCGGGGGAGCGAGATTGCGGGCCTTTTCGATGTCGGAGGAAGACGTCGAAGCGTTCGCGAAAACTCCCTGGACTGCCACGTCGAGTGATGCGGGGATCACCTTACCGAGCGATGGTCCGGTGCATCCACGTTTCTACGGCGCGTTTCCACGCAAAATCCGGCGTTATGCAATCGACCGAGGCTTGATGAGTATCGAGGAGGCTGTACGTGTTTCCACTTCGTTGCCCGCGAGCATCTTGAAGCTTGACGACCGTGGTGTGATTCGGCGCGGGGCGGCTGCGGATCTCGTCGTCTTTGATCCAGAACGCATTCGCGACACGGCAGACGAGTTTAACACGCATCAATACGCGGAAGGCATTGAGTATGTGTTTGTGAATGGGCAATTGGCTGTCGAACACCAGCAGTGGATGGGCAGCCTAGCCGGGCGAGTTCTGACAAGGCATGATACGAGTCCTGAGAAGCCGTAGTGAGCTACTCATCCCACGAGCTGGGGCCTTTCAGTTTTTCAAACTGAGAGGTTTGTACGACGGGCCTCCGAG
>JACKHN010000053.1 GCA_020638975.1 Planctomycetaceae bacterium
GTTTATCGACAAGTTGCTCGACTCGATTGTCGGCTTCGAGATTGAGATTGATCGCATGGAAGGTAAGTGGAAGTTGAGCCAGAACCATACTTCAGAACGCCGATCACGAGTTGTCGACGCATTGCGGGCGAGAGGCGACGAGCAATCGGTGGCAATCGCCGATCTTATGTCAGAATCTCTTGAGGAGCACGAAGCGTGAATCAGTTAGACAATTCAGACCGCGACCAGCGGCTGGTTTCCGATCAGTTTCCCCGTTCATCGGCCTATCATCCCGATTGGGTAATGGCCAATGCTATGGGGTCCAACTCGATGTGGCTCGCCGAATGGCTGAGCACCGTCATGGAACTCCAGCCGGGAATGCGTGTGTTGGATCTTGGTTGTGGTCGTGCCGTGTCGTCGGTCTTTCTGGCTCGTGAGTTCGATGTCCAGGTTTGGGCGACCGATTTGTGGATCAGTGCATCAGAGAATATTCAACGGATTCGTGACGCCGGTTGCCTTGACCGCGTTTTTCCGCTGCATGCCGACGCGCGATCGCTGCCATTCGCGGCGGGCTTCTTCGACGCGATCATTGTGATCGATTCGTTTTCTTACTACGGCACCGACGATCTGTACTTGAACTACCTCGCCAACTTCGTCAAACCGGGCGGCCAGATCGGAATCGCTGGAGCTGGGATCATGCGGGAATTCGAAGTCGTTCCTGATCATCTTCGCGAGATGTGGACCGAGGACTTTTGGTGTTTGCATTCGGCGGACTGGTGGCGACGGCATTGGGCAAGGACCCAGATCGTGGACGTCGAAGTCGCCGACACCATGGAAGATGGCTGGAAAACGTGGATCGCGTGGCACGAAACGGCTCATCCCGACAACAATCTCGAACTCGACACGTTGAAGGCCGACCGAGGCGAAAACCTTGGGTACATTCGGATGGTGGGGCGCCGGCGCAAAGAAGCCGCGTTAGTGGACTACTGCTGGCCCGACAACCTGCGATTCTTTCCGCCTGAGTATGCGCAACACCCGCTGTTGCGTAATGAATCGGCGTGACGGAATTAGGCGATCAACTCCGACACCGGATGATGCTCTTCGACGCCGGTCAAGCGGAAGTTCAAGCCGCGGAAGCGAAACGTGAGTTTTCGATGATCGATCCCAAGGCAATGCAGGATCGTCGCTTGAACGTCCGTTACATGCACCGGTCGATCGACCACATTAAAACCGAGTTCGTCGGTCGCCCCAACGGAAATCCCTGGACGAATGCCACCGCCAGCCAACCACATCGTGAACGCTTGCGGATGATGATCGCGGCCTTTGCTGCGTCCCAATGCCGCGCTGGCTTCGACCATGGGTGTCCGTCCGAACTCGCCGCCCCACACGACCAGTGTGTCGTCCAGTAAGCCACGTTGCTTTAGATCCTCAAGCAAAGCCGCACAGGCTTGATCGGTTTGTTTGGCTTGGCCACGAACGCCGCCTTCAACATTGCTGTGATGGTCCCAGCCGGAATGATAGACCTGAATGAACCGCACGCCGCGTTCAGCCATGCGTCGTGCCAATAGGCAATTGTTGGCGAACGCCGCTTTCCCGTCTCCCGGCTTGGCTCCGTACAGATCGAGAGTCTCTTGCGTCTCTTGCGAGAAGTTCATTAACTCGGGCGCTCGCGATTGCATTCGAAACGCCATTTCGTAGGCATTGATCCGAGTTGCGATCTCTGGATCACCGACAATATCTAGCCGCTGTTCATTCATCTTGCGGATGAGATCCAACGAGTCGCGTTGTGCTTGCGTGTCGAAGCCTTTGGGGTTGGAAACGTGTAAGATCGGATCACCCTGTCCGCGGAACGGAACGCCTTGATGAGTTCCGGGCAAGAAGCCGCTGCTCCACATCGCCGCTCCACCGCTCAGATTACCACCACTCTCGAGCACGACGAACGAAGGCAGATCGTTCGCTTCGCTGCCGATTCCGTAACTCAACCACGAACCCATGCTCGGTCGTCCCGGAATGCCGCTGCCGGTGTTCACGAACAGTTGTGCCGGAGAGTGATTGAACAGATCTGTGTGACACGAGCGAACGATCGCGATGTCGTCGACGACTTTGGCCAAATGTGGCAAGACTTCCGAGACTTCGGCACCGCATTGGCCATGCCGGGCAAACTTGAATCGCGGGCCAAGGACGGCGGCATCTGGTTGAATAAACGCGTAACGCTGGCCCTTGATGACTTCGGGCGGGATCGGCTTTCCTTCCAATTCGGTCAGCTTCGGCTTGTGATCAAAGAGTTCAAGCTGACTCGGCGCACCCGCCATGAATAAGTAAATGACACGCTTCGCCTTGGCCGGGAAATGAGTTGGCTTGGGAGCCGTTGGGTTCGGGCTTTCGTCAACCGCTGCGTGTGATTCGTTGGCCAACAAGGAAGCCAATGCGATCTTACCAACCCCCACACCACAGCTTTGAAAGAAGTGGCGGCGAGTCTGTGAACGTCGAACGTCGAAGTGGTAGTGTGTCATGTTCGCTCTATTGTTTGGTGATTGCTTCATCCAAGTTCATAACCGCGCGGGCCACCATTACCCACGATGCCCGCTCGGCCATTTGCTCCGCTTCACCGGCGTCTGGATCGAGAAACATCTTGGCATTCAGTTCACCCGCCTCCAGTCGCTTCTGCTGCGTCGCCTGAAATTCCAGCAACAGCGCCACTTCATCACCACCAGGCGGACGCGTCAAGAATCGCCGAAAGATCTCCGTCGCGCCTTCTTCCTTCGATGTTCGACGTTCTCTCCGTTCCGCGACAGCTCGAGCCAGCTCGAGATACATTTCATCATTCAACAGCGTCAACGCTTGCAGTGGCGTATTGCTGCGGTTTCGTCGTGGCACACAGTTCTCGCCGGTCGGTCCATCGAAGACCGTGTAAGCCGCGAAGGGGGCCGTTCGTTTGCTGAAGGTATATAGCGAGCGGCGATACCGATCTTCGCCTGGCGACACATTCCATTTCATGTTGCCATACGACAATTCTGTCACACTTGCCTGTTGCGGCGGATAGACGCTGGGGCCGAACATCTTGGCGGACAATCGGTCGCTCGCTTTGAGCATGATGTCGCGTACCATTTCGGCGTCGACTCGATAGCGCGGACCACGAGCCAACAGGCGATTCTCGGGGTCACGGGCGAGTAATGCTTTCGAAACCACAGAACTTTGCCGATACGTGGCGCTGCTCACGATCGATCGATGTAGTTCTTTCAGTGACCAGCCGCCTTCGACAAACTCCTTGGCGAGCCAATCTAGCAACTCGGGGTGCGTCGGCGGATCCGACTGCGTGCCGAAATCGCCACTGGTCCGCATCAGTCCATTCCCGAAGAACGCTCGCCAAGCACGGTTCACGGTTACTCGCGCGGCAAGGGGATTGGCGTCGCTGACCAGCCAACGAGCAAATTCCAACCGGTTCTTCGGTGGCGAGTCGGTGAGCGAGGCAAAGACAGTTGGAATTGCGGGATCGACCAACTCCCGAGGACTTAAGTACTCGCCGCGATGATGTCGATGCGTGGCTCGCGGATTATCGGCAGGTCGCTCTAAGAGTACCATCGCGGAGGTCGGCTCAGGCAGCTTGTTGCGTAATTCGTCGATCGGTTTGCGAGCCTCGGCGAGCAGTGGTGTGACGTTCAAGAAGTGTGAGTGGACGGCTGCTGCTTCTTGTTCGTTCCAAGACGACTCATCGCGAATCAAAACTGGCTCCAGGTCAACGGGCAGTTCGGACGCCTGTGCCGATTCATTACTGGTCGCGGAAATGCGGAACCGGCCAAGACTGGCGGCGAAATGTCGTTCAAATAACAATTCGATCGTCAACGAACCGGTCGGCTCCAGCGGCTTCGCAAAGTTAAGCACCAGTTGGCTCGCGTGCCCTTCGCGGCCTGACGTTGACCAGCCGGTTGAACCGTCGCCATCGAGCACGTTCTTCGCGTCGGCATTGCCGCTGCCAATGCTGATCTTGCCATAGCTATTCGACGCCGAAGTGATATCGACTTTCGCGACACCTTGCTTGGCGGTGACTTCGCTCAAGAAGAAATCGCCTTTTCGCCCTTCGTAATAGCAACGTCCAGGACCGCCGGCTGGTAAGCGATCGTCGGGCAGTACTTCCAATCGCAATGCGGTCACCAGATGCTCACGTGACGACAAATCGAACGTCAAAGTAAACACATCTCGCTTGGTGATATCGCCACTCGAAAAGATCGAGCCATCAGCAAGGATTTCTAATCGCGGGAGGTTGGTTTGCATTTCGCTCGGACGAAGCACCGACCAATGAACGGCCTTGGCTTGCTGCTCCGTAAGCCAAGCAGCAAACTCATTATCAAGGTTCTGCTTGCGCAGCGATTCTTCCGGCCCATCACCCTCGCCAACGGGAAAGTGCTGCGGCAGATCGGCTTCGAGTTTTGTAATCTCCGCTTCGAGTTCTTGTCGCCGCTGTTCAATTGCAGGGTCGGCGATTGGGAAATCCGGTTCATCGGCGTTGTTGAGCAATGCCAGTAAGCTGTAGTAGTCGGTGTGTGTGATGGGATCGTACTTGTGTGTATGGCACTGAGCACAGCCGGTTGTGAGCCCCATCCAAACCGTGCCGGTCGTAGCGACTCGGTCAATCATGGCATAAAAGCGATATTCAAGCGGATCGATCCCGCCTTCTTCGTTGAGCATCGTGTTGCGGTGAAAACCCGTCGCGACGTGTTGATCGTTCGTTGCGCTGGGCAGCATGTCGCCGGCGAGTTGCTCGATCGTGAATTGGTCGAATGGCATGTCGTCGTTCAACGCCTTGATGACCCAATCCCGATACGGCCACATGGTGCGAGGACGGTCTTTTTCATAACCGTTCGTGTCCGAGTAGCGAGCTAAATCAAGCCACAGCCGAGCCCATCGTTCGCCGTAGTGTTTTGACCTTAGTAGCTGATCGACGAGTTTGTCGTAGGCCTGTGGATCGGAGTCGTTGACAAACGCGTCTGCCTCTTCGGGCGTCGGAGGCAAGCCAATCAGATCGAGATAAACTCGGCGAACAAGCGTATAGCGATCTGCTTCCTCAGAGTGTGCTAACTTCTCCGCTTCAAGCTTTGCGAGGACAAAGCGATCGATATCATTGCGAACCCATGACGACTCCTTCACCATGGGGATAGCAGGACGTTGTGGTGGAACGAAAGCCCAATGTTGTTCATACTTCGCCCCTTCACGAATCCAAAGGCGAAGTTGGTGTCGTTGTTCGTCGGTCAGCGTCTCGCCCGAGTCCGGGGGAGGCATCTGTTCGTCGGGGTCGGTGGACAGAACCCGACGAAGTAACTCGCTTTCATCTGGCTTGTTGGGGACGATGGCGCCGGAGTCGATCGCCGACTCGCGCACGTCAAGCCGTAGATCGGCTTTCCGCTCTTCTTCATCGGGACCGTGGCATGCCAAGCACTTGGCAGCCAACAGCGGTCGGATGGTGCGGTTGTACCCAACAGACTCGTCGGCATGAGAAGATTGTACGAAGCTACCCAGCAGGGCCAGCGTGACATATAGTAACGGTTTCGATGTTGTATCGGTCATAGAATCGCTGCTCGGAAGTTGGTGTGCGATCGATTATAACCTCTCCGAATCGAAGATGCCCATCAGTCGCCATACGACAACCGGATAATGCGAAAGCTTTAGGACATACGAAAGGATCGATGATGACGAAAACCGTGAATGTGGCCATGGTTGGCTTAGGGTTTGGTGCCGAGTTCATTCCAATTTATCAGGCACATCCCAATGCCAACGTGCATGCCATCTGTCGGCGGAACGAGGCGGAACTGAACAAGGTCGGCGATACGCTTGGCATCGATCGGCGCTACACGAACTACGAAGACGTTCTGAGCGATCCCGACGTTGATTTTGTTCACATCAACAGCCCGATCCCCGATCATGCCCGGATGTCGTTGCAAGCGTTAGATGCCGGCAAGCACGTTATGTGTACCGTCCCGATGGCGACGACGATTGACGAGTGTCGTCAAATCGTCGAGAAGGTGAATGCGACCGGCTTGAAATACATGATGGCCGAGACGGTCGTGTACAGCCGCGAGTACCTCTTCATCAAAGAAATGTACGACAAGGGTGAACTCGGCAAGATCCAGTACATGGCGGCATCGCATCCGCAGGACATGGATGGCTGGCCAGAGTATTGGGAACGCATGATCCCGATGCATTATGCGACGCATGTCGTCAGCCCGGTGCTTGGCCTTGTGAACGGGCTTGCCGAACAAGTCTCCTGCTACGGATCAGGCACCGTCCGCGAGGATATTGCCAAGAAGTCCGGTAACAAGTTCGCCGTTGAATCCTGCCAGATCAAGATCGCCGATAGCGACATCGCGGCGCATGTTTGGCGATTCTTGTACGACACGGCGCGTCAGTATCGTGAGAGTTTCGATGTGTATGGCACGAAGAAGAGCTTCGAATGGACTTTGGTCGAAGGCGAGCCGCATGTGCTGCATACGGCGAAGAAGCCTGAGCCTGAAATCGCGACGCACGTCGAAGTCCCCGACTACGCTCACTTACTCCCAGAGCCAATTCGTAAGTTTACACAAACTATCGAAGATGCCGATCATCTTTCGTTTGTTCAAGGCGGCGGCCACGGCGGCTCGCATCCGCACCTGGTTCACGAGATGGTCAGCGCCCTGATCGAAGACCGCGATCCTCGACCCAACGCCAAGACGAGTGCAAACTGGACATGTGTCGGCATTTGTGCGCACGAGTCGGCGTTGAAAGGCGGTGAAGTTGTGAAGTTGCCGGAGTTTACTCGATAACCCGGAGAAGATTCGTGAGCGAAGTCGATCCTGAAATCAAAGCGCTGCAAGATTCGATATTCTTGTCGAAGGTTGCGCGTGCGCGACGTACGCCCATTGATGAGAAAATATTTGACGGGCCGCGACTATTCGACCAATCCTGCGCACGGATGCGCAGTGGGATTCGACACGAACACCCTGACTTTACGTCAGAGCAGGTGGAACGCGAGCTTCGTCGATGCCTAAAGATCAAGCGATTACTTGATGAGCGTGGTCTCTATGTTGACGCCGGGTATATCGATGAACAGCTTTGAAGCGACCGCTCATGTGGTTACTCAATTGGAAGTCCAACGTGTTTCCTACATGCTAGTCGGAGCGCTGTCGAGCAACGCTTACGGAATTCCACGCGCCACTAAAGATGCCGACATCGTCGTATCTTTTGATTCAATTGGGGTTGTTGAGTTCGCGAAGAGTCTGGGAGTCGGCTTTAAGCTAGACCGCCAGATGCGAATGGAAACCATCACCAATTCAATTCGAAACATCATCACTTATACACCGACAAATTTCGATATTGAATTATTTCGGCTTAGTCAGGATGAACACCACAAGGAGCGATTTCAGCGGCGTCAACGTCGTTGGTTGGAGGAAATCAAACGCGAAGCCTGGATTCCTTCTGCCGAAGACGTTGTAATTCAAAAGCTCAGATGGAAACGGCGTAAGGATCTGGACGACGCAGAGAATATCCTGGCAGTCCGCGCAAAGAAGTTGGATTGGGACTACCTTAATCATTGGACCATGATTCACAACACCAATGACCTGCTTAAGCAATTACGAGACGAGTGTCCGAACCTTGACGTGCTCGATGAAGAATAACGCCACGACCGCGATGGAACAATCTGTTATCGCACGCACGAAATCACGACTTCGAGCGTGTTGCCTCATGGCGGCTGGGTTGTTAGTTCTGCTACCGCCGCATGCCCAATCTCAACCACCGAGTGTTTTACGAGCCGACGATGCCGGCTATCGTCAGACGGTCTTACCGTTTTTCAAGCAACACTGCTTGAGTTGCCACGGCCCTGATGATCAGCAAGCTGATCTGCGAGTTGACCAACACTTGCCGAATGACTTCCTTGATCTGGTGACAAAGGGAAAGTGGGGCGAAGTCGTTAATGTCCTGAATAGCCACGAGATGCCACCGGAAGACGAACCACAGCCAAAGCCTGAGGAAGTTGCGAAGGTCGTTGATTGGATCACGCAGCAGATGGTTAATGCCGAGTTGCATCGACGCGATTCGGCGATCGTCGTGCGGCGGATGAATCGTGCTGAGTATCGCAACACAATTCGCGATCTGATCGGGATCAACTTCGACGCCGCCGGATTCCCGCAAGATCCGCCCACCGGTGGCTTTGACAACAACGGTGGTGCTCTGACTGTTTCGCCAATGCATCTGGAGCTTTACTTCAACGCCGCGCGCAAGATCCTTGATCAGGCATTGGTCGAAGGCGAACAGCCGCCAAGCTTGAAGTGGCGATTCGAGCCAGATTCAGGCGACTCGGATTCAAACCGAGTTGTCTACGACGGACAACGAGTCATCGTGAATGGCGGTAAGAGTCGTGTCGAAGGTGACTTCAAGGTGATGCATCATGAGAGCTGGGATCGAAATCTCAATGCTCGCGACTTTGCCTTACCCCACGAAGGCGATTATGTCATTCGTATTCGAGCGGGCGGGAAAGTGCCGACCCGCGACGCCGTCGTTAAAACGGCGGACAAGTACCTGCTGGAACGCATGCAGCGCGAACTTGAAAAGAATCCAGACCGCGAGCGATGGGAACGGCCTCGCTACGAGAACGACCTGGAACACTTCAAGACGGATCGCATGTACGACTACGGGCCACCTCGACTCAAATTGATTCTGAATCTCGGCGGACAGCCACGTGTTTTGGCTGAGTTCGACGTTCCGGCTCCGGTGAGCGAACCTGGGATTTACGAAGTGCCGTGTCGATTCACGACGCAGAAGGCAGGGATTACCGTCGACTATGCCTATTCGATCCCGAAGGAATTGGAGAACTTCTGGTTTCAGACCGGCGACGATTTTGCTCGGCCCGAGCTGTGGGTCGATTGGTTCGAGATTGAAGGACCGCAGTACGATGCTTGGCCGCCGACGAGCCACACGAACATCTTGTTCGACTCGCCATTGCGTGAGCAAGACGAGCGAGCTTATGCACGAGAAGTCATCCAGCGGTTCATGCGTCGAGCCTATCGACGTCTGATCGCGGATAGCGAGGTCGACGAGAAACTGCGGCTCTACGATATGGTCCGCAAAGACGCACCGTCGTTTGTGCAAGCGATTAAGAATCCGCTGATCGCAGTCCTTGTCTCGCCCCACTTCCTGTATTTGGCCGAACCGCCATCGGACGAGGTCGCGGCCAAATCGTCCATCGCAGCTGGCGATGATTCAGACGCCTTTCATGTCTTCACCGACAATCGCGGGCGTAAGCTGCGAGCGAAAGTATTAAGTACGGTCGACGCCAACGTGACGATCGAGCGCGAAGACGGTAAGCAGTTCACTGTACCCGTTAACGTCTTCTCCGCTGAGGACCAAGCGTTCGTTCGCAATATCTCAAGGGCTTCACACGACGTTGGCCACCCGCTGAACGACTTTCAGTTGGCCAGCCGCCTGTCGTATTTCTTGTGGAGCAGTATGCCGGATGAAGAGTTGTTCCAGCTTGCCGAGCAGGGAGAGTTGACGAACGAACGGACGCTTGTCGCTCAAGTCGAACGAATGCTCGCAGACCCCAAATCGGATGCCTTTGTTGAGAACTTTGCGGGCCAGTGGTTGGGGCTTCGCGAAGTCGGAGCGAATCCACCCGCGGCAGATCTCTATCCGCGATACGATCGCCATTTGGAATTGTCGATTGTCGACGAGTCCAAAGCGTTCTTTCGAGAGATCTTACAAAACGACCTGAGCGTGATGAACTTCGTATCGTCCGAGTTCGTCGTGATTAACGAACGCCTGGGCCGTTTTTACGGTATCCCCGGCGTGAAGGGAGATCACTTTCGTCGTGTGAACGTGCCCGCAGGAGTTCATCGCGGCGGCATCGTCACGCAGGCCTCGATCTTGTCAACGACGTCGAACGGAACACGCACGTCACCGGTGAAACGCGGCACCTGGATCATGAAGAATGTCTTGGGAATTGACCCAGGCTTGCCAGTTGCCAACGCGGGCGAGATCGCTCCGAAAGTGCCCGGTATCGACAAGGCTACCGTCCGGCAACGACTGGAGATTCATCGCCAACTGCCACAGTGTGCCCGCTGCCACAACAAAATCGATCCGCTCGGTTTCGCGCTCGAGAATTTCAACGCGGCTGGCGAGTGGCGAGATCGCGAAGGGTTTGGGTACAAAGGGCGTATAGGCCAAAGTGATCCGTTGATCGACGCTTCGTCGAAGTTGCTGGATGGCACTGAGATTGTTGGCGTCGATGGCCTGCGAGATGCTTTAATGGACCGGCAGGAGCTGTTTTTGAATTGCCTCGCCAGCAAGATGTTAACGTATGCACTGGGTCGAGAACTTGGAATCGCGGATCGCGTTCACGTCGACGCTGCGGTTCGGTATCTGAAGGATAATGGCGACACGTTGAAATCGTTGGTGACGTATGTTGTTACCTCCGAACCGTTCAGGAGGAAATGACGAATGAGTAAGTACCCAATGACGAAGGAATGACGAAGATCAAATGTCGAAGGAAGAACTAACTGCGATAGATTTTGGCGAAGATCAGGTGGAGTTCTTTGGCTTCTTGCCACAAGGGCTTGGCCGCTTCTCTGAGTTCGGGAACTGCCCGCACAATCATTCGCACGAAGAACTTTGTTTCACGGGCTTCGCGTTTACAGATACTGATCTTATGACGGAAGTCCTTCTTCGAAACGGCGTCGTCGGCCTCGCAGTAGTTTGCTCCAACACTCGTCCCTGCTCCAACAACTTGATCAATCAAACGGTTCGTCAGCGGGCCTTTCGGAATCTTCTTTGCAAAATCAATCACAGCTTCACCAAACTGCGCCGTCCGCTCTTCCAAATCGAAAGGCTTGCCACTCCCGGTTTCGTCATTAGCCATTCGTCATTCTTTCGCCATTGGGTACTTCGTCATTCCAGATTGTAAGGCCTACGCCCATGAGAAAACCACCACTTCTCTCTCGTCGTCACGTTCTCCGTGGCCTCGGCGCAGCTCTCAGCTTGCCGCTGCTGGATGCAATGTTGCCGCATGCGTTCGCCCGGTCGTCGACCTACGAACCGCTCAGGTCATCGCTGAGTGTTCAGCCGCGAATGATTTGTTGTTACGTACCTAACGGCGTCAATATCATGGAGTGGGTGCCGGAGAACTCTGGCAAGGACTACGCGTTGTCGAAGTCGCTTGAGACGTTGCAGGATTTGCGGAATGAGTTCACCGTAATCTCCGGCATCGGACATCCAGCCTCGAAGGGTGGTCACAGCGGCGCGGATACTTGGTTGACTGGTGCCGATTTGCAAGCGGTGCCGGGCAGCGACTATACGAATTCGATTTCTGCGGATCAGGTGGTTGCGGAAGTGCATGGCAAGCACACTCGCTTTCCGTCGTTACAACTCTCCGATTCATCAGGGACTGGTTCGGCAGGACACAGTCATACGCTGTCTTTCGATCGAAGCGGCACACCCGTTCCGGCGGAGGATTCGCCGCGACGATTGTTCGAGCGGCTGTTTGTTCCCGAGAGTGCCGGCGATCGCGAGGCGACTTTGCGGCGATACGCCGAAAAAAAGTCGATCTTGGACAGCGTGTTGAATGAGGCAAACGTGTTGCATCGGCGACTCGGAAAGAAGGACCAAGAGAAGTTCGACCAGTATCTGTCGTCGGTACGTGAGACGGAACAGCGACTCGAACGACTCGAAGAGTGGATCGATATTCCAAAGCCTGAGATAGACGCGAAGGGGTTGCAACTCGAAAGCCAACCTCACAACGCGCATGATCGACCGATGTGGATCGACGTCATGATGGAGTTGTCGTACCTGGCATTCGTCACCGATACGACTCGCGTTATTACCTACGAATGGTCGCGCGAAGCGGGGGGCTACGGCGGTGGTGGCGAGAACCATCACGAATTGTCTCATCACGGCGGTGACGCAGGTATGCTGCAAAAGCTCGGTGTGATCGATCGCTTCCACCTCAGCCAACTCGCTCGATTCATGCGATTCCTGAAGGCGACTCAGGATGGCGAAGGCAACATGCTCGACCACACACTGATCCTGTTCGGTTCCGGCATGAACAGCGGCAAAGGCGGTGATCATTCGCCCAAGAACCTTCCATTGCTTACAGCGGGTGGACGCCGGCTCGGTTTCAAGCACGGCCAACACCTTGCCTTCGACGAGAACGATCATCCGCCGATGTCGAATGTGTTGCTCACGATGATTCAAAAGATGGGCGTCGAAACGGATTCCTTCCGCGACGCATCAGGTACACTCAACGGTTTGGTCTAAACAGGAACGAGAACGATGAGAACAATCTTGGTCGCCATGTCGGCATTGGTTTTCGTGACTGCCGTGTCATCAGCCGAACCGGATGTAGCCGCGCTGCAACACATCGGCGCAGAGATCAAGCAAGCGGGCGGCATGATCATTGAACTGAAAGCAAACTGCGACAAGTTCGGGGAAGCGGAATATAAACTGATCGGTCACGTGACAACCTTGAAGTCGCTCTCCTTGAGTGGACGAGCCTTTCGCGACGAGGATCTTGCTGCGCTGTCTGGACTGACGGAGTTGGAATCGATCTTGCTTAACGGCACGGAGCTAAGCGACGATGGCTATCGGCACTTTGCCGCGTTTCAGCAACTGAAGCGGCTTTCACTGTTTCACCCTTCGCGAGACTGCAAGGATTTCTCAGGCGCAGGACTCGCTCATTTAAAGGTCCTGCCAAAGTTGGAACGACTCACGTTCGCTGGTGCTACCGCCGGCGATGAGGCATTTGAGGCAGTCGGTCAGCTCACGCAATTGAAAGAGTTTTCCGAGTGGCATAATTGGGAATCGCCCGAAGCGATCAAACACTTACTCAAGCTGCCGAACATTACGGCACTGAAAATCGGCCAGCGACTCCCCGCACGCGGTCGTCCGCTCACCCCAAGCTTTGATGACGCCACGCTATCGATCATCGCCCAGATGAAGTCACTTGAACGACTTGACCTTCAAGAGGCAAAGTTAAGTTACGAAGCTCTCGCCCAACTCGGTAAGTTGCCGAAACTCCGCGAGTTGAAGGCCAAATGGGTCGACACGCCGCCACAAGACATTGAACGCCTGCGTCAGCAGCTACCCACGGTGAAGGTCGAGTGGGAACCCCTTACGGACGCGGATCGAGACACCTTCCTCGTCAATAAGCTTAAGCTGTAACGTTCCTGGTCGGTGACTTAAAGCCCGATAGGCCGCCGTTGTCGCTGAGTGGAAACGTCCAACACACTGTTCCGAGTGGGAAGATCATGCCAGCTTCGTTCAGCAATTTCGCATCATCGGTGACGGCAGAGACCGCCTTCACAGTTCTCGCGGCAGCGAAGCGATTAATCGCCGCAGGAAAAGATATCATTGAGTTGGAGATAGGCGACAGTCCTTTTTCCACTCCGGCACCCGCAGTCGAGGCGGGCATTCAAGCAATTCGTGATGGCCGCACCCACTACGGCCCCTCGGTCGGTATACCAGAGTTTCGCGAAGCGGCGGCAGAATACGTGAACCGCGAGTACGAATTGTCTGTCGCGTCCGAGAATGTCATTGCCGGACCGGGTGCCAAGAACTTCGAGCAACTGTTCTGCGAAGCCTTTCTAAATCCCGGCGATGGCGTGTTGGTATTCAGTCCACATTTCCCTACCTATCCGCCAAACATCGCGCGCCGGGGCGGACGCATGGTACTTTCTGCCTTGAAGCATGCACATGACTTTCGGCCAAACTTGGACGACGTACGAAGGTTCCTCGAGGAAGATCCGAGCCCGAAAGCGATCTTCTTAAACTCGCCGCACAACCCAACCGGCGGGATTACGTTGCTCGAAGACTTGGCAGCGCTGGCCGAGATCGTTCGCGAACGAGACATCGCCGTCTTTAGCGACGAGCCCTACGATCGAATGGTCTGGAACGGACGCCATCATTCGTTGTTAGCGCAGCCGGGGATGATCGACCAAACGGTCGCTGCTTACACGTTTAGCAAATCGTTCAGTATGAGCGGTTGGCGGCTGGGCTTTGCGGTGAGTAATACAAAGACCATTGAGATGCTCGGCAAGCTGACCAACACGGCGCTTTCGTGCGTTCCGCCTTTCACGCAACTGGCGGGAGCGGCGGCAATGCGAGAAGGGTGCGACGAACGCGATCGACAGATGAACGAATTTGGGCGGAAGGTGAAACAATTGGTGGACGAGTTGAATCAGGTCGAAGGCGTCTCTTGCTTGATGCCCGGCGGAAGCTTTTACGCGTTCCCGTCCGTCGCGCCGATTTGCAACCGGCTAGGAATCACGTCACACGGATTGGCGATGTACCTGCTTGAAGGCGCGGACGACGCGCGCGGCGTGGCGTGCTTGGGAGGCGAATGCTTCGGGGAGGCAGGCGCGGGATTTCTGCGGCTCAGTTGCGCCGAACCCGATCATCGATTAAGCGCAGCCGTTTCGTTCATTGCTGGGGCGATAAAGCAATCGTCCCGAGTCGAATCGTATCTAACAACTCATGTCGCTTATCGGCTCGCTACGCCGTACGCATTCGCATGAAAACGTCTACGATTTCGCACACTCTCGATCAGACTCGCACACCGATACCGAGCCGCCCCTTCGGTCACGCTTGCCAACGACCTACAATGCATCTGCGAGGTGCGTCTCGTGGCACGCTCAACGAACTGCGAGGAGGCAGAAGCAGGAACATCGCCGATGGCCTCTGATTTGCGGCGTTGTGCTCTGCCGGTTTTGTTGACACGATTCACCTGCACATCCCATTGAAGGAGATACCACGATGTCACAGCGAATTGTATCCGTAGCACTCACGGTGCTATTAGGCTTCGTGTTGGTCGGTTGTACGCCGCAAAAGCCGGTTGCAAATGCACCTGCATCCGCTGAAGCAGAAACAAATACCACTTCCGCTGATGTCGCAGTGGACGCGTCACCTTCGGTCGAAACTTCTGAACCGGAGACGATGCCAGCTGAGACGGTCGCTCCTTCAGAGGAGAAGGCCCCCGAAGAGCCCGCTCCGCCTGAGACGAAGGCTGCACCGCCAGTCGCCACGGCAACGACCGAGCGGGTTTTACTCGGCTCTCCCGACCTGACGTCTGGAATTCCCGGTGAGGGTTCTTTAACAACCGAGCAGATTCAAGCTTGGCTTGCTGATGCGAAGAACCATGCAACGCTTGAGGTGGACTTGCCGCTGGGACTGTCGGTCGGAGTCGGCCAAATCGTCATCCCCGCCGACAACCCGATGACTCGAGCCAAAATCGAGTTGGGGCGACAGTTGTACTTTGACAAGCGACTGTCAGCTGACAGTACCGTCAGTTGTGCGGACTGTCATCACCCCGACGAGGGCTATGCGCGACACACGCAATTTGGTGTCGGCATCGGTGGCCAAGAGGGAGGACGTAACTCGCCAGTCAGCTACAACCGAATCCTGAGTGGTCCACAGTTTTGGGACGGACGAGCTGGTTCACTGGAAGAACAAGCAGTTGGTCCGATTGCTAATCCGATTGAGATGGGTAATACGCATGAAGCAGCGGTCGATACCGTCAAGAAGATCGAGGGCTATCGACTTCAGTTCGCCAAGATCTTCGACGAGGGCGTCACGATCGGAAACATCGGCAAGGCGATTGCGACCTTCGAGCGAGCGATTGTGACGGGGCCGTCACCGTTTGATTACTACGAACCGCTTCGCGCCATGCAAGTCGCGTTCAAGGATGATCTTGAAGACTTAGATGCTCTTAAGGAAGACGATCCCGACTTGTATGAAGACTATATGGCAAAGGCGAAAGCCAGCGAAGAGCACCCGATTTCTGAGAGCGCGAAACGGGGTCGCGAGATCTTCTTTACCGCAAAGGGAAGTTGTACCGCGTGCCACGTCGGTGCGAACTTGTCGGACGAGAAGTATCACAACCTTGGTGTCGGTATGGACAAAGAAGAGCCGGACTTAGGACGCTTCACGGTCACGAACGACGATAAGAATCGCGGAGCGTTCAAGACTCCGACGGTTCGAAACGTCGCCTTGACCGCACCCTATATGCACGACGGATCGCAGAAGACGCTGGAGGAGGTGGTCGAGTGGTATGCGAAAGGTGGACATCCGAATCCTCATTTGAGCAAAGATATCAAGAAGCTCGAGTTGTCCGACCAGGACAAGAAAGATCTGGTCGAGTTTATGAAGGCCTGCACCGGAGAATTCCCCAAGGTCGAGCAAGGACGTTTGCCTGAATGACGCTCCGTTTCGGTGTGGATAGCCAATTCGGAACTCCGCAAGTATGCTGGGAATAGCTTACTTGCGGAGTTTTTTCATGAACGCGAAACGACACGATCACGAGGCCAAAGACCTCGCCGCTGCGCGTCGCAAAGTCCGCAAGGAAGGTTTCGGGTCCGCAAGTCGGCACATTCTGTTGTGCTACGACCGAGGGACTGCGAAATGTGCCAGCCGCAACCAAATGCGGGAATCGTGGCAGTTCTTAAAGAAACGTCTGAAAGAGCTGAAGCTCGACAAGCGGGGTGGCATCTTCCGATCAAAGTCCTACTGCTTGGACATCTGTGTAGGCGGTCCGATTGCCGTGGTCATGCCCGACAACTGCTGGTACGGACACTGTACCCCCGACGTTCTGGAAGCGATTATCCAGGACCACTTGATCGGCGGTGAGCCTGTCGAGAAATATCTTCTATCCCGCAAGCCATCGTGCGAGCAGTGATTGCCCGATTTGGCATATCTCGGAATTGAGAAGCCAAGGGATTCGCGACGCTTCGGCGAACCGACGGGTGGCTCGTTCGGTAATGCCGTCTTGGGCCTTGATGCGGACGATAGGCAGTGTTAACTTCGAGGGATTTTACTCACAGCATTTGCCCCCCAATGCGTCCGCTCCGCAGGGACGCCCCCGCCTACCAACTCCTTGATATAGAGAGACTTGTAACTCGTGCCACGCCGTACGGACATTAAGAAGATCTTGCTCATCGGTTCAGGTCCGATCGTCATCGGTCAGGCTTGCGAATTCGATTACTCCGGGACACAAGCCTGCAAGGCGTTGCGCGAGGAAGGCTATGAAGTCGTGCTGGTGAACTCGAATCCAGCCACGATCATGACCGATCCCGATACCGCAGATCAGACGTACATCGAACCCCTCGATTGGAAAATCATCGCGAAGATCATCGAGAAGGAGCGTCCCGATGCGCTGTTGCCAACACTGGGCGGTCAGACGGCCTTGAATCTCGCCATGCAATTGGCCGAGCAGGGAGTCTTGGAGAAGTTCAACTGCGAGATGATCGGGGCCATCCCCAGCGTGATTGCCAAGGCCGAAGGGCGCGAAGAGTTTAAGCAAGCGATGGCCAAGATCGGGCTTTCCGTCTGTCGTGGCGAGACCGTTCGCACGATGGATCACGCTCGGCGCGTTTTGGACGACATCGGCTGCCCTTGCGTGGTCCGACCCAGCTTTACGATGGGAGGCAGCGGTTCGGCGATCGCTTACAATCGCGACGAGTTTGATGCACTCGTCCGTCGCGGCCTCGACCAGTCGCCCGTTACCGAAGTGCTGATCGAAGAGTCGGTGATCGGCTGGAAAGAGTACGAGATGGAGGTGATGCGCGACTTGGATGACAACGTCGTCATTATCTGTTCGATCGAAAACTTCGATCCGATGGGCGTGCATACAGGCGATTCCATAACTGTCGCGCCAGCTCAAACGTTGACTGACAAAGAGTATCAGCGGATGCGCGACGCCAGCCTGGCCGTTATCCGTGAGATCGGCGTCGAAACGGGTGGGTCGAATATTCAGTTCGCGATCGAACCCAACGATGGCCGTATGATCGTGATTGAGATGAATCCGCGTGTCAGTCGTTCGAGTGCGCTTGCGTCGAAGGCGACCGGGTTCCCGATTGCGAAGATCGCGGCCAAGCTTGCTGTGGGTTACCGCTTGCACGAACTAACTAATGACATCACCCGTGAGACGCTGGCTTGCTTCGAGCCCACAATCGACTACGTCGTGACCAAGATTCCTCGCTTTGCATTTGAAAAATTCCCAGAAGCCGATGCCACACTGATGACGCAAATGAAGAGTGTTGGTGAGACGATGGCGATCGGACGCACGTTCAAGGAGTCGTTCCAGAAGGCACTTCGCGGACTGGAAGTGGGTGCCTTCGGATTCGGTTCGGACGGAAAGGACTTGTGGGGAACGGACGAGCAACCGGGGCGTGACGAGATCCGGGCGAAACTCGCGACCCCAAATGCAGACCGCGTGTGGTATCTGCGTTACGCATTGAAGAGTGGCATGACCGCTGCCGAGATTCACGAGTTGACAGCGATCGACCCGTGGTTCCTGGATCATCTCTGCGAAATCGTCGAGATGGAAGAACAACTCCGACAATACAACGACATCTCGCAAGTCGACGACGCGATGCTTCGCAAGGCCAAGCGATTTGGGTTCTCGGATCGCCAGTTGGCAACGATGTGGCACGGGAACGAGATGGAGGTTCGCGAACAACGCAAATCGCGAGGCATCATTCCGACGTTCAAGTCGGTTGATACTTGTGCCGCCGAGTTCGAAGCATACACGCCTTATTACTACTCGACTTACGAAGACGAAGACGAAACGCCAGAGAAGGGTGACAAGCGGAGAATTATGATCCTCGGTGGCGGACCGAATCGCATCGGGCAAGGCATCGAGTTTGATTACTGCTGTTGCCACGCCAGTTACGCGTTGCGAGAGATGGGCATCGAGTCGATCATGGTCAATTCGAATCCCGAGACCGTCAGCACCGATTACGATACCAGCGACCTGCTCTTCTTCGAGCCGTTGACGACCGAGGACGTACTCAATATTTATGACCGCATGCAGCCTGACGGCGTGATTGTGCAGTTCGGCGGGCAAACGCCACTGAATTTAGCGCGAGCTTTAGAGACGGCGGGCGTTCCCATTATCGGAACCAGTGTCGACACGATCGAAGATGCCGAAGACCGCGAGAAGTTTCAACGATTGTTGGGTCAATTGGGTCTCAAGCAGCCGGCCAATGGCATCGCTCGCAATTTGAACCAAGCCCGAGTCGAAGCCGAGAAAATCGGCTATCCCGCGCTTGTCCGACCAAGCTTTGTCCTGGGCGGTCGTGCGATGGAGATCTGCTACGACGATCATCAGTTCGAACGTTATGTGGCCGAAGCCTTCATCGCCGCGCAAGGCCAGCCGGTGCTGATTGATCGATTTCTCGAAGATGCGACCGAAGTCGATGTCGATGCGATCAGCGACGGCAAAGACGTCGTCGTGATGGGAATTATGGAGCACATCGAAGAGGCCGGAGTTCACTCGGGCGATTCGGCCTGCGCGATACCACCTTACAGCTTGCCAGGCCCCGTCGTTCAAGAGATCCGCGAGGCGACGCACGCCCTGGCGAAGCGATTGAATGTTATCGGTTTGATGAACATCCAGTTCGCGGTCAAGACGGAGGACGGTCGTCCTAATATCTATGTCTTGGAAGTAAACCCGCGAGCCAGCCGAACCGTTCCCTTTGTGGCGAAGGCAACCGGCGTTCCTGTCGCGAAGATTGCAGCCAAGGTGATGGCCGGCATGACGCTCGCCGAACTGGGAGTCACCAGCGAGCCCATTCCCGCGTACGTATCGGTCAAGGAAAGTGTCTTCCCGTTCCGCAAATTTGTTGGTGTGGACATTGTCCTTGGCCCCGAAATGCGGAGTACGGGAGAAGTCATGGGAGTCAGCGAGCGGTTCTCGATCGCGTTTGCCAAGGCTCAGCTTGCCAGCGGCGTCGTTTTACCGGAGTCGGGAAATATCTTTCTCAGCGTCACGGCGCGACACAAGGATCAGGTTGGCGAGCTGGCTCGACAGCTTAAAACTCTGGGATTCGACTTACTGGCGACCGAAGGAACGGCAAGACGTTTGGAACAAGAAGGCATTCCCGTGCAGCGAGTCAAGAAGATTGCCGAGGGCCATCCGAACTTGATCGACCATCTCAAGAATGAGGAGGTCGCCTTAATCATCAACACGCCCAATGGCAAAGGCGCGAGAACGGATGAAGGTCGCATCCGCGCGGCCGCCGTCCAACACGGTGTTCCTTGCATCACGACGATTCAGGCAGCCGTTGCCGCGATTAAAGCGATGGAGGCACTTCGCGAGGAAGAGATGAACGTCGAATCGCTGCAAGAACGATTTGCTATGTTAGCGACTCCGTAGCCCAGCAGTCATCGTCTAAGCATCGCTCGTGAAATAACTGAAGCCTATCTCACTAATTACGCGAGCGTTGCTAAGCTTCAGGCGGAATCTGGTGCCCCATCTTGTCTCGCTTCGTCGCAAGGTAGCGAGCGTTGTGTTCGTTCGCTGGCGGCAAGATCGGAACTTGGTCGACAACCTCCAGACTGAACCCCCCATAGATAAACGCATCCGTCTTCTTGGGGTTGTTAGTCAACAGCCGCACCTTGCTCAGTCCCAAATCCTTAAGAATCTGAATTCCGATTCCGTAGTCGCGAATGTCGGCTTTGTGGCCGAGTGCCAAATTTGCCTCAACCGTGTCCATACCCTGGTCTTGCAGGGCGTATGCTTTGAGTTTCTCGGCCAGTCCAATTCCGCGACCTTCCTGGGGCAAATAGATCAACGCGCCTGCCCCCTCGTTCTGGATCATGTCGAGGGCCATGTGCAACTGGTCGCCGCAATCGCAGCGTAACGAATCGATCAAGTCTCCCGTGAAGCAACTCGAATGCAGCCGGACCAGCGGTGCGTTTACTTTCGAGAGATCTCCACACGTAATCGCCATCGGAGTTTGATCTTCATACTTCACTTCGTACGCAATCACACGGAAATCGCCTGACTTCGTCGGCAGGTCGGCTTCGGCGACTCGCGACACGAGCTTCTCGCTCACTCGGCGATGTGCGATCAATTGCTCGATCGTGATGATTTGCAAGTTGTGCTTCTCCGCGAGAGCGAGTAATTGCTCGCGAGTCGCTCGCTCACCTCGCTCGTCCAGGATCTCGCTCAACACACCAGCCGGCGCCAGCCCGGCCATTCGGCACAGGTCGACAGTCGCTTCGGTATGTCCCGCTCGTCGCAGGACACCGCCTTCCTTCGCTAACAGCGGATAGAGATGTCCCGGTCGGACAAAGTCGTCCTTCTTCGCGTTGGGATCGGCCAATGTGCGAACGGCCATTGCCCGCTCCTCGGCCGTAATCCCGGTTTTCGCGGTGACATGGTCGATCGGTGTCATGAACGCCGTTCGCAGCGGCGCGTTGTTCGCTTCGACGATCGGCGTCAGCTCCAAGCGACGGCAGACTTCTGGCAGGATCGGAGCACATAGTTGGCCGCGACCATCCAGGATGAAATTGATATTCGCGGCAGTGGCCTTTTCAGCGGCGCAGATGAAATCGCCTTCGTTCTCTCGATCTTCATCATCAACAACAATGACAACTTCGCCGCGAGCGATCGCATCAACAGCGGCTTGGACGGTCGAGAAAGGTCGTGACATGGATTCGTGCGAAGTTTGGGTGTGCGTCGGCGGCGGAAAAACCTGTACCTGATTATAGGGTGCATCCGCTCATGGAGAATGCCCAGGGCGGCGCTGCAGCCTGAGTCTCTGAATGGAGAAGTTGCTTGCCGCACGTAATTGTGGCACTATCATGCTGTCTTGCCTGCCATTATCCCACCCTGGAAACTGCGCCGTGAACCATTCCCGCCCCTTGTTCGTCGTGATTCTTGCTTGTCTCGTCTCCGCCGCCGTGGCCCATGCCGACGAGCGGCGAGATATCGACTCGCTGTTAGAATCTTCGCTCATCGATTCCCAAGTGCCACAAGCTCAGGTGGAAGCATTCTGCGAATCGCGAGTGCCAACCGTGCCAACCATTACGTCACTGAACGAGTGGGAGTCGCAAACTGCACAGTGGCGTGCAGGCATGTTCGAGAAAGTGATTTTTCGTGGTGCAGCCGCCGACTGGCGAAAGTCGCCGCGACAAGTGGAATGGCTGGACGAAATCGAAGGCGGGCCGGAGTATCGAATCAAAAAGCTCCGGTACGAGGCCCTGCCAGGATTGTGGGTTCCGGCGCTGCTTTACGAACCCCTGAAGTTAACTGGCAAAGTGCCTGTCATCATGAACGTCAACGGGCACGATCGCGCCGATGGCAAGGCAGCCAAGTACAAACAAATCCGTTGCATCAACCAGGCCAAGCGAGGCATGATCGCATTGAATGTCGAATGGCTGGGGATGGGGCAACTGAGCGGCGACGGCTTTGTCCATTACCGCATGAATCAACTCGACCTATGCGGCACCTCCGGGATTGCTCCTTTCTATCTCACGATGGAACGCGGGCTTGATCTGTTGCTTGATCACGAGCATGCCGACCCCACGCGTGTCGGTGTCGCAGGTCTATCGGGTGGCGGGTGGCAAACAATTTTCATTAGCTCGCTCGACACGCGTGTCACGCTCACGAATCCGGTCGCTGGATATTCGAGTTTCGTGACCCGCGTTCATAACCATTCGGACCTAGGCGATTCCGAGC
>JACKHN010000054.1 GCA_020638975.1 Planctomycetaceae bacterium
CCTTTCCGGAATTTCAAACTGTACCACGACCGCGTCACGATACAGCTTGGCCCAGATCCTACGGCTAGGTATAATGGCCAGTCCCACCCGCGACAGTAGGCACGACCTAGGTTTATGCTGGTTCGCCACGCATTCGCCACTGCCGCATTCCCGCCCGCCGCATTTCCTTTAGCCCTAGCGACTCGTCATGCGAAACGCCCGTCTGAGAACTCGCGATGCCTTGGCACGAGCCGCCCTGATGCTCGGCGTTGTAATTGCATCGCTCGCTTCCGCGACCGACGCGAAAGCCCAGACGAAGGACGAAGAACGCGAACGCTCGTTTCGCGAGCGAGTTCAACCGTTGTTAGCGAAGTACTGTGCTGACTGTCATGCCGGCGACGCGGCCGAGGGCGGCTTGAGCTTCGATAAATTCAAGAAGGCTCGTCAGATCCTGGTTGGTCGCAACACCTGGTTAGGCGTACTGGCGAAGCTGCGTGTCAAGGCAATGCCGCCGGAAGACGCCGAGCAGCCGACGGACGCCGAGCGGAAGTTTCTCGAAGAGTGGATCGACTCGGCAGTCCACGACATTGACTGCGTGCGTGATGCCGAACCGGGCCACGTGACGATGCGGCGTTTGAATCGCCAAGAGTATCGCAACACGATTCGCGACTTGGTTGGTATCGACTACGAACCAACGGAAGAGTTTCCAGCGGACGATATCGGTTACGGCTTTGACAACATTGGCGATGTACTGTCCTTGCCGCCGATTCTGATGGAGAAGTATCTCGATGCCGCTGAGGATATTCTCGATCAAGCCATCCTGACCACCGGACTTGGGTTGCCGGTCGTGATGCAAAAGCGAGCCGACGCATTGTCCGGCGGCGGATCGGTGCGCGGCGACGGGCAGCGCGTCTTCCCGTCCACGGGTGCTGCGGGAGCTGAGTTCAATGCTCCGCTAAGCGGGCAGTACGAGATCATTGCCACGGCGTACGGCCAGCAAGCGGGCGACGAGCCGGCGAAAATGAGCCTTCGCTTCGATGGCAAAGAGATAACGGTCTTTGAAGTCAAAGCGACCGAGAACGAGCCGGGCACTTATAAGCTGGACGGTCGGGCGACGAGCGGCAAGCATCGCATCGAACTTGCTTTCGTGAACGATTATTACAATCCCAAAGCGAGCGATCCGAACGACCGTGACCGCAACTTGGTCATCACCCACCTCGAAGTTCGCGGTCCGCGAGAAGCGAAACGCGAACTCCCCGCGACTCACCAACGTATCCTCTTTCTCGAGCCAAGCGAGAAGCAGCCTGCCAAGGAAGTCGCGCGACAAATCCTGGAACGGTTCGCCAGTCGCGCGTATCGTCGCCCAGCGACGAGCGATGAAGTCGATCGATTGATGCAGTTGGCGAAGGTGGCTCACGATGCAGGCGATAGCTTCGAGGCATCGATCCAACTGGCGCTCCAAGCCGTGCTCGTCTCGCCGCACTTTCTGTTTCGTGTCGAAGCCATGCCACCCGCTGGTCAAGGCGAACGCACGTTGAGCGATTACGAACTCGCGACGCGACTGTCGTACTTCCTTTGGAACAGTATGCCGGATGACGAATTATTCCGACATGCTGTGCGTGGAACGTTGCGTAAGGAGAAGAACCTCGACGAGCAAGTTCGCCGGATGTTGCGAGATCCGAAGTCGGACGCTTTGGTAAACAGCTTCGCGGCCCAATGGCTACAACTGCGCAAGTTCGACGAAATGACTCCTAGCAAACGGCACTTCCCAAGCTTCGACGAGGGACTGCGGCGAGACATGCGGCGCGAGACGGAGTTGTTCTTCTCGTTTATCGTCCGCGAAGATCGCAGCGTGACGGAGTTGCTCGTCGCGGATTATACGTTTATCAACGAACGGTTGGCACGGCATTATGGCTTGCCGAACGTAAAGGGTGATCGATTTCAGCGAGTGTCTCTCGCCGGAACGCCGCGCGGCGGCCTGCTGACGCACGGGAGCATACTTACCGTTACTTCAAATCCGACGCGCACCTCACCCGTGAAACGAGGACGCTGGGTTTTGGAGAACCTGCTGGGAGAGCCACCTCCGCCTCCACCGCCGAATGTCCCTGAGTTGATCGACGAAGGCAAAGAACTGACGGGTACATTGAGGCAGCAGATGGAGCAACATCGCGAGAACCCCAATTGTGCCGTCTGTCATGTGAAGATGGACGCTTTGGGGTTTGCCTTGGAGAACTTTGACGCCGTCGGAGCATGGCGATTGTTCGATGGCAAGCATCCGGTTGATGCTACCGGTGAACTGCCAAATGGCGGGAGATTTAACGGCCCGGCGGAACTTGCGGCGTATATGCGAGCCAATATGCAGGAGGAATTTGTGCATTGTATGTCAGAAAAAATGCTGACTTATGCACTTGGCCGAGGTTTAGAGTACTACGACCAGTGTGCGGTCGATAAGATAGTAGAAGAGCTACGTCAAAATGAATTCAGGTTCTCAGCCCTGATTCTCGGCATCGTCCAAAGCGATCCTTTTCAAAAGCAGGGAGCCAAACGGAGCAACGAATGAGCAAGCCCACGCGAATCTCACGTCGAACGGTCCTCCGCGGTCTCGGAACTGCGGTGGCTCTTCCTTGGCTGGAAGCCAGCCTGCCACGAATTGCCTTTGGTGCCGAGGCTCCGAAGGCACCCGTTCGTATGGCGTTTCTGGCCGTTCCCAACGGCAAGCATATGCCCGATTGGACGCCGGACAAAGCTGGCACTGATTTTGAACTGAAGTCAAGTTTGCAGCCAATCGCCAAATTCAAATCACAGATGCTTCAGTTGAGCGGTCTGGCGTTGGATGGAGGCGAAGCACATGGCGATGGACCGGGCGATCACGCTCGCAGTTGTGCGTCGTTCCTTACGGGAGCCCACCCGAAGAAGACCGATGGGGCCGACATCTACAACGGCATCTCCGTCGATCAACTTGCGGCTGAGAAGATCGGACATCAGACACGCTTTCCCTCGCTGGAACTCGGCATCGAACGAGGCGCTCAATCCGGTAATTGCGACTCTGGCTACAGTTGTGCCTACTCTGCGAACCTCGCCTGGCGCACGCCGACATCGCCGGTCGCCAAGGAAATCGATCCGGCTGCCGTGTTCGATCGACTGTTCGGAGAAGGCAACTCCGGCGAGCAGGGCTTGGCGAAGGCAAAGCGTGATCGCTATCGCAAGAGTGTGCTGGACTTTGTTTTGGAAGATGCCAAGCAGTTGCAGAATCGGCTTGGCGCGAGCGACCAACGAAAGCTGGATGAGTACCTTTACGCGATCCGAGATATCGAACGACGTATCGGCGGTGTCGAAAAGCTTTCGGGAGCCGAGCAAGGCATCAACTACTCCCGCCCGGCTGGTGTTCCGAAGAAGTTCGAGGATCACACGAAGTTGTTGTTCGATCTGATGACGCTCGCGTTTCAAACCGATTCGACGCGAGTGATCAGCTTTATGTACGCCAACGAAGGCAGCAATCGCAACTATCCAGAAGTGAACGTGAACGACGGGCATCACAACCTGTCGCATCACGGCAACAAACCAGAGAAACAGAAGTTGATCAGCGAGATCAATCGGTATCACATTACGTTGCTCTCGCATTTACTGGAGCGGCTGGCCGCGATCAAGGAAGGCGACCGAACGCTGCTCGAAAACAGCATGATCTTCTACGGCAGCGGTCTCGGCGACGGAAACCGCCACAACCACGACGACTTGCCGGTGGTGATGTTTGGTCGCGGAGGCGGTGCGTTGAAGACGGGGCGCCACATTGTCTATCCGAAGGACACGCCGCTAACAAATCTCTATCGCACGATGTTGGAAGTCGGCGGTGCCCATGTTGATTCGTTCAGCGATAGTACGGGACTTTTAGATGACGTGCTGGCCTGACGCGACGTTCAATCAACAGGATTGATACGACTGCTATAGCCCGCATCGAGAATTTGCGGTTTCCCCCCCAGAGGGCCTGAAAAGCGGCTGTCGCGATTTGTCGCCAATTCGTTGCGGGTGTGAACAGATTCGTCGCTGTGAGGTAGGATTTCCATAGGGCAGACTGCAACGATACAAGGCAGTCGTTCTTGATCGGCAAGTGTGGGCAGCCACTACCGACGAAATGGGGTCGCATCGAAAGCGGGGCACACAGCTTTGTCGTCCAACCTAAACATCTCCGAGTCAGGACCAATTCGTGTCCTCTTGATCGAAGACGACGCTGCTCAGGCGCGACTGATCGAACACCTCATCACGCGCTCACCTCGCATGTTTGAGGTAGACTGGGTCGATACGCTGGCGTTAGCGCTCGAACGGATTGCCGAGGGTGGCCTAGATGTCGCCGTTGTCGATCTCGGCCTTCCTGACAGTCAAGGCCTTGCCACATTTGATGCCGTACGTGCAGCCAATGCCTTTCTTCCCGCAGTGGTGATGACTGGCACCGAGTGTGAAGAACAGGCCACCGAGGCGGTTCGTCGCGGGGCACAGGATTACATCGTCAAAGGCCAGCACGCAGGCCCGACGATCTCGCGAGCCTTGCGATATGCTGTCGAACGCCAACGACTCGAAGAAAAACTGCGCCAGTCTCAGAAGATGGAAGCCGTGGGAGCACTCGCCAGTGGCGTGGCTCATGAATTCAACAACCTGCTCCAAGCCATCGTGGGCTACACAAGATTCGCGATGGAGGGACTACCTCCCAACGATCTCCGGCATCGAGACTTGTCAAAGGCACTCGATGCGGCGAACCAAGCTGCCGGATTGACGCGACAACTGCTGAACTTCAGCCGCCACGATGGACCCACCAAGCGTGCGACAAGTATCGCAGAACTCATTGCGGATGTTTCCGAACTCGTTGCCCCGCTGCTCGGCGACCAGTGGCGACTCGAAACGGAATTGCCTTCCGAGGACTCGATTCTCGTCGCGGATGCTGGCATGCTCCAACAGACACTGATGAACCTTTGTATCAACGCGCGTGATGCGATGCCGACGGGCGGGACGGTAACTATCGAATCACGTGAGGTTCGGCTTACGCCAGCCAACAGCGCGAAACTGCTAGGCGTGGCGCCAGGCGACTACGTGATTCTCGCGGTTCGCGACCGCGGTTGCGGTATCCCCGCCGAGTTGCGCGAGCGCATCTTGGAGCCCTTCTTCACGACGAAAGAACCGGGCAAAGGAACTGGTCTCGGACTCGCGATGGTCTACTCGATCGCGAAACAACATGGGGGTCACCTTCGGATCGAAAGTGAAGAAGGCGTTGGTTCGACCTTTGCAATCTACTTGCCAAAGTGCGCCCAGGAGTCTGTGACGCACGAACCTGTCAGCAGTAAGGATATTGGATTCAACGGTCTGCTGGCCATCGACAACTGTTCGGCCCTCGCAGACCAATTGTTATCGCCTCAGGCAACTTGACTTGACGGAAGCCGTCTGGATACTTTCACTCGACTAGGCAACATCATGAGCGATTCCCCATTCCAAGTGTTGGTCATCGACGATGAAGCGGTCGTCCGCGAGTTGACGATCCGAGCCTTGGATCACGAGGGTTTTGAATGCTCACCGGCAATCAACGGTGAACAAGCGCTCAAGATGCTCGATATGAAGGATTACGACGTTGTCGTGACGGATCTGCGAATGCCGAATGTTCATGGACATGCGTTGGCCGTTGATCTGTTGGCTCGCGAGAAACGTCCGTTGATCTATGTTGTGACGGGAGTCGTCGAACCAAAGCTTGCCAAGGATCTGCTGACTCGAGGCATCGATGACGTTTTCTTTAAGCCCGTTGACCACGAGATGCTGGCGGTCAAAATCGCTGCGAGACTTGAACTGCAGAGCAATCGGCTCGCGAGCGTGACCTAACCAATCCGTTCCAACTGTCCCACCTGCGCCGCTTGTGAGGATCATACAGGCCAAGCGTTTTGTGGACAGGTCGGCAAGAGCGTGCTGTAATTGAAGAGTAGATACGGACAGCCATCTCGGCGGACGACTTTCGGTTACTCTTTGGCGAATTCAATGCGTGTGATCCGCGCTGGCTTGTTGTTGCGTGGCGTTTTGGCACTTATCTGGTGCCAAAGCCTGGCGGCGCATGCCCAGTCGGAGACGAAGCATTGGGCATACGAAACGCCAGTTCGACCGCCGATTCCGACGGTCGAGAACACCGACTGGGCGGAGAATGCAATCGATGCCTTCACGCAGCTCGAGATGACTCGACACAAGCTGACTCCCTCGCCGCAGGCGGATCGCCACACGCTGATCCGTCGAGTGACGCTCGACGTGACGGGCCTGCCGCCAACGCCTGCCGAGATCTCAGAATTTGTTGCGGACAAACGGCCTGATGCCTACGAGCGATTGGTGGATCGATTGCTACAGTCGCCGCAATTCGGTGAACGAATGGCGACACATTGGTTGGATTTGGCTCGATACGCAGATACCCATGGCTATCACATGGACTCGCATCGCGATATGTGGCGATGGCGCGACTGGGTGATCGATGCGTACAACGACAACATGCCGTTCGATCAGTTCACGATCGAACAACTGGCAGGCGACTTGCTTCCGAACGCGACAATCTCGCAAAGGCTCGCGACCGGATTCAACCGCAATAACATGGTGAGTTTCGAGAACGGAGCAATCGCCGACGAACTCCTCACGGAATATGCCGTCGATCGCGTGACGACGACGGCGACCGTGTGGCTCGGCCAAACGCTGGTCTGTGCCCGCTGTCACGATCATAAGTACGATCCGATCTCGCAACGAGACTTCTATCGAATGTACGCCTTCTTCGATCAAGTCCCGGAAAATGGCCTTGACGGCAATAAAGGGAATGCGATTCCGTTCATCGTTGCACCGGTACCGGACCAACAAAAAATAGTCGATGAACTCGACGAACATTTGCGAGAGCTTGAAGCCGCCTGTCGCCAGCGATTCGAGGCGGCTGACTCAGCGGTCATCGCATGGGAAGCGACTTTTAAGCCGAGCGATACTCGCTCCGTCTCTGTCGATCCAGAGTTGGTGATCGATTTCGACGAACCGTCGAAAGAGTTGATCACATCGATCCACGGTGCGAAAAGCTTCATTGACGGCAGGATCGGAAATGCGTTGCTATTCGATGGGCAGACCTATGTCGATCTCGGGAATCGCGAATCGCTTGAGGCGTGCGAGTCATGGACAATAGCCGCATGGCTATTTCCAACAACGCTCGACTCGATGGTCGTCGTGGAACAAACCGGCAAGGATGAAAACGTTCCCAGCGTTACGATCCAGTTAAACGATGGCCAAGTCTTCGTTCGCGTATCGTCGTCGGAGTTACCGAAGCCCGTCCAAGTCACGAGCGAAGCCCGCTTCGAGCGGTTCAGGTGGCAACACCTCGCCGTGCGTTACGATTTCGCGAGCGAGGTAGCCGATGTGTCGCTATTCATGAACGGCGAACTTGCCTCAAGTCGCGAAAGCAACTTCTTGCGTTCAGACGATCGAGACCGCAAGACATCGTTGGTCATTGGCAGTACGGAGTCGGGTCGGTCTTTCCGCGGCATGATGGATGATCTTCGCGTGTTCAGCGCGGCTTTGAATGACGAAGATATCGCAATTATCGCGGATGGGGATCTGGTGGGCGAGATCTTGGCGATCACACGCGATCGACGCACGAAACAACAAACCGAGCGACTTAAACAGTACTACCTGGAAAACTACGATCTCGAATATGACCGGATAAAGAGCGACCTGGAAGTCACCGAGCAACGGCGCGAAAACATTTGGGCCGCGAGCCCAACCTCGATGGTCATGCAAGATGTCGCCGAGCGGAAGCCAACACACATTCTGACCCAGGGGCGTTATGATTTGCCTGGAGAAGTTGTCGAGCCCAGCGTTCCGGCGGTCTTGCCGCCGCTGCCACAGGACAAGATCGCGAATCGCCTGACACTCGCGACGTGGGTTGTAAGACCGGACCATCCGTTGACCGCTCGCGTCGCCGTGAACCAGCTCTGGCAAACCATCTTCGGAGCCGGGATCGTTCGCACACCCGAAGACTTCGGTACACGCGGCGAACGCCCAACGCATCCGGAACTGTTGGATTGGCTGGCTACTGAGTTTACGAGCGATTGGGACGTGAAGCGAATGATCCGGTTGTTTGTGACCTCGGCAACTTATCGGCAGTCGAATACGTCGATGCCGGAACATGTGGAGATCGATCCCGAGAATCGCTGGTTGGCACGGTCGTCGCGATTACGATTGAGTGCCGAAATGGTGCGTGATAGCGCCCTTTACGCGAGCGGACTTATGGTCGAGAAAACAGGTGGTCCGAGCGTGTTTCCCTATCAGCCCAAAGGGTTGTGGGAAGAAATCGCTTACGACAAAGCCAAATTCACGGCGCAGGCCTATCGACAGAGCCACGGCGCGGACCTCTATCGGCGAAGTTTATACACCTTCCTCAAACGCAGTCTTCCCTCGCCCACCTTGGCCGCCTTCGATGCACCCAGTCGTGAAACATGTGTCACGAAGCGAGTGCGAACGAATACACCGCAACAAGCACTGGTCTTGATGAACGACGTGACGTTTATCGAAGCCGCTCGGGTGCTGGCGGAGCGGACGCTGGCAAGTAACGCGACGACGGAAGATCGCGTCAGTGCAATGTTCATCGTCGCCACAAGCCGCAAGCCGAGTGAAGCGGAATCCGAGGTCTTCGAGGAGCTTGTGCGTGACCTCCGCGGACGCTACGAACAACAACCGTCGCTGGCCAACGCCCTGATCGAAACTGGCGAGGCACCCAGTTCCAACAGCATCCCGTCAACGGAGTTGGCGGTGTGGACCGCCATCGCGAACGTAATCCTCTCGTTAGACGAAGCCATTACAAGACCGTAACGACATTCTGCAAGGACATCAAACGATTTAGAACAGAAGGTAACAAAGAAGTGAACTGCATCTTCGTTAACTTCGTTTCCTTCTGTGAAAGTAAGAAATGACGAATCACCAAAACAACAACGTGACGCGTCGCGCGTTCATAGGACACACGGGAATCGGCGTCGCAGCGTTGGCGTCTTTACTCGATCCGAAGTTGCTCGCCAATGACCAGAGTGTGCCGCACTTCGCGCCGACCGCGAAACGTGTCATCTTCTTGCATCAAACGGGCGCGCCATCGCAACTCGATCTGTACGATGTTAAGCCCGAGCTTTCCAGGTGGCATGGCCAAGAACTTCCTCAATCCGTTCGAGGTGGACAGCGGTTGACCACACTAACCGCAGGGCAGGCGTCGTTGCCGGTAACTGCGTCACCCTTCAAGTTCGCTCGACATGGGGAATCCGGCACCGCCTTAAGCGAGTTGTTGCCACACACGAGTCGAGTCGTCGACGATCTTTGTATCGTGCGATCGATGCACACCGAAGCCATCAATCACGATCCGGCTTGCACGATGATACAAACTGGTGCGGAACAACCAGGACGCCCGAGCATCGGTTCCTGGGTCAGCTACGGTTTAGGCAGCGAAAGCCAAGAACTGCCTGCCTTCGTGGTTCTGTTGTCTGGTGGGTTGCCGGGCGATCAGCCGCTGTCTAGTCGCTGGTGGGGATCTGGCTTTCTACCGTCACAGCATCAGGCCGTGAAGTTTCGCAAAAGAGGCGAACCGGTTTTGTACCTCAACAACCCCGCCGGAATCACGCCGGAGATTCGGCGACGGATGCTTGATAGCCTCGGCGAATTGAATCGCATTCAATCGGCTGCGACCGGTGACGCGGAGATCGATGCGAGAATTGCCCAGTTCGAGTTGGCTTATCGAATGCAAGAATCGTTGCCTCGAATCGCCGATTTAACAGAAGAGCCCGAGCATACGTTTGCGTTGTACGGCGAAGACGCCCGACAGCCTGGAACCTACGCTGCGAATTGCCTGCTGGCTCGTCGTTTGGTCGAACAGGGCGTCCGCTTTATCCAACTGTACGACCGCGATTGGGACCATCACACCGACATCGTCAGTCAAATCAAGGTGAAGTGTCGCGAGACCGATCAAGCCTCGGCAGCGCTGGTTCAAGACCTCAAGCAACGTGGGCTCCTCAAGGACACGCTCATCGTCTGGGCGGGCGAGTTTGGACGCACGGTGTTTTGCGAAGGTGAATTGGCGAAACGCGATTACGGTCGCGATCATCATCCGCGATGCTTCTCGATTTGGCTCGCCGGCGGCGGCATTCGACCCGGTCTGACTTACGGCAAGACCGACGAGTTCTCTTACAACATCGCTGAGAACCCAGTCCATATCCACGATCTTCAGGCCACAATGCTCCGCTGTCTCGGTATCGACCATGAACGACTCACGTATCGCTATCAAGGACGCGATCATCGATTGACCGACATTGGGGGACGAGTCGTCTCCGAGATACTGGGCTAATCTATCACGGGCAGACCGTTTCACGATCTTGCTCGTCGCTCGGTTCGGCAACCGCGGGTTGCGCGAGAACCAGTGGCGCCGTTTCATCGGTCGGCGGTCGAAAAACCGCTCCGAGAATCCATCGCCCATACAGCGAGTAGACAACCGGCACGAGAAATAGCACCAATACCGTCCCCAGCATCAAGCCAAAGCAGAGGCTGGCCGCCATCGGGATTAGAACTTGGGCTTGGAACGATGTCTCGAGCAATAGCGGCGTGAGCCCTGCGACGGTCGTCAGCGACGTCAGGACCACCGGTCGGAATCGCCGAGTCCCAGCGGCAATGATCGCGTCTTGCGTCCGTACACCAGCTTTAATCTCGTGGTTGATAAAGTCCATCAAGACGATCGAGTCATTAACAACGACGCCGGTCAATGCCACCAAGCCGAACAGGCTGAACATCGTGAGCGGCAGGCCGAGGGCTGCGTGTCCCCATAACGCACCAACCAACCCGAAGGGGATAATCGCGAGCACAATGATCGGCTGGAAGTAAGAACGAAATTCGATCGTCAACAACACGTACATGGCAAGAATGGCTACGATGAATCCAAAGAACAGGCTTCGCATCGAGTCCGTCGATTGCTCGGCTTGACCCTCCCAACGGATTCGGACATGGGGAAATTGAGCGGCTAATTTGGGAGCGAACTCGGCTCGAAACTTTGCCACATTTTCGCGGGCGTTGCCTTCCTTCTCTTGAATATCCCCAGTAATCGTGATGGAACGAAGCTGATTAACGCGATTGATCTCGCTGTAGCCACGCTCGACGCGAACGTCGGCAAGTTCCGTCAACGGACGTTCGACTCCGTCCGAGCCTCGCACGCGGATGTCGTCGAAACCGGCTAGCGAGCGACGATCGGCTTCTGGGTAACGCACCATCAGCTTGACTTCGTGGCGACCTCGCTGCAGCCGCATGACTTCTTCGCCGTAATAAGTCGAACGAACCGTCTCGGCAAGATCGGCCGCCGTGATTCCCATTGCGACGGCGTTCTCCTTGACGTTCAGCTGGTATTCAAGCTTTCCCGGTCGAGAATCATCGCGCAGATCGACCACGCCGGGATACCGGTTTGCATCAGCGAGTTCTTGCTTGCAGGCTTCGATCGCGGCTTCGAGTTCTTGCATGTGCTCGGCGGGTGCGAGTAGCTTGAACTCAATCGCTGCGCCACCCGGTCCCATCTCGGGCGTCCCGAAAATCAGAGTGTCAACACCGGCGATTTCGCCAGTTTCTTCACGCCACGCGCTCAGAATCTCTTCGCTCGTGATATCGCGAGTCGAGGTATCCTGCAGTTCGATGAACACCATCCCGACGTGACTGCCATCGGTACGTGAATCGGGCCCGAGCGCACCAGGAGCTACGACCTGGCCGACCGCTCGATGCACCAACTTCTTCAATGGCATTCCCCTCGCGGCCCATTGGTCATTGATGCGATCGAAGGCATCTTCGATCTGACGCGTCGCCAAGTCGGTGACGGCAGTCGGTGTCCCGTCCGGGAAGGTGACCTTGGCTTCGATCCAGTTGCTGTCAAGTTTCGGGAAGATCAGCCAGGGCGTAATGCCCGCTGGAACAAAGGCTAACGTTACAACAAAGATCGAAAACGCCGAACTGAGCATGATCGCCGGATTCCGCGTGGCCCAATGCAGAGCCGGCATGTAAATCCGTTGAATCACAAACTCTAGTAATATCGCGACGTGCTCTTGGACGAAGTGAATCAACCAGCCGAGTAGTCGTAGCGGATACAAGACGTAACTCAGCACGGTGATGAACAAGTTGTCACGATGAGCCAAATGGCAGGGAAGGATGAATGTGCTTTCAGCCAACGAAATCATGAGCATGGCGATCACTGCCAGCGGCAAGACGGCAATGAATTTGCCCATCACACCCGAAACGTAGAATAACGGGACGAACGCAATGATGGTCGTCGTTACCGATGCGGTTACCGAGGGCAGTACTTCATAGGCACCTTCGATCGCAGCCGTCTTATAGTCTTTGCCTCGCTGCCGATGTGCGTAGATATTTTCGCCGATGACGATGGCATCATCGACGACAATTCCCAGCGCGAGCAAGAAAGCAAACAGCGAAATCATGTTTAATGTCGCGCCGACGTACAGCAACATTGCACAAGCACCGAGCACCGAGATTGGAATGCCCAGCGCCACCCAGAACGCAAGTCGGAGGTCCAGGAAAACTGCCAGCACCAAAAAGACGAGAATCAACCCTTGAACGCCATTGCGACGCAACAGATCGATTCGGTCGCGAACATCAACGCCACTATCTTGCCAAGTCGTCAGTTCGTACCCTGGCGGCAATTCAACCGAATCCACGTACTTGTGGACGCCATCCACGATCGTCAACAAGTCCTCGGTCGCCGTCCGGTCGATCGAGATTACCAACCCCGGTCGCCCATTGATCAAGTTGATTGCAGAAGCATCGGTGAATTCGTCCTTGACGTCTCCCAGTTCACCGACGGTCAACACTGCGCCGTCGGTCGTCGTGACGAGCGGGATGTCGGCGATTTCTTCGCCAAGCAGTCGTTTGTTCTTTCCCCGCAACAGCACTTCCTGCGACTCGGTCCTCATGCTGCCGCCTGGAATCTCGATGTTCTCGCGACGGATGATCTGGCCCACCTGCTGTAAGGTGAGGCCATACTTCCGCAACGTGTCTTCCGAGACTTCAATGTCAATTTGATAGTCACGTGTGCCGAGCAGGTTGGCTTGGGAAACCGAAGGCAGCAGAAGTAACTCGGTCCTCACTCGCTCGGCAACCTCGCGCAGGGCGAGTTCAGCTTCGGGTGTGTCGACTTTAGGGCCCAACAGTCCCACTCGAATTGCGACCTGACGCAACGTGATCTGTTGAACTTCCGGATCCTCGGCAAGCTCGGGGAAGCTTGGAATGCGATCGACCTCCGAGCGAATGTCGCTCAGGATCTTCTGCACGTTCGAGACGTTATTCTCCAACTCCAATACGAGATGGCCGCCACCTTCCTGAGCGATGGCGGTTTGCTTCTTGATGCCGTTGATCGAACGCACGGCCTCTTCGAGTTTCTGACAAATGCCTTCTTCGACTTCGCTGGGACTGGCACCTGGATACGGAACGCTGATCAGCGCGATTTCGAGATCGAACTCGGGAAACACTTCGCGGCGCATCATGAACAAGCTGGCAGTTCCCACCAGCATCACGACGAGCATCAATGTATTCATGGCGGGCGAGTTCTCAATCGCCCAGCGAATAGCGGCTTTCATCGGGAAGCAACCTCACCATCAACGCTTGGCTCCGCGACGCTTACACGCACAGCGTCGCCATCCCGAAGGATGCCAAAGGGTGGAACAACGACTTGATCGCCAGCAGCCAAGTCGGTTGCCGATGCCTCGACGAGCCAATGCGGTGCAAGTTGACCATCGGCCCCTGGAACTTCGATCAATTCGATCAACTCAAGCGACCGCTTCTCGTGCAATACGCCATCTCGAACGATCCACACCGTCTTGCCGGGCTGAACGGCACGCTCGGGAATCACGAGCAAAGGACTTGGCTGATCGACATGAAACGTCGCGGTCACGAACATGCCACGGACCAACGTTGGCGGCACTCCCGAGACGACTTGGTCCTGACGGTCTTCGCGATACTTGACGACTTTGACATCACGAGGATTATCAACAAGGATACGGCACGGTACCGTACGAGTCGCTTTGTCGAGACCGATGCCATCGAACGGAGTGAAATGAACGAGTACACCTCGCCATTGGTAACCGACATCTTGGCGATCGGCCAGTCGGTACTCAATCGTGACAGAAATCCGCGGAAACTCGTATCCGGGCCGGTCGGCAAGAACGCCGTTGAAGTCCGTGCCCGTCTGGCTCCACACCCAGTACAGGTCTTCCATTTTCAGGCGACAGTTCACCTCCACTTTCGAGGTGTCTTCGAGCGTAAAGATCGGCTCGCCTTTCTGCACGTACGAATCTCGTTCGACCAAGTCGTCGATGACAACGCCATCAACGGCCGCTGCAATTTCAGTTCGTGCGAGGTCAAGCTTGGCTTGTTTCAAGTCGGTGACAACGAGATCGCGAGCGCTTTCCAGTCGACGCTGACGAGTTCTCAGTAGTTGAAGTTGGTTCTTGAGTTGGACAAGTCCGTTCCTCGCGGCCAGCTCCGTTTGCTTCGCTCGATCCAATGTCGAGTCAGTAACAATCCGTTCTTGAATCAGCCCAGACAGTCGATCTATTTCCTTCCGTTCGAGTTCAACCTGGTCCTCCGCAAGCTTGATCAACTCTGCCGAGTTGCCGATCTCGACTTGCAATTCCTCAATGCTGGCATCAGCCTGTTCGAGTTGATTTTCTAGTCGCTGTACAGCAATTTGATAGTCTTGCGGATCGATCTTGATTAAAGGCGTCCCCTGAGTCACAAACCGGCCACTGTCGCAAGATTCGTCCTTGAAGACCACTTTGCCGGCAACTTCGGCCGCCACTGCGATCTCGCGATAGGGTGCAACGACACCGTCTACTTTGAAGTCGAGACTGCCTTCGTGAGAGCGAATCGCGGCGGTGTAAACGAGCGGTGCCAGGGGCGGTGTCTTCGCGATTGCCTCGGTCTCGGGTTTATAAATCAAGACGCGAAATCCGAACACGCCAGCACCGATGATCAAAACCGATACGATAAAGCTGAGGACTTGTCCGACGAGTGAATTGCGTCTCACGAGCCAAACTCCGAGTTGAAATCAATGGTAGTTATTTTTGAATTGCTGTGTCACGCAATCGACGTTGACTGTCGAGCATTGTTATCTCGATCGTCAAAAGGTGAAGTGTTCGAAATTGCGGCCAGCGAGAACTGAGTGATATGATCCGCCAACTGTTCGATAGTGAAGTGATGTTCATCGTCCGCTGCGGCCATCATATCGACGATGTCTCCCGCGATCCGATAGAACAGGCACTGTCCGATGATGCTAAAAGCCGCTTGACGCCGCCGGTGCGCTGCAGTGTCGCTTGGCAGTAGTTCGCTGATGATGCTCAATAGCAACTCTAATTGCGGTCGGAAATACTCTTCCACCAACTCGCGGCAGGCACTGGTTGGATGCAACACCTCGCGCAACATTAATTGCTGTTCCCAGGGAGTCGCTTTGCCACCGATCATGCGAGCCAGCATCGCTCGAATGAACCCTTTGAGCTTGCTTTCGGGCGATGCATCTTGTGCCCAGGGGGGGAGCGGGAACTGAGTCGACAAGCGGCGATGAGCTTGCTTGACCGTTTCGAGATAAAGTTGCTGCTTGTCCCCAAAGTAGTAATTCACCGCCGCCACATTCGCTTCCGCAGCCTGACATATTTGCCGAATCGTCGCAGATTTATAGCCGCGTTCCGCAAACACGCGACCGGCCGAGTCCAAGATTTTCTCGCGAACACTGTCCATAGGGCACAAACCGCTAACAAATGATTAAAACAACTGTTTAAAACAAGTATATCAAGAGAAAGTGCCGCGAACAGTGCAATTTCGGTGAGGTCGTTCCCCGGCGTTAAGCAGAAGGACCGTTTAGGCTTAAAGCCGCAGAGCA
>JACKHN010000055.1 GCA_020638975.1 Planctomycetaceae bacterium
GTGTCGCGAGGGCTTCAATCAGGTGTGCTCGCTGATCGGCAACCGCCGTACAGGCGTCAGTCCCAACACGAGGTGGATGACGATTCATCGGAAGGCCTTTCTCCTATTGGTAGATGGAAACTGTTGGCATTTGCGCAATGCGCGCAACAAGAAACGAAACAGCCTCGCAAGTGCGAGGCTGTTCGACGAGACTTGAAGCAGTACCGGACTTATGCCGACCGACGAGGCCGACCGTTGTTATAGGGCCGTTTGGGAACGGGTTGGCCCTGGAGCTCATACCATCGCTGGTAACTATACCAGACGTTTCCAGAGTTAACCGAATGCCCCTCGGACTGCAACGTCTTAGCCGCATCTCGCATACTCTGACCTTCGATATCGATCAACTGATGCACTCGCTCTGCCAAGAGATCAAGACGAGGGGGATTGCGGAGCCACACCGTAATCTCCCCCATCGGCAGACTGCCATCTGCGTCGGTTGGCACATCGGCAAACTCCTGAATGGCACGAAGCACGTCCAAGTGAAACACGCCCCGAACGTTCTTTCCTTTCCGCCCCGGACGTTGTTCGACGTGGACCCAGATCTTTCCGCCAGTCAGGATCTTGAACACGCGTAGTGCCTTGTACACGCCATCGTCACCCAGTTTTCCGGATGCACCGTCTTCGAGCAAATCGGAAAACTGTTGCAGTATGGAACGAACATCGGCGGCCGTTAGGCTGCCGGTCGTTCCGTCCAGGGCACGTTTGGCAAGCCGCAAGTCGTCTTGCAACCTTGATCGCTCGGTAAGCGCGGAACGCACTTTCGCGCGCATCTCCCGACGATCGTCGTCCGACCCTTCACCAAGGAGTTCATTTAAGTCGTCAATCCGATTGGTGAGGGTACGCACTTTCTTCTCCAGTGACGAAATCTCGGTGTGGAGTTCGTCGTCGCCACGACAGTCAATTTGCTGGGCGCGAGCGATGACTTGCTCAATCAGTTCAGTGTCGTTTTGAAGGCATTCTTGTAATGCCACACAGACCGCCCGTACCGCTTCGACTCGACTCACCTTCGTCAAACAAGGACAATGGTCATTGTTCTTACAATGCATGACCTTCCTGCCGCCCGCTCCCGTCTGGTAAAACCGCACGGGATTCTTCTGATCGCTACAGTGTGCGCAGAAGAAGAACAAGGTTGTCAGGTCACATAGCTCGACCGGCTTCCCTTCCCGAGGTCCGCGAGGGCCAAGCTTATTCCCCTCCAGAAGATCTTGAATCGCTGCAAATGTCTCGTCATCGAGAATTCGCAACTCTTCTAATTGAACCGAGCAGATCTCGCTTTCCGGCTGCTCGACTTGCTTCGTGTAATCACTTTTCGTCGAGAACTTATTCCGCATACGCCCGAACTCCCAACGTCCTGTCAGCCGAATGTTCGACCAGAGCCTGCGATAGGCAGCGTAGGACATACGCCCGATGGTCGAACGCGGATCGTAGGGGCCTTTGGCTTGCACCCAACGACGCCAGCATTCCCGCAAAGGCACTCCACCGAGCAGCAGCTTGGCGTGCTCACGAATCATATCTGCAGCATCGGGATCAACTTCAGGTACGGTGCGTGGTAAACCGCGATTCGTTAGCGGTGCATCCGGAAGTTCACGTCGTCGATACCCGACACCAATCGCTCCCGTTGTGTAACCGGCGAGATGTAACCCACGCAATCCGGACCGCACGTGATCGGCAATCGTGTCGAGTAACATGTCGTCCACCATGCCGTGCACCTGCATTTGGAGTTTCCAACTCTTTTCGTTGTCCGTGTCAATTTGTTGCGACACGGAGACGGCTCGTAGACCCTCTTCAACAACTTGTTCCTGAAGGAGTTGAAAACCTCGATACGGTTCTCGAAACAGTCGGCTCGCCTTGAAAACCAAGAGTACCGTGGCATGGCGATGCTTCAGGATCTGCTTCATGCGATCCAGACCATCGCGACGAACGCGTTTTCCTTTGACCGCCTCATCAGCCGAGATGAACTCAGGAGGGACATACATCCCGTTTCTAGCGGCATACTCGATGCATTCCCGCACTTGATCTCCTGTGGAATGCTGACTCTTGCTGCTGAAGCGTGCATAAATCGTCGCGATCAACAGTCCAGCTCGCAGCGCCCATGCGATTCGTTCATGAAGTGGTGCGTTGGCGTCGAACCGTTTAAGGCTAACACCGGCTTCCGTAGCAATCTGTTGCCATCGTTCGTGCGCGGATTGAGCTACATCTTTGTCGGCTGCACCTTCGTTTGGTAAAATGATGGTCATCTTGACCCTCCGTGTAGTAGTGCCAGGCAATTTGATCGGCCAACACGCGCACTTCGCGTTTGGCACGAGCCTGACGGGTTTCAGAAAGGGTCTACGGTAGTGATTGAGAATCGCGTGACGGTCGCACGACGCGATTCCCGAGAAGATCGTCGACCTCACTCGCGACCGCCGCTGCGTCCGCGAGACATTCAGGCGTGCCGCACCGTCTGCTGACGGCTTACGCCAATCGCAGTCGGAAGAAACTTGCGTAGATTGAAGCGCCGGACTGTCGAGGACACCGAACAATGCCAGAAGACGCGAGTGCTGAACATTAAACCGCCGCTTCTATCTGATTATGACGCACGGAAGCCACTTATTTAGGTGTTCAACGCTCTCATCGACGTTCGCTCTCGGCTAAAGGACAAGACGGACCCTGATCGCTCGACTTTGCGAGGGACCGTCACATCCAAGTGAATCTCAATGTCTACGGCAGCCACTCGCGAAGAGATTCCACCCCATCAAGCTCGAAAACGTGAATCCGTTCACGCGGGATCATCAATCGTTGAGTGCCACGACTAACGGGCTCGATTTGACTCACCAATTCGACCGGAAAGTTTGACAACTTGCACAAACGCGACTTTTGCTTGGTAACAAAGTCGCGATGAGTGTCATCGCTGAAGGCAAACGAGTCGACCGGTCGTCCCGCCTTGGCGCGGCGAACGAGTTCCCAGAAGAAATCCCACTTCGCGCTATGCCGATTCCAGTCGATTTCGATCTCGTTGCCATTCCAGTATGCCTCGCGAGGTGTTTCAACTACGACCAAATCGCCATTTGCAATTGCAGTTAACTTGGCTTCCTCCGCATCGACATCTTCGCCGATCTCACGAAGCAACCATTCGCGATCCGAATCGGAAAGGAGATCGAGTTTGTTGGCCACGTCGACGACGGCTCGATACGGTGTCACGCCACGGAGCTTCGACCACATACCGGCAGTGCCAAGCCGTTTATAAGCGGCCCAGGCGTCGTCGCCCAGACGCGTGCGATCTAACGCAGTCAGATGCCGGTCCCACAACCGTTGTGCACAGACCCATGGGGCGATCCGACATCTACAATCAGTTAACCCTTCACAAATTTGCGGTGCAAACTGGGCTACGTCTGTTGCTGTCGACATTGCTTTACCTCCGTGTAACGTAAAGGCCGCATTAGGCCCTAAGCATCTTGTGTGTTAAGGCTATCTCGAAACAAGTGCGGTCGTCCAGATGAGTTTTGTTGATCGACCACCTTGGCTCCGCGAAGCGAGTTTGAAATCGCATGGTGGGAGCGCCGTGAGATTGCCGACCACGACAATCGACAAGTTGTTTCATCAAACGACTTCCAGCCACGGTCCAACTTGTCGATGTCCCCCGATCTCCTTACAGCTGCGCAAGCTGCTCAACGACTGGGCATCAGCGTTTCAACGCTGTACGACTGGCTCGCCCAGTCGAATGCGGGCGAGTTCGAAATCCGCGGGCAGTCGATTACGATTGACTATTTCCAGGGCGGCCGTCGCGGCCAAGGCCGCATTCAGATCGACGAAACCGAGATCGACCGTTTGAAAGAAGCCATGCGAGTATTTCCGCAGCCTCAGCGTATACGACGCCCACCCGTGCAACTGCGAGAGTTTCCAGGGATCACCGTGCAATTAGGGCGTCCCGATGATTGACGTCAGGGCGAACGAAGTAGAATAGCAGCCAACGCCGCTCGCGATCCAAGGACACGCCCACCTGATCGTGCACCAACGCATTCAGAACACTGCGACGGAGTTGCCGACTGTGCCAGTAATCGTTCGTTTCGGAAACGGGACGACCTACAAGTTGCGTGCGTTCGGGCCGAAGTGCATTTCCATCACACTTCTTAGCTCCGTGTGATTCCGATAGATCATCTGCAAGGCAAATCGAATGCGAGTTCCAACTAGTACCTTTTTCTTCGGCCTCAATGAATGATCGATGGCGACGAGCTTGATATCATCAACCTTCCATCGTTTTGCGTCCACTCCGGCCTCGACGAGTCGCCAGATACCACACCCGCTCATGCCATCTGGGTGTGGAGGGACCGCAAGACGACCATCGTCGTCCCTTATTCCTGTCGGGTCGAAGTCGAGTTTGATACCGACTTCCTTGTCGAAGCGGTCAAGCGTACCTCGCTCGTCGCAATAGATGAACGTGGCGAAGGCTACGGCGCTAGCGTTGATGGAGTTCGTGGCCTCCTCGGCCGGGCTGAGCTTCGTCGGATAGCCGTAGACCATGAACCAGCTTCGCGGGTCTTGTCTGTCCCAAGGGTCAACGTCGTTCAATCGAAGGAACCGCTTCTGGCCGCAAATCTGCGAGGCAGTCTCGTCGGTTAGTTCACAGACAGCGATGTCGAAGGGCTCGTCAGTACGGTAGCATGGGTCATTCGTCTCAGACGATCGGATGAGGACTTCGCCAAGAGGTAGCAGCTTACTGCCAGGCACGCCGCTCGTCACCCAGAACGGCAGGTCGAGCGTCCGCCGTGCGTCGAAAGTGTGCCCCGCAGACACAATGAAGCTCTTCTCGCCGACTCGGAGCAGCAAACCGCTGCCGCAGAGAAAGGTCTTGCCATTCTGCTCCGTATACAGCGGGATGGTCACGTCGCCGATTGGCTCGCGACACTCCATGCTCGTACGGTGCATGAAAGCGATCGTCTCGTCGTCCTTGTTCTCGCAGGAGAAAGTCATCGGCCCCTCGGTCGATACAGGTTGCTCGCCATTCTATTGTATCCGCAAGAGTTCCGGGACCGCCGCCTCGACATCAACGGGTGGATTCAGAAAACGTTCGTTAAGTGTATCGATTCAGAAACGACGGGTATCCGGCACGCTAATCGATACCCAGTGCCTTGGCGTGAAGAGGGATCGCTCACGGCCCAAGTGTCCAAGGTGGCCACAGTTGCTAATTGCAAGTAATCTAAATAGCAAACGATCTAAGTCGATATTTTCGCACCAGTTGCGATGCAGCTTTGCTGAAACTCGCGGCTGAGGGGCGTTTGCTTTCTGGCACTGGTAATAATTGACCATCAGAAATCTGCACCGTTGCGAGGTAACGATATGTCAAGCAGAGAATGGATGAGGGTGGATGAGGTTGCGAGAAAGTACTTTGTGAGTGAGAGTACGCTGTACAAGCGAACTCGTAACGGGACGATCGAATCGAAGACTATGCAGATCGACGGGCGCAAATTCAAAGTCATCTCCCGACGCGACGTTGAAAGCATGTTTGAACCTCGTTCTGAAATTGAATCGAAAGAAGGCAAAGGATCGGATAGCGATCCTTCGTCGTTGGCCAGATTGGCCTACGCGGGAGTCGTCACTGGTGTTGCCGGTACTTTGGCGGCATCATTTCTAAGTTGGCTACGTCAACACTCAGGATCTTCCAAAGACGATGATGTAGAAACTGCACTTTTGAGATTCGACGAAAAATTCGTAAGAGGCGAAACAGCGAAGCAGCAATACGAACGTTCTGTTCGGAAAAAGGCAACAGCGGCAGTGGCGACGTTGGGTGGAACAGCGGTTGCTGCGAAGTCATCAAAGGCAAGCGTCTGCGACACCGTGACAGCGAAAGTCAACGATCGGAAGACTGGCATAAGCGCAAAAGGCCAAGAGTCCAATCTACCTAGTATCTACAAACCCGAAGTTGCACGCATTGTCTCATCTATTGACCGAATAAAAGAGCGTAGAGAAGAATGCACCAAGTGGTTTAGTGAACAGATGAGTGCGCTTAAGCCATCGGTGTTTTGGACCCCGTCACCCGATGACTATGAAAGAGTGTTCAAAAAGCACAACCGGAAGCGACAGAAGATCGATGCTGATGCAGAGTGGATTGAAAAACGAGCGGCAAGGGCATTGGCGGAGATTCAATTCTTTGTGGACTGCGCTACCGTGCCCGAGATCGAACCAATTTCTCGATACCTCGAACAGTGTGACGTTGAGCGTAAGGCTGCTGAGGAACTCAGAAAGAAGTATGCAGCATTAGAGGACAAAAGACGACAAAATCTGAAAGAGCGACAGCAGTATGGAAAGCCGCCGTTCATGTGTGGAGACGGACCTATTGGAAGGAACTTGTGGTAGTTTGGATGTTGCTCCTTAGCTCGACTTTTTCCGTTTTAGGCGGCTTGTGCGAGTCCAAAGTCTAACACGGCGAGTATTGGCTTGGATAGTTTTTGCACGGCATCGCCGCCTGGGACCTGTGTAAAAATCCATTCGATCCACAGGTATCGTCGAACGCTGCCTATCATGTCGGAAAACGTCGTGGTTTCTTTGCCCAGCCAGTGCGTCGTGCGAATGTGTGGATTCGACCAGGGCATCGTGTCGTAGAAGATGACTACCAGCGTGTACAGACAGAACAAGCACGGCGCCATCCGCAACACCGTTTGCTCACTCCAGCCGCGAGTCGTTTCCAACCCCAGGTGCGAACGCAGCTCTTGAAACGTGGTCTCGATGTTCCAGCGACCGCCGTACATCTCGATCACCGCTCTCGCCGACATCGCTGTGTTGGTCGCGAAAAAGTATTCGTCACGATGGGTGCCGCTCAAGTCACGGACAAACACCCACAATACGGGCACGACGCCCGCGCCGCTCTTGTACCACTGCCCCTGGCCGGTGACAACTTCTACGTTCCGCCAACCGCCTCCGTACCAACGCACTCGCAAGCGTCTGGCTCGCTTCTTCTGGGCCACGACTTCTCGGGGCTTGGGCAACGCTCTTCCTTTGACGCGAGGGCGGCCGACTTGGGCGTTGTTTCGCCTCGGTGGAGGCGCGAAGAGATTGGCATCGGCAACGAACTTGCTGACCAAACTCAGACGCTGGCGATGATGATACGCGAAGCGAGCCATGGGGTGGGTTCCGTAACCACCGTCTCCCGCGAAGATGAACTTCCTCTTGGGAAACCAGTGCATCAGCGTCGCCAACAAGCCGCACATCAATTCGCCGGGAGTCTTGTGGCGACGTCCTTCCTGGCTGTTGGCTTGCTTGCTGCGATAAAGCGCGACCAGGACGGGCAGCGCGAAGGGGCGACTGGTGTAGGGCAGGTTGACGAGAAGTGCCAAGACAATCCATTTGTGGCCGTAGCGGTAAACGGTATGTGAGTGAGAACTGCGAACCGCATCGCGATGGCGGGCTTTGCCATAGACTTTCTTGCCGCGATGACCATCCACGGTTTCATCTCCACACACGCACACGACACCCTGCGGAACAAATCGATCGAGGACGAACTTGGCGATGGCGTAAGCGAGTGGCCTTGAATTCCAGCGGCGGTGGGAAAGCAGCCGGTGATACGTCGAAGGGTTCACTTTCTCGATCAACCCGATCAGCCGCAAGACATTGGAGACAGTTCGATCACCAACGGTTAGAATGGCCGCTGCAAAGAAGAAGACCACTCGACGGGCTGTGGCCGGTCGACGAAAACTATCGACCATGCTTTGCAGTAGCGGCGAGAACGCTTTCGGCGTGCGAATCATGAGAGCTTCCTTGCTCAAGACTGTGTTTGTGATGACTCACAAGCTTGAACCAAGGAGGCTCTTTTCTACTAGAGCAATCCAACCAACCGCCCTGCGAAAACGGAAAAAGTCGAGCTTAGCACTCCGCTCAAGGTCTGAAAATGTAAAATAACGGCGCAACATTTAACGCCCAGATCAGCCCCGTAGAATAACATCCCTACTCACAACTCCTAAGTTTCGCCGGTCTCGCAAATAGGTCGTTAGGTTCAGCAGTTCATCAACGACGGGTGTTCGGTACACTTTGCGGAGTGCCTTCGCCACCGCGACTGTCCGTTGGCGAACAGAGCGTTCGCCTGCGAGCACTTCGCGCACGAGCGCTATCTGTTCCGGAAAACGGATGATTTTGGGCACGAACTTGCCTTCTGATGCGTACAATTCAGATCACCGTTCCGTCACGCGAATAGAGGGCTACCCATGGCTGATAGTCACGATCTCATTGACGCCGCTGAGGAGTTGCGTAACTCACCGTTGTGGGCCAAGGTGCGAAACGCATTCGTGACAATGATGGGTGTGTGCCCACCCCTAGAATATGTCTTCTCAGAGATGCTTCCGGACTGGCGAGTCAAGCAAACGCAGGCGTTTTTGGAAACGCTCGCTGCGGAGATCGTTGAACTTGGTGACAAATTCGACCAGTCTCTAGCAAAGACGGTGGAATACGGTCTACTCGTAGAGAAAGTGGCAGCGCAGACCGTCCGTACGACCAGCGAAGAGAAGCTAAAAGCGTATCGAGCGGTGTTGCTAAACTCCTGCTCACCATCAGCGGCAAGTGCCATTGAACGCGATTACCTACTTGGCGTTCTCGACGGACTGCAAGAAGTTCACATCATACTGCTAGGATTGCTCAGGAATCAGCACGCCTTTTGCGACTTGCACGGGCTCGTTCCGACACACGGAAATCGCAGCTACTACTTCGAGGGGAAGCTTGAGCACACCCTAGCCAAGTATCTCGCTCCGATATCGGCCTCACCTGGGCTGACTGGTGACAAGCCGGGGGCACTTGGCCCAATTTGGAAGAACGCGTTTCGCGACTTGCAGAATCTTGAGTTGGTTGGCCGAGAGACGGGCATGGGTGAAAGTCACGCAGCGAACTTGACCGTCTTCTTCACAGCGTTCGGAATGCAGTTCGCGGACTTCATTGCCTTGCCAACGCCAAACGGAGGCACGCCTTCCGAGAATCCCGCCGCTCTCGAATGAACCGTGCGCGTCCGCGAAGGGAGAGGGTCCGACCAAGCAACGGGAAAGTGAGCTGACCGCCGCACGACACTGCCTATAGGCAGTGTGCTACTAATCGTTCGTTTGTTGCAACAATTTCAAAAACGACGAATTCCCGGTACTCGGTTTGATGCTCCATTCGATTGCCGATACCCTCAACGCACTCGAAGTAAGCTGCGTCGGAGTTTCACTCCGACGCAGCTTAGGGGCCAGGTTGTACTCTATTCGATGTTTATATCTCCCCTTGACTCAAGTGCGGCTTTCATTTCGTCGTGTTTACTTGTCATTGCATAGGCTCGGATTAACCAATCGAGGTGGTGGGCAGACACTGGCGCATTATCCGACTGGTTGCTGACGCTATTCTCAAAGCAACCGATTGCATCTGAAATACGCCCACCGTGGAACGCGATCATTCCTTCTGTGCATTGAAGTTGACTGTACCTCACCAAATCGTCGCGAAAACTCGTCTCAGCGACCGCCCTCGCAATTCCGAGATTCTGGCTTGCGTCATCGAGATTTCCTGCTAACGCATAAGCTCGAGCTGCGGTGTCGTGGCAACAGATACGCCACCATTGGTTGTTTGGGAAAGCGGAGAGAATAGACGCCGCCTTAAGTGCTATTCTAGGTGCCTCATCGACTTTTCCGCTCGCTACCATCGCTTGGGCACGCTTTAACTGTGCGATTCCTATACCGGTTTCGTCAGGTCGCCCTTTTCTCTCCTTTAATTCCATGATCTTGACAGAAAGGTCGCGACATCGCTTACTCTCGGAAATTGCGTGTATGTACAGGTCTTCAACTGACTTGCCGTTGGGTACTTGGAGTAACATCTTGAGCGTTGAGATTGTACTCCTGTGGCGAGCGATCAAAGCTCGGCTATGGTATTGGTATACCTGCTCGGAACGCCCAAGTGAGTCGATGAAAGTTTCAATGGACGTCAATAGATCTTCGGATTCACGTATCCTTCCAAGCGAAATAAGCGTCTGTGCGATACGCAAGTTGGCCCTAAGCCATTCTGCCGGTTGAGTGTTTCTGTCAAGCGAGGCGAGAATGCCCTGAAATGTTTTGAGGGCAGTTCCATACTGACGATCGAGAACTGATGCGATCCCTTCGAGCCATTGTAATTTCAAATGATACGATGAGTGGTGCACAACATTATTGCTACTTGTGAGGCCACTTTTAACCTTGGCAATGTTGAGCTTGAGTTCCCTAGGGACAGACTCGACTCGGGCAAGACGCGCTCGAATTAGGCCCTCAATAACGTTATATGTATTGGCAAACTCCCCACTATTTTTAGCGAGCGTACCCGCATCATCAAGCCAGATTTGAACGACGGAGAACAAATACATCTGCACCAGATCTTCGTAGACACGTTCGACAAGTCGAATATACTGTTCAGCATTTTTCGCCAGCTTATAGTGGTATAATGCCATAGACAGAATTGGTATCACTCGATACCAGGCAACACGAGTTTGGCCTTGCGAATGTACCTGTTTAATCGCATTCGTGGAAAAATAGTCAGCTATTCTTGAAGACAAGTTCTCTTGCTCGTTGTCATCCCATGAAATTACTTTCAGTAGGTTGCGGCGAATAGTAGTTGACATTGCGTACGTTGGATTTGTACCGGTTCGCGATTTGGTTGTTAATATTCCAAATCCGCACAATGCCTCTAGTTTCTCCCTAGCCGCTGCATCCGAGTCCACTTCCAACGCAATTTGACGGAGCTGATGGGCGCTCCGTGGCGAACGCAACAGTACGGCCGCCTTCGTCAATCTAAGCAGCTTTTCATCAATTGAGATCTCATCAACGATTGCTTTGCAAAGTGCCTCGTGCGCACAGTTCTGTATGTGCGTACCCAATTCGTCGTCCGTTAAGAGTGTCTTTGATCGCGCCGATGCGGCGAGTACAGCAGTGTTGAAATCACACCGTTCGTTGTAGCTAACAACAAATTCCATATCTTCTCGCCTAAATGAGTAGTCCCCACAAAGAGCGAGTAGGCGACTCATATTCGGCGGTTGAATATGGATTTCCGTATCGAAATCAAATTCACCTGTGCTGAACTCTGTGGAAGCAAACAGACACTTGAGATCGGCGTTCGTGCTCTCAAGCATACACTTGATGTAGGGCCACGCGTGCTCTGGCAATCTTTCGCAATGTTCAATGCAGATCACCGCAGGTCCAGCGAAGCAGTTGAAAGCTTCGCCCATTGCTTTTGCATCCATTCCCGGATTCCAAGCACTGGTCGCCCTATGCCGAATCTCGGCGTACGACTTAAATACATCTGGAAGTACGGCTTGTAAGTACAGCACATACTTTTCCCAGCACATCCATTCCTTGGCTTCAACTCGTACTACTGTGGTTTCTGGCGAACGCGCGCGGTCTTCCAGCAACCGTGCTAGGATGGAACTCAAGCCGCTTCCCGCATTGCCGCAGACAATTGCTGACCTAAGATTTCCGCCCAAAAATGAACGTATCGCGTCAGCATCCTCTTCCGCCCAAACATCGTCGTTCAATGTCGGGGGCATTTCGCCCCAGGGGCAGTCGATCACATGTCTTGTGTGTGCATTTGGATTGATGCTCGCGATCAGGTCTGGAAGGTCGGCATGTGGAATTGGAACTATATGTATATGCTTGGGAACTGATTCGCGAAATGAGCTAACGGCCTGTGCATAATTCAGGGCTGTCTCCGGCGACATAAACATGAAGACGACTGTCCCCGGAAGGTCAAACAAGAACTCATTTACGAGTCTGTCCTTACCGCTTACACCAAATACAAGCAGAGCGTTGCCTCTTACAATGTCTATTGTCTTTTTAACCCATTGGGCGCGTCTGAAGTCAGCGTCGCCAATCACGATACTGTCCCAACGTGAAACGTCCCCGTGAAGTTTGGCGATGAAAAAACTTTCCGTGAACGAGATCGTGTCGTTGAGGAAGTCAGCAGGTAGGTACGGCAGTATTGACTTTTGCATCACCTGTGCAAAAGCATCTTCGATCAAATGATCGTAGTTCGTCGTCAGGATTGCCCGAAAGCCAAAACGTACTAACTCTCGATGGATCGCATGAGGGGTTTGATTCGCGAGGAATAGTTTGTCAAAGAGTTCCTGTTTTTCCTCGTACCTCAGTGCTGAATTCTGATAGACCTCGCCCGCTCTCAGAAAGTCTTCGCGCTTCATCGCATCTTCAAAGTCCGCGATGCACCGATCCTTGTCATTGAAATATCCTCGCTGTAGCTGCGTTCCCAGTCGTTCAAGCAATCGTTTCCATGTAGGCAGACCAGCATTCACAGATAACCCGGCGCCTACGAAACAAAACGTGCTCTTCTCGCCAATTGTCTTTCTTAACGCTTCAAGAAGGTCGGCCCGAGTGCTCTGCGCTAGTTCCGTTCCATCTGCCATTGCCCAGCTCCTGGTACATCATTTGACGATTCAACGTACGCATCATCATTTGACACTAATAGTTCGGGCTACACAATCATTAGTTAAGTTCGACGTTTATGAGACCTATCTCCTGCTGCAGCTTAGATCCACGTTGAGTTCAGAGTTAGGACTGCCAGAAATAACGTCCCTTGCCGTCGAACTGCCTCCTCACGCGACGTGAAGTTGGGAATCCGCCCGAAATAGCACCGGCTTCGTCGTCCGACACGGTTTCTGTCTACTGAATCTGTGACTCAAAAAACGGTCGTTTGTTGTGCCATCATCTGCAGGCACACACCACTTCCTGCTCGGTTGATTTGCCAGTCCCGCTAACTCATATCGTCTTTCAAAATCCCTGATTGCCGTCGGAATTGTCAACTTTCGGAATCGTGAGTTCGAATCCTTCGTGTGCAATGCTGAGTCGCCGAGTGACCGAGGGCGAATTGTCCGAGGTAGCACGTGAGTAGCGGCGGAGATAGCCGAGATCCATTGGAACTGGCTCTATGGCGAGAGCGACCTTCGCAACCAATGCCACCCGAAGCGGCCAGTCCGCATCCGCCCTACCTGACACCAATCGCGGCCCACAACGGCTCTTGGTAGTGCTGCCCCCACTCGCGTCCGTAATGATCGAATGCGACCTTTGGCGTATCGCCGATTAACTCCGCCAATGTCTCGATCGAACAACCTTCGCCGTTGTTCCAGTATCCGGCGAGCATGCGATGAGCGAATGTGTGCCGACATGTGTAACTCGAATAGTTCGTTCGAACATCATCTTGATCCCAGCCAAGTTGGCGTTTGATCTTCAAGAATCTCCCGACACCTGTGACCTTTTTCCAAGGCCGGTATTGAGCGTTGCGGAAGACCGTTGTGTCGGCGTCCGCTGGAGCCTCGGCGATCAATCGTCGCGTTAGTTCGGCGACATCTTCTCGAACTGGAATTTTGCGAGTCTTC
>JACKHN010000056.1 GCA_020638975.1 Planctomycetaceae bacterium
CGCCACTTATCCCCGCAACTGCCATCGCGATAGCAGTTGACAATGTACAAGAAGTCGGGCACCCAGACTTCAAAGACGCCACCGGGCTTAAGGATTCTAAAGACATCGCGAATCGCTCCGTTAGTCTGAAACCAAGGCACATGTTCCAGGACGTGAGATGCGTAAACTTCGTCATATATGCCTTGTTCAATCGGAAGTGGCGATTCCCCCCAAATCGCCGTGTATGTGTTGCTCTTTCGATCGACGACATCGACAGTTTCGAAGCCATCTAGTCCTTTTCCACCGGGCCCAATTTCTAGACACTTTTTTGCTCCCACTGGCATCGCTTCTGCTCTCATACGAATTTGCGATTGATCGGTGCCCATCGGCAACAATGATAGCGTTTGTAGTGCCCCGGGTTTGTGACGTCAATCCAGCAAGTAAATATGTGCTCTTGATCACCGAGGAGTGAAATAGTCAGGCACCTTCGCCCGACGTGAGTTGTTGTAAGCGTTTGCGAGTTTCGTCTGATTCTGGACGCAGTCGAAGCGATTCCCGAAAACTGACGGTGGCAAGTGACTTTTTGCCTACCTGCATTTGAATGATGCCAAGATTGTGCAAGGCTGCGGCATCATGCGGCGAACGACGAACAAGCTTTGTCAGCCACTCCTCCGCCTCAGCTGACGCTCCATGTTCAAACAACAATCGGCACTTCAGGTGCAATGCTTCGATACGATCGGGAAAGGTCGCTAGTGCTTGTTCAACAAGATTTATGGATGTCGCGTAGTCTCCGATCGCACAGTACAGTTCCGAACGGTGCAACATTGCATCGCAACAACACTCGCCGAATGCTCCCATTTGTTCGATTAGAAGCTCGGCGGTGGTGAAACGCCGTGACCCGATTAGCAGGTCGCAAAGTGCGTTCCACGCTGGGCGATAGTTCGGAACCTCTTGCAAAACTCTTCGCCACTGGGCTTCTGCAAGTGCTAAACGCCCTGCGTCGCGAAAAACAACGCCGAGGTTGTAGCGAGTTTTGTAACCCGCAATTCCACGGTCAATGCTAGTAAAGTGCCGTTCGGGATTAGATTGCAATATTGTCTCGTAGGCGACAATTGCTTCATCGAGTCGACCAGAGTCATGGTGCAACATGGCCTCTCGAAACAGCAGCTCCATGTCGTCAGGAAAAAGAATGCGACCGCGCCGGCATGCATCCCAAGCTTCAACCTGTCGCTCTAATGCTACAAGTGCGTTTACAAGCAAGGCGAATGCCTTTCGTACATGCGATTCGCTAGTTTCAGAGACATTGAGACAATGTTGTAGGTAATCCGTCGCCTGCGAATAATCCTGCATATCGGCGAACGTCATCCCGATGTTGAAGAGAACGAACGGGTGGTCAGGTCGGTCCTGCAAGTCCTTGTCGAGAATACGTAAGTCACGCTCATACTTATGTTCGCGTCCCTCATCCGATTGATCGGAGTTGGAATGCACAACAAAAATGTCCGTCCATTCAACTTCTCCTCCTAGACGGCGGATTGGCATTAAAACTTGCTCGTGAATCCTCCCCTCGAAGCGAATTAGCGGATTATTCCTGAAAACCTTTACATGATCAACAACAGTAGCATCGGCGGGCGATTCGGAATCTCCACCTGGGCAGTGAACTTGTGCGATGTAACCAAGCGTCGAAGGTTTGTGTGGCCCCTCAACCAACGCTCGAAGTTTTCTGCCGTTATCGGCGTCGATAACATCATCCGAATCCATCCACAAGATCCATTCGCTCGTCGCATGGCGAAGCGACTCATTGCGTGCTGCCGAAAAATCGTCGCACCATGAAAACCCGAATAGACGGGCACCATGCCGAATCGCGACATCTCGCGTGTCGTCGTTCGACCCCGTGTCTACGATGATTGCCTCGTCGACCCAGGGCATAATGCTTTGCAGACATGCTTCCAGAATAGACGCACAATCGCGGACGATCATACACAACGATAGACTTGATCGAGATTCGATGTGGGCCACGTTAGCTACAGCCATTTAATCCAGTCTGGCTTCTTGGGAAATGATTTTGGAAAGTGCGTCTCGCATTGCAGCTACTGCGAGATCTGCACAAAACAACTTGTCCGGAGGAACTCCATTGAGCGCATCGACAACATGTGCTTGTGTTAGTCGGACGCAATCACTCACCGATTGGCCTATTGCCAACTCCGTCAAAACAGAACAAGCCGCTATCAAGACGCCGCAGCCGAACACCTCGAACGACGCCGCTTCAATTACGCCATTCTGCAACCGCAGATACACCGTCGTGCGTGGAGCACGCCCATCTATGTCGGACGTCCCGATTGCGTCTGGTGAGTCAAGCTTGCCGCCGTTTCTTGGTGACCTAGCGTGTTCAAACAAAACGTCCGAATATCTTGCCATCGCCGCCAACCCAAAAAGTCGCTCACTTCACACGAACGAAAGTTTTACGTTCCGAGTCGAGACCATCGTGCCATCCGCGTGCTGGCATGATAACATATTCGACGATGGAATGGTGGCATGGGCTGCTTTTCAACGATCGTCGATCCGTAACCCACAGGCCATAAGTTTTATATCGAAGGCATTGCATAATTAGCGTTAAAGGATGCAGTCGTGATCACTGGGGTAGTACTTGCTCGTAACGAAGAACGCAACATTGTCGATTGTCTGCGTTCGCTTCTACCGCATGTCGATGAGATTATTCTCATCGACATGGAGTCAACCGACCGCACGGTCGAGTTGGCTCGGTCACTGGCGACGAAGGTACTGAGTCATCCGCTGATCGCCAACTTCGATGCGGCCCGCAACGTCGCCATTCCCGAAGCTCGAAATGACTGGTTGTGGTTCTTGGATGCGGACGAAAGAATCCCGGAGCGGACGGGGCGTTTAGTAATCGACTTGCTCCGCGAGCGAGGCCGCGAGTGTGTCGCGATTACGATTCCCTTCAAGTCGTACTTCTCCGGAAAATGGATTCAGCACTGTGGTTGGTGGCCGGGATACACCATGCCTCGCGTCTTGCGGCGGGGACACTTTCGCTTTAGTGAGCAACTGCACGGCGGCGTGCATTTCAACGGGCCAGAGATCCGACTTCCGCCAGACCCGGAGCTAGGCATCGAACACTTCAGCTACCGCGACATCGAACACTACTTGGAGAAGTTCAATCGCTACACGTCCGTCGAAAGCCAGCAACTTCACGAGCAAGGTCAGCTACTGAATTGGGAAGCCGCTTTTCGGCACATGGTTCGCGACTGGTGGCAATACTACGAAGGCTATGACGGCTACTTGGAAGGACAGCATGGTTGGATTCTTGCCTGGCTGGCCGGACAGTATCGCTGGTTCTCGCACGCGAAACTGCTTGATCGCCAAGAGCGGCAGTTGGACTATCACGTCGTGCCGAGCATGGACGGCGTTTTCAATGTGATGGAATCCGAGGTCGCTCGCCAACGCGCGACAAGCCCCGAGTTGCCGCTCGGCATCGTCTGGCGATCGCCAGTTTTGGACCCCAGCGGTTACGCCGAAGATAGCCGCATTCACCTCAAGTCGTTGGCTCTCGGCGATCGCGAACTTGCCTCCTTCGAGATTCGCTGGAGCGATACCGCGTGCCCACTCGCTGACGGTGATACGGCTTTGTTGAAAGCCTTGAATCGGGCCAAGCGTCCCAAGCACACGGCGGCGATTACGAGTTGTATTCCATCCTTGGTGCGGCCAGATCCAGAAGCGGCTCTGAATATCTTGCGGACAACCTTCGAGACAGACCGAATTCCGAATGACTGGTTGCCTGCGATTGAAATGTTCGATGAAGTCTGGGTCTTTTCAGAACACAATCGCATCAGCTTCCAACAAGGTGGCGTCGCTCCCGAGAAACTCCGTGTGCTCGGTAGCTTCGTGGATACCAGCGTGTTCACGCCCGGAGGACGAAAGCGAAGACGTTCCGAGGCATTGCGTGAACGTTTCGTGTTCTTGTCGATGTTCGATTGGCAGCTCCGCAAAGGCTGGGACGTGTTACTTCGTGCTTACTGCGAAGAATTCGCCCCCGATGATGGCGTTGGTCTGCTCTTGAAGGTGACTCGCTCTCACGGCCACACGACCGAAGTGATACAGGAACAGATGGCTGACGTGATCCAATCGGCAGGCTACTCGGTGAGTGACCGATCCGATATCGAAATCCTCGATGCTACCCTCACGACCGATGAACTAGCCGCTCTTTATCGGAGTGCAGATGCGTTTGTACTGGCTTCTCGCGGCGAGGGGTGGGGACGCCCGTACATGGAAGCGATGGCATCGGGACTGCCCACGATGGGGACTCGCGGATCTGGCAACCTGGACTTCATGACCGACGAAAACAGCTTTCTTGTCAACACGGAACTTACGCCTTTGCCAGAAGTGGCGGTCGCCGAGATTCCCGTTTATGCGGGACATCAGTGGCTCGAACCAGACCTTGCCGATCTGCGTGCCAAGCTGCGTCTTGCACTTACCGATGAAGCCCACACAAAACGCGTTGCGAAGCAAGCGGTAAGCGACATGCGCACTCGCTTCGACATTCGTCACGCCAGAGAATCGGTAGAAGCCAATCTCCGACTCGCAGAGTCGCGATTCGATGCTCGGCAGTTACCCGCAGTTGCAGAATCTGACATTGCGGTTCAGCTCGACGGGGAGCTATTTGCCGCGCACAGTTTTGCAAACATCAACGAGAAACTGACGCTCAAACTGGGAACGGCGGAAGGGGTGGCGCTTCGTGTTAATCGCGTTCGGCATAATCCGACGTATGATCGGCAATGCCCTGCGGCTCACGATGTTCTCCCGTACGTTCAAAGGCAACTTCCGAACGGCCCGGCGGTCACGATTCGACATGCCTTTCCTCCGAACTGGACTTCACCAGAACAAGGCAAGTGGGTCCACATCCAGCCATGGGAATTCGGTGCATTGCCAGTCAACTGGATCGAGCCGTTGCGCGATCGAGTCGACGAAGTCTGGGCACCGTCTCAGTTCGTGAAACGAGTGTACGAGCGAAGCGGAATTCCCGGTGACAAGATACATGTCATACCCTGGGGTGTTTCGCCTGAAGTCTACAATCCTGAAGCCGTTCCGAGACTGCTTCCGACGGAAAAGTCATTCCGGTTCCTGTTTGTCGGCGGCTCGGTTGCCCGCAAAGGAATCGACTGGCTCATTCACGCCTACACGCAAGAGTTCCGTCGCGACGAAGACGTATGCTTGGTGGTGAAGGATCTCGGTACAAAGACCTTCTACCGCTACGGCAACTATCGCGAGTTGCTCCAACAGGCGGCACGTGACGCAAGCATTCCAGAAGTCCTTTATCTTGAAGACAACATGACTGAAGGGCAGTTAGCGAGTCTGTATGCGTCGTGCCACTGCCTCGTTGCTCCGTATCGTGGCGAAGGGTTCGGTTTGCCGATTTTGGAAGCGATGGCCTGCGGCCTTGCGCCAATTGTTCCACGCGGCGGCGCGTCGGATGATTTCGTGGACGAGACCACCGGTTATCTGCTCAAAGCTCAAGAAGTCGAGTCATGCCACGAATGGAGGTTGCGGGGAGTTCCAACTGAACTAAGCATCGACGTGGCCGATCTTCGCGCGACGATGCGGCAGGCATTTGAGGAACATGAAGAAACGAAAGCTCGTGGCATCTGGGCGAGCGAGGCAACGCTCGCGCACTTCACTTGGCAAAACACGGCGAGGCAGATGACCGACCGGATTCAGGAACTTGCCAAAGACAATGTCCCCGTTCGCCGAAAGTCACAGCCAGACAAGCCACCTTCGTTGAGTCTCTGTGTAATCCTCCGTAACGACGAACGTGTGCTCGCCGATTGCCTCGGTCGCCTCCGACCGTTTGTAGATGAAATCGTCGCGGTCGACATCGGCTCCGATGACCGCTCCAAAGCGATTGCTGCTGAATACGGAGCCCGAGTCTATCGAGACGAGTGGAAAGACAGTTTCGGACATGCGAGAAATCTAGCCGTCGTGAGAGCGACGTCTGATTGGATACTTTCACTCGATCCCTGGGACCAAATCGACGATCCGCCGGCTCGAAGCATCGCTCAAATGTTGACCGGTTTGGACCGAGATGTAATTGGAGTGAATCTACGGGTCTTCGAGGGTGAGATTGAAGAGTGGCAGACGCGACTCTTCCGGAATCAAAATGAGATTCTGTTTGACCTGCGTGCCGGTGAGACGGTGCGAAACAGCATTCGGCGGATGGGCGGGAAAGTAGTTGACTTCGACGTTGTCGTTCGTCACGCGGTCGCATCAACCATTGTCGATCTTCAAGAGCGAATGCGTTTAGCGCATTTGGATCTGCTTGATGAGCCCGGCAATTCAGACGTCCTGTTTGCGATTGGGAAATGTCATTTTCTTTCGGGCAACTTCTTCCACGCCGAGTGTTACCTGCACGAGTGTTTAGCCGCCGCCAGCGATCATGCGAGTTGCCAGATCGCTTCACTTCTCCTTGTCTTGAGCCACAGCCGCAAAGGCGACCTTTATCGTGCGATGGAAGCAGCAGAGAAAGCCACTCAGCAGTTCCCCGATGATCCGCAATTTCAGCGGCAGTTGGCAGACATTCGCCGGGCACTTGGAGGTCAGCGATGAAGCTTTACTTGGGAGCGGGCCAGAAGCGGCTCGATGGTTACACGCATGTCGACATCGCTGCCACGGACGGAATCGATGTTGTTCACGACTTGAACGAACTTCCTTGGCCGTGGGATGACGGCTCCATATCCATCATCACGGCGGAAGATGTCGTCGAGCATTTGAATATCGATCTGATTTCGTTCTGCAACGAGGCGTGGCGAGTCATGAAGCCGAGCGGCGAACTCCTTATCCGCACACCGCACCACCAGGGCGACAGTAGTTGGATCGATCCAACGCACCGTTGGCACTTGAACGAGCAGTCGTTTGAGTACCTTGACCCTGAGCGTCACTGGGGCAGAACGTATCCGCAATACACTGAGCGGAAGTGGAAACTCATCTCACTCGGCGTGCGCGGCCCTCAGAATATTCACGCCCTGCTCATGCCAAGAAAGCCAGGCTCAACAACTTCCTGAACAGCGTTGTTCGGCGTCGATTAGTTCAGGCAGCAGATTATCCCTTGGCGGACAGTCAAGGTTCAATTGGTAGCATCTGTTTGATAAAGCGAGACGGTTTGTGAATCCTGCAAACTTGGGGCGGTTTTCGCGACCTCCGCGAGTGCTAACGATCACGTAGCACAAGCCAGCATCGATCATTGAAGGCCCACCACATTTCCTTCGGGTCTACTTCTTCATTTTTCCTTTCGATCGTCTCCTTCCGCTTGCGTTTCATTCCTCTCCTCAGACCATCTCTGATCCGTCTACTTCCTTGTTTTCTTCACTTGAGGCACTCGATTTTGATCGGGGTATTCTGGAACGGTGCGGTACACGCTTGATGTAATCAAAGTGCCCGAGAAGTTGAATCAGAACTTCCCGGGCGACCCCGAGGGAGCAAAGCTCCTCCGATGGGACGAGTCCAGAATACCTTCAACAACGACCGGAAATCCACTACCGCTGCGAATGCCGGAGCAAGCGGTGGTGACCGCCCGTGACGAATTGTGTCAGTGATCGGGTTATAACCGGCCAGCCATGATCGGGTTGATACCGGCAGGTGAACGGGATTTCAGTTACTGGTTATGGTCGATACAAGTGTTGGTTTCAAGTCATTTGTCGTAATCGTTCGTCGGTGCGATCGAGAGCCGGGGATCGGGTTTGGCCGGTATCCATCGGTCGATTGCGAATTATCATGAATCTGTCTGGTGAAACGGAGTTGAGCTCTGCAGGGGTGCAACTCAACGAGGGATAGCCAGGCGAGGGCGAGAGAACGATCTCGCGTGATGCGCCTGAGTGATATTGCTCGGGCGTTTTTTTGTGGCATTGTTCTTTTGTCCTCCCATGCCTTCCAAAACCCAATCGGTCGGGGACGGCCCGTGCAACGGGCGGTTTGCTGATTGAGACCGCACTCGTTGCGGAGCCCAAAGTGGCAGGTCTCGGGAGTCGAGTGGACCTGAGATCGTGCGTTAGACGCGAACTCTCGGCTTCGGATTTGATGCATCATTGGTTCAATCTCATGAAGGGGCCAATATTCACTCACTCTTCACTCTTGCCGCGGCCACGACCGAGACGATAGCTCTTGCCAGTCATCTCGATGACCTCGGCGTGTTCCAGCAAGCGGTCGAGGATGGCGGTCGCGGTAGGCACGTCGCCGATCAACTTGCCCCAATCTTCCAACGGTCGGTTGCTGGTCATCATCGTGCTCTTGAGTTCGTGGCGTCGCATGATGATCTCGAACAGATACTCGCCGCTGCGCTTGGGCAACTGCTTCATCCCCATGTCGTCGAGGATCAGCAGATCGGGTTTCAGATACTTGGCCATCACTTTGTCGTGGCCCTCGAAGGCTTCATCGTGCAGCAGATCGCGGATTGTGTCGAAGATGCTGCGATACAAGACCTCGTAGCCGGCTTTGACAAGCACCAATCCGATGGCTTGTGCCAAGTGGCTCTTGCCGACGCCCGGCGGTCCGACGAGCAAGGCGTCTTGATGTTTCCGCACGAACGTACCCGCAGCGAGATCATAGATCGACTTCTTCTTGATCGAACGGTTGAAGTCCCAGTCGAAGTCTTCCAGCGACTTCTGGTCACGGAACGACGCGGATTTCGTGCGGCGAGATACGAGCCGGTCGTGCCGCACCGCCAGTTCGTCTTGCAGGATGAGTTCCAAGAACTCGCTGTGGCTCAGTCGGTTGGCGGCGGCTTCTTGCAACCGCACTTCGAGGGTTTGTAAGATGCCGCTCAAACGCAGCTTTTTCAAGGCTTCAGACAGTTTCGCGTTCATTGTGGCGTTCCTTTCTAAATTGACGTAACGAATCGAGGGAGTAATCAGACAGCGGTCGAATGACCGGATGTTCTTCGATAAAGTCGAACTCTTGCTGCACGTCGGCCTGCCGCGTCAACAGTTGCCGGATTGTGCGGAGGCGATAGGCCCCATAGGTCAACGCCGTCTTGCACGCTCGTTCCAACGCCTCGGTCTTATGCTTGGCGGCCAATGCCTTCAGGCCGACCAGAACACGAACTCCCGCGACGCCTTGAGCCTGCACCATGGCCCGCGACCAATCACGCGAATGCGGACCAATCGCTGAGATCTGCCGCAACAGTGCATCGGTGCCGCGTTCGACGGCAGACACTTTCTCTTTGGGGATGTGATTGGCGGAAGTGCGGAAGCGGCCTGGTTCCGCCTTGGCGTGAACCGCGATCTGCTCCCAACGTTCATTGAACACGCGTACCAATCGCGCATCCCAGCGCACCCACAAGCGGCGGCCAACATATTCAGGCGGCGCCGAATAGAAGGCTTTGTCGACTTCCACGTGGCCATCGCGATAGACACTGCGGCGGGCTTCGTGAAAGAACGGAAAGCGATCTACTGGCAGCGGCAACAACGCCGATCGCTCGCTCTCATCAAAGAGCTTTGCAACTTGCTGCTTGGTCGTGCCGTGAATCCGCGTGTCGGCGATCCGCGTTTCCCAATCCAACAGGAAGTCGTTCTGCTCAAGGAGACTCTTGAACGTGCGGCCCTTCAACGCGTTCCGCTTGACATATTTCACGCCGCTTTCAACCTTGCCCTTGTGCTGCGGCGTGTAGGGCTTGGTCGGCATGAATACCGTGCCATAGTGCGACGCGAACGATTGCAGCTTGGGATGAATCTCCGGGTCGTACCAATCGGCTTTGGCGACCGCCGCCTTCAAGTTGTCGATCACCAACCGCTTCGGAACGCCGCCGAAGTGCGCGAAGGCATTCTCCAAGCACTGGATAAACGCCTCGGTCGATTGTTTCCAGACCGCTTCGCTGTAAGCCTTCCGCGAGTGACTCAAGACGACGCGAAGAACCCACGGCCGCTTTCGCTTGCCATCGCTGCCGATCACCCACGCGCCGCTGCCGAAGTCTACTTGAGCTTCATCGCCCGCAGGCGTTTCGACGCGACGCACAGGCAGTTCGCGGGTTTCCCGCAGACCAGCTAAAAAACGGCGGACGCTGGAGTAGCTTCCGGTGAAGCCTTGCTCCTCGTCTCGCAGATCCTGATAGATGCGTTGTCCGTCGAGTCCCTGCTCTAACTTGCCGAGAATCAACTCCCGAAACGGCTCGCACTCGCTCGTCGGCCCCGGACGTACCCGGTGATCGGGTTTGGCCGGTACCGCGCCCGCTGCCTCGATGTACTTGGCGACCGTCTCACGATGGACGCCGAGCAATTTGGCGATCTTACGATTGGAATGACCGGACTGATGAAGCGTTAAAATCGAACTAATCTGGCCCATACTGAGTTGCTTTGCCATCGATTCCCCCTTTCAGCGAATGAACGCTGAAAGGTAGATGGCAAAACATCCTTTCTCAGTTTGGCCGGTATAACTCGATCTCGCGTGGCCGGTTTAACCCGATCCGTGACAGAATTGTTGACGCACGACTGAGTGGCTTACCAGACGCCGCTGACTCAAGTGCTGTCGCTACCCGTGAGCGTTACATCCGCTCACGTATTGCTTGCGTCGTCGGTTTGGCGAGAATTTGGGACGCCGAATGAAAGGCAATTGCTGTAGGGCAAGCGAAGGAGCAGCGGTGGCGTGCGTTGGTAAATAAGCAGCAGTCGAATTGCCAATCCGTCCGTGGCGCAGCGAAATGCAAATCGCGACGCCGCGGGATGTAAATCAGCGGTGGTGGGCAGCTTGACGCGGCATCGACACTTTCGAACTCGCGACAGAATTCGCTTGCATTTGGCTTGAAACAACCTTAGGATTTCGGACGTCTGAGAACGAGATATTTCGTTTGTTAGGCCGCTTTGAGCTGATCGCTTTTGTGGTGCCGTCGTCGATATCAGTCGACTCGGGTGGAATCGCATCGAAGAGGACGGCCGAGATGGTTTTGGGAAGTTCATCAACGGGCGGTTTTTCGTCTTCCTCGATTGATCCCTCTTCGTCCTCCTCGATCCCGTCGTCGTCAAGCAGTTCCTTAAGTAGTAGTTCATCGTCATCTTCAAGCAGCAGTTCTTCGAGCAACGTTAGCCCTCCGCCTGGCAGTTCGAGTAGTACCGGTCCTCCTCCTCCGGTCAGTTCGAGCAGCACAACTCCACCACCTGTCAGTTCCTCTTCGACGGCGGGACCGAGTAGCAGCGCATCGGCAAGTTCCTCATCCGGAGGCGGCTCATCCTCAAGCGGCTCCTTGAGCAGTTCGTCTTCTGGTAGTTTGTCCAGCTCGTCATCCGGTTCGGTATCTTCAAGCAGTAGCAGCGTCTCCAGTAGTTCGGTTCCGCCATCCAGCAGTTCATCTTCTGGAACTCTATCGAGCAGCAGTGGTTCAACAAGTTCGTCGTCATCGGGCGGCGGTTCGTCATCGAGCGGTTCGGTTAGCAGTTCGTCGTCCTCATTCAGTTCTTCCACAGGCAGCAGTTCGTCTTCGAGCCCGTCGTCGTCATCAAGCAGTTCGTCATCAAGCAGTTCGTCATCAAGCAGTTCGTCATCAAGCAGTTCGTCATCAAGCAGCTCGTCATCAAGCAGCTCGTCAACTAGCAGCTCGTCAACTAGCAGCTCGTCAACTAGCAGCAGTTCACCGACCAGCAGTAGCTCGACACCGAGTAGCAGCTCGTCATCTACTACGTCGTCAAGTTCTTCGACCTCAAGCAGCTCAGCACCAAGCAGCAGTTCATCGACCAGCAGTAGCTCAACACCGAGCAGCAGTTCGTCATCTACTACGT
>JACKHN010000057.1 GCA_020638975.1 Planctomycetaceae bacterium
CAAGAATAACTCAGGCGTTTCAAGGGTGCGGTTCGTTGCGCGGACCAGGAATCCCTGAGGTCCGCACAGCGGACCCTACGCAAAAGAATGAAGTTGTTGCTGAGACAATCCTTAGGTAACAACCGGCTAGAAACCTGACGCGCGAGCTGACTTGAACAATCGTCTCGGCGGCGTATACTTCGGTAGCAATCAAGCACACATCTGCTACTTCATTCCCGATGCCCGCGCCGGTCTAATGGGCTTACGGCGCTTCTTCATGAGTTCCTCGAAGCTGCGGCGGCAGATCGCGTGGGAGGCCGCGCGATTGATGTATGAACGCCACGAGAGTGAATATTATCGAGCCAAGATGAAGGCCGCTCGATGGATCTGCAAAGGCTGGGTCAAGCCAGCCGATCTGCCAAGCAATGCCGAGATCCGCGACGAGATCCAGGCTCTGGCGCGTCTGTACGAAGGCGACCGGCGTGTCGACAAGTTGCGAGAGATGCGGCTCGATGCATTACGCCTGATGCGATTGCTCAGTCGCTATCGACCGCGACTGATCGGCAGCGTGCTGACGGGGCACATTCGCGACGGATCGGACATCGACCTACACATTTTCTCCGATAGCCTGGAAGGAATTGCGGGCATTTTGGATGAGGAGGGCGTGACCTATCACGTCGAACGTAAACGTGTTCGCAAGCATGGCGAAGAACGAGTCTTCACGCACATTCATGTCCAGGATCGCTATCCGTTCGAGTTGACGGTCTACGCCGCGGATCAAGCACACTATGTCTTCAAGAGTTCGATCACCGGGAAAGCAATCGAGCGACTTAGCGTCGCTGAACTGGAAGCGTTCCTCCAACGTGAGTATGCAGACCTCGATCTCGACGACGCGATGGCCGATGTCGAAGAACAAGTCGATCGTTTTCAAGTCTACGAGTCGCTGTTGCTCCCACTCGAGAACGTCAAGCAAAGCAAGAAGTATCATCCCGAGGGAGACGCCCTTTATCACAGCCTGCAAGTGTTTGACTTGGCTTGCGATGAACTTCCCTATGACGAAGAGTTCTTGCTCGCGGCGTTGCTGCACGACGTCGGCAAGGCAATCGATCCGCGTGACCACGTCGCGGCGGGACTCGAAGCGTTAGAGGGCTTTATTACAGAGCGAACAAGCTGGCTGATTGCACATCACATGGAAGCCCACGGCATCCTCGACCAAACGATTGGTGCCCGAGCGAAACGCCGCCTGCAGCAATCCGAAAACTACGACGAGCTACTCCTCTTAAGTCGTTGCGACCGGGGAGGGCGTCTCGCAGGTATTGAAGCTTCCGAGTTGGACGAAGCTCTTGATTACTTGCGTTCGCTAGGGACAGCGTTTGGTTAAACTCGTACGACGGGCCTCCGAGCCCGTCGCTCCCTATTTAGTCGACGGGCTCGGAGGCCCGTCGTACGAAAGTCAACTCCGCTACCGCTCTGGCCATTCAACTTTGGCCCAGAACGGATGCTGTCGATCTCCGCGTGTGCGAACGTCTTCGAGCAAAGTCTTCGCATCGGCGGCGGCAACTTTGCGGATGTTCCTGGCGTTGACGGTGACCGTGATCGGTTGATCAAAGTCCACCATCTCGGGCGAGAGCCACACGACGACACTCCCCGACTTCGCAGAAACCGTGATGCGGTTGTTCTCCAGAATCTTTGCCGCCGTCTTGATGGGGCGAACCGTTCGTTCCTTGCCTTCGGCGGGAAGAGCCAATGTTCGTGAGGGAAACTGGTCGAGTTCTAGCCACCAGAAGTAATTATCCCAGGGTCGCATGCAAAGTGCTTCGATCTCGCGAGGAAAGAACTGCCGTCGATGCGATGACAACTCCATCCAGTCGAACAAACGCTGAATTTCGTCTTGAAAATGCTCGTGTCCTCGACCGAGATACTGTACGACGGTGACGTCGTATTTCGAGCCTTTCAAGTATCGATCCAACTCCATCCCGTTGTCGTTCAGCCACCCCCCATCTCGCTCGCCGCCGACGAAGTACATCGGCAAGCCGCGGCCGTTGTCGGAATACTTGTGAACATAACGGTCGGCGTTCGCGACGATCGGTATCACTCCGGCCCAAAGGTCGGGATGCGACAGCCCAATGTCCCAGGCGGCATCGCCTCCCATCGAATGACCGCTGAGAAAGACTCGATCCGTGTCGATCGAGACGCGCTGACAAGCATCTCGCAACGCGAACAGCACGCTTGCGTGTTCGCGGAGCGTAAACTCGTATTCGCGTTGAAACTCCTTTTGCCACCGGGGAGCGATCACAATGTAGCCGCGCCGCGTTGCTTGGCCTTGGCGTGCCAACGCTTGATCGCTGTAAGTCCCTGCCCACCAATCAATCTGTTGCTCGGGAGTCGAGCCTGCGCCGTTGAGTGTGACCACACACGGATATCGTCGGTAGGGGTTGTACTCAGGCGGCAGTTGGATCTCGTAGGCAAACTCAGGTTGCTGTTCGATGCCAGGCACCGTAAGGACATGGTGTCCGGGTGAGGCAACCTCGGTGGACGTGGTCGCAATCGGAGGCTTCATGTTCGCGATTAGCCGTGCCAGATACGATGGCGAACCGCCCTCCAGGCCGGCAATACGTGCGAGGATGTCGTCACGCTCATGAGGCCTTTTGGCGTTCATATACTTTGTGGCTTCGTTGCGAACTTCAAAGAGCGAAACGGCGACCGCCAAATTGTCGATGGCTTCGCCGCTGCCCAACAACCAGCCGCTGATCGCCAAGGCGACCTTCTGATCGGGCTTGAGCGAAGGGTCGTCGGCCAATCGCAGGAAGTCCGCCATGCGATCCAGGGCATGAATGTTTAGTTCGTCCTTGAGTTCCTGCTGGATGGGAGCTAGCTTCTCTTTGACCGTTGCGTCTTCGATCTTGTTGATGTTGTCTGCAAGCAACTCGAGCGATTGCTCGTGCTGCTGTTGGCGTTTTTCGTAGACTGCAAGCATGTCACGCACGGTCAGCAACGTGACTCCGGCGACTCCCTTTTCAGGAAATGCGCCCAGTAGGGCGTGAACTCGTTCGTGTTGCCCGGCGTCGCGGCGGAGTTCGATCTCGCGAAGCATGCGTTGCGCCAACGACTGGCGCAAGCGATCGGCTTGCGCTTTCAACTCTTCGACGGCAGGGAAGTCGCGAATGAGCTCGTCCAGTTCAAGCAGTGCATCGCCAAAACGATTTGCTTGAATATAAAGCCTGACGATTCGTAAGCGATCGTCGGGGTTATCTTCCTTCAACGATTCGCGAATCACCGTACTGATCACTTCACGCGGCAGCGAGCTGGTTGCTAATCGCATGTCCCAAATCAGCCCCGTGCCTCGGAGACCTTCAACGCGTGTGTAAGTCGGCGTGATTTCGGTGATTCCTTGAATCACGTCGAGTTGGCCTTGCGGTCCTTGCATCGAGAAGGTTCGACGTCCCCACTGATCAAAGGCCGTAACTCCCAGAATCGGGCCGATGTTGCCGATCCGCCGTCCGGCTTCGGCGACGGGCTGCTTAATTTGAATCCGCTCGTCGGAAGTCGCCGGACTCTCCGCCACGGCAGCAACATCCAAGTCGCGGACGAACGTGCGGCGAAGTCCGTCGTCGACGATGATGATCGGTTTCGTCGAACCTTCCGTTCCCGGATTCAAGGGGTTTTCGTTCAACGAACCCATCTCGGCGATGCGCCCTTCGACTTGCATACCGCTCTTCATCGTGATCACGGTTGCAGTCACGTCGTGGGCACATAACGCCAGAATCGCAATGGAAACGACGAACTGTCGTAGATGGAACGAACGCGGAGTCGCGAGCATGACGCCCTCCTGATTGGTCACCGGCTTGCTCCGCCTTGCAGCAAGCCAAGCCGCCTGTCGAACAACTGGCAACCCTCATTGTCACATCGTCGACGCATGAGTCAACAGAAATAGCGACCGCAGAACAAGTTACGGGCAATCGCAGAGCCTCGGACCATTGACAGTTTCGCTACAATCCGAAAGACTGGCGAAGTTAAAGCTGGGCAACTTCGGAAAACTTTTACGGACGAGATTAGTTGATCACGAACAAGGTTGTGTCGACACTTCTGGCTGGTTTGGCCATCTTGACCGTGGTTTGCACCGTCTTGATGGGCTTTCAAGTGCTGCTCAGTTCGCTGCACGACACGGCAGCCGCCCGGGCGCTTCAATGGATCGGGTTCGGCTGCGTGATCCTGTTGATTACGGACTTGGTGTTGTTGGTCGGAGCATTGTCGGTGCGAGCGTTGGAGCAGGAACGAAGCGGCCCCAACGATTCCTAGTTCGGTCGTGCTACTATTCTCGCGGATTTCCGCGAAAGTGGCGCTGTCTAACAAGCACCATTCACAGTCGCCGAACACCGCTACAGGTCCACCTCACGAAGGCTGTCGAACACATCTTCCAGTGGGATCGGCTCCCATAGCTCGTGAACCGAAATATCGTCGAACAGACGGTGCCGGTTGTCGAAGATCACTGCGTTTGGGTCGGGCGCCTGTTCGGTGTACCGAGGACGCTCGACATCGCTCGGTCGCAGTTCGCTGCGAGAAGTCTGTGCGGGCGCATCGGGAACGGTCGAAGAAGCATATGTCGACGCGAAGGGTAGCCAAGATGGCGAAGGTGCGAACGTTCTTGACTTACCCATCGCAGGCAACAGCGACAGCGGCGCGTCTTCACCACTGCCGGGTGTCGAGTTCAAATAGTTAATAATCAAGAGCACGTCGATCGGTGCGATGATGTTGTCGCCATTGACGTCGAAAAAGTAGAAGGGGGTGATCGTCAGCGTCTTTGGGTCTAGTAGTCGCCCTCCTGCCACCGAGTATCGTGGCGTGCCGAGTTCGTTGATGCCGAGCAGCGCATCGAGCGGGCTGATCATGCCATCGCGGTTGACATCCAATGCCAGGATCGGGTTCTGCCACGCGCGGCCGCCGGCGACTTCGATTTGGACACCGGCTTGCTCCAGGATGCGGTAAAACTGGTCGTTGCGCACGGTGGTCCCCATCACCTTCCAGCCTGCACCGAAGTCGACGGCGTCGGTGGCGCTGGTCAGCAGTTCCAACAGGCCGCCGCTGCCGACCATCTCCTGGACGATCGCGGCACTCAGCTTCACGGAATTGCCGCCGCCGCTACCGAAATCCAGCGTCTGGATGCCGAGCAGTTTGCCCAGCGGCAAGCTGGTCATGTCCAGCACGTTGCCCGCCGCATTAAACCGCAGACGGTTGGAACCGGTACCGAGATCGATTCGTTCGAACATCGGATCGGAGAGGTCGACGGTCCGATCGAAGATCACCGCATCTGCGCCAGCCCCCGTTGTAATCGCAACGGCATTGTTCAGAGCACCGTGACTGCCAGCGAAAGTAATGACGTCATCTCCGTCGTTGGTGCTGGTATCGACGACCAACATGTTGGCGCGGAAAAGGTGTGCCCGCTCAAACGGCGCATCGCCACTCGTTCCGGATATTTTCCATGCAGGGACAGTTCCGGGTGCCTCTAGTCCCCTTGAGGCTGCGGTATTGAAGTCATCACTGATCAGGATGTTTGATCCCACACCGGCAGGCTGAATCGTCATGGTGTCGATCTCGCTGAAATCGACCGGATGCAGATTGCGAACGTCGAAGCAAGCCTTGGGGACATCAAACCCCTCAACTCGTAGCATTGCAGCGAGCCCAGCCGCACCGACCAACGCTCCCAATCCTCCTGGTCCACCGATGCCGCCACCGCCACCACCACCACCGAGGAGACCACCGAAGAAGCCCCCACCAGCGCCGAAATCCTCACCTTCAGCACCGCCCAGCATGTCCAGGCTCCGCAGCGTCGGCGTGAGGGCCGCGTTACACGGCCGGGGTTCGCCAATGCGGGTGGTCGCATCCGGTTGGTAATAGATCTTCGTAGTCGGTGTGCCGAAAATGGTGACACCGTTTTCACCCGTACCGGTACCGCCATCAAAGTAGACCAGATCGATATCCTTCAACCTTTTCTTAACGCCGTCATTGAGCCAGAACAAGCCGGCCGCGTAGTCCACCGTCAAGGTGTCTTTCTCTTTCGAACCCAAGACGGCCCAACCTGGCAAATGTGCTGGCGGCAACCCGAAGTCCTCCGCCGACCCACGCAGGTTGACAATGTATTGGTGATGGACAGCACCGGCGGGGAGGCGTTCCACGGCGATAAAATCATTGCCGGGAACATTGATGACGGCCGGTGGGTTGAGCGGAACAATCCCGTTCGCGGTAATGCGATCCGCATAGAGAGTGACCTTAGAACCGTCCGCTGCGAGTTCTAGTCTGAAGTTCTGATATCCGGCCCAGCCATCACCCAAAGCCCACCAATCAGATTCGCCACGCGCAAAGATCAGGCCTGTTGTAAACGGATCGGAAGCCCACCGTGCGAGTTCCGCATTGAATGACGGCACATCATCGATTCCCACTTCCCCAAAGTCGCGAGCAACAAATGCGTCCGGCGCTTCGATAGATACTTGGTAGCTATTGTTGGAGCCGACGACACTGGACGTGAATACAGGCTGACTTTCATCAACAACGTAGAAGGCTGAATACAGATTCCGTACGTCGTATTCGCCATATTCATTCGTCCGCAAGAGCAGGCGGACATTATCGAATCTCCCCCCATTAGACGAGATCGTGACTGCGACGTTAGCAATCCCCGGTTCCGTCGGATCACTGATGCCGTTACCGTTGATGTCGAAAAAGACGCGGCCGGCAATCGGTGCGATCAATGGATGTACGACGATGGTCGCGGTTGCCAACTCGGAGTCCACCTCACCGTCATTCACTCGGAACTGAAACGTGTCGGTACCGACGAAATCGACATCAGGCGTGTAGGTAAAGTCCCGCCCGCCGGGAAAATTCAGTGTGACCTTGCCATGCTGCGTGCGGCCGTCTGGCTGCGTGACGAGAATGAAGGTCAACAAATCTTCGTCCCGATCCGTAGCGGCGAGCGAGCCACCGATCAGGTTGTTTTCAAGTCCGGTGATTGGCGTATCGAGGGCAATCGGTTTGTGATTGGGAAGATTGAGCGTGAGGTCTCGTGTTTTTGCGCCAGCTGTCTTGTCGAACGTGATATAAACGGAATACGAGGCGATCCCCCCCGGTGCGGCGTCGAAGCGTTGAGAGCCATCATAGATATAGAAGTCTCTGCCAAACTCGTCCGACGTTCCCCAGGCAAGTTTTTTTGCCGATGTCGGTTGCGAGCTGTGAAAGTTCTCGAACTGGACTGATTCATAAGGCCAATCCGCAGCACATGGCATATTCCAGCCTGCGCTCGGGCAGCCGGGACCGTCCACGCTGGTCGATGGGAGACGGCGTGGATTGGTCAAATCGGTTGTGCTCCGTGAAAAAGGCACGTCTTCAACCAGCCCAAACTCATAATCCCCTGCCACCAACAGGTTGTATCGAGCTCCATTATTCGCAGTATTCCACGTCCAGTCGGAAGCTTTGGAAACCGTGTTGCCCTGCGTCTGAAACACTAATTCGTCACCCCATTCCAATCCAGTCAACGGGCCATCCGCCTGATCGAAAATCATGGAGCCGTACGGACCGCGGAGATCAATGGACAAATTGTTGGGAACGGCACTGCTGAGATGGTAATTGATGGTCCACAACGGATAGTCGAGGCCGCTTCGCAACTCCCATCGGATAGTCGCCGGAAGATCATACTTCTTGAATGGCAAGCCGCTTCCACCTGGTAAAATCTGGTTTGGTGGTGGCGGTGTCGGTCGAGCCGTCGATAATCCCCAATGTGGATAATTGAACCTGAATTGATGAACTGCCTTGTTGTCCTCGAAGGTGACTTGCTCACCCGTGCCGGGCAGACTCAAGGAGAGTGGCGCATCATCCTCGCCATGCAGAGCCGCGATCGTGGTAAAAGAACCGTCTTCCAATCCGTAAGGGCGCTCGTGAGAGACGAAGTACCCGAAGCCCGCGTCATCACGGTTCGGAGGAGGATTGATGTATACGATCTCCCACTGGCTAGTAGCCGCATTCAAGACCTCATACGTAATTTGATTGGCGTAGCCGCCACGCGGATCCCCATGCAGCGTCTGGCCGTAGCGGACGAGCGACACGCTACGCGGGCGGGACGATGAATCTCGCCATGTGTAACGATCCACGAGCAGACCATTGACGACTCCGGTGTCCACACGCAGGTTCTCGCCATCCGCCAGGAACGGCGCAGGAAGTTCGTCCCCCAAAGAATCCTGAACCAGGAACTCACCGCGCCAGTCTCCACCTTCGGTTTCGTTGGCATCTCCATCCAAGCGACGCCCCGCAAGATCCACGATCGTGTCCTTCACTGTCAGGCTGTGCAGAGTTGATTGCAACGCGCTGAAGGTGAGTGTCACGACGTTGCCAGCGACGCTGACGCCGTTGATCGGCACATCCACGTCGTCGATTGTGCCCGTCACACCGTCTGCCCCCGCAGCTTTGAGGACGTAGTTTGCAGCTAAATTCGCGCCGACAACTGGTTCGCTGAAGGTAACCTTGAGCAAAGTCGCTTGAAAGGGAAGAGTCCCACCGAAATCGAAGGTCGTCAACGCGACCCTGGGCAGCCGCACTACGGCAATCGTCATTGGAGACTCCAACCATTCTCCGCTGGCATCCGTCGTGCGAATACGAATCGAGTACGTGGGTTGGGCATAAAAATCTGGGCTGTGTTTGATTTTCAGTTGATCGCCCGCAATCAAGAAACGCGAGTTATCGCTGTCGCCGCCTCCTGCCACAAGCGCGTAGGTGTGCGTGTCACCGAGATCCGGATCGGTTGTAGAAAACCTTCCGACAACCGTAGCGCTCGGCACTCTGTCGAGAATTGTCGAATTGTCGAGCTGCAATGCGGTGGGTGCGTCATTGACCGGCGTGACCGTGATTGGAACCGTATAGCTCATCACATCGGCGTTGACGTCGTCCAAGTTCTCTAACTCGACGGTCAGCGTGTCGTCGCCATGGAAGTTCGCATCGGGAGTGTACGTGGCGATGCCATGGAGCAGATCGATGACCATCAGGGTGAAGGGCCGCGACTTCGTGAATGATCGCTCGCCGTCTTTCAGCGTGCCGTGCTGGACTGATAAAGTCACTTTGACATTTGTGCTCGTGTCGGAAACGTTCAACGGCAGCGGAAGCTCGCCGATCACGAGCGGCGTGTCTTCCGCGGTCGTGCGTCCTGCGACGCGATCGTTGTCGGTGATGCGGACCGTGTGCGTGGTGATCGCGCCGAGCGTGGCACCGACGGGATTTCCCAAACTGAGGATCACCGTTTCCGTTGGCTCCAGATTCGGGTCGTCATTGACGGTCACGACAACCGTCGACGAGGTTGCTCCGGCAGGAATCGTGATTGGGCTCGGGGTGACAGTGAAGTCGTGCGGTGCCTCCAATGTCGCTTGGGTCGCCGTGCCTGCGATGGTAAACGGAACGGTCACGGGCGAGTCGCTGGGCGCCGACAGGTTGATTGTGATCGTCACTTCACCAACGTCTTCGGCGACTTGTTGCAAGTCCGAACTGAAGGAAACAACCGGCGACGGCGTTTCGTTCGCATCTCCCAGCAGTCGCACCAGCGCGAAGTCGGGAATGGGTTGCCCGGTGTGGATAGGCGTGCTGACGCTGCCGCCCAGCACGATGCGGCCGTCATTCTGCATGGCCACCACTTTGATGGTTTCAAACGCGGGTGCTGCGGCAATATCGGCGATTGCGTAGCCGTTGGTGCCGAAGGCGGGGTCTGGCTGACCGGTTGATGAAATTCTGGCCACGGCGGCCGTCTGTACGAAATTCGGGACGTAGCCGAGGGCGTAACCTCCAATCAAGAGTTTTCCATCGGGCTGTTCGCTGAGCGATGTCGCAAAGCTGCCCGTGACGAAATTGGCGCCGGTGAAGCCGGGAATCGACAGCGAATACAATCCCGCCGTACCAAAATTCGCATCCAGCACTCCAGTCGCATCGACGTGCAGTGCGGTGAAGTGGTACTGAATGTCATTCAAATCGAACGCTTGGCCGGACGCGATGATGCTGCCGTCCGCCCGAACGGAAATCCCCGTGACGCCGGTTAGGTACAACGGCCCGAATTCGCGCGACAGATACACGAATCCGGTCCCCAGCGTGCCAAACGCGGCGTCGGGCGTGCCATCAGCGTGAATGCGGGCCAGCCCATGAGCGGTGCCCCCGTTGTTCAAACCAAAATCGAGTCCGGCCTGACCGCCGACAACGATTTCGCCGGACGGTCCCACCGCCAGCATATTCGCCTGCAACGCAAGGTCGAAGCCGTTCAGCGGGTCGAGCCCGGGAACTGTCACATAGCCGACGCCACCGTTAAACGTCGGGTCGGGGGTGCCATCGGTTGTCAGCCGCAGGACCATGAAGTCAAAGAAGCCGGACACCGGATTCTGCGAAGTCGCGGCGACCAGGATCTTGTTATCATGGACGACCACGTCTTCGGCATAGTCGCTGAGGTTGTTGAACACTGTGAAGCCATCGCGGGATCCGCTGCGATCGAAGTCTTGGCCGAAGGTCGTGTCCAACTGACCGTCCGGGTTCAGTCGAGCGATCAGCATTGACGTGAACTCCACGCCGCGGTCGCCGCTGGAGCCAACGATCACGATCTTGCCATCGTCCTGAATGGCAACCGCCTCGGCGGAGTATTCCGCGGTGCTGAACCGCCCGAAATGCACGACGCCGCCTGTGCCGAAGTCGGGGTCAAGTTGCCCGTTAGGCAAAAACCGAGTGACGGCGAATTGGCTGCGAGCGATCGGGGCGTCGGGGTCGGTGTTGTCGGTTCCGGTGAAGGCGTAGCCCACCGCCACGATCTTTCCATCGGCCTGGACTGCCATATCGTTCACGCCGTCCGCCCGATCGATGAACGCCGGATTCACGAGCTGATTCACATCGACGGTGCGAATGCCGTCACCGTCGAACGACAGATCAAAGTCGCCAGCAGCCAGCAGATTTCGAGTTTCCAGCGACTCAAAGAATAGGCGGCGATTCCTTCGGCGGGCGTTTCGTCGTCGGGATGATCTTGGCGATGGGTTTCGGACGCCGTGAAGGGACTGACTCACGGAAGTGCGAGCGTTTGACATGATGAATGCCTTCGAAGGGACGGTCTGGTATCAGATAAATGTCGCTTCGATGGTCCGCATGCCGCGAAAAACGAAAAAATGGGAAACTACGCACTTTGATGGGAACCCGACGCGTCAGCGAGGGACGAGTCAAAGATCGATTTTCCCTCGCTGACGCGTTTTGAAGTTGCGATTTTTGCTTTAGGGGCAAGGCCCTGTCCGATTACCTAGCCCAGCCTGAAGGGCTGGGTACTGT
>JACKHN010000058.1 GCA_020638975.1 Planctomycetaceae bacterium
ATGGTGCGGACAGCGAGGCGATTCAACGGGCGTTGGTTTTCGTATCACGCTGCCAGAACCTCGAAACTGAACACAACACGACTGCGTTCGCGGTTAAGAATCCCGACGGAGGCTTCTACTATACTTGTGCTGCGGGTGGGAGCAGCCAAGCCGGAGAAACTGCTGACGGTGGTCTACGTAGCTACGGCTCGATGACGTACGCGGGCCTCAAGAGTATGCTCTATGCGGGAGTGGGGCCGGAAGATCCGCGTGTGAAGGCTGCCGTGAAATGGGCCAGTGACCACTACGATCTTAAATCGAATCCAGGTCTTGGCACCGCTGGTCTCTACTACTACTACCACCTCTTCGGCAAGGCTCTCGACGCGACCGGCGACGATGCCTTGACCGATGCGGATGGTAAGAAGCACGACTGGCAAGCCGAACTAGTAGCCGAGTTGGCCTCGCGTCAGCAGTCTGACGGTTCGTGGATCAACGAGAACGACCGCTGGTTTGAGGGCGATGCAAATCTAGTCACAGGATACGCGTTGTTAACGCTCAGCTACTGTCGTCCGGGTGTCCAAGCGAAGTAGCATCCCGACCACTCCGAAATCAGCGGGTGACTATATGACCAACGAAGAAGGATCTTCCACAGACTCACCCTCGGATGACGAATCGCGTCCGCTGACCTTCCAATCAGCCGATCTTCTGCAAGGTCAGCGTGAAGTCTGGATCGAGCACGAAGACAAGATGTATCGCTTGCGAGTGACCGCCAGTGGCAAGCTGTACCTTACCAAGTAGTGACTCTTCACCAAAAGTGGGGCGTTGATAGTAATCGAACCCCGCCTCTGCCGTTGACCACCTGCTTCTCGTGTGGCAGCAGCTTCCGCACCTTGCAGAGCTGGCTGACGGCGGTCATGTGGCGACGTTTCGCGTGCCCCAACAGCTTTAGATAGTGCTCGCGTTGCCGAAGCGAACCCTCGGCTGTGCTTGACGCCATGAGCTCTTGAAAGTCGCAAGAACCGTCGCGTGATCGGACAATACTTGTGCACACCTACTCTCTGACCTGATCTCGTTGGTCCTGGCTCAGCTCAAGGATGACCAGGCTATCACCCTCTCTGTTGCCAACGTCGTCGTGATCGCTGAGATACTTTTGGCAGGCTGCAACCAGACTATCGCGGGTCGCTGCGTTGTCTTCTGCCAGTGTGAAGAACACCATGTGAGCAAGTTGTGGCTCGGCGGCGGTGAGCTGGACGGCACCAGAGAAGAACGCGAGGGCGGCGAACAAGATCAGTCGACGTTTCATCGTGGTACTCCATCGGTAGTTTTAATTTCGAAGTAGTTGTCCTATTGTCCGATTCCGCGGGACGAATGCAACATGCCAGATTCAGTTGCTTTTTCAGCTCTTCCATTTCAGCAACGCTGGCTAATCGCTTGGCCGAAAATGACTCCGGCCACCCTCGCCACCACTACGTTGCTCCGATCACCTTTGCGGCATCGTCACAAAGCTTTCGCGATCCGGCGGCATCGGGCGCTTCGGCGATGATGCGAACGATTGGCTCGGTGTTACTGGCGCGAATCAGCAGCCAGCGATCGGGCCAGTCGAGTCGCAATCCATCGAGTCGGCTGGCCGTTGCGTCATCGAAGTGTAGTTCAATAGCATCCAACGCGGCCGGAATTCGCTCGCGGTCGAGTGTGATCTTCGTTTTGTGAATGTCGTATTGCGGTAAGGCATCAGCGAGTTCACTCACCGACTTGCCGGTCGCGGCCATCGCATCGAGGATTAGCGCCATGCCAACAAAACTGTCGCGCACGAAACCCACTCGCGGATCGATCGGTCCGCCATTCCCTTCGCCGCCAAACGCCGCCTGCTTCTCTTGCATCATGGTGCAAACATTCGCTTCGCCGACCGCGCTGCGATAGAACTCGACACCGTGCTTGTTGGCAATGTCCTCAGACATGCGACTCGTCGCACAGTTGGTCACGACGGGTCCGGCGGTTCGACTCAGCACATGATCCAAGCACAGCACCAGCGTAAACTCCTCGCCGATGTATCGCCCGGTTTCATCAATCACCGCCAGGCGGTCGGCATCGGGGTCCTGGCAGAACCCGACTGCCGCACCCGCCTCGACGATGCTCGTTCGCACACCCGCCAAGTTCTCGGCGGTAGGTTCGGGTGTGTGCGCGAATTGCCCATCCGGTTCGCCGCCGAGCAACGTGATCTGACAGCCCAGTGCATCCAGCAGCTTGCGGCCCAAGATACTGCCCGCCCCGTGATTCGAATCGAGCAACACTTTGAACCGCTGGTCGCGGATGCGTTGGACATCGACGTTGGCGAGGACAAGTTCAAGATGCTTTGACGTAGTGTCGCTGTGCATTGAAACTGATCCAATTCGATCATGCTCGACCCAACTGATCTCGCCGCTGCGATAACGCGACACAACGCGTTCGCCCAGATCCGCCGTTAACACTCGTCCTTCCGACCCGAACAATTTGATACCGTTATAGGCAGGAGGATTGTGGCTGGCGGAGATCTGAATACCACCTGCGGCCTTCGCCATTCGAACGAGAATGCCGGTCGTTGGTGTTGCGGCGACATCGGCATCGATCACATCACGTCCCACCGCGCACAGTCCCGCTCGGATCGCATCCGCCAACATTCGGCCAGTGTGCCGGCCATCACGCGTCACAACGATCGGTCCTTCACCCAGATCGGTCGCAAACGCACATGCGAAACGCATCGCCAACTCGGGCGAAAGACTCTCGCCAATAATTCCACGCAGACCCGAGACGCTGATAATCGGTTCTTTCACAAGGTGTCCTTTCCTTCGTGCGGTCGATCCGTAGTTAAGCTCGCGCAGGGCAATATACCGATTCACCGGCTTTCGAGCAGGGGCAATCAGTCGTAGAATCCGGTCTGGTCCCGTTCCGATCCATGTAAAACGAGAGAACTTCGATCATGACCGCTTCGGCACTCGAAAAACTCACCTCGGCCCCCGCAGTGCTCACCGAGGGCGCTCGCGATAATATCCGCAAATGGCTCAGCGAGCCTCGCTACAGTGCGTACGCACCGCAAGTAATCGAACACATCGAAGCGGGGAAGTGGCAGGAGTTGGACGATGCCTTTTGGACGGTAATTCCCTTTGGAACTGGTGGTCGACGCGGGCGGATGTATCCAATCGGAAGCAACGCCATCAATGATCGCACGATCGGCGAGAGCGCTCAGGGCTTGGCCGAGTACGTCAAAGAGCATCATGAAGGCAGCGGCGAATTGTCATGTGCACTCGCCTATGACACGCGGCACAACTCACGACACTTTGCCGAACTATGTGCGGGGATCATGGTCGCGGCGGGCTTTAAAGTGTACTTCTTGGACGACTATCGCAGTACGCCCGAGCTATCGTATCTCGTCCGACACAAGAAATGTTCGTGCGGCATTATGGTCACGGCGAGCCATAATCCGCCCAGCGACAACGCGGTAAAGGTCTATTGGTCCACAGGCGCTCAGATCCTGCCTCCACACGACAAAGCGATCATCGATCGCGTGATGAACGTCCAGGAGATCAAACAAGCTCCGTTCGACCAGGCCGTTGCGGACGGAAATGTTATCATTTGTACCGACGAGATCGACGCCGCGTACATCGCGCAGGTGAAGGGCCAACGTCTCGAAGGGCCACGCGACTTGAAGGTTATCTTCTCGCCTTTACATGGCGTTGGCAGTTCTGCCGTGTGTCCGTCGTTGGAGGCGGACGGCTTTACCAATGTTGAAGTGTTTGCCGACCACGCTAAACCAGATGGCGACTTCCCGAATGTTCCTGGGCACGTTTCCAATCCCGAGAACCCTGCCGTCTTCGATTCGATCATCGTGCGAGCGAAGGAAGTCGGCGCAGACTTGATTCTCGCAAGCGATCCTGACTGCGATCGGATGGGAGTCGCGGCGCCCGTGACGACCAACCCGAAAGGCGATTGGCGAACGTTCACCGGGAATCAACTTGGTGCCTTGCTGATCGACTACGTCTTAGAGCGTCGCAGTCGAGCGGGGACACTCACGCCCGAGCATTATGTCGTCAAGACGCTGGTCACCACAGAGATGGGACGCCGGATCGCGGATTCGTACAACGTGACTACCTATGGCAACTTGCACGTCGGGTTCAAATGGATCGCCGGATTGATCGATGAAGTGGGACCGGAGAAGTTCGTGTTCGGGACCGAAGAGTCGCACGGGTATATGGCCGGCACTTACGTCCGCGACAAAGACGGTGGAGTGGCTTGTATGTTGATGGCCGAATTGGCCGCGTGTGTGAAGGCGGAAGGCAAATCGTTGCACGAGAAGCTCGAATCACTGTGGTGGCAACACGGTTACCACGCCGAGCGGACGATCAACGTCTTTATGGAAGGCTCCGAAGGCATGAGCCGCATGAACGCTTTGATGGCAGCCTTCCGTGCTGCGCCGCCTAAGCAATTGGGTGGCATCGAGATCGCGCAAGTCCGCGACTATCAGAGTCTGATGACTACAAAGGCCGATGGCTCGCAAGAGAAGCTCGATAGCGACAAGGCGAATATGGTAATCCTCGATCTGGCTCAAGACGGCAACTACATCGCGGTGCGGCCTTCGGGAACGGAGCCCAAAGTGAAATTCTATATGTTCACGTTCGTGCCCGCCGAGCAACTTGCTGATCTCGAAACGACCGCTCAGCAAATGGAAGAGCGAATGGACAAGATCGCCGCAGACGTGCAAGCGTTTGCGGATGCATGTTAGTGATGGTTCCTGAAATAGAACCCACATTTGCCGTTTAACCGGTAGCCGACGTACGGAAAGTTCTTCTCGTTGGACTACACCTGTAAGGACGGAAACGTCTTATCCCGCGATGCCAGTTACGAAGGCAGCATGTTTGGCAATTTGGCGCTACAGACACCGCTGCTGCCGGGCGCGTTGATCAAAGACGAAGCTCGCGAGTTACTGTGTTTCAGTTCTTAGCATCGGCCAAACAATTACTGTCGCAAAACTCTTGTGGGATTGGCTTCCAGCCTATCAATTCAGTCATGACAGGCTAGAAGCCTATCCCACTTATTGTTTGGGCGGTGCTTAGCATCGAAAAGACAAACCTGTAACTCACGCGTCGACTTGCGATGTGTCAGTCGGATGGTCGCACTCTTCGTTTGCGGTGGTCGTCGTATTCGAACTCGGCAGAAAGCGGGACGCCAGCGTCGCCAACAAGACGGGAAGTGCAACGGATATACCCAGCGCCAACGGCAACCATTGGTTTTGCTCGGCGTAGTCGCCGAACGCCGAGTAGGCGAAGGCAATGCCGAGATTACTGAGCAATACCGCAGGCAGAAACCGCCGCCAGCTCAATTGATGAATGCCCATCAGCAAGACGCTCGCTTCCGCCAAAACTGGAACGCCGCGTCCGACGATCAACACCGCTGGGCCAAATCGCTGGCTCAATCCGAGCATCCGTTCGAGATCTTCTTCGCTTGACAACCACAACGCCAACGGTCGACCCCAGCGCCGTGCCAGCATGAATCCAATCACCGCACCCAATGTCATGCCCATCCACGAGGCGAGCGTCCCGCCAACAATGCCCAGCTGCCAGCCACCCAGCGTGCTGATCATGCTGGAAGGAGTCGGCAACAGGATGTCGGTCGCCAACAGTCCAATAATGATTAGTGCCGTTGCCGGTTTGGAGTAAGGCTGTTCCGACCACTGCTCGACCCACGCTTCAAAATTCGCCCCGAACAATACGAACGGCACGATGGGGACGAGCAAGATCAAGCTCATGACAATCATGGGGCGGAGGAAAGGCTTCATGGAAACATTGTAGTCTTGATGTTTGGCACGGTAGGATAGACGCCCTTGTCCGTCGTTCTCTTTTGGACGGACGAGGGCGTCCATCCTACTAGAAACGGATCGCGAAAGGTCAAGCTCTATGCGACAACAGACAAGACGTGATTTTCTCGCGACATCCGGCGCAGCGGTCCTTGGTGCCAGCTTGGGATCCGTCTTGCCTTCAGTCCTGGCTCAAATGCCAGGCGAGCGTCCGCAGCAAGATGCGTCGGTAAAAATACTCAATCCGCGCGACCGCGTCCCCGTCTCGCTGATCATTGACGATTCGACTTGCCTCGTGAATCTAAACCGTTTCGCAATCCCGCAGTTTGCTGCCGCGTGGAACGACGGGCGATACGACCACGACTGGCGGAAGATGCCGCTCGAAATTCCTGACAGCTTCGTTCGTCGTTTTGGTGAGTGGTGCGCCGAAGCCGGCGTAAAGGGGAAGTACAGCATCGTGCCCTATCCCGCTTGTGTCGGTCGACTTGATCGGGAAGTTCCTGGCTGGACTCGCAAGGAGATCGTCGCGAGCATCGACTTGGTGAAAGAGTTGATGTTGCCGAACTGGGACATTCACCCCGAGATGGTAACGCACACGCGCGTGATCGACATCAAGACTGGCCACCCTTATCCAATGTTCGGCCCCAAGTACTGCGAGAACTGGCAATGGACCGACGGCAAATCGGTCGACGAGATCGCCGACTACATGCGGTATGCACTGACGATCTTGAAGAACATCGATTTGCCTTGCGAGGGAGTGACAACACCCGGCGGCTTCGGGAATCGCGTACTGCCCGAGTTGTCTCAGGCGACTTTGATGGCGTGTCGCGACATTTACAATACCGAAATTCCACACTACTTCCGTCACTTGTACAGCGAGGGAGAGCGCAGCGTCGCTCCGCGAGTGGAGTATGCGTCCGATATCGAGACAGACGATCCCAAGTGCGTCGTTTCGATCATCGGTTGCACGGGCGATTGGACAGGCGGTTGGGATTGCTCCGACCGCGGCCATCTCGATCGTTTCATCACCGCCGACTTGTCATCCGGCAGAATGGTCGACGTGATCACGCGTGGTGAGCCCGCCGTGATGGTCTGCCACTGGACGGGAATCCACTTTAACGGCGAAGAAGTTGGCTTCGAGATCTTTCGCGAAGTGGTCAAGCGTCTGCACGAGCGCTTCGACAATTTGGTTTGGATGAAGAACAGCGAGATCGCTCGCTACTGGGCGGCGAAGGAATTGACTCGCCTCGAGCGCGTTGGCAACCAAGTCACGTTGACCGCCCCGTTCGCGTGCCCGGCGTTTACATTGCAAGTCCCAATTCATTCGGACAGCCCACCGAAGCATGACTCAAACGGAATAACGGCAACGTTGCAACGTGTTGACTCGCCGCGGTCTCTAGCGCCGGGGACGTTTCATGCAACGGAACGCGAAATGGTCGCATGTATTGACCTGCCGAAAGGCGTTTCGCACTTGAACGTGTAGTTGCATGCAACGATGACACGTCGCTCCAATTGAGTCCTTGTTCTATTGATGAGTTTGATCGCTGTGTGGACGCGGCATTCAGCGCATCTTATAGGAAGAGTTCGTGTGAGCTAAGCCAGCACGTCCTGGTCGGATGGAGAACGCTACCTCGATGAATTCGTGCGAGGCGGCACTGCCCACCCCCTGCCCGTGCCATTTCCACACGGCGATTCGACATTGACGATTATGCCGGTTGTCTGCCCTGCATGATCGATTTGGAGCGATCATACGGAAAGTGACGATTGTTCTATCTGCAACCTCTCACGGCCCGCAGAGATCGCGAATGGATGGCAATTTGCTCAACTTTCGATTGAGATCGGCGAACGTTGCCTCGGTCTTGCTCGTGCTAGCGTTGACACAGCCTGCTTCCGCGCAGGATTTGATAGCAGATGGGGCACCGTCCCGGTCATTACAAACAGTCGCACCGCAGCTGCGATTGCCTCCCGTAGTCCAACCGGCCCCGGTCTCATCTCCGCCGGTCGAGTTGGGATCGATACAGCAAGTCTCGCACGCCATCGAAGCGACTCCTGCCCCTAGCGAGTTCACTTCTGAACAACTAGCAGAAATCGAACGCTTGCTCACCGCGTACGGGGTGCGACCGAACAGCTGCCAGAATGATTCGCAGTTCGGCTACGACGATGGTTTCGTGATGGCCAGCCCCAGTGGCGTCAAGATCGGCGCGAAAGATGTGCCGTTCGCGATGCGCATCAACAGTTGGTTTCAGCTGCGCCACACACTGTTTGACTCCGATGGTCCGAATCCCGATCAAAACGACATCGAGTTCGAACGTGTTCGGTTGACGTTCGGAGGACACGCTTACACGCCAGACTTGCAGTACTATATTCAACTCGATGGCGATGGTGATCAAGACGAAGTCATCGACTTGCTCGACTACTACTTCACCTACGACCTCGGCCATGACCTTTTCGGCTGGACGAATGGCCGATTGGGAATGCAAGTGGGAAAATGGAAGCTGCCCTTTAACAGGACGCGGGCCGAGGCAGGTTGGAAACTTGAGTTTACCGATCGGTCGATGGCAAGTGTCTTTTTCGACATCAACCGCAGCCAAGGGGTAGGAATCTTCGGCAGCCTGGATTCGCTTGGAAAGACGATCAACTACGAGGCTGCAGTGTTCAACGGCTTTCAGACCGAGGGGTTTCGGCCGGTGCGCAGCGGAGAACTGGACCGCAACTTGGGCTGCTCGACGAGGGTTTACACTGACCTGATCGGCGATTGGGGAAAAGACGGCGAGCCAGATCTAGCCGGTCACGATCACTTGGCGATGCGTGTCGGCAGCGGCTTTGCCTACTCGCGTGTCGACATTGAGGGGCTACGAGAGTTCGCTCGTCAGCGAGTGGTTGATTCGGGTGCCACGTTGGCCAGCATACTACCAGCCGGAACTACCGCCTATGACGTGTTCTTCTATGCTGCAGACATGAACTTCAAGTATCGAGGACTCAGCTTCCACAGCGAGTATTACTTTCGTTCAATCAACAACTTCGCCGGCATGCCGGTTTCCGATCTATTCGACCATGGGCTACTATTGCAAACGGGCTACTTTCTCGTCCCAGAGACTCTTGAGGTGGCGGCTCGCTGGTCGCGAATTAGCGGCGACTCCGGCACGCTGGGTGCGACCGACCAGAGCGCTGACGAAATCGCCGCAGCGATCATTTGGTACATCCGTGGGCAAAACGCAAAGCTAACGTTCGACGCGACGCACCTCAACGGAGCGCCGATCCGCGACTTGGCCTTGAATATTCTTCCTGGCGATGCGGGCTGGTTGTTTCGGACACAACTTCAGCTTCGCTTTTAGGACCGGCTCAACAATAACTTCTTCTTTTGCGTCGGGTCCGCTGTGCGGACCTCCGGGATTCCT
>JACKHN010000059.1 GCA_020638975.1 Planctomycetaceae bacterium
AGAAACCGTTGTTTCGGCGGAAACCGTGAAACCGTATTCCGTCAACACGTTACGCTGGCGGCGTTGCACGAACTACGTCTTGAGGTGTTACGGCCGTAACAAACGGATAGCGGGCAAAGTCGCGGGGGTTCAGCGAAAGGATGTGGTTGATGCCCGCCGTTTGCAGCATCGCGACCAGTCGGGCGTCATGGACCGCGACCCCTTCGACGTTGTAATCCTCCAGCAATTGTCGCCACGCCTGATATGCGGCCGGTGATTCAGCCTGAATCCAACTCGTGCGTTCGATGAACTGCACGCGCGGCTGCGTTGTTGCCACGCTTTGTCCGTAGTAAGGTAAGGTAGGGTCGGTTCCTAACGGCCTCAAACAACGATGCCTGGCTCGTGGGAACCGGCCCTATCACTCAAAACGCGAACGGCTGAACCCAAGATGCGAACCAACACGATGAACTCTCGTCTCATCCTCTCACTACTTTGCGTCTCTGCGATCTCCGCGACAGCAACTGCCGAGACGCCCGCGCCGCCCGACGCCTTGATGTGTGTGCCGGGCGAACTCAACTTCTCAGAGGACTTCGACCCCACGACCGTCTCCGACCGTTGGGGATTCAAGGCCGATTTTGCACTACGTGACGGCGCGTTGTTGCGCACCAATGTCGATCCGAACGAAACCAAACGCGTCTTCCTCAAAGACCCGTCCTTTCATAACACGATCATTCAGTTCGACTTTAAACTCTCCGGCCAAACGACAGACCTGCGTCTCGTGACTGGCAGCGGCGGGCACTACAACAGCGTCACTCAAATCCACCCCGATCACTTCGAGGTCAACACGCCGGTCGATCGCGATGCCGGCATCGTCCCCGCCCAGCTTGACGAATGCATCCGCACGCCTCGACCCGGCCAGTGGCGGACCATGACGGTCGAATACTGGGACGACGAAATTGTCGCGCACCTGAGCGACAAAGAATTTGTCCTCGGCAAACACCCCATCATTGACCGCACTCGCGAGTACTTTGCTTTTCAGTTCGACTTACCCGGCGCGTCGATCGACAACGTCCGCATCTGGAAGGCGACCGGCCAGCGCGAGGATTGGACCGAGACACGCGAGAAGCTCGCGATGGCCCAGGCCAACCGCGAACCCGTCAGACGCGACCCGGCCGACCGATACAAACTCGAGTACATGAACCTCAAGTCCCGCCTCACTCTGAATGACCAGACCTACCGCGACCTCGTGGCCCGCCACGACAAGCTTGAAGCTGCACTGCACGCGGACTACGCGGAGGCCTTCGCCACCCACAAGGAACTCAGCAAACTTATCGCGAAGCAGAAGCAGCACATCAAGGAGACCGAACCGGACTTCAAGGCATTGGAAACCGCCGTCCACAAAGCGGGTCGCGCCGAAGACGATTACGTCCTCTCCACGAAGCCAGAACTCGCCAAGCTCAAAGAGGATGGAATCCCCAAGCAACGCTACACTTCCGAACTCGGTCAGGTCCGCGCCCAACTCGAAGCCGCCGGTGACAAACAACTCGCCGCCCTCGTCGCCGAAACGGCCCGTCGTCAAGCCGCCCTCGTAGCCCGTTTCCCCGCAGCCTTCGAAAGCGTTGAGACGGTCGTGGAAAAACGCAACGCCATCCGCAAATCCCTCAATGACGATTCCGAGTTTCAGACCCGCAACAGAGCCGTTGTCGACGCCGGCAAAGCCATCAAGGACTACGAGCATAAGGTTGCTCCCAACCTCGCACAACTCGAAGCCGCTTCCAAAGCCTACATCGACTCCCTCAAGTCACCTAAGACAAAATGATAGTGCCTGGGTCATGAAATCAACTTGAGGTCATGGAGAGAAAGATGAGAGCTCGAACGAGATCGGTGTGGACCGCTGTAACTCTTCTGTTGCTTGGGGGTGTTCCTGCTACGGCCAAAGATCAGCCCAACGTCGTTCTCTTCGTCGTTGATGACATGGGCTGGATGGATAGCTCCGCTTATGGTTCGGAATATTACGAAACGCCGAACATGGAACGACTGGCCAATCAGTCGATGCGATTCACGGATGCCTATGCCGTGCCGCTGTGCTCGCCAACGCGTTGCTCAATTCTCTCGGGGCAACACTCGGCCCGTCATGGCATCACCTCGGCAAGCGGCCATCAACCGCCAGCGGCACCTGGTGCTGCGCGTTATCCCGAGAAGGCTTCACCAGCCGCACAGTTTCTCTACGCTAGCAGCAAGAACTTCATTGATCCAGCGATCGTGACGTTGGCCGAGGTGTTGCGGGACGCGGGCTATCGGACGGGGCACTTTGGTAAGTGGCATCTCGGCCTGATGCCTGAGAATCGACCCGATCAAAACGGTTTCGAAACGACTTGGGGATGCGCGCCTGATCCGGGGCCGCCAAGCTATTTCTCACCCTACGGCGTCTCGACCAAAGGCCGCCCGACTGGGCAGCATCACGTGGGCAACATCACCGATGGACCCGACGGGGAATACATCACGGATCGCCTGACCGACGAGGCGTTGAAGTTCATCGAGGCGCATCGGGACGAACCCTTCTACCTGAACCTCTGGCAGTACGGCGTGCATGGACCCTGGGGGCACAAGGAGGAATACACGACCGAGTTCGCGAAAAAGTCTGATCCGCGAGGTCAGCAACGCAATCCGATCATGGCGTCGATGCTCAAGAGTGTGGACGAAAGCCTTGGTCGCGTGATGGCCAAGCTGGACGAACTGGGACTGACCGAGAACACGCTGTTCATTTTTTATTCGGACAACGGCGGCAACGTGCACAGCAATCGGGAGGACGATCGCAAGATCGCCAATCTGAGTGAGAATCACCCGAAGATGGCCGCGATTCGGGAGTGGCGGAAGTGGGCGGGAGGTGAAGGTCCGACAAATAATGCACCACTGCGCGAAGGCAAGGCACGCATCTACGAGGGAGGTCAGCGTGTGCCGTTGATGGTGCGTTGGCCGGGCAATATCAAACCGGGCACGACCAATGACACCGTTGTCGGAGCCATTGATCTTTATCCCACCGTACTCGATGCGCTGAACGTCGAGTTGCCAGCCAATCACATCGTCGATGGACTCTCGTTTCTACCGGTGCTGAAGCAAACCGGTCGCCTCGAGCGTGAGGCTTACTTCACCTGGTTTCCTCACATCATCCCAGCGGTGTCGGTGCGGAAAGGTGAGTGGAAACTGATCCGGCGTTTCGAGCCGCATCGAGATTACCCCGAGGTGCGCGAGCTTTACAACCTGGTGGAGGATATCGGCGAGGCGAACAACTTGGCCACGGTCATGCCAGAAAAGGTAAAGGAACTCGATGCACTGATCGACGGCTTCATCGCAGACACTGGAGCGCTGGTGCCCAAGCCGAATCCAGCTTACGCGCCGCAGGTCGCCAGAGCGGCTCGGGCCCCTGATGCCGGCCTCGTACCGAAGATGTGTACGGTCGAAGTGAAGAACGGAGCCTTGGTAGTGACGATGGAGCCGGGAAAGCGAAATCCCTTTCTCGGCACGGCTCAGATCAAAACGGGGATGCCGTTGACTCTGCAATTGCGGGCTCGAAGTCAAACTGGTGGTGCAGGGAAGGTGCAGTGGAAGCTGGCGGCTCAGGAGGAGTTTCCCGCACAAGGGCAGGTCGTGAATTTCGCGATTCCCGCTGGATCCGAATGGCAGGAACTGCTGATTGATTTGCCGATCGAGAAAACGACGCAGATCGTTCGTCTGTATCTTCCTCTCGAGAATGCACCGATAGAGATCCAATCCATCGACTACCTTGATGCGAAAACGAAGCAGTCGGTGAAACGCTGGGAGTTCCCGTAGTTGCCATTCACGAAAGAAGGCTATTTAGAAGCACGACTTTGCTTTGATTACTGTTCTCCCAGTCGTCCAACGCAGGACGCTGATCGACTTCCTCAAAGGCGTCGCCGACGTCCCTCTCTTTTGGATCGAAGAACTCTTTCAAGAAACCGTCGCCGACTGGACTCGCTTGAAGGGCTGCCTCTTCGCCAGCGGTCGCGAAGAAATCGTTCGCGCTGACGGCGAGGCTCAACCCGATTTTCCCATCCTCGAAGAACTTCAGAAAGATCACACACTCCACGTCCGCCTGGAAGACATCTGTGGTCACGGACTTACCAAGTGGCGCGAGAAAATGCCGCGACTCACCTAGCAAGGCACGTGCGCGTCTCCGCACAACTGGGGCGCCGCCCTCAAGACGGTTTACACCGCCCACTTCATCGGCGGTTATGGCAACGCTCCCACCGTCGAAGGCGCAACCACGCAAGTCGGTGATGTCGACTTCGGAGAAAACAGAATCATCGACGCTGAATTCCACGATTCCAATCAGCTCGGCTTTGCCCTCTCACTGCCGTCTTTGCCTTAATAGCGATGTTGAGTGGCGGAGTATCGCGCCACGACATTGGCCGTGAACGCGACCCACGATAGCAAAAAGCTTCTCCGGTCAATCGGCAACAACGTGCCACGCTGGACCTGTCGACCGCAGGAAGGCAGTGCGCAATGGGTTGAAGCCCGATTCGCCGCGACAAAGCAAGTACGTCAGGTCTACGTCGAATGGATGCAGGACTAGTCCGACGTCAAATGTCCCACCGATTCGCCGCCTTGGAGATTCGTCAGGACCGTGCTGGGATCAACTTCAAACATTACGCCTGTGCATCTCTGGCTGTCGAGTCGCCGTTTTCAGAACTCATGGGATTCGCCACGTTCGATACGACCTGCAGCGAGTTCCACTTTTGCAGCGACATTCCATACGACAATTGCGTCCACGCCATGACTGGGCGGTGCGTCGTTGTCCATCACCGCGGCACTCAATCGAGTTTCGCGCAAGAACTACATGGATTCGGACGCAATCTGCTATGGCTTTACGTTCCAAATTTTGACATCGTCCAGCAGCAGCGCTTCGCCGCGTGTGACAAACCGATAGCCGGTTTTATCGACGTCGAGTGATGGTTCTTGAATGCTCAGCTTTGAGCCGTTGTCCGACTGTACCGAAACCCTGTCGCCTAGAATCTCGACGAGCAGCGTGTGCCACTCTGCAGAATCAAACTCACCAGAGGCTTTGGCGAGCGCCTTCGCCTTGGAAGTTGGGTCCTTCTTGTCAGCATCTTTCGTAAGTGTCAGACCGGTCTCACTGACGGCGATGCGAAATAGATGTCCCTTTGCGTGGTTGAAGCTCAAGTTGAAACCCGTTGCGCCATCGAGTTGGAACGAAAAGCGAATGATCGAATTCCGATGCGGATGTTGCAGCGTCAGGACTGCCGCGTGCATGTCTTCCTTCTTTTCGCGACCGACAACGACACCGTCCTGGACAGGCCAGTCTCCTTTGTTCGCGACCCAGTTCTCGCCAAGTTCCCCGCCGGAAAAACTTTCGTCTAGAACGACACTGCCAGGTTGAGCCAACACAGGCTGAAGCTCTGTTCCCTTCTCCCCATGAGCGATCGTGCTAGTCAGAAGAACGCCTAATAAAGCCAGCATGTTTGTATCTCGAAGCCGCATCGTTAGGGTTCCTCTGGGTCCGGTGTGAATAGCTCTTGTTAAGAAAGTGGTTGCAATTCTGGCAGTCTTGCGCGCCTTTGCCAACTAGCCGCATCGCTCGCTCGATCGCGATCTGGTCGGTTTTCGTTGCGATCCTGTGCAAGCGACTCGCGACAAGAACGAAGTCGGGGTATCCTGTCACTAACCGATGCTAGTTGGACAGCGCCACTTTCACGACCATCACAACCCGAAGCGTAAGCGAGAAAATGGTTTGCCGCAGCTCCTCGCTTACGCTTTTTGAAGTTGCGCTATTTGCGTTGCTCAGGGCCAAAGGTCCGGCCATTTACCTAGCCCAGCCTGAAGGGCCGGGTGTTCGGCGAAATCGTTGGCTCTACGATTCATTGTTATTGACGTACCTAGCCCTTCAGGCTGGGCTAGGTAATCGGACGGGGCCTTGCCCCTAAACCAAGAAACGCAACTTCCAAACTTACGCTTCGGGTTATGATACCCAATGACTTATGTCAAAAGTGGCGCGGCCCAACTAGTTACGAGGACAGAACCGAGATGAATTCCCCTCTGAGGCGGCTCTGTGCAACACACGCGAAACGTGCCGTCATCGCTTCGTTGGCGGATCGCGAGGCATCAGTAGCTCTGAAGTACGTCCTGATGCTCCTGGGACTCGGGTTCATTACGTCGAGGCTATTACTGCCCGAACTAGCACAGGCGAAACCACCAAATATCGTCCTTATCATGGCTGACGACCTGGGTTGGTCTGACCTTGGTTGCTATGGCGGCGAGATCGAGACTCCACACATCGATTCGTTGGCTCACGACGGCATGCGTTTCACGCAATTCTACAACAACGCGATCTGTGGACCGACTCGAGCCTCCTTGCTGACCGGCTTGTATTGCCAGCAGGTTGGTCATCGCGGTGATCGTTGGAACGATCCGAAAGACTTCAGCAAGTGTATGACTGTCGGCGAGGTGCTTCAGCAGGCGGGCTATCATACGGCTATGGTCGGTAAGTGGCAGGGAAGAGACTCGGCGCTGGATCGTGGATTTGATCGGTTCTACGGCCCGATGTGTCAGGCAAAGATCAGTTACTTCCACGAAGTGCAAGGCAATCCATACTATCTCGACCGCACACGAGTGGACCTGCCGCAGGACTTCTATTTGACCGAGTCTTTGAATGACTATGCTGAAACGTTTCTCGACGAAGCGATTGAGAAGGAGAAACCATTCTTTCTGTACGTTGCACACATCGCGCCACATTGGCCGTTGCACGCACGCGCAACCGACATCGCCCGCTATCGCGACCGATACATGGCGAGTGGTTGGGATCAGATTCGTGCGAAGCGATTTAGAACGCAGCAACAAACAGGGCTCGTCCCTTCCGAGTGGGGACTGTCGCCTCGACCATCAAGTGTTGGCGACTGGGATGCGGATGCCTTCAAAGAGTGGCAGGCAGAACGCATGTCGGTCTACGCAGCGCAGGTTGCTGCAATCGATCGCGGCCTCGGGCGACTACTTCAGCAATTGAAGGATGCTAACAAGGCGGAGAACACGTTGGTGATGTTCCTGTCCGACAATGGAGCCGCACCTGACGGGGGCCTACGCCCAACGGCGAGCGGTTTCGGCTTCGGTCCCAAGGCTGCGAACGCGTCGTGGCGAAACGATGGCATCGCCATGCGACCGGGCAGCGGTCCTGGCAACATGCCTGGGCCTCATGATACCTTTGCGGCCTACGGGCTGGCCTGGGCGAATGCCAGCAACACGCCATTGCGTGGTACAAAGTTAGGAGCCTATGAAGGGGGCATCCGCACGCCCTTGGTCGCTCGGTGGCCCGCAGTCATTCGCGAGCGAGCCACGATCACCACGCAGCCCGGTCACGTGATCGACTTCATGGCCACTTGCCTTGACATTGCCGGTGCAACATATCCCGACGAGTTCCAAGGCCGCCATCCGCTGCCCGTGGAGGGCGAGAGCCTGCGACCAATCTTCGAAGGAAAAGAACGCGCAGCCCACGATGAACTGTGTTGGAGTGTTGCCCAGCATGAGGCAATTCGAGTCGGTCAATGGAAGGCATTGCGGCCACGCAACGGTGGCGCGTGGCAGCTGTTCGATCTCGAATCGGACGGCACCGAGACGACTGACTTGGCACACCGCGAACCAAAACGGTTGGCAGACATGGTAAGCCGATTCGACGCTTGGTACGCTCGTGTTGGAGCAAAAGAACGATGAATGGCTTTTGGCGACCGCGCGGCAACACATTTGAGGAGGCGATCGACCTGCTTCGCCTTTGCTTTCTCTGCACGGACACGTGAGCCATATTCGAACGAACGGCTGCACGCAATGTTCGATTACTTCGTCACACTATCATCGCAAGGTGACAAACCCATGGCCAAACACGCACCCGGCTTCTTAGCAATCGTGAACGACGCCAAGTCACGCGTTCGAGAATGTCAGCCCCCAGACGTAAAGAACTGGCTCGACGCTAGTGAGTCGTTTCACTTGATCGACGTCCGGGAAGAAAGTGAATGGCAGCGGGGACATCTGCCTTCCGCCGAGCACCTCGGAAAGGGCATCATCGAGCGAGACGTCGAGGCACGTTTTCCCGACAAGTCCGGGAAGTTAGTCTTGTATTGTGGCGGTGGATACCGCTCAGCGCTCGCCGCTGACAACCTCCAAAAAATGGGATACGTCAACGTCTTATCGATGGACGGTGGGTTTACCGGCTGGAAGAGCGCAGGCTTTGAAATTGATCAACCGGAGTGCGCCTGAGAGGATTCGAACCTCCGACCTACGGTTTAGGAAACCGTTGCTCTATCCCCTGAGCTACAGGCGCGTGGCATAACCTGCCAGATGGTGCTTCCGTATCGTAGCAAACGACTGCTCGATTCACCATCCGCGTGGGGTACGAACAGGGCCTTTCAGCTTTTCAAACCGAGAGGTTTGTACGACGGGCCTCCGAGCCCGTCGATGAA